>CAZOHG010000015.1:0-64520 GCA_964579725.1 uncultured Deferribacteres bacterium
AACCTGTAGCCACGGCTGTCCTCAGCCGTGTTTAATAGATTTTTACAAAGATTTTTCTCACACGTACATCGGACAACCATGGGATTAAAACTTACGGCTATTGTGGACGGAGCTTCTCGGGGTAACCCTGGACAGGCCGCTATTGGGGTGTTGGTACGGGATCAGGAGGGACGGGAAGTTCTGAAAATAGCTCAGACCATCGGGGAAACAACCAACAATGTGGCGGAATACACAGCACTCATTACGTGTCTGGAGCGCCTGAATCAACCAAATATTGAAGCCTTAACCGTTAAAACGGACAGTCAGTTGCTGGCGCGGCAATTGGAAGGCGTGTACAAAGTTCGTAACCCAAAACTACAGCCACTTTTTCAAAAGGTGAGGGAGTTGTTGAGCTCACGAAATTTTCCCGTCACCATTCAAAATGTTCCGCGCACCGAGACCAAAGAGGCCGATCGGTTAGCGAACCAGGCACTCAATTTGGCCGGTTTTTGATTTTTTTTGTGAAAACGACCTTGCTGAAGGGGGAACGAAAAAACCTGTGGTCGGGGAAAAATCGCGTTTCCAGTGGCTCGGAAACACTGAAAAGATAGTGAAGGGTGGCCTGAAGCAGATCAGGCGATCGCCCGAAGATGCGCTCTTCGGGAGGAAAGTCCGAACTCCGTAGGGCAGGACGGCCGCTAACGGCGGCCCGCCGCGAGGCGGGGAAAGTGCCACAGAAAAGACACAGCCAATCCGCCCCGATTTTTCGGGGGACACGGAGGCAACGGTGAAAAGGTGGGTCGGCCATGTGCCGAATAAGGTAAGAGCCCACCGGCGTCCGGGTAACCGGGCGGCCTGGTAAACCCCGTCCGGAGCAAGACCAAGTAGGAGGGGATGTCCGCCGCAGGCGGAGAAGGAAGTGGCCCGCTTCCGTGAACCCTTGGGTAGGTCGCTTGAGCCTTCTGGCAACAGGAGGCCTGAGAGAAATGATCGCCCTTCCGTTTCGGCGGAACGACAGAATTCGGCTTATCGATCGGCTTCAGGCATTTTTTCTTCATTCGCGAGAGAAAAGAAACCGCTGTGCCGGGGACAATTTCAAATCGAATCGAAAGAAATCACCTTTTTTGTGTTGCGCGTCTTTTAATTACTCAAAAGTCCCAACGCTTTGCATTTTTTTGTTTTAATTGAGCGGAAAATTTTGTATCTTCAATAAAAAAGCTGCGTCGGGGGAGGCTCTTTTTTAGGAGCCAAGTGGGGAGAGGGGTAGGCAGAAAGGAGTCGCATTAGGAATGGACCCCCAATGGGTTTTAGCCGGGTCCCCGGAGCCGGAAAAAGTTAAAGCATTTGCACGGGAAATTAATATTCCCACAGTTCTGTCTCAAATTCTCATCAACCGCGGAATCGACACCTTTGACAAGGCCAAAGAATTTTTCCGCCCGAATATGGACTACCTTCACGATCCCTTTCTTTTCCGGGACATGGAAAAGGCAGTGGAGCGTATTTCAAAAGCCATTCATTCTCAAGAAAGAATTCTCATTTACGGCGATTACGATGTGGACGGCGCCACCTCGGTTTCGCTGCTCTACCGTTTTTTGAAATCGGCCGGGGTTCAGCCCGTCTATTACATCCCGGACCGAATGAGCGAGGGGTACGGGCTTTCCGAAGGCGGGATTCGCGAAGCAGCCAGACGCGGAGCCACACTGATTATTACCGTGGACTGCGGCATTACGGGTCATGCGGAAATTGCCCTGGCGCGCCAGCTTGGCATTGACGTCATCGTGACCGACCACCACGAACCCGGCGCCCAATTACCCGACGCCTACGCCATTATTAATCCCAAGCGAGAAAATTGCCCCTATCCGTTCAAATTTTTGGCCGGCGTGGGTGTGGCGTTCAAATTGGCGGTGGCTCTGGCGCAAAGGCTCGGCATGCCGGACGAAACCGTCCTTGATTTATTGGATTTGGTGGCCATCGGAAGCGCTGCCGACATCGTCCCGCTTTCCGGGGAGAATCGCATTTTGGTTCGCGAAGGCCTGAATCGAATGAACCTGTCGCCGCGGGCGGGTATTCGCGCACTTTTGGAAAGTTCCGGTCTCTTCGGACGGGAAATTCATTCGGGGCAGGTAGTGTTTATTCTGGCGCCTCGGATTAACGCCGTCGGGCGATTAGGAAAAGCCGACCGCGCCGTGCACCTGTTGACCACCGATTCTCTTACTCAGGCGCGGAACGTGGCGCAGATTTTGGAAGCCGAAAATCGCAATCGACGCAATATTGACGAAGAAACCTTCCGTCAGGCGCAGAAAATTATTGAAGAGCGATTCGATCCCGAACGGGATTGGGCGCTTGTTTTGGAACAGGAAAATTGGCACCCGGGTGTCATCGGCATTGTGGCGTCGCGTATTGTGGAAAAATATTTTCGCCCCACGGTCATGATTTCCGTGGAAGACGGGGTTGGAAAAGGCTCGGCTCGAAGCATTCCCGGGTTCAATATTTTTGAGGCGCTCAAAGCCTGTCAGGAACACGTCCTGGAATTCGGGGGACACAAATACGCAGCCGGTCTTTCTATTCGGGGCGAGAAAATTCAGGCCTTGCGGGAAGACCTGAATCGAGTGGCGCATGAGCAAATGACCGAGGAACATTTGGTTCCCAAAATATTTATTGACGGCGAATTAAACTTGCACGACATTGACGCTCGATTTTTCCGATTGCTCAAATTATTCGGGCCTTTTGGCCCCAGCAATATGAGGCCGGTCTTTTTGTCGCGCGACGTTTCGGTCGTCGGCTCGCCTTACATTGTGGGAACCAATCATTTGAAATTCAAAGTCAGGCAAAATAGCGTGATTGTGGATGCCATTGGATTTGGTTTGGGGGATTTGCTCTACCGCCTGTCCCCTTCGGGTGGCACAGTGGATATGGTGTACGTGGTGGAAGAAAATGAATTCCGTGGGCGCAAAACACTGCAATTGCGCGTCAAAGATTTGAGGTAGAATCCGGCAGGATTTTTTTGGGGGGACGATTGTAGGTGTCCCCTTCGGCCAAAAATGGTGCGCTTTTGCGGTTCAGAAAAGCAGCCGAAAATGCCCGGTCCGTTCGCTCAAAATTCGACGAATTTGTTCTGTTCACAAGCTGGAAAGCGATAGCCGATGAAACGAATTGAATCGCATTTGGATGTGAAAGCGGAATCCTACCGTTTGAATCGCAATTACATGCTAACGCTTCTCACAGAGCTACAAGAAAAAGCCAACCGATTTTTACAACCCAATCCCCGGTCGCTTGAAAAACTGCACAAACGCCATAAATATTCGGCCCGCGAACGCATTCAACACGTGGTGGACCCGGGCACGGAAGTGCTGGAAATCGGGCGTTTTGCTGCTTACGATATGTACAAAGAGGTGCCAGGCGGCTACCCCTACGCCGGGACCGTCGTCGTTGTTGCAACCATTTCCGGCAAAAAGGTGGTTATTATGGCCAACGAACCGCTGGTTAAATCCGGTTCCTGGGTCAATTTAACCTGCAAAAAAAATCTTCGTGCTCAAGAAATTGCCATGGACAACCACCTGCCCATTGTGTACATGGTGGATTCTGCCGGTGTTTTTTTGGAACGCCAGTGGGAGGTTTTTCCCGACAAGGAACATTTTGGCCGGATTTTCCGCAACAATGCCAAAATGGCGGCCATGGGCATCCCGCAAATTTCCTGTGTTTTCGGCTGGTGTGTGGCAGGTGGTGCCTATCTTCCGGGGATGAGCAGCTCACTGTCCATGATTAAGGGTAACGCCTCCATGTTTTTGGCGGGGCCGTTTTTGGTCAAATCCGCTCTGGGTCAGGATGTGGATATCGAAATGCTGGGCGGGGCGCACATGCACAATGCCATCTCCGGTGTGGCCGACCAATTTTTGGAAAATGAGGAAGCAGCCTTCCAGTGGATTCGCGACGAAGTGGCTTTAATCGGGGAACGTCCCCGCGCCGGTTTTGATCGCACTGCCCCTGAGGAACCCGCCTACGACCCGGAAGAAATTTTGGGCATTGTGCCTTCTGAGCCCACCGGTACTTACGAAATGCGGGAGATCATTGCGCGGATTGTGGACGGCAGCCGTTTTGAAGAGTTTAAACCGCTCTGGGGACAAACCATTGTCACAGGCTTTGCGCGAATTGGCGGGTACGCTGTGGGGATTGTGGCCAATCAGGGCAAACCGGTGAAGAAAGAAATGCCGCCTGACCCCTACGGGAGGCCGCAGCCGCCCCAAATCCAAATGGGCAATGTTATTTACAGCGATTCGGCCAACAAGGCATCACACTTTATTATGTTGTGCAACGAACGGAAAATCCCCTTGATTTTCTTGCACGACGTCACCGGTTTTATGGTGGGCCGCCAGGCCGAAACGGGGGGAATTATTCAGGACGGCGCTCAGTTTGTAAATGTGCAGGCCAATTCGGTGGTGCCCAAATTTTCGGTAGTCGTCCGAAATAGCTACGGGGCCGGAAATTACGCCATGTGCGGGAAGGCGTACGATCCCCGCCTCATTTTCGCATGGCCCACGGCCCGCATTGCCGTCATGGAAGGCGAAATTGCAGCCAATACGATTTTGCTCACGAAAAAAAATCTGTCCGACGAGGAGAAAGCGGCGTTAAAAGAGGAAATCAAAAAGAGGTACCGGGAAGAAACCTCCCCCTATTTTTCAGCGGCACGCCTGGTTGTGGACGATATTGTTGACCCTCGGGACACACGAAAATGGTTGATTGAAGGACTGGAAATGGCCGACCACAATCCGAACATCCCGGAATTTAAAACAGGTGTCATGCGCATGTAGGGCGCGTGAAAAAAATAGAGCGGCGGAGTCAAACGGTCTTTGGCGGAGAAGTCAGACAGATTTTGGTGCGAATTTTTCAATAATAGCCCAACGTTTTTGCAAATGGACCAGCGAAAGAACAGAAAAACCAAGTGTCAGAAATTTGCAGGATTTTGCCGCATTTTTGGCTTCACGTAAGGCAGACAACGGCGGATTTCCGTGTGGGAACGGCGCCTCAATTGCCGTTTTCACACTTTGAAAATGCACACTTCGGTTTCCATTAATCAGGAGGATTCTATGATTGGAATTGTCGGATACGGATCCTACGTACCCTGTTACCGTATTACCGTCGATGAAATCGCACGGCAATGGGGCAAAAACGGGGACGAAATTAAGAAGGGGATTTTGGTGTACGAAAAATCCGTCCCGGGAATGGATGAAGATGCCATTACCATTGCCGTGGCGGCAGCCAAGAATGCCTTGGCCCGGGCACAAATCGACCCGAAAAATATCGGGGCTGTTTACATCGGATCGGAATCCCATCCCTACGCCGTAAAACCCAGTGGCACGATTTTGATTGATTCGCTTGGGATTGGCCCCGAGGTTCATGTGGCTGATTTTGAATTTGCTTGCAAGGCGGGATCGGAGGCCATGTTTGTCGCGTACAGCCACGTCAAATCGGGTGAAATGGAGTACGCAATGGGTATTGGTGCTGACACGTCACAGGGAGCCCCTAATGACGCTCTGGAGTTTACAGCCTCAGCCGGCGGTTCGGCGTACATCATGGGAAAGAAAAATGTACTGGCCGAAATTTTGGCCACCTACTCCTACACATCGGACACAGCCGATTTTTGGCGGCGGGAAGGACGCATGTACCCGATGCACGGCAGCCGCTTCACCGGTGACCCCGCCTATTTTAAACATGTGTCGGGCGCCGCGTGGGGCATCCTTGAAAAAACGGGCATGAAACCGGCCGATTTTGCTTACGCCGTCTTTCACATGCCCAACGGAAAATTTCCCCTCAAGGTCGGAAAAATGCTGGGTTTTGCAAAGGAACAGATGGAACCCGGCTGGGTGGTTCCCTGGATTGGCAACACGTACTCGGGCTCGTCGATTACGGGGCTGTCCGCTACGCTGGATGTGGCGGCACCGGGGGATAAAATCCTGATGGTTTCATTTGGCTCCGGAGCGGGCAGTGACGCTTTTATTTTCCAGATGACCGAGGAAATTGAAAAAGCGCGCCACCGGGCTCCTACTTTTAAGGAGTTGACCACCAAAAAGAAAATCTATTTAAGCTACGGTGAATATGTGCGGTACCGGGGGAAAATCCAATTGAATGATTAGTCTGTTCAACAGATTGGGCAGAAAAATAGGACGAAAAGCCAAAAAAAGGAGTTAGATATGAGAGAAGTTGCCATTGTTGGGGTTGGCATGACCCGTTTTGGCGAACTCTGGGACAAATCTCTGCGGGATATTTTTGTGGAAGCCGCTCTCAAAGCCATTGACGATGCCGGGGTTGACCACATCGACTCGATGTACATCGGCAGCATGTCACCGGGGCTGTATGTGGGGCAGGAACACATCGGCTCCCTGATGGCCGATTATCTGGGCGTTGCTCCCGCAGCTTCCTCGCGCGTGGAGTCCGCCTGCGCCTCCGGCAGCGTGGCGCTTCGGCAGGCTATTTTCGAGGTGGCGTCCGGTTACAGCGACATTGTGTTGGCCGGCGGCGTGGAAAAAATGAACGACGGCGAAGACACCACCTACATCTTGGCCACGGCCGCCGATCAAGAATACGAAGCCTATTTCGGCATTACCTTTCCCGGGTTGTACGCCATGATTGCTCGGGCTCACATGCACAAATACGGAACCACCAGCGAGCAGCTTGCGGCAGTGGCCGTTAAAAATCACGCCAACGGCGCTTTGAATCCCAATGCGCAGTTCCAAATGAAAATTACCAAAGAAACCGTTCTGAATTCAACCATGGTGGCTGACCCGCTTCATCTGTTCGATTGTTCTCCCGTTACCGACGGCGGCGCGGCGGCTATTGTGGTTCCCCTGGAAATGGCCAAAAAATTCAAAGGGCGGCCTGTCAAGATTCGCGCCACGGCTCAGTCTTCGGACACCATCGCCCTGCACAGTCGCTCCGATTTGACGACGGTTCCTGCCATTGGAAAAGCCGCCGAAAAGGCGTACAAAATGGCGGATTTAACGCCGGAGCAAATAGACGTAGCGGAAGTACACGATTGTTTCACCATTGCCGAAATCTGTGCCTACGAAGAATTGGGTTTTGTGGAGAAAGGCAAGGGGGGAGAAGCTGCTGAAAGCGGTTTGACGGCTCTGGACGGGAAAATCCCTGTGAACACCAGCGGCGGGCTGAAATCCAAGGGACACCCCGTGGGGGCCACGGGCATTGCCCAAATTGCTGAAATTGTTTCCCAACTTCGGGGGGAAGCGGGTGAACGGCAGGTGAAAAATGCACGAATCGGCCTGACGCAAAACATGGGCGGTTCCGGTGGTAGTTGTGTGGTTCATATTTTGGAGGCGATGTCATGAAAAGTATTGTGCCACGTTACACAAGGGAAATTCCTCAACGGGCGCGTCTCGAAGCGGCCAAATGTACCCAGTGCGGACACATTGAGTTCCCGCCGCGCCTGATTTGCTCAAAATGCGGGAATCGCGAATTCGAACCGGTCACGTTGCAAAAAACCGGTACTCTGCTGACGTACACCATTATTTACACACCGGCCGAGGCCTTCGCCATGCAGGCTCCGTTCGCAATGGGAATCGTTGAATTGGACGACGGGGTACGATTGACCACACAAATTGTGGACACCCCATTCGACCAACTCGAAGTCGGCAAGCGAGTGGAAATCATCTTCCGCCGCGTCCAAAAAGAAGGGCACGCAGGCATTCTGGAATACGGGTACAAAGCTGTGCTTGTGGACTAATGGATGCGGGTGCTCTTTTTCAGTGGCTTTCCTGGTCCCTACGCAATGGGGTCGGTGTTCTCACCCTGAAACGACCACCGGTCAACGCGCTGAATCGTATTATGATTGGCGAACTCTCTCGGTGGTTGGACAGGGCACAGGAAGAAATCGACCGCGATTTGCTTCGGGTGGTCATTATTCAGGGAGCCGGAAAGCACTTTTGTGCCGGAGCGGATTTGAAGGAGCGACGCGACGTGCCCGAGGAAGAAGTGAGTACGTTGGTTGCTTCCATTCGGGAAACCTTTCAAAAACTGGCCTGTTTGCCGGTGCCCACCATGGCTGCCGTTCAGGGGGCGGCCCTGGGGGGCGGCCTGGAGTTGGCTTTAGCAGCCGATTTTCGACTGGTTTCCGAAGGCGCTCGGTTGGGACTTCCGGAAACCAGTCTGGCCATTATTCCCGGTGCGGGGGGAACCCAGCGCCTCACACGCCTCATCGGGTACAGTCGCGCCCTGTACTGGATCGCGTCGGCACGTACCTTTTCCGCGCAGGAAGCGCTGGCGTGCGGCGTTGCCAATTGGGTGGTTCCCCGTTCGGAATTGCTGCCTAAAGCGTTGGAACTGGGCGATCGGATCGCGCGAAACGGCCCGGTTGCGGTTCGGGCCGCTAAAAAGGCGCTGCAGGAGGGATTGGCGCTTCCCCTAAAAGAGGCGTTGAAAATCGAACAAAAATATTACGAGACAACCATTTTTACGGAGGATCGCCTGGAGGGAATTCGTGCCTTTTTGGAGAAACGAGCTCCCAGGTACCGAGGCAAGTAAGCACAGGCGGTTTCGGATCGAAACGCCCGCTCTTGAGGAAAGAGATGCCAACAATTTTGCTTAATTTTTAGTAGTTTCAGAGGGAATAGGAATGATAGTTTATCGCTTTCGGGTTTCTCTCTTTGGAGAACCGGACGTGTACCGAATCATCGACCTCTCGGAAAATTGTACCTTTCAAGATTTGCACAAGATTATTTTCAAGGCTTTCGATCGGTACGACGAACATCTTTACTCATTTTTCATCACGGGAAAAGATACGAAAAGTTTCCGAAAAATTTACGACTCGCTGGAAATAGCCGATCCGATTTTTCTTGAAGAAACAGGGTACGAAAACGAAAGAATATCGGCGGCCGAGACGGCAATTTGGGAAGTCGATTTGAGAAAGGGAACTGTTTTTCATTATGTGTTCGATTTCGGGGATGAGTGGTGGCATCGAATAAAAGTGGAAGATGTTTTCGAAACGAACCTTCGCCGGAAAAAATACAAAAAATTGGTCAAATCTGTGGGCGAATCCCCCCCGCAATATCCGGAATATGACGAAGAAGAGGACTGGGACGAAGATGAGGATTGGGAGGAGGAAGAAGAAAACGATTAGCTGCCCGATTGGGTCCAAAAGAAAACTCCGCAGGATTTTTGGGGGTGCGACAACGAATAAAGAAGAAGTCTTTGGCGAAGGACAGATCATCCTCAAAATATTTTTGTGCTGAAATGGAATTAAGATTTTTGGAGAAATAGGAATAATTTTGCTCAATCCTTAAAATAGTGTAAATATGGGAGAAATATATGGAACTTTCGCAAGAACACACAATGCTTCGCGAAATGGTACGCGATTTTGCCAAAAATGAAATCGAACCCGTGGCAGCCGAATTGGACGAAACCGAGAAATTCCCCCGCGAGATTCTTCAAAAAATGGCGGAATTGGGTCTCATGGGCATCCCGTATCCAGAAAAATACGGCGGCGCCGGAATGGACACTCTGGCGTTGGCCATCGCCATTGAGGAGATCGGCCGCGTGTGTGCTTCCACAGGCATTACTTTGGCGGCACACACCTCGCTGGGCAGTTACCCGATCTACGCATTTGGAAATGAGGCGCAAAAACAAAAATATTTGCGGCCCCTGGCGGAAGGGAAATCGATCGGGGCCTTTGGGCTGACCGAGCCCGAAGCCGGGTCGGACGCGGCAGGGGTGAAGACAACGGCTCAAAAAAGGGGGAATACCTATATTTTGAACGGGACGAAATTTTTCTGTACCAACGGGGGAGAAGCCGATTTTGTCATTGTTTCGGCTCGAACCAATCCCGAAGCGGAACGGCACAAGGGCATGAGCACGTTTATTGTGGAAAGGAATTTTCCGGGCTTCAAGTTGGGCAAAAAGGAAAATAAAATGGGACTGCGAGCCTCAAACACGCAGGAATTGATTTTTGAGGATTGTGAAGTGCCGGCGGAAAATCTTATTGGAAACGAAGGGGACGGATTCAAATTAGCGGTCATGACGCTGGACGAAGGTCGCATTGGCATTGGAGCCCTGGCCCTGGGCATTGCTCAGGGCGCATTGGACCATGCGTTGCGGTACGCCAACGAACGGTCCCAATTCGGCAAACCGATTGGCCATTTTCAGGCCATTCAATTTCTGCTGGCCGACATGGGCACCGAGGTGCAGGCGGCCCGCCATCTGGTGTACGACGCGGCTCGTCTAAAAGACGCCGGGAAGCCCTTTACCAAAGAGGCGGCCATGGCCAAATTGTACGCCTCGGAAGTGGGAACCCGAACAGCTAATCGGGCCATTCAAATCCACGGCGGTTACGGGTACATTCGGGATTACCCCGTGGAACGCTTCTACCGCGACGCCAAACTCATGGAAATTGGAGAGGGAACGTCGGAAATTCAGCGTTTGGTTATCGCACGAAGGATGCTGAAAGAGATTGACTAACAATTGTGGAGAAAATACCATGGCTGACAGACATGAAACGGTAATTGTAAGTGCAGTTCGGACGCCGGTGGGCTCTTTCGGGGGCAGTCTTTCGAGCGTACCGGTGACGAAATTAGGTTCGATCGTCATTCGGGAAGCGGTTGCCCGGGCGGGAATCGAGGTCGACAAAATTGACGAGGCAATCATGGGAAATGTCCTGCCGGCTGGGGTAGGACAGGCGCCGGCTCGGCAGGCTGCTTTGGGCGCGGGACTCCCCACGAGTGTGGAGTGCATGACGATTAATAAGGTATGCGGCTCCGGACTCAAATCCGTTATGTTGGCAGATCAGGCGATCAAATTGGGAGATGCCCGCATTGTGGTGGCCGGCGGGATGGAAAATATGAGTCAAGCCCCGTATTTGCTTCCCAAAGCACGCTGGGGGCACCGCATGGGAAACGGGGAAGTGGTGGATTCCATGATTACGGACGGTTTGTGGGATGTGTACAACGATTTTCACATGGGGAACGCTGCGGAACTGTGTGCAAAGGAAATGGCGATTTCACGGGAAGAGCAGGACATTTTTGCTGAAATGAGCTACCGACGTGCTCTATCTGCCTTGGAGGAAGGGCGGTTCAAAAAGGAAATCGTGCCCGTTTCGGTGCCGCAACGCAAGGGAGAACCGGTTTTGGTGGAAGAGGACGAGGAGCCCCGGCGCGTCAATTTTGCCAAAATTCCCAAATTGCGCCCCGCTTTTCAAAAAGACGGAACCGTAACGGCAGCGAATGCTTCCAAGATCAACGACGGCGCCGCAGCGGTAATGGCCATGGCAGCGGAGACGGCAAAGGAACTGCAGGTGAAGCCTTTAGTCCGAGTGGTGGCGCAGGCTTCCTTCGCGCAGGATCCGGCCTGGTTTACCACTGCACCGGCTTACGCTATCCAAAAAGTGTTGAAAAAAGCCGGTATGCAGCTTTCGGACATCGATCTTTTCGAAATTAACGAAGCCTTTGCCGTTGTTTTACTGGCCGTCCAAAAAATCTTGGACCTCGACCTGGAAAAAGTGAACGTAAACGGCGGAGCCGTGGCCATCGGACATCCGATCGGAGCCAGCGGCGCTCGTCTCCTGACCACCCTTTTGTACGCCATGGAACAGAAGGATGCCCAAACCGGACTGGTCACTCTTTGCATTGGAGGTGGGGAGGCGGCAGCTCTCATTGTGGAGCGTGTGTAAGGATTTCAGGGGAAAGCGTGCGTTAGCCCTTTTAGAACCGTTTGACCACTCAAAGGCAAAAGCTTGATTTTAAATAACATTGTGGCGTTGATTCTTAGAAATACCGTGGAATTTTCAGAAAATGCGACAGGTGAAACTTGTGTCTCAGCCGGACGCTTTCCAAACGGTTTGCCAATTGAGTGGCGGGCGAACGGCTGGACAAAAATAAAACGAAGGTTTTAGGGAAATTTTTGCGGTGACGGTCAAAAAATTTTGCGGAGGGAAAAAATGAATAATAGAGAAATCGGCGTCATTGGTGGCGGAACCATGGGCAACGGCATCGCCCACGTTTTTGCCCTTTCGGGATTCGATGTCCATTTAATTGACGTCAAAATGGAGTATTTGGACCGTGCCCTGGCCACCATTCGAAAAAATCTGGAGCGTCAGGTGAAAAAAGAAGTGATTTCGGAAGACGCCATGCAAGCGGCACTTTCCCGAATTCATCCCAGCACCAATTTGGAGGATGTGGCGTCAGCCATTTTGGTGGTGGAAGCCATTATTGAAAATCCCGAGGCAAAAAAGGACGTGTTTCGGCGTTTGGACACCATTTGTCGGAAGGAAACAATCCTGGCCTCCAATACGTCGTCCATTTCGATCACCGAAATCGCCGCCGTAACCAATCGCCCCGAAAAATGTATTGGAATGCATTTTATGAATCCGGTTCCGGTCATGAAATTGGTGGAAGTCATCCGCGGTCTGGCTACCAGTGACGCGACTTTTGATCGTGTTCTCAGCTTGAGTCGGGAGTTGGGCAAAACGCCGGTGGCGGTGAACGATTACCCCGGCTTTATTTCAAATCGCGTGCTGATGCCCATGATTAATGAGGCAATCTACTGCCTCATGGAAGGCGTGGCCGATCGAGACGCCATTGACACCGTTATGAAATTGGGCATGAATCATCCCATGGGCCCCTTAACCCTGGCCGATTTTATCGGTCTCGATGTGTGCCTGCACATTTTAAATGTGTTGTACGAAGGGTTGGGAGACCCCAAATATCGCCCGTGTCCTCTTCTGAAAAAAATGGTGGCGGCGGGGCATTTGGGCCGCAAAACCGGAAAAGGCTTTTATGATTATTCCAAATAATGACAAAATCAAAATGGAATTGTTTTTAACGGTCAATTGAGCAAAGGAGTTCGCAATGGATTTTTCATTAGATGACGATCATCGGATGGTTCGGGAAACTGCCCGATCTTTTGCTGAAGAAGAATTGGCGCCCGGTGCAGGCGAGCGGGACGAGCAGGAAATCTACCCCGAAGAGGGGGTGAAAAAAATGGCGGAGCTCGGTTTTTTGGGGGTAACCGTTCCGGAAAAATACGGTGGTGCCGGAATGGACTATTTGGCCTACGCCCTCATTATGGAAGAAATCGCCCGGGTGGATGCTTCGGCAGCGGTAGTGATTGATGTGAACAATTCCCTGGTGTGCGACACATTTCTCATGTTTGGAAACGAAGAGCAAAAGCAAAAATATTTGGTGCCGCTGGCCAAGGGCGAATTCATGGGAGCCTTTGCGCTCACAGAACCTGGCGCCGGTTCGGACCCCGCCTCGCTGGTAACCAGCTACAAAGAAGACGGGGATGCCTATGTTTTAAACGGCTCTAAAATGTTTATTACCAACGCCGCTCACGCAGATGTTCTCATTGTTTTTGCCACCAAAGACCGCTCAATGGGGTACCGGGGCATTAGTGCGTTTATTGTGGAAAAGGACGCGCCCGGCTTTCGCGTGGCCAAAAAGGAGAAAAAGTTGGGGATTCGGGCCTCGGACACGTGCGAATTGGCCTTTGAGGATTGTCGGATTCCCAGGGAAAATAGGATTGGTCCTGAAGGCAAGGGACTCCGTATTGCCCTTTCTGCCCTGGACAACGGCCGAATCGGAATTGCGGGGCAGGCACTTGGCATTGCGCAGGGGGCTTTCGACGCGGCTCTGGCGTATTCCAAAGAGCGGAAACAATTCGGGAAATTGATTTCCGAATTTCAAGGTATTCAATTCAAATTGGCGGACATGGCGACGGAATTGGAAAGCGCTCGCCTGTTGACCTACCAAGCAGCGTGGCTCAAAGATCAAGGCCTGCCTTACATTCGGGAGGCGGCAATGGCGAAACTCAAAACCTCGGAAGTGGCGGTGAAACTTTCCGACCAGGCTGTGCAAATCCACGGCGGCTACGGCTACATCAAAGATTTCCCCGTTGAGCGCTTTTTCCGGGACGCGAAAATTACGGAAATCTACGAAGGGACGTCCGAAATTCAGCGAATTGTCATTGCCCGCCAGCTTTTGAAAGATTAATTGGCGAAATCGGCGGGAAAAATGGAATTTATTTGTATTCCGCTGAAAAAAGTTTTAAATTAGTTTTCCGAAATTCACAACAGGGTAAGCATAGGAGGTTTCATGGCTGAGATTCCTGAGAACGGGAAGATTTGGTTTGACGGTGAAATCATCGATTGGCGAAAGGCAACCGTTCACGTGTTGGCGCACGTGGTTCACTACGGTTCCAGCGTTTTCGAGGGAATGCGTTGCTACAACACCAAACAGGGGCCGGCTATCTTCCGCCTGCACGATCACATTAAGCGGCTGTTCAATTCGGCCAAAATTTACCGAATTGAAATTCCTTACACGATAGAGGAGTTGGAGCAAGCCTGTCTGGACATCGTCAAAGCCAATCATTTAGAGGAAGCGTACCTGCGCCCCATTGTTTTCCGAGGATACAAGACGTTGGGCGTTGATCCGAAGGATTCTCCCGTTCAGGTAGCGATTGCCGCTTTGACATGGGGCAAATATCTGGGGGACGAGGCCATTCGTGTTGGAGTAGATGTGCGTGTTTCTTCGTGGAATCGCCTGCCGCCCAACACCATGCCCGCCATTGCAAAAGCCGGGAGCAATTACATGAACTCGCAACTCATTAAAATGGAAGCGGTCATGGACGGCTACGTGGAGGGAATTGCCTTAAACACGGAAGGCTATGTGAGCGAAGGAAGCGGCGAAAATATTTTTTTGGTACGCGATGGCAAACTTTTCACGCCTCCGCTATCTGCCTCCATTTTGCCCGGTATTACACGCGATTCGGTTTTCACCCTTGCCAAAGAATTGGGGTACGAGGTGAAGGAAGAAATGATTCCCCGCGCAATGCTCTATTTGGCAGACGAGTTGTTTTTCACCGGCAGTGCCGCCGAAGTGAGTCCCATTAAATCGGTCGATCGGATTCCCATCGGTGAGGGCCACCGCGGTCCCATTACCAAACATATTCAAGAACATTTTTTTGGTGTTCTCTCCGGTGACATAAAGGACAGATACGGTTGGTTGACCTATTTGTAGAGCGGACGTAGAGGGGAAGGGAAATGGCCAAGAGTGGAAGACGGTTGGCGCGCGAATACGTGCTTCAGGTATTGTACGCCTACGAAATGACTCACGATCCCATTGAGAAGATAATCAATGATGTCATCGGGCACCGCCTGGAAAATGCCAACACGCGAAGCTTCGCCCGTGAATTGATTCTTAAAACCACAGCCCATATCGAGGAATTAGACAACCTGATTCGCGGCAAGGCTCAGAACTGGGAATTCCACCGAATTGCCATTTTGGACAAGCTTATTCTGCGCATGGGAATTACCGAATTTCTTTATTTTGAAGACATTCCGCCGAAAGTGACCATTAATGAAGCCATCGAAATTGCCAAACGATTCAGCACGGAAAAAAGCAGCAGCTTCATTAACGGCATTTTGGATTCGGTTCTTAACGATCTTAAACGAAGTGGGCGCCTTCACAAAACAGGGCGCGGGCTGTTGGACGTTTCGTTAAACGAACACTGACACATCAAGATGTGGAAAAGAAACCAGAAGTGGAACTCTACGGACTTCGGTACGTTAAACGTCTACACAAATAAAAAATGGGCTTTCCAGACGGATTTTAATCGTTAGGGACGGCACTGAAAATAGAGTGGCAAAAACGGAAATATCATTGTACTATTTACAGAAAGAAATTGTTAACTGCCTTAAGCAAATCGCAAAAATACGGCATTTTAAATTCTAAATTGGAATAATGAAACAAAATCTATTAAATTGAACTGGGCGAAAAAAATCAAGTAAAGACCATGATTTCCGAGAAAGATAAAAAAGCCATTTTTGAATTGGCCAGAAAATACAAGGTTAAACGAATTATTCTTTTTGGTTCAGGAAGTAGAGAAACGGGCAAAAACAGAGATATTGATTTGGCCGTTGAAGGAATCCCGGATAATTTATTTTTTAAATTTTATAGTGAGCTAATCTTTAATCTTTCCCAGCCGGTAGATTTAATCGATTTAAACAGACCGAGTAAGTTTTCGGAAATATTGGTTTCGGAAGGCGTTCTCTTATATGGCTAAGCTTAAAGATAAAATAGAAGCCGAATATAAAAATATCGATAAACTAATATCTGAATTACCATCGGAAGAAAAATTACCATTTTTACAATTCTTGGAATTAGCTGGTGTGGCGACCCTGATTCATAATTTTTACAATGGTATCGAAAATATAGTAAAACTTACATTAAAAGAAATTGATATTCCTTTGCCTGAAGGCAGTTCATGGCACAAAAACTTATTAAAATTAGCTGAATCGAATGGAATCATCTCTAAAACGACTTTACAAGAACTTGGCGAATATCTTGCATTTCGACATTTTTATAGCCATGCCTATGCCCTTGATCTTTATGCAGATAAATTAGAACCATTAGTCGCAAAAATAAAAGAAGTCTATTCAGATTTTAAAAGAGATATTTCTTTTTTCGTGGATTGACTAAGCCGTCTTATGTAAAGGGGGGGTAGTTAACAAGCGGTTTAACTCTGACCAAAAAACGCGAGGCATGAATTAGCAAATCGAAGTTTCTCAAAGCGTTTTTCGGAAGGCTAAGCGCAGACCTTCGGCTTCATTTTTAAGAATAAAATCGTTTGGTCAAAATTAAATTGTTTCGTTTAGAGGGGACGCGTGAAGAAGAAAAAATCCGGGAGAATTGCCAGAGATTTTTTCGGAAAGTCACAAATAATGTGCGCCGACAGGCGGCACCCCCGTTACGAAAATGAGTTCGAACTGAATGAAGGTGAGTCTCTAAAATGTTTGCGAAATTGGCAACCAAAATTTTTGGCAGCAAACACGACCGTGAAATTAAGCGGTTACAACCAATTGTCGAAAAAATCAACGAAGAATACGAAAAACTCCACGGATTAAGCGAAGAACAACTCAAAGCGCAGACCGAGAAGTTCAAGGCGATTATTCGGGATCGTACCCGCGAGGTTACGGAACGCATTCAGAAACTGCGCGACGAGCTTGAGGAAAGCTACAAAAATCCCGAGAGCGGGGTGGAGCAGCGCGATGAAATTCGGGATGAAATCGCCGAATTAGAAGACAAAGAGAAAGAAATAATTGACGAGGTGCTCACGGAGATTTTGCCCGAAGCATTTGCAACGGTAAAAGAGGTTTGCCGTCGATTTACGGAAGAAAAGCGTTCCTGGAATGTGGTTGACCATAAAATGGTCTGGAATATGATTCCGTTCGACGTGCAACTCATGGGGGCTGTAGTCTTGCACGAGGGAAAAATCGCGGAAATGGCCACGGGAGAGGGCAAGACGCTGGTGGCCACCATGCCGTTGTACCTGAATGCCCTTACTGGCAAAGGCGTGCATTTGGTCACCGTTAACGATTATCTGGCCCGACGCGACGCTGAATGGATGGGCGAAATTTACAAATATTTAGGCCTTTCCGTGGCGTACATTACCAACGACATGGATAGTGAACAGCGTCGACGTGCCTATGCCGCTGACATTACCTACGGCACCAACAATGAATTCGGTTTTGACTACCTTCGGGACAATATGGCGATTTCGGAGGAAGACATCGTACAGCGAGGGCATTACTACGCCATTGTGGATGAAGTGGACAGCGTTCTCATTGACGAAGCCCGAACACCGCTGATTATTTCCGGCCCTGTGGGACATTCCAACCAGCAGTACAAGGAACTCAAACCGATGGTGGAACGGCTGGTGAAAAACCAGACGATTTTGGTCAATCAGCTCATCACCGAAGCGGAAAAACTCCTGAAGGAAGACAAAGAATACGAGGCGGGCATTCGTTTGTTGCAGGCCACACGAGGGGCTCCGAAAAACAAGCGCTTGATTAAACTGCTGCACGAGCCGGGACTTCAAAAATTAGTGCGCCGGGTGGAAAACGACTTTATTCGGGACAAGCGCCTGCACGAGGTGGACGACGATCTGTTCTTCTCCATTGACGAGAAAAGCAACACCATCGATTTAACAGATAAGGGACGGGACAAGCTGGCGCCAAACAACCCCGAGATGTTCATTGTCCCCGATTTAGACGAGGAGATTGAAAAGATTGAATCGGACGAATCGCTTTCCAAAACCGAAAAGGAACGGCGCAAAGAGAAAATTGTGGCCGAATTTGCCGAAAAAAACGAAAAACTCCACAATATCCAACAACTCTTGAAGGCCTATTCCCTGTTTGAAAAGGACGTTGAATATGTGGTGTCGGACGGCAAAGTGATGATCGTGGACGAATTTACCGGTCGTCTCATGCCCGGACGCCGCTACAGCGACGGGTTGCACCAGGCCCTGGAGGCCAAAGAAAATGTTCGGGTGGAGGGGGAAACCCAGACCCTGGCAACCATCACCCTGCAGAATTATTTCCGAATGTACTACAAATTGGCGGGCATGACGGGAACCGCCGAAACCGAAGCCGGGGAGTTCTGGGAAATTTACAAACTGGATGTGGTGGTCATTCCCACAAACAAACCGGTACGCCGCATCGATTACCACGACCAAATTTACCGTACGAAACGCGAAAAGTACAACGCGGTCATTAACGAAATTGAACGTTTGCACGAACGGGGCATTCCGGTTTTGGTGGGTACGGTTTCGGTGGACGTTTCCGAAACGCTAAGCCGGATGTTGAAGAGGCGGGGAATTAAGCACTCCGTTTTAAATGCCAAATACCACCAACAAGAAGCAGAAATCATTTCCCACGCAGGGGAACCCGGTCAGGTGACCATCGCCACCAATATGGCTGGCCGCGGAACGGACATTAAATTGGGCAAAGGGGTGGTTGCGTGCAGTGAGTGTTTTTTAGTGGATCGCGAGAACGAAGCGCCCCCTGAAATCGACATTCACGAGTGCAAGGCAGACATGCCCTGCGGGCTGCACATTATCGGAACGGAGCGTCACGAATCACGGCGAATTGACCTTCAGTTGCGCGGGCGCGCGGGCCGCCAGGGCGACCCCGGTGCTTCCAAGTTTTACCTTTCGCTGGAAGACGATCTGATGCGCCTTTTCGGGTCGGAGCGAATCGCCGGCGTCATGGACCGACTGGGATTGAAAGAGGGGGAGGTCATTACGCACCCGATGATCACCAAATCCATTGAGCGGGCCCAAAAACGGGTGGAAGCGCAAAACTTTGGCATTCGCAAGCATCTGTTGGAATATGACGATGTCATGAACCAGCAGCGGGAGGTGATTTATGACCGCCGGAATCACGCCTTGCACGAGGAAAATCTAAAAGACGAGATCATGGACATGATCGAGGAGTACGTGGAAAACACGGTGCGCGAATTCGCCGATCCCGGTACCTACCCGGAAGAATGGGATTGGGAAGGCCTGAACACCGAACTCATGCGCGTTATGATGATTAAGGTGCCGGTGAAGGAGAGCGAATACCCGGACATGACCGAAGAGGAACTGATCCGCCGAATCAAAGAAAAAGCCATTCAGGCTTACGAATATCGTGAGAAGAAATTGGGGCCGGAATTGATGCGCGAATTGGAGCGCGTAGCTACCTTGCGGGTAATCGATGAGCAATGGAAAGAGCACCTGTACGAAATGGATCTGCTCAAAGAAGGAATCGGGCTCCGGGCGTACGGCCAGAAAGACCCGCTGATCGAGTACAAAAAAGAAGGCTTTCACATGTTTACGGAAATGCTCGATCGCATTAATGAAGGCGTGCTGCAGTTTGTGTATCGGGCCCAGCCACAAATAATGCCTCAAATTGACGTGCAGCCTGTGGCTCAGCGCATGAGAACAATCCACGAATCGGCTACGGGAATGGGCTACCGGGGTGTACCGGCGGAAGTAGCGGAAGAAGAAGCGGCCGCCCGGCGTCAGGGGGGAAGAGACCCGTCGCAGCCGAAACAAAAACCCATTCGGGTGGTTCCGAAGGTTGGTCGAAATGATCCGTGTCCCTGTGGCAGCGGTTTGAAATACAAATATTGCCACGGACGCAAAAAATAGAAAGCGTGTTTTCGAAGGGGAACACTGGCCGACCAATCTGCCACTTAATTGACAGAGGAAATGTGAAAGCAGATTGGCAGGTTGATTTTAGTCGATTCCGGTTCAACCGAAAAATGGGCTTGGTTGCGTCCCGTGCAAGTAAGGCAAAATGCGGGCATAGACTTTTTCCCTTTGATCAGAATTTTAAATGTGAAATTCTTGTAAAATAACTTGACAAATCAAAAAATATTGCTAAATTTTTAGTAAAGGCTCAAATTTTCTTCCCGCCAAAATTGAATTCAATGTAAAAAACAATATGTTGAGATTTGCAATTTTGACGATAGGAAAATTGGAGCCTGCTTTAAGTAAAATTCCTTGGGACGAAGAACTCACGAGGGTGGTATGAACGAACGAGTGGTTGAGATTTTGGTTTTTTTAATGAGTCAAATTCGAGCCAACAACGGCACGATTGAGAGACTCGACGGTGTCTCGCGCGAATTGCTCAATCAGGGCTACACCGAAAATGAAATTAACGCCGCCTTTTCCTGGCTTTTCGAGAAAATGGAAATGGACCAGGAAGAGATGCTGGACAATCAAGAGGTGGAGCTGAACCGGGCGTACCGCGTGCTTCACGATGCTGAAAAGGTTGTAATTCGTCCTGAGGCACACGGCTATCTGATTCAATTAAAAGAACTTGGAATTATTTCGCTCATGGACATGGAGCAAATTATTGAACGTGCCATGATGTTAGGCGAAAGCTCGGTGTCCGCCGACGACATTAAATCTCTGGTGGTTTCGTACCTTTTTAATTCTGATGATGTGGACACGCAGTTGTTGGGGCGCACCATTTCCGATCGTAAGAACATTGTAAATTAAAGAAAATTTTATATGCCGAAATCTCTTGTTATTGTCGAGTCGGTTGCCAAGACAAAGACAATTAATCGTATTTTGGGGAAAGATTTTGTGGTGAAAGCGTCGGTCGGGCACGTCAAGGACCTCCCCAAAAATCGCCTGGGCGTCGATATCGCCAACAATTTTGAGCCGGAGTACATTACCATTCGCGGAAAGGGTAAAATTCTTCAGGAGTTGCGAAAACTGGCGCGCAACTCCGAGCAAGTCTACATTGCCACCGATCCGGATCGCGAAGGCGAAGCCATTGCCTACCATTTGGCCAATGAATTGAAAGAAAAAAACGGCAATGTTCACCGGGTGCTGTTTAATGAAATTACCAAATCCGCCGTTATTCGAGCCATCGAACACCCAACCAAAGTTAAAATTGAAAAAGTCAATGCGCAAAAAGCCCGTCGGGTACTGGACAGGCTGGTTGGCTACAAAGTCAGCCCGATTTTGTGGAAAACCATTTACCGCGGATTGAGTGCCGGTCGGGTTCAATCGGTGGCTTTGCGTCTCATTTGCGAGCGGGAAGAAGCCATTGAATCCTTTGTCCCGGAAGAGTACTGGACAATTCAGGCGGAGCTTCAGGGCGAAAAAACAAAGCCTTTTTTCTCGGAACTGCTCAAAATTCAGGGGAAAAAAGCCAAAATCTCCGACCAAAAATCGGCAGAGGCCCATCTAACAAAAATCAAACAGCAAGCCTTTGTTGTTCGAAAAATTACAAAAAAGACGGTCAAACGTCAGCCTTCTCCCCCGTTTACAACCAGTACACTTCAGCAGGAAGCTGCCCGACGGTACGGGTTTACTTCGGCGCGAATCATGCGAATTGCCCAGCAGCTTTACGAAGGGGTTGAGTTGGGCAAAGAGGGGAGCGTGGGGCTCATTACCTACATGCGTACCGATTCCACCCGAATTGCCGAAGAGGCTCTGGAAGCCGTTCGAACGTACATTGGTGCCAATTACGGTTTGGCCTATTTGCCAGACAAGGCACGGCGATTTCGGACGAAAAAGAATGCTCAGGACGCCCACGAAGCCATTCGTCCAACGGCTATGTCGCGCGAACCCAAAAAAATCGCTCGCTACTTAAGTCCCGAACAATTAAAACTGTACGAGCTAATCTGGAATCGGTTTGTGGCGTCTCAAATGGCTCCAGCCCTGCTTGACCAAACCACCATTGACATTGAAGCGGGCGAGTACCTTTTCCGCACCACCGGCAGCGTGATTCAATTCAGGGGATTTCTTCAGGTTTACGAAGAAAGCAAGGAGTTCGTCGAGGAAGAAGAAAAAAAGGCCCATTACGTCCCGAAGGAAATTCGAGAGGGGGAGGGCCTCACACTATTGGCCGTCACGCCTACGCAGCATTTCACAAAACCGCCGGCGCGGTATTCGGAAAGTACGCTGATTAAGGAATTGGACAACCTGGGCATTGGGCGTCCTAGCACCTACGCCGTGATTATCAGTACCCTTTTGAACCGGAAATACGTGGAAAAAAAGGAACGCCGCCTTTTCCCGACGGAGTTAGGCCAGACGGTAAACAAAATTTTGGTGCGCTATTTTGCCCAGATTTTCGATGTCAATTTTACCGCCACAATGGAAGGCAAATTGGACCTGATTGAAAACGGCAAACGGGACGTCATTGAGGTCTTGCGGGAATTTTACGACTCCTTTGAAAAAGCCCTGCAAGAAATTGACCGCAAGAAGGACCAAATTAAGACTTCGTTGCAGGAGGAGACCGGTGAGGTTTGCCCCGAGTGCGGCCGGCCGCTGGTGGTGAAATGGGGGCGCCACGGAAAATTTCTGGCTTGCAGCGGCTACCCGGAATGCAAATACACACGCCCACTTAAGGAAGAAGAAGTTCAGACGACGGATGAAACCTGTCCTGTTTGTGGGGCGCCACTGGTCGTGAAAACAGGACGGTACGGTAAATTTTTGGCTTGTTCCAACTACCCGAATTGCAAATTTACCAAACCCATTTCTCTGGGAATTCCCTGCCCTCGGGAAGGCTGCGACGGGGAAATTGTGGAACGCCGAACCAAACGGGGGCGAATCTTTTACGGCTGTAGCAAATACCCCAAATGTGATTTTGCAACGTGGCACAAACCGGTGGTTCAAACCTGCCCCAATTGCGGCAATTCGTATTTGGAGGAACACCGGACAAAAGCAAAAGGCATTTTTCTAAAGTGCCCCAATTGCAAAGCCGAATTTCCAGTCCGAGAACATTCCGAAACCAAAACAAAGAAGTAGTGCGTGAAAAAAACCGTTGAACAGTTTCTTCGGTCTCTTAAGACGGAGAGAAATTATTCTTCGTTCACGTTGGAAGCCTACGGCCGCGATTTACACCAGTTTGCCGACTTTCTGGCACTTTCCTACCCCGATTTGTCTGAGCAAAAAGGCGCGGCGTGGGTCACCAAGGAGCACATCCGCTCCTTTTTGGCCTATTTGTCGCAGCAGGGCATGAGCCGAAAGACAATCGGTCGCAAATTGGCCGCCATTCGGTCGTATTTCGGATTTTTAATGCGGACGGGAGCGATCACCCTAAATCCGGCGAAAGCCATTCACACGCCCAAGGCGGAGAAAAAACTGCCCGCTTTTTTAAGCATTCAGGAAGCGCTTGATTTATTAGAACTTCCGGACAAAAACACACCCGAGGGAATCCGTGACAAGGCCATTTTGGAAATTTTCTACGGAACAGGAATCCGACTTCGGGAGTTAGTTAAAATGAAGCTCGATGATGTGGATTTCCACGAAGGCCTCATTCGGATTTTGGGGAAAGGCAATAAAGAACGATTGGTGCCGCTGGGAAGAATGGCTGAGAAAAGCTTAAAGGGGTATTTGAAAATCAGAAATCAATTGCTTCAAAAGGGAGAGGAAAAAACGCGCATTTTGTTCTTAAGTAAGCGCGGCAAACCGATTTCTCCCCGCACTGTTCAATATCGCGTTCAAAAATATCTGCAAAATATCTCAGATCTAAGTTCATTAAGTCCGCACTTGTTACGTCACACGTTTGCAACCCATTTGTTGGAAGCTGGCGCCGATTTGGAAGCCGTTAAAGAACTCCTGGGTCACGCCAGTCTTTCGACCACACAAATTTACACGCACGTAACGATGGAACGCCTGAAACAGATTTACCGCCAGGCGCACCCGCGTGCGTAATGTTCTTTCTCATAAAAATTGTGGGACGTGACGATAGATTGGTGTGGACAAGGAAGATGAACCCAAAGCAAAAAGGAGTGTCCTATGAGGATTACAGTCACGGCAAGGCATTTCAAGGCATCAGACCAACTTCGTTCCTACGCAGAAAATGAAGTGAAGCGTCTGAAGAAATTCTTCGATGGAATTGTGGACTCGGAAATTATTTTAACCAAGGAACGTGCCAATCGGAATGCAAGCATTACCATTAATGTGAACAGCCATAGCTTTGTGGCCTCGGAATCGTCGGACAATTTCTACAAATCCATTGACCAGGCCGTGGACAACCTGGAACGTCAATTGAAGCGGTTTAAAGATAAATTGCGGTCCAAATCCCTTCGCAAACGGGAAACTGAGGCCGTGGCTTCCGAAGTAGAAGAAAAAGTCGAATAGTTTTCCTCACGTGAGTTGTTTCAAACGTGGTTTCTTGCAAAAGCCGCTCAAAAGAGCGGCTTTTATTTTGCGTCGAACCGAAAGGGACAGGCAAAACACGAATTGAACAGCCTTTTCAATAAAATTGTACACCGGTCATTTTCCTCTTGCTTTTTTGGGATAAAATCATATTTTTAAATGCGAATTGAATTTTCAACTCCGCACTCTTTTTTTGAAAATTACAGGTGGGCAATCTTGGGAGATCAACAACAATCGATTACAGTCGAGCAATTTTTTAAGGACAACGAAAAAGACCTGCAACTTGAAATCATTGTCAATGAAGAGGGTTTCAAACGCCGGATCACCCAAACCGAAATTCACCGTCCGGGTCTGGCTTTGGCCGGTTTTGTGGACGTTTTTTCCTACAATCGGATTCAAGTTCTGGGGAACACAGAGGTCACTTATTTAAAATCTCTTCCACTGGACGTTCGTCGGCAGGATTTGACCCGCCTTTTTGAATTCGATATTCCCCTCATTGTCATCACCAATAAAAATCCTGTGGATGGCGAACTGATTCAAAAATGCAAAGAGAAAAAAGTCCCCTTGCTACGCTCGGCATTGGTGTCCACGGAATTTGTCCGCTATGTGAATGAATATCTTTCGGATGTTTTTGCCCCGCGTGTGGTGGTGCACGGTACGCTCATTGACGTCTACGGAATCGGCGTCCTGCTGACGGGGCGAAGCGGCATCGGGAAAAGTGAAGTGGCGCTGGATTTAGTGGAGCGAGGCCACCGCCTGGTGTCGGACGATGTGGTGGAGATCGTCAAAAAATCCCGCGAAATTCTCATTGGACAAACCAACAGCCTGCTGCGGCACCACATTGAGCTGCGCGGGTTGGGCATTGTGGACGTCCAGAGCATGTTCGGTATTCGGGCAATCCGTGTTCAGAAACGGGTGGAAATTGAGGTTCAATTGGAGGATTGGGACGATTCCGAGGACTACGAGCGCCTGGGCATGGAAGACCAGTTTAAGGAGATCCTGGGGGTTCAGTTACCAATCGTCCGGCTGCCCATTTTCCCCGGGAAAAATATTACCGTCATTGTGGAAACAATCGCCTTAAATCAATTGTTGAAAATTCACGGTCTTCATCCCGCCAAAAAATTTAACGAATTGCTCATGAAACGAATTCAGGAAAAGCAGGAGTTAAAAAAATACCTCAAAGGTGATTTTGAATAGGAACTTTACCGTCGGTAGGCATGTACATGATTAGTGGAATTCTTTTTACACACGGCACATTGGGCGAGGCTTTTTTGCGGACGGTGCGGCGCATCGTGGGCGAAACGGAGGGCCTCCAGAGTCTTTCCAGTTCGGCCAAATCGCCCCGGGCACTGGCGGACGAATTGGAGAAAATGTTGGAAGCTGCCGATAAAAAAAATGAGAAAGTTTTTATTTTTGTGGGGCTCAAAGGCGGCAATCCCTGGCATGTCGCACGCCGTATAGCCAGAAAATTTTCCGGAACCGTCATCATCTCCGGACTGAATTTGCCCATGTTGCTTTCATTTATTACAAAACGAGATACCCACCCGATTGAGGCGCTGCCCGAGATTTTGCAACGTGACGCCGTTCGGGGAATCGACATTTGGGGGGAGGAATAGATGTCTTTCGTTTTGGTTCGGATTGACGATCGCCTCATTCACGGGCAGGTAGTAGTGGGGTGGGCCCGCGCCCTTCGCCCCGATCGGATTGTGTTGTGCGACGACGAAATTGCCGCCAGCGACTGGGAAAAGGACCTCTATTTGAATTCGTACGCTGATGTCGACGTGGCATTGGATGTTTTTTCGACTAACGAGCTTGTTCGCTACGTTCAGTCCCCTGATTTTGCCAAAGAAAAGGTTTTGTTGGTTGTGGCCAGCCCGAAGGTTGTCTGGAAACTGGTGGAAAAGGGAATTCCTATAAAAAGCGTCAATGTGGGCGGGCTCCATTTCAAGGAAAAAGCAAAGAAAATCGCCCCCTATATTTTTGTTTCCGAAGAAGATGTTCTTTTTTTGAAAAAGTTGTCCGAGCGAGGGATTGCCCTTGAAGGCAGAGACGTCCCGCAGGCGAAAGCATTAGATGTCATGGAATTAATTCGAAAAGCAGGATTATGATCGATTTAAAAAGCCCCGAAATAAAAGTGGGAAGTTTTGTGGTTCTGGGATTGCTCATTTTGTTTTTCGGCATTATTTGGGCAAAGGGGTACAGTTTTTCCTCGAATCGGTACAAGGTAGACATTTTGTTCAAAAATGCCTCCGGCCTGGGAGAAGGGGACCCCGTGACGGTAAACGGCGTCCGCCGTGGGAAAGTAAGCCGAATTGTTTTAATGAAAAATCAGGTGATGGTGGAAGTTTATCTCAACAAAAATGTGGTCTTGTACCAGGACGCCAAGGCTTCCATTCAAATGCTTGAATTAATGGGGGGGAAACGAGTAGAAATTGACCCCGGCTCCAAAGAGCCTCCACTGGATTTGAAACATTTAAAAGCCCCTCTCATAGGAGAGTACACCGCTTCGATTCCGGAGCTGATTGGGCTGGCAGGCAATTTGGCGGTTCAAACCAGTGCATTTTTACAGGGATTCAAAAAAAGCTTCGACAGCACACTTGGCGATACCAGCCTTCAGGCCTCGCTTCGGCAGAGCGTGCGGAACATTGAACAACTTTCCCAAAAACTGTCTGTTTTTGTCGACCAAAATTTGAACCAACTTCAGACTTCCCT
Organism: uncultured Deferribacteres bacterium; assembly: GCA_964579725.1. GTDB lineage: Bacteria > Zhuqueibacterota > JdFR-76 > JdFR-76 > BMS3Abin05 > CAZOHG01. Next base: position 27,133 of record CAZOHG010000015.1, read on the forward strand.
GAATTATTTAAATTCCAGTACGCGCAATTTGAATGCTTTGGTGGTGGCGCACAAAAACGATATTGACACCACACTCACACAGTTCAAACAATTTTCGGTCGAGTTAAAAGATTTTACCTCTTCCTTGCGCGAAATTTCCGAGCAAATCAAGAATCGCCGCGGTACATTGGCAAAATTGATTTACGACGAAGACATGTACCGTAAATTCCAACACTCCGCTAATAATTTGGATTCCCTTTCGACCCAATTGCAAAATAATTTGGGTAAGTATTTGCACGGAGCCAATTTCCAACTGTTCAAGATTTTTTAAGATACTGGAGGTCCAATCCCCCTTGTTTTTCTTCTCCAAAACCGGGGCTAAATTCCTTCTCCGTTTTGAAAGACGGCCCTGTCGCTAAGCAGTCTTTCCGATTTTGCCCATTTTTTCTCTTTGTTGCGCGCCTTCTCCCTGCAATGTCTTTTCAATTGGCTCATTTCTTCTTCCAGTGCCAAAACCCGTTCTACCAAATGGTGGATTTCAGGTGAATTTTGAAGCGGTTGACCGTTGAGTTCCGGTTTCTCTGGAAGAGGGCGAATTTTCTCCTGGAGGGTTTTCCCGGGAATGCCTACAACAACCGAATGCGGCGGCACGGACTTCAGCACAACGGAGCCGCTTCCGATGCGACTGTGGTGGCCAATTCGAATATTTCCCAAAATCTTGGCACCGCTTCCCACCACCACGTGCGACTCCAATGTGGGGTGCCGCTTGCCTCTTTTTAACGATGTCCCGCCCAACGTCACACCTTGGTAAATCAGGCATTCGTCTCCAACCACAGCCGTCTCACCAATGACGACGCCCATTCCGTGGTCAATAAAAACTCCTTTCCCGATGATGGCTCCCGGGTGGATTTCAATGCCGGTTAAAACGCGCGCCACATGGGAAAGAAATCGAGGAACGACGGGAATTTTGAGCTGCCACAAAAAATGGGCGACGCGGTGTACCCAAATGGCGTGAAGACCGGGGTACGTGAGTAGAATTTCAAGGACATTTTTTGCCGCCGGGTCGTATTTAAAAACCGATCGAATGTCATGTCGCATGCCCATTTAGAAAGACCCCTCCTGTTTAAGATTAAATAGTTCTGTCGACAAATACCGCTCGCCGTGGTCGGGGAAAATAACGACGATGGTTTTTCCCTTATTTTGCGGACGCCTGGCTACTTTCAAGGCCGCAAACAGAGCGGCGCCGGAGGAAATCCCGGCCAAAATCCCCTCTTTTTGCGCAAGCGCTCGGGTGGTTCGGAAAGCCTCTCCGTCGGAAACGGGAATGATTTCATCAATCACAGCGCGATCCAGCACCTCGGGGACAAAACCTGCACCAATTCCCTGAATTTTGTGGGCGCCCGCCCTCCCTCCGCTTAAAACAGCAGATTCCCTGGGTTCTACCGCGACCACTTTAAAATGGGGGTTTTTTCGTTTTAAATAGCGGCCGCTGCCGGTCAGTGTGCCCCCGGTGCCCACACCAGCTACCAAAAAATCCACGCGGCCGTCGGTGTCGGCCCAGATTTCGGGTCCCGTGTGTTTTTCGTGCGCTTCGGGATTAGCGGGACTGGAAAACTGTCCGAGTATTCTGGAATTGGGAATCTGCTTCCGAAGCGCTTCTGCCCTTTCAATGGCTCCCTGCATTCCCTCCGAAGCCGGGGTAAGCACCAGTTCGGCGCCAAAGGCTTGAATCAACAAACGGCGCTCCACACTCATCGAATCGGGCATGGTTAAAATCAAACGGAGCTGAAAGGCTGCAGCTAAAAAAGCCAGACCGATGCCTGTGTTTCCCGAGGTGGGTTCAATCAGGACCGTTTCCGGCGTAATGGTGCCGTTTGCGAGTCCGTGTTCAATCATTTGCCGCGCAATCCGGTCCTTGACAGATGACATAGGATTAAAGGCTTCCATTTTTGCCAGAAGAATACCACCGTCCTCAGGAGAGAGTCGTTTCAAATGAACCAGCGGGGTATTTCCGATGGTTTCTTCAATGCCTCGAAAAATGCGCGCCATGGCTGTTTCCTTTCTTTTGTCACCATAAAAAAAGCCCCATTGCGTGGAACAATGGGGCTTTGCTGAAAACGTTTCTAAATCTATTTCAAGATAAACCACACCTCCACGCTGCACGCTTTGCGAAACATGCGTTCCGACAACAACAGGCTGCGATGAAGATGTGTTTCATTAAAATTTCCTCTCTTTTAAATTGGGTACAATATAAAATTATTGACAGGAAATTGCAAGCAATTTTTTTTGTTCGCTGATTTTTTTGGGGTGTTGAATGCCAGCCGGAGTTGTTTTTCGACTGGTTTTCAAAAAGAGCAACGTCACTCAGAAAAAAAATCGTACAAGATGGAAAAAAGTTCTTGAATTTACGTGTTACAAATTCTATATTGAAACAGTTCAATTATTTTTTATAGTGAGTCGAAATTGAACGTTTAATAGCTGTAATCACAAGAGATTAGAAAATAGCAGCCTTTTTTTGGAACGGTTTAAAAAGAAAAGAAAGTTTTTTTGAAGGTAACCATCCACGACATTGCTCGTTTGGCGGGGGTGTCCAAATCGACCGTCTCGGCCGTTTTAAACGACAACCCTTTAATTAAAGACGAAACCAAAGCCCGCGTTCGGGAGGCCATGAAAAAGTTGGATTACCGACCCAACGAATTGGCCCGTGCTCTGGCCCGCAAGCAAACCAAAACCATCGGGTTAATTATTAAGGAAATTGATAATCCCTATTTTGCCCGAATTACAAGCGGCGTGTACGATTACGCCAACAAGGAAGGCTACACGGTGTTGTTGGGCAGCTCGGAACTCAAGCCCCTGCAAGAACAAGAAACCCTCAATGTGCTTCTTTCGAAAAAGGTGGACGGGTTGATTATCTCCAGCTTGAAGGACAATGGCGGCTTTTCCCATCTTTTGGAATTGAAACGCAGGAATGTGCCGTTTGTACTGCTGGATACGATTGACATGTTGCCGACAAACGGCGTTGACGTGGACAATGTGCAGGTGGGATTTTTGGCCGTGGATTTTTTACTCCAAAAAGGGCACCGGCGAATCGGCTATTTGGCGGGCCCCGACCACTCGCTTCATTCCGTGCAACGACTTCAGGGGTACAAAATGGCCCACAATCGTCACGGGACGCCCGTTCAGGACGCCTACGTTGTGCCGGCCGGTTCGTATATTGAAGACGGTTTTCGAGCGGGCAAAACGCTAACGGAGATGCCCGCAACTACACGACCGACGGCCGTGTATTGTTTCAACGATCAGGTGGCTTTGGGGGCCATTTCTTCCCTGCGAAAAGCCGGAATTAAAATTCCCGAAGACATGGCCGTAGTTGGAACGGATGACACACCGCTGGCTACTGCCGCCTTTCCACCCCTTACGACCATTCATATTCCAATTTACGAAATTGGTCGTCGAGCGGCGGCGCTTTTAATAAAACAAATTCAGCAGAAAGAGAATCCCTTAAATGAAAAAATTGTCCTGGAAGCGTCGCTGGTAGAACGGGATTCCGCTTAACGGAAACGGACGTTTTGACAAAAAAAGAGGGTTAAAAAATGGACATCCGATTAGAGGACAAAAATGCGGTGGTTACCGGGTCGAGCACGGGCATTGGCCGCGCCGTGGCACTGAAATTTGCCGAGAGCGGGGCAAATGTGGTGGTGCATTATTATCGCTTTGCGGAAAAAGCGGAGGAATTGGCCGAAACCATCCGTAAAATGGGTCGAAAAGCGGTGGCGGTTCAAGCTGACCTGGGGGTTACTGCCGATGTGGAAAAGCTTATTTCGAGGGCGGCGGATTTTTTTGAAGAGCGAATCGATATTTTGGTGAACAATGCCGGGACGCTAATCCAACGAACCGCTTTCTCAGAAGCCAGTGAGGAATATTGGGATCGTTTGATGAGCATTAATTTTAAGTCCGTGTTTTTGTGCAGCCAAAAAGTTCTGCCGTACATGCCGAAAGGAAGTCGCATTATTAACATTTCTTCCGTTGCGGCTCGGACGGGTGGCGGCCCCGGCTCTGTCATTTACGCAGCCTCCAAGGGGGGCATCAACACCTTAACCATGGGCATGGCGAAGGAGTTAATTGGCAAAGGCATTTGGGTCAACGCCATTGCGCCCGGTGTGATTACGACACCCTTTCATGAAAAATTTACCCCGCCGGAAGTTCGGCAGGGTTTTCTCCAAAATATTCCGGTTCGCCGCGAGGGAACGCCGGAAGAGATTGCTTCGGTCGCCGTATTTTTGGCTTCCCGCTATTCCGACTACATGGTCGGCGCCGTGGTGGATGTCAACGGTGGCCTGTGGGTGGGGTAAACGGCAAAATCAGACCAAGAGAAACGCGACAAACGCAGTGTAGCGAAAAAAAATGGAGTCAAAATGACAACAAAAGATGCAAATTGGGCTCCCCGATATTTGGGGAAAATTCACCACCCGGCGCTTGGAATTCGCATTCCCGAAGTGGTGTTGCCGGGCATGTTTACTTCCTTAAAAGAACACAACACGGCTGCCACGCTCATGCTTTCCTTCGGACGCGAGACGGCGCCTCAGAAAGTCATCGATGCTCCGCCGGGTGTGTACGAAATGACATTGGGACACACCGGAACCTCCATTCGCCATTACCAGACGGCCGCTCAAAAAGGCGCGCAAAAATACCGGGTTCTCATCGAAATTGAGGCGGATCACCTGATTGTGGTGGGTTCCTCGGCGACGGCCGTCAAGCGAATTGCGGGTGTGCACGAGGTGGAAGAATTGAGTCCTGAACAATTGGAAAAGTCGCTCCAGTACAACTTCTCCGCCGTGGACGAAGCCATTGAACATGGTCACGTCGACATGTTCACAACGGATACCTCCGATTTGTTCTGGCTGGCTGCCGACGAGCTTTCGGCAAGCGAAGTGGACAAGCGGTTCGAACAAAAATTTTCTGCCGAGCAAAAAGCCCATTATTTGAATCGATTGGCCAATCGGAAATTTAGCTTTCGGAAGGCGACGGGCGAGCCCTTTGCCATTCAACTAAGCGAAGAAGAAGTAAAACGTCTGGCGCTCAAATTCCACGACAGCCTGGACGTGAATCAGAGGATCTTTCAGTACATTCAGGAGCACTTGAAGAATTTGTTCGGATTTGAGATTTCGATGGACGAAACCGAAGCCAAAACCACCGTACCGGAATTGTTTTTCTACTTGAAGGAATGGACAGACCGCGGGCTTCCGGTTGCGTATGTGGCCCCCAACGTCGGCTTTAAAAAGCGAGCGGACTTTGACGGTGATTTGGCCGAGTTAGAGGAACTGGCGGCCCGGCACGCGGCGGTAGCCGCTTCTTTTGACGGTGCGCTTCTTTCCATTCATTCCGGCAGCGGAACAACGCCCTACTCAGGGAAGGGGCCTGGCACGTACGAGGCGCTGCTTCGTGCGACCGGAAATCGGCTGAAGTACAAAATTTCGGGTGTCTACTACGAATTGTTCATGGAAATTCTGGCGGCTTTTCCGGCCAATTCCGACGAGAGGCAATTATTTGAGGACGTTTTCCAGTCGGTAGAAAAATTTCTGGAGAATGAATTGGAGGTGGGCGGAGCGCTTGCCACCCCGCTGCTCCAGCGTCAATTGGCGACTTACCGGGAAGAAGTGGCCGCGAATCCAGCCAAAAAATTCAACCCTCGAGCCGATTTTTTTCGATTTCATTCCTATTTGGCCATGAATTTTCGAAACGCTCAGGGAAAACGGCTCTACCGAAATCGCCTGGTCACGCTTTACGATTTTTCCAAGAATTTTCGGGAAAAGGTTGATGCCGAAGTAAAGGCTCTGACCGACCGTTTGATCGAGGGCCTTCACTTTGCGAATAATTTCAAAGGCTGAACCGCTGGCTCCAGAAGGTGCGCCCCTGGCGCAAAAAATCTGAGAAAAACCGAGGAGCCTTTCGAAAAATGAATTGCCTGCACGGCAAATAAGACAGGTCAGGAAAGGAAAACGTGAAATGAGCTTTGTTGAGGAGTTATTTGGATTGCGGGGGAAAGTGGCGGCCGTGGTGGGCGGGGGAGGAGTTTTGGCCGGGGCCATGGCAAAGGGATTGGCGCGAGCAGGAGCCGATGTGGCCATTCTGGACATTAATCAGCAAAATGCCGAAAAGCGAGCGGAAGAAATTGGCCGAATGGGGGTGCGGTCTCTCGCTCTGCGGGTGGATGCCTCTTCGAAAGCCGATTTGCAAGCTGCTGCAGACACTCTTCTTAAATCCCTTGGGCGAGTGGACATTGTGATCAATGCTCCCGGCATTAATTCCGGCACCCCATTTTTTGAGATCACCGAATCGGAATGGCAGCGGATCTTGGACGTGAATTTGAAGAGCATGTTTTTCTCCTGCCAGGTGTTTCTAAAAGCGATGGTTGAACAGGGTGAGGGAGGAAGCATTATTAATATTTCCTCGGCGTCGTCCGGCCCGCCTTTGTCACGGGTTTTTACGTATTCCATTTCAAAAGCAGGTGTGAACAATTTAACCCAATTTTTGGCGCGGGAATTCGCTCCCCAAAAAATTCGCGTTAACGCCATTGCACCGGGATTTTTCCCTGCGGAGCAAAATCGAAAATTATTGACCAAGGAACGAACGGAAGATATTTTTCGGCACACCCCGATGGGGCGCTTCGGAGAAGCGGACGAATTGGTGGGCGCGACCATTTGGCTGGCCTCGGAGCAGGCTTCCAGCTTTGTAACGGGTGCTATTATTCGTGTGGACGGCGGGTTTACGGCCATGACGATCTGACCCGCGGCTCTTTTCGCAAGAAACATTTGGTTTTGACGTGCGGAGGAAAAGTTCAATGAAAAAATTTGACATTGGCATGGTGGGATTGGGTGTAATGGGGAGAAATCTCGCCCTAAATATGGCGGACAAAGGATTCCGTGTGGCCGGATTCGATTTGGATGCCAAAAAGCGGGCGGAAGTTGCCGCTGTTTTTTCCGAAACGGAAAATAGGGTGGCAAACAGCCTGCCGGAATTGGTGGCTCTGCTTGAGAAACCTCGAGTTTTAATGATGATGGTGCCGGCCGGGAAACCCGTGGACGATGTGATTGGCGTGCTCAAACCCCATTTGGAGAAGGGGGATATTTTAATTGACGGTGGCAATTCTTTTTTCAAAGATACCGAGCGACGCAGTTTAGCTTTGGAGGCGGAGGGTTTTCAATTTATTGGTACGGGTGTGAGCGGCGGCGAATGGGGAGCCCTGCACGGTCCCAGTTTGATGCCCGGCGGTCAGGAGTCGGCCTACCGCCGTGTAGAAGAGATTTTTCTGGCCATTGCCGCCAAAACCGAAGACGGTCCGTGTTGTACGTACATCGGACCGCGCGGAGCGGGCCACTACGTCAAAATGGTGCACAACGGCATTGAATACGGTGACATGCAGCTCATTTCGGAAAGCTATTTTTTGCTGAAAAACGCCCTTCATTTGGAAGCTGAAGCGCTGCAAAAAATATTTCAAGAGTGGAACAGACGGGAATTGCGTTCTTATCTCATTGACATTACGGCCAAAATTTTCGGAAAAATCGACCCCGATACGGGAAAGCCTCTGGTTGAGGTGATTTTGGACAAGGCAGGGCAAAAAGGAACGGGTAAGTGGACTTCCCAGAATGCGCTGGATGTGGGCGTGGCTATCCCGACCATTAACGCTGCCGTGGAAGCGCGGATTTTGTCCGCCTTTAAAGAGGAACGAACCGTAGCGGCGGAGATTCTCAAGGGGCCAGAGAAAACCTTTCAGGGGGAGCCGGAGCGGCTGGTGGAGGCCGTTTACGACGCCCTTTATCTTTCGAAAATCGTTTCGTATGCGCAGGGCATGGCTCTGTTGCGGTGGGCTTCTCGCGAATATGGGTACCATTTGAATTTAGCTGAAATTGCTCGTATTTGGAAAGGTGGGTGCATTATTCGCGCCCAATTGCTTACGCCCATTCAAAAGGCTTTTGAGAAAAATCCCGATTTGCCCAATTTAATGCTCGATCCCTATTTTGCTCCTATTCTAAACGACCGACAGGAAAATTGGAGATGGGTGGTGCAAGTGGCTGCCAAACTGGGAATCCCGGCTCTGGCTCTGAGCGATTCTTTATTCTATTTTGACAGCTACCGGCGCTCCCGCTTACCAGCCAATTTGCTTCAGGCTCAACGTGATTTTTTCGGCGCGCACACCTACCAGCGCGTGGACAAACCCGGAACCTTTCACACGGAGTGGGAGGAATAACCGTGTCCGATCGAAAAGGTGACGGGTTGAAACGTCGCAATCTTAAAATTGTAGCAGATGAAAATATCCCCTTTGTTCGGGAGATGTTTTCCGAATTGGGAAGTGTGCAAACGATTTCTGGACGTCTCATTGGCCCTGAAACCGTTCGAAATGCCGATATTTTGTTGGTACGCTCTATTACCAGGGTTGACCGCAGTCTGTTGGAAGGAAGTTCCGTTAAATTTGTGGGAACGGCTACCATCGGCACCGACCACATCGACGAAATGTTCTTGAAGGAAACCGGCATCGGCTTCTCCAATGCCCCGGGTTCCAATGCCAATTCCGTCGCAGAATATGTTTTTGCCGCCCTTTTGGAATTCTCGGTTGTTCAGGGTTGGAAGTTGGAAGACAAATCTCTTGGGGTGATCGGCGTCGGGCATATTGGGAGTCGTGTTGCGCGCCGGGCACGCGCCCTTGGCATGACCGTTTTAGAGAATGACCCGCCGCTGCAGAGGAAAACCCACGAACCTCGATTTGTTTCCCTAAAAACGGCTCTGCAAGCGGACATCGTTACTTTTCACGTTCCCCTGACTTTGGAGGGTCGGGACAAAACCTTTCACCTGCTCAGTGCGGAAAACGTAGACGAGCTTTCACCAAACGTCCTTTTAATCAACGCTTCACGCGGCCCCGTTGTTGACAATGCCGTTTTAAAGATGGCCCTAAAGAATCGACAAGTGGCCTCGGCCATTTTGGATGTGTGGGAAAACGAGCCCACTATTGACGCGGAGCTGCTGGCACAGGTTTTTTTAGGCACCCCGCATATTGCGGGGTATTCTTTGGACGGGAAAGCCAACGGAACACAGATGATTTACGACGCGGTGTGCCGATTTTTGGGAAAGGAGCCGACCCGGAAGGTCTCTGAATTTTTGCCCCCTGCAGCGCGTCCGCAAATTTTCTGGCAGCCCACAGGTGGCAGCGACGAAACCCAACTGCGTGAAATTGTGCAGCAAGTTTACGCCATTCGAAAAGACGATGCCAGACTACGAAAAATATTGGAATTGCCCGAGTCCAAGCGGGGAGCCTATTTTGACCAATTGCGGAAAAACTACCCCGTTCGCCGGGAATTCGGGAACACGCATGTTGTGTTGCCCCGCAAACCGGCGTCGGACGCGTTGGCGGAAAAACTGAAAATCCTTGGATTTCAAATCGAGTGGGCGGAAAAATGACAATAGGTAAAGAAGTATTAAATGGCTTTTTAAGCGACGACGACGTGCGGGAACTCCTTACTCAGGCATTGGCTCGGCTTTCTTTGAAAAACAAAAGAGTGCTGGCCATTATTCCCGATCACACACGAACAGCGCCCATGGCTTTGTTTTTTCATGCTTTGTACGATTTAATCGGGCACCAGGTAAAAGCGCTCGACTACTTGGTGGCGCTGGGAACCCACCCCGAAGAGCCCATTGACGACACGCTAAAACGTGTTGGGATTTCCCGTTCGGAATGGGAGAGCCGTTACAAAAACGTCCACTTTTTCAATCACCAGTGGAAAAATCCCGAAATGCTGCGAACCATTGGTTGGTTGGAACCCGACGAAATTGCGGAACTCTCGGGCGGATTAATGCGCGAGCGCGTGCCGATCACCGTGAACAAATTGATTTTCGATTACGACCAAATTTTTATTCTGGGCCCCACGTTTCCGCACGAGGTAGTGGGATTTTCAGGGGGGAATAAATATTTTTTCCCCGGTATTTCAGGGGAGGAAATCATTCATTTTTTCCATTGGCTCGGGGCAGTCATTACCAATCTGAAAATCATCGGTCGGAAGTGGACGCCAACCCGTGCGGTGGTGGATCGTGCGGCGGAATTTATTCCCATTCCCACGCTTCTTTTTGCCTTTGTGGTGCACCCGGTGCAATTGGCGGGACTGTACATCGGGCCGCCGAAGGAGGCCTGGGAAAAGGCAGCGGATTTGTCCGAGAAGCTCCACATTGAATACAAAAACCACCCCTACCGCTTGGTGTTGGGTGTGGCTCCCGAAATGTACGACGACATTTGGACAGCCGGAAAAGTGATGTACAAATCGGAGCCGATCGTGGCAGACGGCGGCGAGGTAATAATTTACGCCCCCCATATTACGGAGGTCTCGTACGTGCATGGGAAACTTTTGGACCGGGTGGGGTACCACGTCCGCGATTATTTTTTAAAGCAGGAAGAAAAATTTCGGTGGGTGCCCGGAGCTATTAAAGCGCATTCAACCCACGTGCGGGGTGTCGGGAGCTTTGAAAACGGCGTGGAAAAACCAAGGGTGCAGGTTACGCTGGCAACAGGCATTCCAAAAGAACGCTGTGAACGGATTAATCTGGGCTACCGGGATCCGGCTTCCATTCGTGTGGAGGATTTTTGGGGGCGTGAAGAAGAAGGCATTTTGGTGATTCCGCACGCCGGGGAAAAATTGTTTCGTTTGAAATCGGCACAATAATCGCACGAAATTCGAGCTGCAGGGAGGGTTTCGAAGGCGAAAAGAAAGATGGCGGGGAAATTTTCTTTAAAAAATTTCTGAGCGCTGTTCATTGCCACGATGTTTAGATGATTGGGTGAAAAGAAGTTTAGCCCAAAAAAATCAGCCCTGAGCGAAAGCCCCGGGCTATGAAATTCAGATCCGGTTTATTTTTAGGGCATTCCTTTCATTGGTGGACAAAACCGGGGGTTGTCCTTTTGTACCCATTTGTTCTGTTCACTTCAGTTTTTGTCGTAGGGTGTTTTGTCGTAGGAGGTTGGCGAAAAAATGACTTCTAAGAAAAATGTGGTGGTGGCCCAATCCGGGGGGCCCTCGGCGGTCATTAACAATTCTTTGCGCGGAATAATTGAAACGTGTCAGCAACATAGGGGCGTGTTTGGCAAGATTTACGGCGGATTTCACGGAATTGAGGGAATTCTCAAAGAGGAATTACTGGATCTTTCCGCCCAGCCGAAAGAGGAAATTGCTCTCCTGCGCACCACACCGGGCGCTGGGGCAATTGGAACCTGCCGCTACAAGCTAAAAGAACACCAGACGGAGGATTTTCAGCGTGTTTTGGACGTCTTCAAAGCGCACAATGTGGGGTATTTTTTCTACATCGGCGGCAACGATTCCATGGACACCGCTCACAAGGTAAGCCTGTTGGCGGAAAGAGAGGGACTGGACCTTGTGGCCATTGGCGTTCCCAAAACAATTGACAACGACGTCGGAGATTCCGAGTTTCGGCTCATTGACCACACACCGGGCTACGGGAGCACGGCGCGCTACTGGGCCCATTTGATTCAAGCCGCTAATGAAGAAAATCGCGGTTCTTCTCCGGCCGACCCCGTTTTGGTTCTGCAGGCGATGGGACGGAAAATCGGATTTATTCCGGCTGCAGCTCGATTGGGAGACCCCGAGCGGAAGATGCCGTTGCAAATCTACATGCCGGAATCGGGGCTTACGTTGGAAGAACTGGCTGACCGCGTGAATGCTGAATTGCTTCGGAGCGGGCGCTGTCTGGTGGTGGTGAGTGAGGGGTTTGACGTGGGAGCCCTCGGTGAGGTCAAGGATGCCTTCGGACACACGGAATTCAGCGCAAGCCGGCTGACGGTTCAGCAGGTCGTGGTGAACTATTTGAATCAAGTGGGACTCAAGGCCAGGGGCGCCGCCCGTGGGCAGGTGCCTGGAACCGATCAAAGGCACGCCATGATTTATGCTTCGACGGTCGATTTGGACGAAGCGTACCGTGTGGCCGAAAAAGCCGTGGAATTGGCCGTCACAGGAGAAAACGGCAAAATGGCCACAATTTTGCGTACGCCGGGGCCGGTTTATTCCGTGCGGTACGACAAGGTTGATTTGGAAAAGGTGGCCAATTCCGAGCGCGCCTTTCCGAAGGAATGGTTGGCGGACAATCAAGTAGATGTAACCGACGATTTTATTCGCTACGCCCGGCCGCTTTTGGGCAACGATTGGGTCAGCGTGCCGCTTGTGGAAGGGATCCAACGATTCGCCCGATTAAACCCGATTTTTGCGGAAAAGAAATTGAACCCTTACGTCCCGCAGGCCTACCGGTGAACAAGCCGTCGAGGCAGTTGGAGGAAAATAATTTTCCTGAACTCAAAAAAGCGGTTAGAGGGAATTTAAAAGTAAGAAGTAGACATTTCCTACATACGAGGAGGAAGCATGGTTTCGGCAGCGCAGAAAAAATTGGCGGAATTCAGCCCTGAACACGACTATTTTGTGGGAATCGATTCGGACGGGTGTGCTTTTGACACCATGGAATTGAAACACAAGGAATGTTTTATTCCGAATATTATTAAACACTGGAACCTTCAGGCCGTTTCCAAATACGCCCGCGAAGCGGCCGAATTTGTTAATCTCTATTCCAAATGGAGAGGAATCAATCGGTTCCCGGCGTTGGTCAAGGTGTTTGATCTTCTCAGGGATCGCCCTGAAGTGCGCCGGCGCGCCGCCAGAATTCCGGAGGTGCCGTCGCTACAAAAATTTATTGCGTCCGGCGTGCCGCTGGGCAATCCTGCCCTCGAACAGGCCGTTGAGCAAACGCAGGATCCCATTCTCAAACAGGCGTTGGTCTGGAGTTTGGCCGTGAATACTACCGTGGCGGAAATGGTACACGGCGTGCCGCCCTTTCCGTTTGTGCAGGAGAGTTTGGAAAAACTGTCCGCTCAGGCGGATGTGATTGTTGTTTCGGCAACACCCGTGGAAGCGTTGGAGCGTGAATGGAAAGAGCACAAAATTGATCGCTACGTGAGCGTTATTGCCGGACAGGAAATGGGCAGCAAAAAGGAGCATCTGCAGTTGGCTACCGGTGGCAAATATGCTCCCGACCACGTGCTCATGATCGGAGACGCGCCGGGTGATCTTCGGGCGGCAAAGGCAAACGGCGCCCTCTTTTATCCCATTAACCCCGGCCATGAAGAGGCTTCGTGGGAACGGTTCTACCGTGAAATTTTAGACCTGTTTTTGCGCGGTGGGTACACAGCGGAAGTGGAATCCCGTTTTATTGAGGAATTCGATCGGTATTTACCCGAAAATCCACCGTGGAAAACGGAGCAAAAATTCCGTTGATTTTTCCCCGCAAATTTTTAAATTAGAAAATCTGGTTTCGGAAGAAGCAACTACTGACCGCAAACCGACCGTGAAAAACGGGGCTGTTCGTAAGGGGGGAGCGAAGCGAGGTTGATAGTCACGAAAAGAAAGGGATTCTGAGAATGGCCAAAAAAAGAATTGCTCTGGGTTTGGATTTTGGTACGGAGTCCGGGCGTGTTATTCTGGTGGATGTTCAAACCGGAGAAGAATTGGCGACGGTCGTCAAAAATTACCCTCACGGCGTAATGGACACTGTTTTGCCCGATGGGAAAACCGCCCTGCCTCCGGATTGGGCACTGCAAGACCCAATGGATTATGTGACCGTTACGCAGGACATCGTCCCCGAAGCCTTGCGTCAGGCCGGAGTGTCTGCTGAGCAGATCGTGGGAATTGGGGTCGATTTTACGTCTTGTACGATTTTGCCAACTCTGGCGGACGGGCGGCCTCTTTGTACCCTGGAAGAATTCCAGTCGGAGCCGCACGCCTACGTGAAGCTCTGGAAACATCATGCCGCGCAGCCTGAGGCGGACGAAATCAACATGCTGGCCGAAAAGCGGGGGGAACCGTTTTTGAAGCGCTACGGTGGGAAAATTTCGTCCGAATGGCTTTTCCCCAAAGCGCTGCAAATACTACACGAAGCACCAGCGGTTTACGAACGAGCGGAAAAGATTATTGAAGCCGGCGATTGGTTGGTCTGGCAATTGACCGGAAACGAACGCCGCAGTGCGTGTCAGGCGGGATACAAAGCCCTTTGGAGCAAATCGGAGGGCTACCCGTCGGAGGATTTCTTCGGAGCTTTGGATCCCCGATTTGCCAAAATCGTGGACGAAAAGCTTTCTCGCACAATTTACCCCGTGGGGGCTTTGGCAGGCGGTTTAACCTCAGCCATGGCAGAAGCCCTTTCGTTAAAAGAGGGCACCCCGGTTGGCGTGGGCATTATTGACGCTCATGCCGCCTTGTTGGGAAGCTCCGTGGCGGAGCCTGCAAAAATGGTGCTGGTTTTGGGGACCTCCACCTGTCACATGGTTCTGGGAGAAAAAAATATTCCCGCCGAGGGAATTGCCGGCATTGTGGAAGACGGCATTGTCCCTGGTCTGGTGGCGTACGAATCGGGGCAGTCCGCCGTGGGCGACATTTTTGCCTGGTTTATGAAATCATCCGTTCCAACTGAATACCAGGAAGCCGCACAAAAAGCAGGCCTCGACCTTTACAAATGGATGGAGAAAAAGGCGGCGGAAGGAAAAGCCGGGCAAAGCGGACTGCTGGCATTGGATTGGTGGAACGGCAACCGTTCCGTTTTAATGGATGCAACGCTTTCGGGGCTCATGGTGGGAATGACATTGGCCACCAAACCGGAAGAAATTTATCGGGCACTCATTGAGGCGACCGCTTTTGGAACACGAAAGATAATTCAAACGCACGAGGAACAAGGGGTTCCCGTAACCGAATTGTACGCCTGCGGTGGTTTGGCTGAAAAGAACGAACTTCTGCTACAAATTTACGCCGACGTCACGGGACGAGAAATCCGTGTCGCCGACTCGCAGCAGGCAGCCGCATTGGGTGCCGCAATTATCGGTGCTATTGCCGCCGGAAAGGAACGAGGTGGCTACGATGATTTTCAGGAAGCCACCCAAAAAATGGCGCGTCTCAAAGATGTGGTCTATCGCCCAAATCCTGAAAACAAAGAGATTTACGACCGTTTGTACGAGAAATATATTCAGTTACATGACTATTTCGGGCTATCTGAACGGGGTTTCATGCGTGAATTAAGACAGATTAAACTAAAAACGCTCGGAATAGCAGAGTAGGTTTCCCCTGGCGAAAGTTTCTTTTCTTGGGTCGTTTGATTCGGCAGATGTTTCATTCGCCGAATCACGACCTCTTCAGTTAAAGGAAGAATACATTTTCGTGTCGCGCATCCTGCGCGGCTTCTTAAATCTTTCTCGCCGCGATTTTTTTTAAATCGGTCACTTTTCTCTTGACATTTCAAAAAAATGCACTATATTATTTTCGAGTAAAATCAATAAAAACAATAGCAGTTTTTCAGCAATGGGCAGGAGGTTTACGTGATGCGAAACAGAAAGTGCTATTTGTTGCATCCTTCGGGGGAATGTATTTCATTTTTCGCTTTTCCCTTCCTTTTTCTTCTGCTTTTGTTCAGTTCGGCTTTAGGCCGTCCCCAAACCAAATCCCCAAATCAAGATCAATGTGTGGCCTGCCACACCAGTGCCAGGAAGTTGATTCAAATTACCCGTCAAATAAAAAAATTACATCCGGAAGTGAAAAAATCTTCGCTCACAAAGGGTGAGGGCTGAGGGGGAGCGCTGGCTCCGTTGGAGCCGTACGAAAAGGTTTACGTGGACGTCGATTTTTTAGATGAAGACCCGCACGGCGAAATTGGGTGCACAACCTGTCACGGCGGCGATGCCACGGACCCGAATTGGGAAACGGCCCATGCGCACGTGGTTCGGGATCCCTCTTTCGCAAAACCGCAAGAGGCGTGCGGAAGCTGCCACGATTCCATTGCCACAGTGGCACCCAAAAGTTTACACTACACATTGGAACCGTATTGGAAAGTCCTGCACACTCGAATGGATACGTCCAACCACGTAACGATGCAAAAGGTTTCCGAGGCTTTCGGGAACCATTGCGCTTCCTGTCATTCCAGTTGCGGGCAGTGTCACATTAGTCGCCCGGAAACCGTGGAGGGTGGTTTTGTAGATGGGCATTTTTTTCACAAACGGCCCGATATGGAAACCAACTGCACGGCTTGTCATGGAAGTCGTATTCAAAAAGAATTTATGGGAAAAAACAAAGGACTTCCTCCTGACGTCCACTATTTGAAACGATTGAATTGCAATCGCTGCCATTCCGCCGACGAAATGCACAGCGCGGACGGGCAGGTTCTAAGTCGCTACCAGGCCGACAAACACGCACGGTGTGAAACCTGCCACCCGGATGCTGTTTCGGAAAACTCGAAGCTGGAGATTCACCAAATTCACGCCCAAAAAGTGGAATGCCAGGTTTGCCACTCAGTCGCCTACAAAAATTGTTACGGATGTCACGTCGGAAAAGACTCAAAAGGTCTGGCCTACTACCAGGTGGATTCCACTTTAATGGGATTCAAAATTGCCAAGAATCCTCTCAAAAGCAAAGCCCGCCCGTATGATTTTGTTTTGGTGAGGCACGTGCCAACCAATCGCCATCTGTTTGATTATTACGTCAAAGACGCCTTTGCGCATTTTGACAGTTTGCCGACTTTTAAATACGCCACTCCCCACAATATTCAATTGCATACCCCGCAAACGGCATCGTGCAATGCCTGTCACGGAAATAAAAAGCTATTTCTGATGAAAGGGGATGTTCCGGCGTCCGAACAAAAAGCAAATGCAAAAATTATTGTGCGGGAGGAGGATATTCCTCCCAAACAGTAAGGGTAAAAAGGTGGTCTCTGTTGGCGGAAAATATCCGCGAACATTCATCAAAAATAGGAGGGTGGTACCATGAGGAAGAATTGGCGTTGGTTCGTCGGTGCCGTAATGGTCGTTGTCTTGGCCGGATTTTTCGGCTGTGCCACGATGGGGCACAAAGCGACAACCGGTCCTTTAACCACACACCAATTGGTGACCATGGCCAAAGCTGTTGTGCCGGAAGTGACGGTGCAACAGGCAAAAACCAACATTGACAAAGGGATGTACAAGGTCATTTTGGATGTGCGGGAACCCAAAGAATATCGAGCCGGCCACATTCCGGGGGCTATTAACATTCCGCGTGGCCTGTTGGAATTTAAAGTGGCGGCAAAAATACCGGACAAAACCACATCGATTTTGGTGTATTGCAAAACCGGCGGCCGCGGAGCCTTGGCTGGCCAAACGCTGATGAAATTGGGCTACAAAAATGTAACCAATATGGACGGCGGCTGGAAAGCCTGGGAAAAGGCGGGTTACCCGGTGGAATAGAAAGGCAAGATTTTTTCACCCGTTTTTTGTGCCCGGAGAGAAAAGACATTTCGCTCCGGGCTTTTTTGTCTGGTTTTTGAGCGTGTTGGAGGTTAGAACACGGCTCATGTCAATGGGGGCAAAGGGATTTTTTCACTTGCGGTACGCTTGAATAAATGTGCACCCACCCGTTCAAGGGGAAGCAGACGGAATTTACCCAAAAACCCAAATGGGATTGGAGTACGCGCGGCGTCCTTTGTCGGTGGCCATTTCAAGGCGAAAATGCACGCGCTCGCCTGCTTCCAATGTAAAACGTCGGGAAAAAGTTTGCGCAAACCCGTCCGAGCCTTCTGTTTGAACCTGTAAAAGCTTTTCTCGCACGCGGCCGGTACCTTCTCCGATTTTACCCCGAAGAAGACGAATCGTCGTTAATTCCCCGAATTCAGGCGTTGACACAAATTGAGCCTTGAGCCAAATGTCGCGGCCGAAAATACGGCCCCCCAGCGGCACCCGTTGCCCTAAAGCGTTTTCCGCCTCAAATTGAAGAGCCGGGCCATCCGTGACAAATCCCCGCCCCGAACGAATCGCTTCTAAGATTTCCGGTAAGGAACGCGCTTTGACAAAAACACCGGTTCGTTTTTCGCCTAAAATTTGTTCGTTCATTTCAATCATCTTAAAAAAGGGGAAACCAATTTGACGGTAGCGGTTGAAGTTCCCGTGGGCGTCTGTCCCGGCAAAAATAAATTTTCGCTCGCCGCGAGCCAGTGCCCGTTTCCACAAATGCAATCCGATTTGAAATCCCCTGCCCCAATCTCCGTTCACAATTTGAAGTCCCTGCAATTTAGAATGCGCTGTGTCTTTTTCTTCCCACTTCCCCCTGTGCACGAGGAGGTACTCGAGGCGAGGCGGAGGCGTGCCCGGGTGCGCGGCAATGGCCACGGCTTCCGGCGGGAGGGCGTCCAACACATCCCGAATGCTGTGTTCCGAATGAAATTTGAACCACTTTTCAGCTCCGTCTCCCGAGCCTTTGAAAAATCGGGCGCTGTTGAGAACGAGAAAATGGACGTTCCGTCCGCGGGCATTGCGCACGGTGACTTCTTCTCCTGTAGGGAGTCGGTAAGCAAGAGGATTGGCAGATTGTAAGAGGTATTTTCTCGTATTTTGATGGAAAGGATGTCTTTGAGAATTTGGATGTTGGTATAATCGCCCCTTGCTTCGCGGATGTAGGTGTATAGAATGAGCAGGATGGGATCAGCGGGTGGAAAGGCATGATAAATGAAAAGAGAAGAGCGTCCTATCCTTTGCCTCGCTGCCAGGAGAAAAGCGAAATGATTGTAATGGGTGGGGACAGTTTTTCATAATGTTTTTTGGCTTTAGGATTTGACCGTGCTGTTAAACTGTTGAAAAAAGGAGAAGTTTCTTTGTGCCTGGCCAAAGAGGAATAAATCGGATATTGTGACTGCAGGACTGGATCTGTTTAGAATTTCAAGAGAGTACTTACCATATCCGGAAGTCGAATCTGGGACATTGACCCATTCAAAAGAGAGTTTCATTAGGGAAGTCCTTTCGATTAAGGAAAAAGAGGGTGGCTACTGATTTCGCAGATGTGGCCTACAATAAAAGAAAAAAAGAATGACTACGAATGAAAGAAAAAAGTTGTCAACGGATGGAACGAATGATGAGGAAAGGGACAAAATGGGAGTAGGAAAGGGAATAATGCCCATCCAAATTTCAAGTAAAGCCGGGGAATAATGAGTCAAAATAAAAACCATTAAGGGCAAAGTTCCAAAATATTAGATGGTTGTGAGATGTGTCACGCTCCACGGCAGATTACATTATTTCTTCATCGCTTTTTGAAGAACCCTATGAACCGGTGGTTAAGGATTATAGCAGTTATTTGAACCGGGAAGTGAATATGTTCACATAATTCTTTAGATAGGAATAAAAATTCGAAATCGGGTTCCCCGGCCTTGTTTGCTTTCGACCCGGATTTCCCCCTTGTGAAGCATAACGATATGTTTTACAATGGATAGTCCCAGGCCTGTTCCCCCCATTCGACGCGAACGAGATTTGTCAATCCGGTAAAATCGCTCGAAAATCCGATCGGTGTATTTTGTCTTCATCCCGATACCCGTATCCTCCACACGAAACTCGATGGCATTCTGTTTATGCCGCATCACACCCACCTGAACGCCCCCTTTTTCCGTATATTTGATGGCATTATCGATTAAATTAATTAACATTTCCTCCAGTTTGTAAGGATCAGCGGAAATGTCGGGTAAATTTTCCTCCACATGAAGGTTAAGGTACACCCCCTTTTCTTCTGCCTTCTGTTCAAAGATCCGAACTACATTTTGAACCAAATCCGCCAAATGAATGGTTTCAATGCTCAGATGCGGTTCCCGCTGTTCCAGTTCCGAAAGCAAAAGAAGATCGTGCACCAGAAAAATAAGGCGGTCCGTATGCTTGCTGATAATATCCAGATAATGTTTGTTTTCACCGGATATATTCTGGTCCAGGGTTTCAACGAAGCCCTTAATCGCAGTCAGAGGTGTTTTTAATTCATGAGAAACGTTTTCCACAAATTCTCGTTTCAATTTTTCCAGGCGTTTGCGATTTGTAATATCATGAAGGATCAGAATAACTTCTTCTTTCCAAAGAATGGGTGTAACGCTCACCAGATACACCTTCTGATTGAATTCGATCTCGTCTACAAGATTTTTCTCCTCGAGCCAGGCTTTCTGAATTAAATCCGTAAAAACCGGCACTTTCAAGATTTCTAAAAACGACCTCTTTTCAATTTTCCCGCGTTTAATGATCCGTTTGAAGCTATTATTGGCGAGCTTGATCTTTCCCTGTTTGTCCAGAACGATAAGCCCTTCCTGCAGAGAAGACACAATAGCCGTTAGTTCTTCTTTCTGCTGCGAAAGTTCAGTAAAAAGCTCGGCGATCTGGGTAGTCATATTGTTAAAACTTTCGGCCAGATAACGTAACTCATCCTTATTTCTAAGGTGAATTTTGACATCAAAATGGCCGTTGGCAACCTTTTCGGAGGCATCAACCAGTTGAAGAATGGGTCGGGTCAGGCTCTTGGAGAAAATAAAAGCTCCGAGAAGTGCAATAAGCGTAACGAAGATCCCAATCAAAATAATGCGCATTTTAATCTGGTAGAGCAAGGCATTGATGTCCCGAAGAAAAAGGCTTTCGCGTACGATTCCCAGTAGCTGACCCTTCTCAACGATCGGAATGGCTACATAAAGCATCTCCTGTTTCACCGTAGTGCTGAACCGCAAGGATTTGCCCATAGCCCCTTTCAGAGCGCGCTTCACCTCGGGACGTGTCCGGTGGTTTTCCATCGTATGAGGATCTTTTCTGGAATCGGCCAAAACCACGCCATCCGGCGCGATGATGGTAATGCGCGTGTTGGTTTGTTCGCCCACCCGTTTGGTCAAACTATCTAATTTGGCAAACCGCTTCTCTTTAATCAAGGGGATAATATCCAGACGATAGGTAATGGCAAGATTTTTCAGATTGCGCGTGAGTGTATGCAGATAGTACGACCGGATCGTTTCGAAGGAGAAAAAAAGAATCAGGGAGGAGAGCACCAACGTCATAAACAGATACCCACCGAATGTTTTCACAAAAATGGAAGGCTTGGGACGTTTGAAGGTTGACATTCGATTTCCTTATTATTATTTCTAATCGGGTTCACTTTGCTTTCAAAATAAAATGTCCAACATAAAAAAGCAACTTTTTCCGTCTGTCTTAGTACAGTTTCCAACGATTGGTTTTTACCCACTCCTGTTAAACCGGGATTCGGAAAACGGACAAAATATGCCCCGGAAGCCCCCGCCTTTGGGGGTCTTTTCCTGGTTGAATTTGGGTCGGGATAAAAAGAGTCTGCCAAATGTTCTGACAGACTCCGTGGGGTTGTTTCACAACCGGTCCTGATTCCGGTTGCAGTTGGGATTTTTAGTCATAACTTCACATTCTTATTCTGCTTTCTGCCTGCGCCAATTTTTGACGAGGACTCCCTTATTTCATTAAGGTCATCTTTCTGGTCAATTGATGGTTGCCCGTCTTTAATCGGTAAATGTAAACACCGCTTGGCCTGCTGGCTGCGTTCCATTGCACCGTGTATGTACCCGGATTCCGGACATCATGTACCAATTCCGCCACTTTCTGCCCCGTAAGATTAAATACGGCCAGCTCCACCTGAGCTTTAACCGGCAGTGAAAAGGAAATCTGGGTAACCGGATTAAACGGGTTGGGATAATTTTGCTTTAGGTCAAACGTGTTTGGGATTGTTTCTAAGAGGTCGTTTTCCCCGACAACGGTGGCGGTTTTTTTGAGATAGCCTAATTGAGAAAGGGCCGTCCAGCCTTCAGCCCAATTGTCTGAACCGAATGCCCCCACGTAATTGACCGGTGTAAAAAAGCCGTCGTTTGGTACAGTTGTATAACCTGTCCACAGGGGGCTGCCGGCTTTGGGACGGGGGTCCAAATTCCCGTCGTTCGTACGGCTGATGCCTTCCAACTGGGGATCCATAAACCGGTTGTGGTTCGCGGCATCGGTCACCGCCGTCCGTACAAAGTTCTGCGGAAACATCTGATCGGCCGCATCTCCGGCGCCAAAGCCGAACCAGATGTCGTTTTGATACAAAATGTCACCCGCCGCCAAACGCGCCCGGCTATCTTCGCCTGAGGCCAGGTCTTCGATGTTCAACGCGTCTCCGGCAAAATCCGTAAACAGGCTGTTGTAATATTTACCGCCGGCATTGTCCCGCATGATGATGCCGTGATCATTAGCCGCACTGCCGGAGTTTTTCCCCGATCCGATGTACGTGGCATTGTAAATCTCGGGAATGGCGTAGGGTGTTCCGTCTTCCGGTACTGTGCCGCCGTCGTGTTCTCCCATGCGGTTCCCGAGCACATCCGACTGAATCACAAACCAGAACTGCCCCTTGCCCCGGAATCCTTCATCATAATCAAAGCCGTCGTCCGCATTGAAGGCACTGATCAGATGTTTGGTCTGCACCGTTCCGCCAAACCACTCGTAGCCGTCATCCTTGTTATTCAACACCTCGATGTAGTCAATGACCGTTCCTCTTCCCACGGCTCCAAAGGTCAATCCGTTAATCTCATTGCCGGCGCCGATGTCCGTTCCGCCGTAGCGAATGGACACGTACTTCATCACGCCGGAGGTGTCATTATCGTCGGTGCCGCCGTAGGCGCCTCGCGGTTCGGTTGAGGGAATGCCCTCAATCTGTCCCACGCGGGCGGCCGTGTTAATTCGGGCACGCCCCAGCAGAATCACACCGCCCCATAATCCGCGGGCATCCAGCGGCAAATCGTTGGGATCCGTCACGTCATCGGCCAATGCTGTGAAAATAATCGGACGATCCACCGTCCCTTCGGCAAAAATCTTCCCGCCCCGGGCCACGATCAGCGCACTCGCGTTGGCACCCTGTCCGGGACTGCCCTTGATGATCGTTCCCGGTTCAATGGTCAATGTGGCTGTGCTGTCTACAAAAACAAATCCGTGTAGAATATACGTGTTGTCCGATGTCCACACCACGTGATCACCCGGCTGGATATCACTGTCGTGTACGTCAATATTTGATCCAAACGCCAACACGGGAAACAGCAGAATTATAAGAATTGAAATCCATTTGCGAAACATATTTTTCTCCTCAATTTTTGTAAATGGTCATTTTCTCAGTTTTTGTTTAATACCTACATCTCCTCCGCAAAAAAGCAAAAACAGGTGATCACTATTTATTCGCATAGCTGCGTCCAATCAGTTGAACCGTTTTTTGTCCAACCACCTCCTTTCTTTTCCCGTTGATTCCATTCAACCAAACGCTCTATTTCGTGAAATCATAGGAAACTTCGGCAGAAATATTTCTGCCGCGTCTATATTTTTCGTAGATGTAGTCTCTCCCCTTAAAATGATGAACCTTGCGAACCGCCGGGTTTAGCAGATTCTTTGCAGATAGCGAGAACCGTAACCCTCCCCAAATATGCTGCGAAATGGTTAGATTGAGAATGGGCTGGGACAGTTCGAACACGTTCGGGGTCCCCCCTAAACTGACCGCTGCAATGCGTTCGCCGAAAACATTGTAATAGGCGGTGGCAACGGTCCCGGTTTTTTCATTTGAATAAACCAGATCAAAATTCAGAATATACGGTGATTGTCCCTGCAAGGGCCTGAAGGCGGCTGCGTTGGGATTGACATTCCGAATCACCAGCATTTCTTCTTCCGGAATGGTGACCTTTGAATGCGCAAGCGTCACATTCCCGCCCAACTGGAAACGGGACAATTGGGGGAGCAGATTGCCCAGATGCTTTCGCACCTCAAATTCAGCCCCAATCACGGTCGCCTTGTCCACATTCTGAAATTGAACCTCTCCGTTTACATTTAGAATAGCCCGTTCAATGGGATTTTTAAACCGCTTGTAAAATCCGCTTATGGCAAGGATTTCACCGGAATGGGGAAACCATTCCCATCGAAGATCATAATTATCAATCAGCGTTCGTTTGAGATGAGCATTTCCGACAAAAAAATAGTCGTTGACGAAATCAAATGAGGCGTAAGGGGCCATTTCCCGGAAAGTCGGCCGGGCCAGGGTACGCCCGTAGGCCAGGCGCAGGTTAGTATTTTTAACGATATTGTACACCACATTCAATGATGGCAGCCAATCTGCCGTTTTCAATTTTCCCGGTTTCAGGCTTGTGTCCCGACTCATTACATTTATTTGCGTGGTTTCGTACCGGGCTCCCGCGATGACACGCAGGTTCTCCAAAACCGGCAGGTCAACCATTCCAAAACCCGCGCGGACAGCCTGCATCCCCCGGTAATTGCCACGCCGTTCGGAGGCATCCCGAATATAATTTCCAAAGCGGTACAGGCCGTGTGTGCTGTCCACCAGCCCCACATTGCCGGGCCGGAAGAATTCGTTGGGATGCCCGTCATACCGGATTTTATCCTGTTGATATTCAAAACGTCTTTCATGAAAGGTTCGATCGGCATTTAGGACCGCACCGCCGAATTTGAATTTCCCGGTAAGTCCTTTTCGAAACAAAAAGGGGACGGAGGCTTTCATATTAAATGTTTGGTTGTTCTCGTTCAAATCTCTGAAATAGCGTGTGGGCACCGGGTAGATGGACGGACGAATAGCGTAAACCGTATCTATTCTTCCAGCTCGATTCCGAAGCGTGTAATTATCTGTAAAAAACCGTAAATCCGGCTGTTTTTGGTAAGATTTGGTGAGTGAGCCTTCCCAGTAAATCGACATTTTGAGGAAATTTTTCAGGTAGTGCTCCCCCCGCATCTGCATCGACCGGATTTCCCGCTGCGTGTATCGGAGTGTCCGGGTTTCATAAACCGCGTTGTCGGACAAATCCCGCGGGAAGGCTCCCTTCAAATACCGGGCTGTTGATTCGCCGCTCCGAGTGAACAGGTAATTCAACCGAAAGTTGTGGTCGGGACTGGGCTTGTAAGAAAGCAATCCCAATCCCCCGATCAGAACGTCCTCACGACCCTTTTCGTCCGAAAGCAGATAATCCGCATTCAGGGAATCCACTTCGGACACCTTACCGGTCAGCTGCCAGCGTCCCACCCGCCCTTGGTCATAATACGAGAAGGTGTGATGATAGGTCAGGCTGGCAAGATAGCCGAACGGCCGCCCGAGAAAATGCCCCTGATTTCCAACAGAGAGAGAATAGCTTTGATTGACGGGAGCTTTGCGCAGCTGCGGAGTCATTACCGGACTGAAAGCGCGCGACATGCGGTCCAGCTTTCGTGCCTCGCTTCGGTCCGTCCAGGCAGATCCGATATCCGGCACCTCTGCTCCGGCCTGTCGAAGCACGGAAGGAATACGCCGCGTTCGGTCACCCAGGGCTAGCTCATCGTATTTCCCTCTGCCGGTCGTTAGGAAATGAGGATTCAAGGTCGCCTGTGAATTGTATCCGGAAGATGAACTGAATCGAATCGTTAGATTTTCCGGGTAATTCTTGGTTCGGATATTAATGATGCCTCCGGAAAAATTCCCCGGTTGATCAGGAGTAAACGTTTTCACAGTGACCACATTTTCCAGAAGATTGCTGGGAAAAATGTCCATCTGTACGGCTTTTTTATCGGGATCGGTGCTTGGCAGCGCGGCGCCGTTCAGCTGCGTGTTGGTGTAGCGTTCCCCGATTCCCCGAATGTACACGTATTTTCCATCCACAACCGACGCCCCCGTGACCAATTTCATGGCCTCGCTCGCGTTGCCCGTCCCAAAGCGCGACATGGCTTCAGCACTGATGGCATCGCTCACGGCCTCTGCTTTCTGGCGGTTCCGAAGCAAGGCGGCTTCCGTATTCGTCAGTGGACTTGCCTCCACCACAACCGATTTGCCCTGAATCGCCTTGGGCAGAAGCGCAAAATTAACCACTCCCACTTTTTCGCCATATACCCGTACCCCTTTAATCGTTTTTCTGGCGTAACCCATCATCGAGGCCGTGAGGGAATAATTTCCAACCGGCACATTCCGAATAAAAAACAACCCGTTGAGATCGGTTGCCGCTCCCATTCGGGTACCGTCAATCATCACATTGACCCCCGGCAGAGGATCGCCGCTCACGCCGTCATAAACAGACCCCGTAAGCTTTCCCACAAGGGCCACGGCCGACGTTTTCCCTTCGGGTCCTCTTTTTGTCCCATTATCCGATGCTCTGAGCATTCCGAAATCTGCCAGAACCATAAAAACAATCAGCCCCACTAAAAATCCTGCGTCTTTGATGTTTGATAATTTTCCAATCATGTTTCTTTCTCCCGACTAAATATGGACCAGTTTACGATTGTTTAAACAACCCGAAATGAATATGGCGTTAAACTGTTAGAATCGTATTAGCCCACAATTAAACCTCGGTTATTTTATTTTCGTACCGGTTTGCCTGATACAACACGGACTATATTCTTAATGTTTTCATTAACTTAGCTAAACAAGCTACCTTGACGAAGCCATTACGGAAAATATTTTCCTTGATTCCAATAAAAAGGTGAAATAATTTAGAACAATTCCTTTCACCGGAAAAGGGCTCATACAATTGATTAACGGAAAGCTCACAAAATTCTAACAATTTTCCCTTAACTTAAAGGCGACGAGATAGAGGAGAGATTCAGAGATGGCGAGAAAACGCGTTCTTGTGGTAGATGATGAAGAAGATATTTTGGAATTAATTGATCACCATTTGAAACGGGAGGGTTTCGAAGTACAATCGGTGGTTTCGGGTGAAGAGGCCCTGCGTGCCGTTTCGGAAAATACGCCGGATCTCATTGTACTGGATTTAATGCTCCCGGGCGTTGACGGCCTTGAGGTTTGCAGACGTTTGAAAGAGGAACGCAACACCAAGAATATCCCCATCATTATTTTAAGTGCGAAAGGGGATGAAGCGGATATTGTAACTGGGCTGGAACTGGGAGCGGACGATTACGTTCCCAAACCGTTCAGCCCGCGGGTGCTGGTTGCCCGGATTCGGGCCGTTCTCCGCCGAAAAAAAGCTGGTGTGTTACCTGAATCGGAAGTGCTTCAAATTCACGATCTGGTCATCGATCCCGGAAAACACAAGGTCACCATTAACGGGAAAAAAATCGATCTCACGTACACGGAATTTCATTTCTTGTCGATTTTAGCCCGACGCCCGGGGTGGGTATTTACCCGTTACCAACTGGTGGATGCGGTGCGGGGAGCCAATTATCCCGTTACCGACCGGTCCGTGGACGTACAGATTGTGGGACTTCGTAAAAAATTGGGAAAATACGGGAAGCTAATCGAAACGGTTCGCGGCGTTGGCTACCGCTTTAAGGAAGAATGGCAAGATTAAAATTAAGAAGAAATATTTCAGTCGGAAAAAAGCAAAGTATCATGATCGCCCTATTCAGTAAAATGGGTTCCACGTGCCAAAAATACAATGAATATGGCATTAAGATTGGCATCCCCCCGTTTTTATCCTTTTAACAAACGCCCAAAAGGTACCTACTAACCAAGAAAATTCTAACTCGAAATGGTGCATTCAATATCCTCAAATTTACTGCCCCACCAGTTCCTTGTCCTTGCACTGGTTTTGTTCAAACTGAACGGTCACATGTGAAATGCCGAAATCTTCCTTTAATTCCCGCTGAATCGTGCTTGAATCTGTAATGTCGCGACGGAAATGGGCTATTAGGAGTCATTTTCAACCAAAATTCGAAATTTGAGGAAAATATGATATTATTTTGGGAAATATCATAAAGATATCGTGGATTATTTTGAAATATTGCTAAATGATGGGTCCGCGGCACATTTCGATTTGACGCCTTGTAAAGCGATTCAATCTCATCAACTAAAGAAGGCCAATCCACAAAACCATGAATCTTTTGCAAAAGAATGTCGCCGCGAGAACGTTTTCTACGTTTCCTCAAAACACTATCGACCAGATTCAATCGACGAGTGGGTTTCCCAATCGTAGTATATCTTCCTAAGTGCTTGTTGACAAGCGAATAAGGAATTTCTCGCTAAAAAACAATCGCAAAAAAGAGCTGATTAAGTCCAAGATTGCAAAAAACGTCTGAAGGGGAAACTACATTTTGGTGTGTTTTAAATATAATTTGAGACGCCGGAAAACGCACATTCCTTTTTCGTGGGTCTTTTGATTTCAGAACAACGGTTGTAGATTTTTGTTTTTTAGAGTTAGTTCGTCCCCCGTGTCCGTAGGACACAGAATAAATGTGCACCCACCCATTCAAGGGTAAGCAGGCGGAATTTACCCAAAAACCCAAATGGGATTGGAGTACGCGCGGCGTCCTTTGTCGGTGGCCATTTCAAGGCGAAAATGCACGCGCTCGCCTGCTTCCAATGTAAAACGTCGGGAAAAAGTTTGCGCAAACCCGTCCGAGCCTTCTGTTTGAACCTGTAAAAGCTTTTCTCGCACGCGGCCGGTACCTTCTCCGATTTTACCCCGAAGAAGACGAATCGTCGTTAATTCCCCGAATTCAGGCGTTGACACAAATTGAGCCTTGAGCCAAATGTCGCGGCCGAAAATACGGCCCCCCAGCGGCACCCGTTGCCCTAAAGCGTTTTCCGCCTCAAATTGAAGAGCCGGGCCATCCGTGACAAATCCCCGCCCCGAACGAATCGCTTCTAAGATTTCCGGTAAGGAACGCGCTTTGACAAAAACACCGGTTCGTTTTTCGCCTAAAATTTGTTCGTTCATTTCAATCATCTTAAAAAAGGGGAAACCAATTTGACGGTAGCGGTTGAAGTTCCCGTGGGCGTCTGTCCCGGCAAAAATAAATTTTCGCTCGCCGCGAGCCAGTGCCCGTTTCCACAAATGCAATCCGATTTGAAATCCCCTGCCCCAATCTCCGTTCACAATTTGAAGTCCCTGCAATTTAGAATGCGCTGTGTCTTTTTCTTCCCACTTCCCCCTGTGCACGAGGAGGTACTCGAGGCGAGGCGGAGGCGTGCCCGGGTGCGCGGCAATGGCCACGGCTTCCGGCGGGAGGGCGTCCAACACATCCCGAATGCTGTGTTCCGAATGAAATTTGAACCACTTTTCAGCTCCGTCTCCCGAGCCTTTGAAAAATCGGGCGCTGTTTAAAACGAGAAAATGGACGTTCCGGCCGCGGGCATTGCGCACGGTGACTTCTTCTCCGGGAATGAGAAGTGTCTCTCCCGACTTGGCTTCCGTGTTGAATCGATTCACTTCGCGGCGGAAGCGCGCCCATTTGCGAAGTTTGGGGTCATTTTTCAAATAATTGTTTTCGTAGTCGTCCAAATCGTAGGAATGGTCCGTAACGGCCACAAAATCGAGTCCCAGAGCGGTAGCGGCAGCCCGAAGATCGGACAACGGCACTCCAAATTCCACCTGATCACTTGTAAAATTGGAGTGCGTGTGCAAATCGCCATAAACGAGGCCGGGGAAACGGGGCAAGGGGTGGCTGGACACATGAACCTGTAGAGGAGCGTGGCCAGTGCCTCGGTAGTTGTCATTTTCAAAGCGAAACAGCTTTCCCTTTCGTTCAATTTCAAACCGAACAGTCAGCTTGAGCTGTCCAAAGGTTTTTTCGGGAAGAGAAAGCAAATAGGTTCGGGACCACCAGGGGGAAGAAAGAAGTAAATCCCCCGAGAATAAACGGGCGCGGACGGGGGGAGCGTTCTCAACTGTGCCGATTGCCGTAATTTTTTTAAGGCGGATTGGGTAACGGTGCGCATCTTTCACAAGCACGGTAATGGGAAGCGGAACGCCCGGCTCCAAACGGTAGGGAGCGTCGGCGAGAATTTCGGGAAAGGGGTGTTTTAAAAAACTGTACACCCCTTTGAAAGTGTAGTGAATTTCCGCGTAACCCAAAACAAAGGTCAGTGCCGGAAAAAGCCAATCTGAAAGCGCTGCGAATGTAGAGAAAATTTGGCTCACAACGTTTTCCCCCTGAGCGGTTTGGACCAGCGAGCGCGCAGGTTTTTGTCCAGGTAGTACTTGATTTTGGGAACTACACTCAAGTAGAAATAGCGGTCCCGAACGTAAAGAAACGAAGGGTCAAAATAACAATTGATCG
This sequence comes from uncultured Deferribacteres bacterium, assembly GCA_964579725.1. Taxonomy (GTDB): domain Bacteria; phylum Zhuqueibacterota; class JdFR-76; order JdFR-76; family BMS3Abin05; genus CAZOHG01. Next base: position 56,963 of record CAZOHG010000015.1, read on the forward strand.
TACAATTTTGGCAGAAGGGGTAGCGCCCTTGATTTTTCATGGCCCGCAGCCGTTGTGAGGAACGCAGCGCTGTGGCCAAATCTTTTTCAATAGGAACGGCTTGATTGCGATGGTGAAAACAGGGCAAGAGTAGCTCATTTTGTGGTGAAATAACTACAGTGGAAGAGACGCTCCGGCAGCGGGGACGCCCCCGCTGATTTCCGCCCGCGTGAATAAAGCGGTGGAAGGCGCGGTTCACGTACACAAAAGGAGTGTGTTGAAATTTTTCTACAAATCGGACAACGGACTCAGAAGCTGCCGGATTTCCAAAATAGCTGAAAACCGGGTTGGTCACCAGGAGAAGGCGTTCCTGTCGCGCAAATTTGGCCAGATTCGGCAGCTCGCGATAGTTGCTTTGCGTGACCGTGAAGAGCAGATCGGGGCGTTCGCCCAGCTTTTTGGCTAACCGAATGCTTTCCATGACCGAGTGAAAAATCGGCACCCCCCGCAAAACGTTGTGTTTTTCGGGAATCAGAGAATCGAGGGAAAAGTGCAAAATGTCCACCAACCCCCGAATTTCTTCGGCACGCTGCGGGTAGAGCAGGGTGTTGGTGGTGACGCTGGTAATAAATCCAAGGCGTTTGGCCTCGGCCAACATGGCCGGAAGTGCCCGATTCAGCAAAGGCTCTCCACCGGTGAAATCCACAAAAATGACGCCTATTTTTCGCAGAACCTTGAGGTTGGCTGCCACGTCCTCGAAGCGTGCGTCCGGCGTGCGCTTGTAGTCGGCTCGCTGCCAAAAATCACAAAAAACGCACCGCGCGTTGCAGCGGTACGTTACGTAGTAGTTGCAAAGAATCGGGCGATTTCGAAAGACATTGAGAAAATTTTTTAGATTTTGGACAATCATCGCGCCTGGTAATCGGTTCCTTTCCAGTGAACGGTGTTGGAAAAAGCGAAAAGCGAAAGGACGAGCGTGTACAGGAAATAGAAGATTTCGTAAAATGGGAAAAATAAAAAGAGCCCCGTTTTTTTGTTGGGGATTAAACTGCGCAAAAGCAGCAGAGCGTCTGTTGCGAAAACCAGCGCAAATCCCGCCGTGGCAAGGGGGTAAAATCCGGGGAGGAAAAGGGCAACAGGCAAAATCAGGTGATTTAAAAAGCTGGTTACCATGAGTAAAAAGCCGAAGAGGCGCACCTTTTTCCCTCCCACCAGCCACCTTTTTCTCTGGCGGAAGAAATCTCTGAGGGTTTTTTCGGGAAAACTCAGGACGGTTGTTCGGGGATCAATGGGAAAGTGAATGTCCCAATCGGTGCGTTGACAAATGCTGCGCACCAGAGCGTAGTCTTCGGTAACGCTGAAGCCGATGTGGGGAAATCCACCCACCTGAAAATAGACCTGCTTTCGAAGTGCCATGTTGTTTCCAATGCAACTGGTCGGCTGGTTCAATCCCGTTGCCCCAGCGGCCGCCGTAAGCAAGTAGGCCCAATCGAGCGCCTGCACGGCTTCCCAAATAGTGTGGCGCCCGTGACGCGACGCAAGGTAGGTCTGGCCGCAAACCAGACCCGTGTCTGCGTCAAAGTACCTTAATAGGGCTTGAATCCAATGGGGAGGCAAAAGGCAGTCGGCGTCCGTGAAGAAAATGAACTCCCCTGTGGCTTTTTCCATGGCGGCGTGCAGGGCGTTTTCCTTCCCCGAGAGCGTGGGCGGGTGGGATTCAATGTGAATTGCCTGAATAAAATCGTGGCGAGCCGCCAGTTGGTCGAAAATTTCGCCCGTTTTGTCGGTAGACCGGTCGTTTACCAAAAAGATTTCCAGATTTTCGCGCGGGTAGGTCAGATGTAAAAGCGAACGGAGAAAAGCAGGCAGCTCTTTTTCCTCGTTTCGGGCCGCCAGAACAACACTGACTTTCGGGAAGTCCTTGAGCGGCCATTTGCGTTGTTTTAAAAATGTTCCGGCGAAAAGCAGCACGCCGAAAAAAACGTACAAGGCAACCAAAATCCCCAAAAAGACGGCTGCGTTCATGTGAGAACGTCCCCCGAAACCGGCACGGGTGTCAGGACGGAGAGGGGCAGGAAGCGAAACCCACGAGTCCTAAGATTTTGCAAAATGGTTGGAAGCGCCTCAAGGGTTTTGGCACTGTGGCGATTCCCGTCGTGAAAGAGGACAACGGAGCCGGAAGTAGCGCGGTTCAAAACATGGCGCACCACATCCTGGGCGGTGGACGAATCTGTGTAGTCCCTGGAATCTACACTCCAAAGAACCAATTTTAGACCCAAATTTTCGCTCAATTTGGCCATTCCCGGGCGCAGTTTTCCGTAGGGGGGGCGAAAAAAGCGTGGCTGAACGCCCACTGTTTTTTCAATGATCCGATTGGTTTCTTCGATCTCCCAAATAATTTCTCGCCTCTTTTTGTTCCAGAGGCGCTTGTGGGAAAAGCCGTGGTTTCCAAGGGCGTGTCCCTGACGGTGCACCTGTAGAAGAATTCCCGGAGCGGTGGGGACTCGATCCCCCCGAATAAAAAATGTGGCGTGTGCCCCGAAATCGGCCAGAACTCGAAGAATTTTCGGGGTGGTGGTACTGTTCGGGCCGTCGTCAAAGGTCAGAAAAACCGCTTTTGGGAAATCCGGTACCCGAAACAGCACCCGGCTAAATATTTTTTCGTACAAAGGAAGCAGAGTTAAGTAATTCATTTTTCTCGATTTTTCCATTCTACCCGCCAAAAAAGGCAGGGCATGGGGCAAGCCTTCCAGTTAGGATACGATTTCCAATTTCGGAATTCCCTGCGTTTTGCAGGAAGGCTCAAAAAACTTTCTCAAGCAGGGAACCCGAGCCGCGTTTGTCAGCGCCAATACCAAGGGGATCGGAAACGCGTGTTCCAGAGCTTCGTGTCTCCCGAATTTTCACCCGATTTTCAAATTCGGTTAGCGGGAAACACGGCCTTTCCAGTCGTATTTTCCGCCCAAACCTTTGGCGCCAACCCATAAAATATAGGGAATTTGGAAAAATTGAGCAAGGGGAAAATAGGGCAACAAATCTTTTCGCCCCGTAAATTGAGCGCCTTTGGCCACAATGGCGAAATCGGGAAGCCATTTTAGGAGAAAAGCGACGAAAATGAGTGTCGGAGAAAGGCCCAGCCAGAGCCAGAGTGGAAAAAGAAAAAGGGCCAAATAAAAAAGGTACACGCACACCAAAAATGCGATCAGCCATGGGTTCCGGTAGTGGGCACTTTTGCTGGCCCAGCGCGTTCGCTGGTTTAAAAATTGGCGCCAATGGGCAACGGGACGGGTAAAATTGTGGGCGCTTTTTTCAAAAGCAAAGCGAATTTTCCAGCGCGTAAGGCGGTGAATTTTTTGCATGAGCAGGTCGTCGTCCCCGGAAGGCAAATGGTCAATGTTGCGGAAGCCGTCCACTTCTTCGAAAACGCTGCGACGGTAGCTCAAATTGGCACCGTTGCTAATGACAGGCGTACCGCTGCCAATGGCACCGGCTCCGGTGGTCACGAGCCCTAAAAATTCAAGGGATTGAATTTTGTGAAACAGAGTCTTTTCGGTCTGCGGATTTATGAGAATGTAACCGGAAACCATTCCCACGTCCGGTTCAAAATGCCGCGCAAGCGATTCCAGCCAGGTGGACTGCGCTGTGCAATCGGCGTCAATCGTGGCAATAAGGTCGCTGCGTGTGTGTTCGATCCCAAATTGAATGGCGGCCTTTTTGTAAGCCTGGTGCGGCTGGGTGTCGGTGTAACGGAGCAGTGCAAGGCGATCCGGCCACGTCTGGGTCAATTTTTCCACAATTTGAGCGGTAGCATCCGTTGAGTGATCGTCGATTACCGTGACGTGGAACCGATCCGGCGGGTAGGTTTGGTTCAGAACGGAGCGTACACACGCCTCAATATTTTTCTCTTCGTTTCGGGCGGGAATGAGAACCTCGAATACGGGCTGTTCCGGCGAGGCCCCGAGACGGAGGCGAAACAAACCCAGAAAGTAATGTCCAATTTTGAGTGTGTAAATGAGCCCCAAAAGCAGAAGCAGGATGTCAAAAATTTCAGCGATCACGATTTATTCCGAGCTCCTTTTTCTTTTAGGAGAAAATAAAGTCCAGCCAAACCGGGGAGAAGTAAATTCATGACAAACAAGAGAATGGGGCCGTTGAAAGCGGCGGCGGCCGCCACACCGCACTTGCCGAAAAGAAAAACCGACGCGCCTTCACGAATCCCGAGGTCGCCGATCGAAACGGGTAGCATGGCTTTTATGAAAAAGACACTGGGCACGACCCGTGCAGCGGTTTCAATCGGAATCGGAGTGAACGCATTCACCAAAATGAAAAATTGAATGGAGAAAATCACGTAAATGAAGAGAGACAGAAAGAACACCGCCTGTCCGCGGCGATTGTTCAAGAGCTCCACCCCGTGGATGAAACGGTGGAAGGGGTGTGTTTCGGGAAAATGACGCCCCAAACGGACAATGACGCCCCGAAAGGTGTGGGGAAAAATGAGTAAAATAAGGAGAAAAATGAAAAATGCCGCCAAAATGAATGGCACCACAGGAGGCAGAAAACTCAGGCGCGGCAGTTTGGGTAGGAGGGAAAGCAGAGCTAACCCTCCGAGCGCCGTCATAATGAAAAGAGAATACAACTTGTCGATTGCCACCAGGCCAAGCCCCGTTGCCCAGTCGGTGCCTTTCACAAAAAATCCGCGGGCGTACTCCCCCACACGCCCGGGCGTGCTGAGGCCGATGGCGAGGCTGATGAGCAACGTTCGGGCCGCTTCGGAAAAACGAACGTCCCGGCGCACCCAGGACACAATAAATTGCCATTTGTAAAATTGCAGGGCAAAATTCAGCGGAAGAAGTAAAAGGGCCAAAAGAATCATGAAAAAATTGGCCGACCGAAAGGCCTGCCAAATTTTGGACGGGTGCACCGTCCAAATAAGAGCCAGCAGAATCAGTAGGGCGAGGACGACTTTTAGAGCAAAAAAGGCTTTTTTAGTGAGCATTTTCCCCTACCGCTTGCGAAGGTTCCTTCCAGCTTACCGGGAAAATCCAGCTCAAAGGGCCAATGAGCCAGGTTTCGACAAGGTAAAAATACTCCCACAGCAGGGCAAGAGGGATCGAAAAACGGACGGCGTAGGTTTTTCGAATGGTGCGGAAGAGCCAGATGTCCAAAACCAATTTTAGCAAAAAGAAAAAGGCCAAAGGACCAATCTCCCGAATCCAGAAAAAGCCTGCTGGGAGTAACAAAAGGAGGGTTTGGCTGAAATGAAAAAGGCCGTAGACGGTTTTGGCTTTGGGGGTGTAGTATTTTCCTGCAGAAAGGTGGCGGAGCCTCTGGCGGAAAAAGTCCCGCCAGGTGGCCGGAGCGTCGGTTTCCACCCGCACGGCCGGATCGGTGGCGAAACGAATCGTTGCGTCCAACTCGCGCTTCAACACCTGAAGAAAAAGGTCGTCGTCTCCCGAAACAGAGTGAGCGATTTTTCGAAATCCACCCACGGCTTCGTAAACTCGTCTCCGGTAGGCTAAATTGGCCGCCGTTGCCGTCAGCGGAATGCCGGCCGCCAGGCCCGCACGGGCAACCGTACTGTTGAAAACGCTTTCGATTTCGAGAAAACGGGGCAGGAGGCGTTTTCCTGCCGGACGAATGTGGGTAAATCCCACCACAGCGTCGGTTTCAGGGGTGAAAAAGCTGCGGGCACCTTCTAACCAATTGGAGGAGGGCTCACAATCGGCATCCGTGAAAAAAAGCAGGGGAGCGCGGCTGTTAGCTATTCCTTGAATTAAAGCGTTTTTTTTGGGGGGCATTTCGGGCGGAACGTTTACCACCCGCACCATTCGTAGGTTCGGAAGTTTTTGCTGCCATTCACTTAAAATGTCTGGAGTCGCGTCGGTAGAGCGGTCGTCTACAACAAGGATTTCAAATTTTTCTTTGGGCAGGGTTTGATTTTGAAGCGCACGCAAAAGGGCCGGCAAGCGAGCTGCTTCGTTTCGGGCAGCAACCACTACCGAGGTAAAATCGGCCACTTGTTCTGTGCGAGGCGCAACAAACCGCAGTCCCCGCCACAGAAAAAGGAGCCAACCGAAGTAAATGAGAAAAACAACCAAAAGCAAATACAGCATTCAAAGACGTCAAGTTAATTTGGAATTCAGAACGAAAGTTTCCTTAAAATTAGGCCATTCTGCGGTAAGAAGCAAGCTCTTTTTTGAGGCATGATTTGAAGGGAAACGGGCCAGAAAATGGCTCCAATAAAAACGGGCTTTGCGATCTCAGCAGGCGTACCCAGGCTCCTTTCGCAAAGCCCAATCCCGGATTAAGGGAACTTTTGGGAGGGAAAGCAGATTTTTCAGATGGCGGCCAAACCGATTACCGTTCTTTTTCGCGCGATTTGACTCCGCCTTTACAGTTCGAAGTAAAATGTTCCGTCCGAATTGACGCCGATTTTCCCGGCAAAAAGAATGACGTCCGGTTCTTGCTCTTCCTTAAATTTTCTGGCTTTTTTAAGACTGCGTGTGCATCTGACTTTGTACCCCGTTTTCGAGATTTTCCGAGTTAACGACTGCCCAAACTCTTTTTGATCTCCCAGTAAAAGCGCCTTTTTCATGGATTCCCTTTTGTGGTGTGATGTGAAAGAACGTCCTTTTGCCCGTTAACTTTGCCAAAATTGTGCCAAAAAGATCGCTTTGGGGGACGCTGTAACCCCTTGATTATTAAAGGGAGACGATTGCCGAAAATCACAGAACGTTTATTTTTGTTCCAAATTGGTGTGTTCAAAACAACCCATGTTCAGAGTTGAAACAGCCCGCGCCAAAAATCGGGTTGCTTTTTGTGCAGAGGGGCCTTATTTTAAACGCCGTGTGCCGCGCAGAAAAACAGGTGGAGGAATGCCACGTTCGTGAAAATAGAGAACGAAAAACAGCGGGTGAGGGAAATGGTGCGGCGTTTAAACGCCTTTTTCGGGGAACCCGAACGCCCTCAAAAAACGACTGTTTTGGACAGTCTTATTGAAACCATTTTATCTCAGAATACCAACGACAAAAACCGCGATCTGGCGTTTCGGAGATTGAAAGCGAAATTCTCCGACTGGCATTTGGTGCAAAAAGCACCGGTGGAAGCGGTGGAAGAAGCCATTCGCCCGGCGGGCTTGGCTCCCCAAAAAGCGCCACGCATTCAGGGTCTGCTTCACTGGGCGCAAGAAACGTTCGGAACGTTGGACCTGGATTTTTTGTGCGCCTGGCCAGAAGAGAAAGTTCTTGAAACGCTGACCGGCGTGAAGGGTGTGGGCGTCAAAACTGCCAGTGTGGTGCTTTTGTTCGCCTGCCAAAAAGACGTTTTCCCCGTGGACACCCACGTTCACCGGATTGCCAAGAGACTGCACCTGATTCCCCCAAAAGCCAGTGCCGAAAAGGCCCACGAAATCTTGGCCCCCTTGATTCCAAAAGGCAAAGCCCTTTCTTTTCACGTCAATTTATTGCGACTCGGCCGCACTATTTGTCGCGCCCGAAATCCGGCGTGCGAAAAATGCCCGCTCAGGGATTTGTGCCCTTCTGCAACCACATTGGATGAAGTGCAGGTAACCGATTAATTA
>CAZOHG010000016.1:0-63441 GCA_964579725.1 uncultured Deferribacteres bacterium
TTTTTACACCACAGGCACTACCGGAAATCCCAAGGGGGTGTTTTTTTCACATCGACAATTGGTACTGCACACGCTTACAACGGCAGCCGGAATCAATTCCTCCCCTGATCCCATCAATTTTGTGTACAATGATGTGTACATGCCCCTGACGCCCATGTTTCACGTTCACGCCTGGGGAATTCCGTACGTGGCCACCATGAATGGCGTCAAACAGGTGTACCCCGGACGGTATGAGCCGGAAATGCTGATGCGCCTTTTGGTGGGGCACAAGGTGACGTTTTCGCACTGCGTACCCACAATTCTTCAAATGATTTTAACTGCCCCCGCCGCCAAAGCCTTTGATCTTTCCGGTTGGAAGGTGGTCATTGGGGGATCGGCCCTTTCCAAAGGCCTGGCTAAGATGGCCATGGATCGGGGAATTCGGGTCATGACGGGCTACGGAATGTCTGAAACCTGCCCCGTATTGACTCTTGCGCAGTACAAACAGGGAATGGAAAACCTGTCGGAAGAGGAGAAATTGACGGTTGTCACCAAAACCGGTCTCCCGATTCCTCTGGTCGATCTGCGGGTGGTGGATGAACAGGGCAATGAATTGCCTCCGGGGAAGAAGAATACCGGTGAAATCGTTGTTCGCTCACCCTGGCTGACCAACGGTTACCTGAAAAGTGTGGAACAATCGAAAGAACTCTGGCGCGGCGGCTGGCTCCACACCGGTGACGTGGCGTATTTTGACGACCAGGGTTATTTGAAGATCACTGACCGCATTAAGGATATTATTAAAACCGGGGGCGAGTGGATTTCGTCTCTTGAATTGGAGAATCTCATCAGCCAGTGTGAGCAGGTGCAGGAGGTGGCTGTGGTCGGTATTCCCGACGAAAAGTGGGGAGAACGTCCGGTGGCTTACGTGGTGCCAAAAGCACAGTTCAAGGACCAAATTTCAGCTGAGATCTGCAAAAAAGGCCTCCAGCCCTTTGTGGAAGCCGGTGTGATCGAAAAATGGGTCATTCCCGACGAATTTATTTTTGTGGAGGAAATCCCCAAAACCAGTGTGGGCAAAATCGACAAAAAATTGCTTCGCGCCAATTACAAAAAATAAAAACCAGCGCAGTGTGACCGGAGCCGGATTTTCCGGCTCCGGTGTTTTTCGGTCAACAAACCGTTTTTCGAGCCTAAGGTATTCGGGAAACCAAATGTCGGTTGTTTGTACAACGGGGCCATTTTCCCGGTAGGGTTCTGCTTTCAACTAACGAGGAGGAAAGTCATGGCACGACGTCTGTATTTGGATCCCCAACATCCGAAAGACCGCATCATTCGACAGGCTGCCGAGATTTTGCGAGAAGGAGGCGTCATTATTTACCCAACGGACACTGTTTACGGTCTGGGCTGTGACATCACCCAAAAGAGTGCCATTGACCGCATTTACCAGATTAAAGGCATGAGCAAAAAACAGCCGCTCAGTTTTATTTGCCCGAATTTAAAGGAAATCAGCAAATACGCCCACGTTTCCAACCGCGCTTACAAAGCCATGCGGCATTTACTGCCCGGCCCCTACACCTTTGTGCTGGAAGCTACCCATTTTGTCCCCAAAAAATTGTTGGGCGGCAAAAAACGAACGGTGGGCCTTCGCGTACCCAATCACCCTGTGTGCCTTCGCCTGCTGGAATTGTTGGGCAATCCGATCATCAGTACCAGTGTCACCGGGCCGGAAGGGGCGATTTTGAGCGACCCCGAGGAAATTGTCCGCTATTACGGCGACAAGGTTGATTTTATTTTGGATGTGGGCCTCCTAACCTCCGAACCGTCAACCGTTGTTGATTTTATTGAAGATGAGCCGGTCATTTTGCGGGAAGGGAAAGGAGATGTTTCGTTTTTCCGCTGATTGGTCAATTTTGGAAAGGAGATTTCCAATCAAAGGAGCTTGCTTTTTCGTTTTTTTTTTGCTTCCGGCGCCGGAAGACCCAAGCGGGGTGGGGTTTCCACGTTGGCAACGTTTTTTCCTCCCTAAAAAACCGGCCTCAAAAGGGCAGCGATTCCCCTCCACGTGAAAATGCCCTCGAATGTACAGGCAAATTCCGGATTTTGGCTTGATTCTTTGGGGGATTTTTGATATATTGCTAACCACGGAAGTGCCTAATTTTGAGGAAATAAGCAATAGAAATCGGCGGCCGCCCTTGGACGAAGAATCCAATAATCTTGATGTCATTCGCGTTTACGGAATGATTTTTTTCGCCTACCACGGCGTGAATGAATCGGAACGTGAGCTTGGCCAGCGCTTTGAGGTGGACGCCGAGGTTTTTTTAAACACACGTCGCGCCGGGAAAACCGACAGCCTTCGGGACACGGTGAACTATGTGGAGATTTACAGAATTGTCGAGGAGATTATTCTGGAAAACGAGTATCGCTTGATTGAGGCCATTGCCGAAGATATTGCTCAGGCCGTTTTGGAGCGGCTACCGGTAGAGGCCGTTCAGGTGCGGGTGCGAAAGCCCCACGTTCCAATTCCCGGAATTACTGGTGGTGTGGAAGTGGAGATTTTTCGTGAGTGAGCGCGAAAAAGTTTATCTCGGCCTGGGTAGCAACCTCGGAGACCGGCTGAAAAATCTTTCATTCGCCCTTAGAAGGCTTGCGGCCAATGCGCGGATTGAATTAAAGCAAATTTCCTCAATTTACGAAACGGAGCCGTACGGATTTCACGAACAGCCGCCTTTTTTAAATTGTGTGGTGGAAGTCCAGACCTCCTTGCCGCCGGTCGGAATGCTGATCGTGGCCAAATCCATTGAGGAGCAAGCGGGGCGAAGTGCCGGGCGCCGCTGGGGGCCTCGGGAAATTGACGTGGATATTTTGTGCTACGAAAAAAGCGTTGTCCATCTTGATTTTCTTCAGGTACCGCATTCGGACTTGACAAAAAGGCGATTCGTTTTGGCGCCGTTTTCCGAAATTGCCCCCGATTTTGTGCCACCGGAAACGACCCGAACCATTTCGGAAATGTACCGGCAGTGCCGGGACACGGGGGCGGTTCAGATTTTTGGCACAGCGCACCTTCTGACCGCTCGTACAGGCGAGGAACTTTCATGAAATCGCTGAGTTACATTGCCGTTGAAGGCGTGATCGGTGCCGGAAAAACCAGTCTGGCTACGATATTGGCCAAACGGTTGAACGGCCGCCTCATTTTGGAAAAACACGACGAAAATCCCTTTTTGGTGGATTTTTACAGGGACCCGGCTCGGTACGCCTTTCAAACGCAGATGTTTTTTCTTTTAAGCCGGTACCGCCAGCAATTGGATTTGCACCAGCGGGATTTGTTTCACCGGGTAGCAGTGGCCGATTACATTTTTCAAAAAGACCGTATTTTTGCGGTTTTGACTCTGGACGAGCGGGAATACGCCCTTTACGAGAAGGTAGCCCGCCTTTTGGAACGGGATATTTTAAAGCCAGACCTCGTCATCTATTTACAGGCCAGTACCAAACGATTAATGACAAATATTAAACGGCGGGGCCGCCCCTACGAAAAATCGATTTCGGAGGATTATATTCGCTCTCTGGTGGAAGCGTACAACCATTTTTTCTTTCATTACACGGCAACGCCGCTCCTTATTGTGAATATGGAGGGGCTGGATTTCGTTCACAACAAAGAACAGCTTGAAGATTTGATGGCTCAGATCATGATGCCATTGGGGGGAACCAAATATTACAATCCCCTTCAGGAAAAAGGAGCCAAAAAATGAGTCTGTTGCGTTTATTATTTTGGGGGATTTTGATCTACCTGGGCTATAAATTGGTTAAAAATTGGTCTCATCCGAAAGACGACGACACGGAAGTGCACGGTACGCCTAAATCGAATCCCTTGGATATTGACGAATCTCAGATTGAAGATGCCGATTTTAGAGAAGTGGACGATGACGAAAAAAAATAGATTGGGACAAGTGAATAGGTCAGGAAACTTGGCCGAAAATCGTTTGCTGAAAGATCGGTTTCTCCCGCTATGACGGTTTACCTGCGCATTTTAAAATACATTAAACCGTACTGGAGCTACCTAATAGCGTCTTTTGTGGCGATCCTTTTTTTTACCATTTTTAGCAGCGCCACTCTTGTGTCTATTATTCCCTTTTTGCGCACTATTTTTGCAACCGAACAACCGATTGCCGTTCAATCCGGCGGCACAACGGTGCAAAGCCGCCCGGAAACGCTCACCTCTCCTCAACGGGTTGTCCCCCTTGAGTCAACGATTTCGCGCACGCGCCGGCGTCTTGAAAAGAAGCTGAACGAATTTTTTATTGGCAAAGATCGGCACAAAGCTCTGGGCCGCATCTGTATTTTGATTCTGGTCATTACCTTCTTCAAAAACTTTTTCGGCTATTTTCAGGCGTATATGATGGCGCATGTAGAGCAGGGCATTATGAAAGATATTCGAAACGATTTGTACCGGAAAATTATTCACATGCCCATCGGATTTTTTGCCCGTACCAAAACCGGCACCCTTATTTCCCGCGTAACCAATGATGTCAATTTGGTCAACAACGGCGTTTCTGCCAGTTTTGTCACGCTCATTAAAAATCCGTTGCTGGTAGTGGTGTATTTGGCGATTGCCGTGTATCTGAGCTGGCAGCTTACGCTGATCGCCCTGACGGTTTTGCCCTTCAGTTTTTTGGTGATTAGTAACATTGGGCTGCGACTTCGGCGGCAGAGCACCGAATCGCAGGAGCGAATGGCCGAGGTGACGTCAGTGCTTCAGGAAACCATTTCGGGGGCTCGGGCAGTCAAAGCCTTTGCCATGGAAGGGTTCGAATATGAGAAATTTAAGCAACGCACGTACCATTTTTTTCGAACCATGTTGAAAATTACCCGTACGCGCCAAATGGCCTCTCCGCTCACGGAATTTTTGGGGGCCAGCGTGGCCGTCTTTATTCTCTGGTTCGGGGGACAAAAGGTTTTGGCTGGAAATATTCTGGCCCCCGAAAGTTTCTTGGCTTTTTTGTTTGTGATTTTTTCGCTCATGCAACCCGTCAAAGAATTGGGCACCGTGAACACGCGGATTCAGGAAGCCATTTCGGCAGGCATTCGGATTTTTAACATTCTCGATATGCCCATGGAAATCGTGAATCCGCCCAATCCAATTCCGGTGGAAGATTTCCGGGAAGCCATTGTTTTTGACCACGTTTATTTTAGTTACGAAAACGATCGATTGATTTTAAAAGACATTCATTTGCGGATCAAAAAGGGCGATATTTTGGCCATTGTGGGGCCCAGCGGTGTCGGGAAATCCACCCTGGTGGATCTGGTTCCGCGGTTTTATGACCCTACGCGGGGAGCGGTTACTCTGGACGGGCACGATTTGCGCACGCTGGATCTGCATTCTCTGCGCCAGCACATGGGAATTGTGACTCAGGAGACCATTCTTTTTCACGAAACCGTGCGGAACAACATTGCCTACGGGTTAAAAGATATGCCAATGGAACGCATTGTAGAAGTGGCTAAAGCGGCCAACGCCCACGAATTTATTCTAAAATTGCCAAAAGGCTACGATACGCTCATTGGTGAACGCGGGGTGAAGCTTTCGGGTGGTCAGCGGCAGCGGTTGGCAATTGCCCGGGCTCTTCTTAAAAATCCCCCAATTTTGATTTTGGATGAGGCAACCTCGGCGCTGGACACGGAGTCCGAGTACCTGGTGCAAGAGGCCATCGAACGCCTGATGGCCAATCGAACGGTTTTTGTCATTGCCCACCGGCTTTCCACCATTAAAAATGCCACGTCCATTATTGTGCTGGAGAAAGGGCGAATTGTTCAGCAAGGTACCCACGAGGAACTTTTATCGCAAGAGGGCCCCTACCGGCGATTGTACAACCTCCAATTCCAATTGCAGGGGCGGAGGGTTAAGAATCGTGCCTGAGAAGCTCCAGCAAAACATGTCTACGGATGCCCTTCTTCAACAGGTCGAGGCGCTTCAAAAGCGGGTAAAAGTATTTGAGGGGGAACACGAAAAGTTGGTCACCCTGCTTAAGGTAACGCGCACCATTGCCACCGAGCTAAATTTGGACAAACTATTAAAGCTCATTATGGACGAGGTGCGGGATGCCCTGAAAGCCGATCGCTGCACGGTTTTTCTCATTGACGAAGACCGCCACGAATTATGGTCAAAGGTGGCACACGGTGTTCAACCCGGTGAGATTCGATTCCCCCTTGAAAAGGGCATTGCGGGCTACGTGGCAACCACCGGGCGCGTGTTGAATATCCCGGACTGTTACGCCGATTCCCGCTTCAATCCGGAAATCGACCGGCAAACCGGTTACCACACCCGCTGTATGTTGACCTTTCCGATGCGGAACAAACGCGGGGAAATCATCGGGGTGTTTCAGGTGTTAAATAAAAAAGGGGGCGTTTTTACCCGTCAGGACGAAGAAATTTTGGATGCGATCTCCATTATTTCGGCCTCGCAAATCGAAAATGCGCAGTTGTACGAAGAGCAGGAGCGCACATTCGAAAGTTTCGTCGAAACACTGGCTTCTACTATTGACGCCCGCGATCCTCTTACCGCGGGTCATTCCCGGCGCATTATGCTGTATGCCGACGAAATTGCCCGCCTGGCAGGATTTTCTGCCGAAAAAAGACGGGTTCTGCGCCGCGCTGCGCTTTTGCACGATATTGGCAAAATCGGAGTGCGCGAAAATGTGCTGACCAAGGAGTCGCGTTTAACGCCGGAAGAATACGAGCACATTAAAAGCCACGTGGTCATTACCCGTACCATTCTCAGCAAAATCCATTTTAGTGGGCTGAACAAAGAAATTCCCGATATTGCGTCCACGCACCACGAAAAAGTGGACGGTACCGGCTACCCCGAAGGATTAAGGGGGGAACAAATTCCCGAGGGCGGGCGCATTTTGGCAATCGCCGATGTTTTTGACGCCATGACTTCCCACCGCCATTACCGGGATCGAATGGATATGCAAAAAGTGCTGGCGCTTTTTCTCCACGACGAGGGCAAAAAATACGACACCCGCTTTTTGAAAATTTTTCTGGAAATTCCCCTAAAGCGGCTGTTGCAAATCATGGAAGGAGAAAACCGTCCGTTTTTACCCGCGGAAGATTTGGAGAAATTGGGGGAATTTACCTTTCGCGACCTGGCCAACATTTTGCTTGCCGGTCACAGGGGCGTTCGCCCCGAATTTGTGCGGATATTTGAGAAGTATTATTACGGTGAACCCCAGGACAAGTAGCCCAAATAACGCCAATTTTAATTGGGAAATTGGCCAAAGCAATCTCTCATTGGCAAAGGAGTTTCATTTACATTTGCTCCTAAACAGCCAAAAAATAAAAATGGACATTCTTTCCGGTTTTTGAATGGCATTCAAACGGAGGACGACCTATGAAATACGCAAAGATTTGGTTGTTTGTTGCTTTGTTTCTGCTCTTGGGGGTCTCGTGTTCCAAATCGTCTCAGCAGTCTGAAAAGGAGGTGCCCGTGTCCAGAAAAGTTGTCTCAACGAACAAAGCACCGGCGGCGATCGGCCCCTACAGTCAGGCCATTGTGGCTGGAAATTTGGTGTTTACCGCCGGACAAATTCCAATTGACCCCAAAACCTCGCAGCTTGTGACCGGTGAGATTCAGGCTCAAACGCGCCTGGTGTTGGAGAATCTAAAAGCTGTTCTCGAAGCTGCCGGAACGAACCTGGCCCATGTCGTGAAAACAACGGTGTTTTTAAAGGATATGAACGATTTTGGGGCCATGAATGAGGTGTACGCGCAGTATTTCCCCCAAAACCCTCCGGCTCGTTCCGCTGTGCAAGCGGCTCGGCTGCCCAAAGATGTGGGAATTGAAATCGAATGTGTAGCGGTTTTGCCCGAATGAGTCAATTAAATGGGATGAAGAAGCGGCTCCTGATTATTCTGAATCCGAAAGCAGGACGCGGAAAAGGGGAGAAAATCCGCCCCAAATTGGAGGAAGAACTCCAAGAACAGGGGATTTTCTTTGAGATGGTACAAACCGAGTACGCCGGCCACGCCACTAAGTTGGCATCGGAAGCCGTGGGACAATTCGATGCTATTGTCGCGGCAGGCGGGGACGGAACGGCCAATGAAGTGGCGCACGGCATTGCCCGAACGGGTGCCGCAACCATGGGGTTGATCCCAGTCGGCTCCGGCAATGATTTTGCACGGGCGATGAAAATCCCTAAAAAGTTGCCCGATTCCATTGCTATTTTAGCGGCCGGGAAAACCAAAAAAATTGACCTTGGTTTGGTTAACGGACGGCATTTTCCGAATGGCTTGGGGATTGGGTTCGACGCCTTGGTAGTCCGCGAAAGCATGCGGATTCAGCGGTTACGAGGGTTGCTGATTTACCTGACGGCTGTCATAAAATCCGTTTTCAAATACGAGAGTCCCCAAATGAAGTTGGTTTTGGACGGAGAAACACGTGTAGACGATCGGGTTTTCATGGTGACGGTGGGAAATGGCATTTCGTTAGGTGGCGGCTTCATTTTGACGCCCGATGCCCAAAACGACGACGGCGTTTTCGACGTGTGTGTCTTTCACCATCTGACCAAGCCGAAAATTTTCTGGAATTTGCCGAAAGTTTTTTGGGGAGGTCACGTAAAACTCAAAGAAGTGAATATGTTTCGAGCACGGGAGGTTGTAATTCAGTCGAACGACCCGGTGGAGGCACACGTGGACGGCGAATTGATTGCGGCAGAAAATGGTCGTTTTCATGTCACATTGCTGCCTCATTCTCTTGAAATTCTTGCCCCGGAGGGAAACACGTGACGGTTCGAGTGGCCTGGGGGGTTCTCTTTTTGGCGTTGATTGTGACGGCACCCCGCGGTTTGGCTCAATCGAGAGCCAAACCGGTCCAAACAAAGGCCGCCGCCGATTCCGCACAAAAAGTCCCAAAATACCCTTCACCCCGGGGGGCCTTGTGGCGAGCGCTGGTTTTTCCGGGGTGGGGACAGTGGTACAACGGCAAAAAGTGGAAAGCCGTTTTGGTGTTTACTGCGGAATTTGGCCTAATTGGCGCAGCCGTTTATTGGAACCAGAAGGTCCAATCGGCCCGGAATACGTACGATCGCGAGTTCTTCGTCAATAATCGCAATTTGTCCAATTGGTGGTTGCTTTTTACCGTTTTTATGAGTGCCACGGATGCCTATGTAGACGCTCAGCTGGCCAATTTTGATGTGAGTCCCGATTTGAGCGCACGTCCCGGCAGCCTCACAATCGGGATTCGTGTGAGCTTCCGTTAAGGGGCTCCGGTTGCGCGGCTTGGGGTGTCAAATTCGTTTGCTCTTCTCCAGGATGGGGCGTTTATTGTCAGCAAGGGAGCTCCTGTAACCTCTTTCAAACCCACGGTTGCTTGTTTACATTTAGGTATGTGCCATTTCAAAGGCGGTGACCTTTTCCCGTCGACCAAACTTTTTTCTTCAATAATTTGATTTGTATAATCTGCAGAAATTCATTATATTTAAATTCAAACCAAATTTTAGCGGTTGGGTTTGTTGAATGTCTTTGAAAATGAAAGTGAAGGCAGGGGCTGTCCTTTTTCTTTGGATTTGTATTTTGTTTTCGGCTGCTCCGTCTTTTTCGCAAAAATCGGATTCCACAAAGACGGCGGCTTGGGGTAAAGTGCTGTCGTTGAAGGAATTTCTCCCCGGCTGCAAAGGCGACCGCTGGTTGGCTGAGGACAAATACCGTCACTTTTGGGGAAGCGCCTTTGCGGCAGGCTTCGGGTTTACAGTGCTTCGGTACTGGGAGCACGTTTCGCCCCGGGAGGCCCTGTTTTTAAGCGGCGGTCTTTCCTTTTCTCTTGGTCTGGGCAAAGAATTGCACGACAAATATGCCCGGGCGGGGTGTGCCAGTTGGAAGGACCTGACGGCCGATTTTTTGGGGATGGTGTTAGGAATGGTGGTGTACAAATATCTTTGAAAAGTCTTTTTTAGCAAATAGTTCCGGCAATCGCGTTCCCGTTACAGAACAAAATGTACCTCGGATTTTATTCGGTGAGAAGCAAAGGCGTTTCTTTTACAAAAAGCACGCGTTCAAGGAGAGGATATTCTGTCTGGGGTGAAGAATGTAAAAAAGGAAACGCTTCCGTCAAATTCAATTAAAAACGACCTAATGTAAACGTTCGGCAAAATGCAGCAAGAGAAATTTGATTGGGATGAACCGCACGAAGAGTGCGGCATTGTGGGAGTGTACGGGTCGGAGGCGGCCTCGGAGCTGGCGTACATGGGATTGTACGCCTTGCAACATCGGGGGCAGGAAAGCGCCGGCATTGTGTCAACCGACGGTGAGAATGTTTTCCGCCATGTGGGGATGGGGTTGGTGGCCGATGTTTTTCAAGACAAAGAAATCTTGAGTCGCCTGAAAGGAAAAATTGCCATCGGGCACAATCGCTATTCTACCACAGGCTCCAGCCGGCTTCTGAATAGCCAGCCGTTGTTGGTCAATTGCAAAGAAGGGCCGTTGGCGATTGCACACAACGGGAATTTGGTCAATTACCGGGCCTTGCGAAAACAATTGGAAGCGGAAGGTTCCATTTTTCAAACCACCATGGACAGCGAGGTCATTTTGCACCTGACGGCACGTTCACAGGCAAAAACCTTGCCGGAGCGGCTTTTGGATGCTCTTCGTCAGGTCAGGGGGGCTTACTCGGTGGTTTTTCTCACGCGTAACAGATTAATTGTGGCGCGAGACCCCCACGGCGTCCGCCCGCTGGCGTTGGGAAAATTGGACGATATTACCATTGCGGCCTCCGAATCCTGCGTCATGGATTTAATCGGTGCCGAGTACATTCGGGACGTGGAACCCGGCGAGCTGTTGATTGTGGACGAAAACGGATTGCACTCGTACCGAATTTCCGAGAAAATTCGGCCGGCCCATTGTATTTTTGAGTTTGTTTATTTTTCCCGCCCGGACAGCCGTATTTTCGGAGAATATGTGGACAAGGCGCGGCGCAAATTGGGGAAAAATCTGGCCTTGGAGCATCCGGTGGAGGCGGACATTGTCATCAGTGTCCCCGACTCCAGCAACACAGCGGCCATCGGGTATTCCCGCCGAACGGGTATTAAATTTGAGATTGGGCTCATCCGCAATCACTACATTGGCCGCACGTTTATTCAGCCCACCCAGACCAAACGGGACAGCAACGTACGGATTAAATTCAATCCTGTGGGCGGCGTGCTGAAGGACAGACGGGTTGTGATTGTGGAAGATTCCATTGTGCGGGGAACTACCCTGAAAAATCTGGTCAAAATGATTCGGAAAGCCGGGGCAAAGGAAATTCACATTCGGGTTTCGTCCCCGCCGGTGAAATACCCCTGTTACTACGGAATGGATTTTCCCACACACGGCGAAGTCATTGCCGCCGAAAAAAGTGTGGAAGAAATTCGCAGCTATTTGGGTGTGGACAGTTTGGAATATTTGTCTCTCAGGGGTCTGTTGGCCTCGGTGCCGAATGGGGACAAAGGGTATTGCACCGCGTGTTTTAGCGGCCAGTACCCGATTCCGGTCGAGGAAAAGGGGGAAAAATCGGAAGTTGAAAAACAAATTAAAACGGTCAATGTTTAGGCCGAACCGGCCTATGTTTATTTAATGTTGGGGCGAGCATGGGTTCCGCTATTCGATATCTGGACTACATTTTTTTGCTTCGACCGGTTTTGTTTTTTCCGGTGTGGACGGTGTTTTTAGCGGGATTTTTAACCGTCCAACGAGTGGGGGTGGGCACCCTTCGGCTGGATTGGAGTTATTTGAAGACGCTGGATTGGCCGTCTTTTGTGCTGGCTCTGACGAGCTATTCGCTTCTCATGGGAGCGGTGTTTGTGGTGAATCAAATGACCGACGTTGGCAGCGACCTCGAAAATGAAAAGCTTTTTCTCATTGCAGAAAAACACGTTTCGCCCCGGGCGGCCGTTCGGGAAGTGGCCCTTTTAATTCTGTTGGCGTACCTGTTGGCGTTGAGGCAATCCGGTTGGTTTTTACTGACGCTGAGCCTGGCGCTTCTTTTTTTAGGCATTGCGTACAGTTTGCCGCCTTTTTTGTGGAAAGACCGCCCTTTTTTCGGGCTGTTAACCAATCTTTTCGGCGGCATGGTTACCTTTGCTGCCGGCTGGCTTGTGGTCGGCCGTGTGGGGTGGGAAATGATCTTCCGTTCTCTGCCTTACGTCTTTGCAGTGGGGGCGGTTTATTTTTTAACCACCATTTTGGATGCCGAAGGGGATTTGCATTCCAGTAAAATTACGGTGGCCGTGCGTTTTGGCAGTTCGATTTGTATTCGGCTGGCGCTCTTTTTCGACGCCGTGGCTTTGGCCCTTGGTGTGGTTCTACACGACTGGATTGTGGGGATTTCGGCTCTGGTGTCTTTTTTCCTTTTCGGGTGGTTGCTGTTTCGCGAAACCCCCGACTGGATTAATCGGGCCACACGGCTGCCGATTTTGCTGCTTTCCGTATTTGTGGCGGTTTATTTTCCACCTTATTGGTTAGGAATTTTGGGAATTTATTTTCTCTCAAAATGGTATTATTGGAGACGTTTCGGACTGGTTTACCCTTCGCTGAGCCCGACACGTTTGAAGGAGGAAGAATGATCGAAATTAAGGAAGATCGGTGTGATTTTTGCGGGACCTGTGTTTCGGTATGCCCCGTGGATTGCATTGAACTGCGCGAAACGGTCATTAAAATAGATCGGGATGTGTGTACCAATTGCAAATTGTGCGTCTACGTGTGTCCGATAGAAACACTGGAGTTTGTCGATGAATGACCCATTTGATGTGATTGTTGTGGGCGCGGGGCCGGCGGGATCGGTTGCGGCCTGGCATGCCTCATTGGGGGGAGCGAAGGTCCTTCTTCTGGAGAAGGATCGGGACATCGGTTTGCCGGTGCGGTGTGCGGAAGGCGTCGGCGCAGCGGGTTTGCAAACCGTTATTGAACCCGAACCGAAATGGATTGCCAGTGAAATTACGGCCTTAAATCTGATTTCGCCCCACAAAAAGACGGTAACGCTCAAAAATGTGGGATTGGGATATGTGTTGTACCGGAAAATTTTCGACAATTTTCTGGCCGAAAAGGCGGCACACGCCGGAACAGAAGTATTGACAAAGGCTTACGCCAACGGGCTTCTCTTCGATGCTGAGGGGGCCGTCAACGGTGTGAGTTTTACCCATTTGGGCAAACGCTTTTCGCTTCGGGCCAAGGTGGTCATCGGCGCGGACGGCGTGGAATCACGGGTGGGCCGCTGGGCCGGAATTCACACCCAATTAAAATTACGGGACATCGAGACCTGCGTTCAGTACACCCTGGCCAATGTGGACGTTAATCCGGGCGTCTGTGACTTTTATTTTTCCCACGAAATAGCCCCCGGCGGGTATGTTTGGGTTTTTCCAAAAGGGCCTGGCGTGGCCAACGTGGGGCTGGGTATTTCCGGGGAGTACGCCGAACACAAATCACCCTTGCGCTACCTCAACGCCTTTGTTCAAGAACACTTCCCCAAGGGCTCCATTTTGACAACAACCGTGGGTGGTGTGCCCGTGGCACCTACCAACAAAGTGATTGTGAAAGACGGGTTTATGTTGGTAGGAGATGCAGCCCACCAGGCCAATCCCATTTCCGGCGGCGGCATCGTACCCGCCATGGTGGCAGGCAAAATTGCGGGTCAGGTTGCAGCGGAAGCTGTTGGAACCGGCCGCACATCCGCTAAATTCTTAAAAACCTACGAAAAGGAATGGTACAAAGCTCAAGGGAATACGCACAAAATGACCTACCGGTTGAAGGAAGCCGTGTACCGATTGACGGACGAGGATTTGAATCGCACGGCCGATTCCATTTTAGCCCTACCGGAGGAAAAGCGCACGATTGTCAATGTTTTCAAAAAAGCGCTTTACAATAAACCGACGCTGATTCTGGACGCGCTTCGGGTGTTCAAGGATCGAATCGGCGATATTTTTGAGCCGTTGAGTTGACGAGAGGAGACCCGTCGTTTTGGCAAAACAAAAAAATTCGCAGGTCAAAGAGCTGCTTAAGCCTGAAAATAAGTCGGAAATCTGGACAATTTCCAATATTTTGACGTCCATTCGAATTTTGCTTTTGCCGGTTATTGTGTATTTCTTTCTGCAAAATTCACGTCGTTCGCAAAATATCGCTTTTGCTCTCATGATTTTGGCTGCATTGACGGACCTGAGCGACGGCTTTTTGGCTCGTAAACTCAACCAAAAAACCAATCTCGGAAAGGTTCTGGACCCGATTGCGGACAAATTAGGACTTTTTACCATTGGGCTGCTGTTGGTTATTTACCGCGACATGCCCGTGTGGCTTTTGGTCATTATTGTAATTCGAGATTTATTTTACGCCATCTACGGGTACTCCTTGCTCCGGCGAGGGGTGGTCCCAGAAGCTCGGTTGGCGGGAAAATTGACCACCACCTCTCTGGCATTGACGTTTTTGTTTTATCTTTTGAAATTGCGGATTATCGGCTCTATTTTTTTGTACATCAGTACGGCGCTGATCATTATTTCAGTTTACGATTACAGTCGCCGGTTTTTCAATGCCCGTAAGGGTTTGGGGTGGCGGTAGGGCATCTTAGAAACAAAATCTGGTTTGTGCGACGGCCGGGCGATTCTATTGTTTGAAAAAAAGCGAGAACGGGTGCAGGCTGAAAAAAAGGACATCTTGAATGGCTTTGTTGAAAAAATTGCGTTTCGGACTAAATCGAACTCGAACGGGTTTGTTGGGACGCCTGAAAGAGGCTGTGACGGGGAAAAAATCCCTCGACGAAGACACGCTCGAGGAAATTGAGGAAATTTTAATTTCGGCGGATATCGGCGTGGACACGGTTTTGGAATTGGTCGATCGGTTGAGCCGCCGCGCGCGCATTCGGGGTGAAAATGAAACCGAAGAAATTCAGGCCGTGATTCGACAGGAATTGAAAGGGATTTTGGCCGCTCAAACGGAAAACCACTCGTTCGACCCCGAGGCATTTTTCAATCCGCCTGTCAAGCCCTTTGTCATTATGGTAGTGGGAGTAAATGGAACCGGCAAAACGACCACCATCGGTAAACTGGCTCACCGATTTGTTCAGGCCGGTAAAAGCGTCACCATCGCTGCGGCAGATACGTTTCGAGCCGCGGCTTCCGAGCAATTGGAAATTTGGGCCAAGCGCGCCGGGAGCGATTTGATTCAACAGCAGCCCGGGGCCGACCCCGGCGCCGTTGTGTTCGACGCCCTCAAATCCGCCGTAGCGCGCCAAAAAGACGTCCTCATTGTGGACACGGCCGGGCGGCTGCACACCAAACTGAATCTGATGGAAGAATTGAAAAAGATTAAACGGGTTATGACCAAAATTCTTCCCGATGCGCCGCACGAAGTTTTGTTGGTTTTGGACGCCACAACGGGACAAAATGGGTTGCGTCAAGCCGAACAATTTCGCGATTCCGTGGGAGTGACGGGCATTGTTCTCACCAAATTGGACGGCACGGCAAAAGGTGGCGTGGTGCTGACGATCCTGAAAGAATTGGGCATCCCGGTGAAATTTATTGGGCTCGGGGAAGGACTTGAGGATTTGCAACCCTTTGATCTGGACGCCTTTATTGATGCGCTTTTTTCAGAAAGCGAAGAGGTTTCATGAAGCGGCGCGTTTATTTTGTAAATCTGGGTTGTCCCAAAAATCTGGTTGATTCGGAAATTTTAATGGGCGAATTAGCAGTCAAGGGGGCTGAAATTGTCACCGAGGCCGAAGACGCCACCGATCTGGTGGTCAACACGTGCGGATTTATTGAGGACGCGAAGCGGGAATCGATTGAAACAATCCTTGAGGCCGTTCAGTTAAAAAAAACGGGCGGCAAGCGGGTTTTTGTGACCGGCTGCCTTTCTCAGCGCTACCGGGAGGACTTGAAAAAGGAGTTTCCCGAGGTCGACGGCTTTTTCGGTGCGCGCCACATTGAAAGGGTGGCCGGTGAATTAGCGGCGCAAATGCTTCGGACGGAAGTCAGGCCGTTTGCAGATGCCCGTGTGGTGACTACGGCTCCGGCTTACGCCTATGTGAAAATTGCGGAAGGCTGCGACAATTCTTGCGCTTTTTGTGCCATCCCTCTGATTCGCGGGAGACATAAGAGTCGCCCCACAGAATCAATTTTGAAGGAGGTACGCCAGCTCGCAGAAAACGGCTTCCGCGAGGTGGTTTTAATTTCACAGGACACCACCTATTACGGACGGGATTTGTCCGACGGCTCCTCTCTCGAAACGTTGCTGCGGGAATTGGAAAAAGTCGACGCGCTGGAATGGATTCGATTGCTGTACACGTATCCCGACCGAATTTCCGACGATTTGATCGGACTTTTGTCCGAAAGCGAAAAAATTTGTCCGTATATTGATGTGCCTATTCAGCACATTTCGGATCGCATTCTAAAACACATGCGACGGGGTTCAAGCAGGAGCCGGATTGAAGCCTTAATAGACCACTTGCGCCGTCGGGTTCCGGGGATTGCCATTCGAACCAGCGTCATGGTGGGTT
Source organism: uncultured Deferribacteres bacterium (assembly GCA_964579725.1). GTDB lineage: Bacteria > Zhuqueibacterota > JdFR-76 > JdFR-76 > BMS3Abin05 > CAZOHG01. Next base: position 16,481 of record CAZOHG010000016.1, read on the forward strand.
TCCCGGGCGAAACGGACTCCGATTTTCAGGAGTTGTTGGATTTCGTGGCCGGGGCGCGATTTGAACATTTGGGCATTTTTAAATATTCGAGAGAAGAAAACACGCCTTCTTTCGATTTCTCCGATCAGATTGCGGAAAAAATCAAACAGGAGCGTTTTGAACTGCTGCAGGAAATTCAACAAGATATTGCCCTCGAGATCAACCGACGACGCGTGGGCTGGGAAACACAGGTTCTTGTAGACGATTTTGACGAATCTCGCAACGTGTACGTGGGACGTACCCAGTGGGACGCACCGGAAATTGACAATCGAGTTGTTCTCAAAGGCGACTACATTATTGGGGAGATGTACCCTGTGCAAATTGTTTCAGCCACGGAGGATGAACTCGTGGCCGAAATCCCCAAATCGTAAATTCCGGCGCAATTGGCCGGAAGGAGGTTGTGAAATGAAACCGAAATATGCCCTTCTCGCTCTATTCTTCGCGGTGTTTTTTGGGTGGAACACCGGTGCGGGGGCTCAGCCCGAAATGTTCAGCGTCCGGGATGCCGGGGTTCCCGTTTTCTATTACGAGATTTCCAACTTTGCCGCTGATTCCACGGGGAAAAGCCGCCTGTACATTAGCATGAAAATCCCCAACGACGAACTGCAGTTCCTCAAAACAGACAACGGCTACGAAGCGGAATACGAGTTTTCGGTGGTTGTTTTCAATAAGAAGGGCGAACAAATCGAGGGGAAAAGTTTCCGACGGAAAGCGGGCGTAAAAGAGTACAAAGATACCAATTCCAACCGAATTTTCCAGCAAATGCACACAAATCTCGATTTGTCTCCGGGAGAATACAAAGTTATTCTCGGGCTGACGGATTTGGACACCAAAAAAACCGGCCGCCGGAAAGAGAAAATCCGTGTCCGGGATTTTAGCAAAAGCGGGTTGGAATTGAGCGACATTATTTTTGTCCGCCGCAAAAATATTCGGAACACCCGGATCTCCGATCTGTCTCCCGAGGTGGAAGCAAGCATTGCAGACACAACAAGACAGATGTTCGTGTATTTTGAAGTGTATTCCCCCAAAGTGTTTCCAACCTACGAGGTTTCCTACAAAATACTCAATTTTCGGCGAAAAAAGATCGCTCAGGAAAAACTGCAATTTTCAAAAACCGGGTGGCGGACGAAGGTTTTCATCCCAATTGACATTGCTTCACTGGATTTGGCCCGTTACAAATTGGTTCTGGACGTCAAGGGCGGGGGTAAAAAAAGAAGCGTTGAGCGTTTCTTTCATGTGCGGAATCTACAGGTACCGCTGGCCGTTACCAATTTGGACGAAGCGATTGAACAGCTCCAGTACATTGCCAGTCGCAAAGAAATGAAAAAGATGCGCAACGCGCCGAAGGACAAAAAACGGGAGTATTTTGAGGCGTTCTGGAAAGCGAAAGACCCCACACCGGGAACGGCAACCAATGAATTAATGGACGAATATTACCGTCGGGTGGAATTTGCCAACCAGCACTTTTCGGGCTTTCGAGAGGGCTGGCGGACGGACATGGGCATGATTTACATTCTGTTCGGCCCCCCCAATGACGTGGAACGCCAACCGTTCAATGTGGAAGCCAGTCCCTTTTACGAAACGGAAATTTACGCCTACGAAGTTTGGTATTACTACGATTTGAATCGGCGCTTTATTTTTGCTGATCACCAGGGTTTTGGAGATTACCGGCTTGAAAATCCAATGGCTATTTACAACAGTTACTATTAACCGTTTTTTGCAGAGTGAAAATGAGGATTGAATGACGAATATACTATTCCCGCCGAAGTTAAGACCGGGCGACACCATCGGAATTGTCTCGCCCGCCAGTCCAATGATTGAAGAACGCCTCGAAAAGGGGATTGCCTACTTACAGAAAAGGGGATTTCGCGTTTTGGTAGGAGAGCACGTGCACGACCGCTGGGGGTATTTGGCCGGTACGGACGAAGCTCGTGCGGCAGATTTGCACGCCATGTTTGCCAACCCGGACGTAAAGGCTATCATGAGCACCCGAGGAGGCTACGGCACGCCGCGGCTATTGAGGCTCTTGGACTACGATCTGATTGGTCGAAATCCGAAAATTCTTGTGGGGTACAGTGACCTCACCACGCTGCAACTTGCTATTTTTGCTCAAACGGGGCTTGTGACGTTTTCGGGCCCCATGGTGGCCGTCGAAATGGGAAAGGGAATAGACCCTTTTACGGAAGCCCATTTTTGGCCGCACCTTTTGGCGGGAGAAACCTATTCGGCATTTCCCTCGGTAGAAGACGCCCCTCTTGTGCGCGTGCGGCCAGGAAAGGCAACAGGAAGGCTGTTGGGGGGCTGTCTTTCGATGGTAAACCCGCTCCTTGGAACCCCGTACCAACCGGATTTTGAGGGCAGTATTTTGGTGTTGGAAGATGTTGGGGAGGAACCTTACCGAATCGACCGCTATTTGAGTCAGTTTCGGGCGGCAGGGATTTTGGAACAGGTGGCCGGCATTATTTTTTCCCAATTTGTCGATTGTGAACCGGGAGAAAATCCGAGTTTGACTTTGGATGAAATCCTGGAGGGCTACACACGGGATTTGCGCATTCCGATTGTCAAAAACTTTCTGTACGGCCACCAGGATAAAAAATTAACGGTTCCCCTCGGGGCTCTCGTCACCTTGGATGCCGACGCGTTGCAGATTTCCATTCACACTTCGGAGGTGGATGTCGCGTGAAACGGTTGCAATTGGGCGTGTTGGCGTCGGGCAGAGGTTCCAATTTTGAATCCATTCTCAAGGCTATTGAAGAGGGGCGTCTTCTGGCGGACGCCCGTGTGCTACTTTCCAATCGGAAGTCCGCAGGGGCTTTGGAGGTAGCCGTCCGGCACGGGGTTCCGGCGCTGGCATTGAGCCGAAAAGAGTTTGAATCGGACGAAGCCTTTGACCGGGAAATCATACGAATTTTTGCTCAGCACGGTGTAAATTTTGTTGTTTTGGCGGGCTATTTGCGTCTGCTGACGCCAGCTCTGGTGCACGAGTTTCCCAATCGGATTTTGAATATCCACCCCGCTCTTTTGCCCGCTTTCGGTGGGAAAGGTATGTACGGCCACCACGTGCACGAAGCCGTGTTGGCTCACGGTTGCAAGGTGTCCGGTGTAACGGTGCATTTGGTGAACGAACACTACGACGCCGGCCCCATTGTGTTGCAGCGGTGTGTGCCCGTTGCAGAGGGAGACACCCCGGAACAATTGGCTGCGCGCGTTTTGGAGCAGGAACACCGGGTGTTCGCGGAAGCGCTTCAATTATTTGCCGAGGAACGGGTTTTTGTGGAGGGAAGGAGAGTTTATGTTCGAGAAAAATAGGGCAATCGTCCGCGCGCGTTTTTTGTTTGTCACCCTTTTTCTGTTGTCGCTGGGGCTCTTCGGTTGCCGTCAAAAGGTTTCGGAACCATTTGTTGCCGTTGCGTCAGTGGATTCTACCTTTGTCATTGACCTGCGGTACGCAACGCCGAATAATTTTACAGGCCAAGTTTTGTACGACACAGCCGGGTGTTTTCTCCGAAAATCGGTAGCCGAGCGTCTGGCACGCGTGCAGAAAAAACTGCGTCGGCAGGGCCTGGGTCTGAAAATTTGGGACGCTTACCGTCCGCTTTCCGTACAGAAAAAAATGTGGGCAATTGTACCCGATTCTCGCTACGTGGCAAATCCCAAACACGGCTCCCGCCACAACCGAGGCGCAGCCGTGGACGTCACACTGGTTGATTCGACCGGGCAGGAACGGCACATGCCCACGGGATTTGACGATTTTACCCCGCGGGCGCACCGGGACTGGACAGGGAAAGACACGCTGGCGATTCACAATCGGGATGTGTTGGAGAAAGCCATGGTGTCGGAGGGCTTTCTTCCTCTTTCGACGGAATGGTGGCATTTTGACGCGCCCAACTGGAAATCGTACCCAATTGAAGATGTGTCCATTCGTGAACTTCTCAAAAAAACAAGGAAAGGAAGATAGACATGCCAAAAGTGCGGCGCGCCCTGGTGAGCGTGTACGACAAAACGGACCTGGTTCCGTTTGTACAGGGGTTGGTTGGATTGGATGTTGAGATTATTTCAACGGGGGGCACGGCGCGGCTGCTGCGCGAAAATCATGTACCGGTTGTTCCGGTTTCCGAGTACACGGGCTTCCCGGAAATTTTGAGCGGGCGGGTCAAAACCCTCCACCCCAAAATCCACGGGGGTATTTTGGCGCTTCGGGACCTGGAGTCCCAGATGTCGGAATTGGAACAATATGAGATCGAACCCATCGACATGGTGGTGGCCAATTTGTACCCGTTTTTGGAAGCTATTCGCCGGGAGGAAATTTCAGAATCCGAATTACTTGAACAGATTGACATCGGCGGGCCCACCATGATTCGCTCGGCGGCCAAAAATTACCCCCACGTGGTGGTGGTGACAAACCCCGACCAGTACGCGGAGGTTCTAACCGAATTGACGCGGAAAGGCGGGGAAATTTCGGTGGAAACGTCCCGAAAATTAGCGGTGGAAGCCTTTCGAAAAACGGCTCATTACGACGGAATGATTGCCCAGTATTTTTCGCGGCGTTTTGGAATGGAGTCCCCGGCTTTCCCACAACATCTGGCTCTAACTTTCGATCACACCTACGCCCTGCGCTACGGCGAAAACCCCCACCAAAAGGCGGGCTATTACCAGGATGATCTCACCTCGGCAATTCGAGGCATCGAACAAGTAAACGGCATTGCGTTGTCGTACAACAATATTGTGGACGTGGATGCGGCCGTCGGCCTGATTGCCGAGTTTACCGAGCGGCCGACGGTGGCGATTATTAAACACACTAATCCCTGCGGCGTGGGAATGGGAGATACCCTGTTGGAGGCATACGAAAAGGCCAATGCCACGGACCCTGTGTCCAGTTTTGGAAGCATTATTTGCGTCAATCGACGATTGGATTTGCCCATTGCGGAGAAATTGCGCCATCATTTTGTGGAGGTTTTACTGGCTCCCGACTTTGACCTGGACGCCCTGGCCCTTTTGCAGGAAAAAAAGAAGTTGAGAATTCTAAAATTTAGTCCGACATTAATAGAAGAAGGCGCTTTTCGACTGCGCAGCGCATTGGGGGGATTGTTGGTGCAGCAAGCAGACCGCCTGGACCTGGAAGAAGCGAAACTGCGGGTTGTGACAGAGCGGAAACCCTCCGAGGAAGAATGGCGCGCCTTGCGCTTTGCCTGGAAGGTGGTCAAACATGTGAAATCCAATGCCATTGTGTTTACCGATAGCGAGAGGACATTGGGAATTGGTGCGGGGCAAATGTCCCGTGTCGATTCAGCTGAACTGGCCATAAAAAAAGCCCAAAACGCTGGACTCGATCTCCGAAAATCCGTGGTGGCCTCGGATGCCTTTTTCCCATTTCGAGACGGATTGGATGTAGCTGCCAAAGCGGGAGCCAGGGCCGTTATTCAGCCGGGTGGTTCCATTCGCGATGAAGAAGTCATTCAGGCCGCCAACGAACACAAGGTGGCCATGGTTCTGACCGGTATTCGCCATTTCAGGCATTAGAGAACGGACATCTTTGGAAAAAGAAGCGAGGAATTAGAGGTTCGAAAGGACGTCAAATGAGATTTTCACTTTTAGGATCACTTTCAAATGACATTGCTATTGATTTGGGGACGGCCAACACGCTGGTTTTTGTCCGGGGGAAGGGAATTCAAGTGAACGAACCTTCTCTTGTGGCAGTTCGGCGCATTGATCAGAAAATTGTGGCTTTCGGCTCGGAAGCCCGCGAAATGTTAGGACGTACGCCTGGAGAAATTGCCACTATTCGTCCGCTGCGAGACGGCGTCATTGCGGATTTCGAATTGGCAGAAGAAATGATTCGCTACTTCATTCGACGGGTACAGGCCAACCGATTTATGCGGCCAACGGTGGTAATCGGCATTCCCTCGGGCATTACCGAGGTTGAAAAACGCGCCGTGCGGGATTCTGCCGAGCACGCAGGCGCCCGGGAGGTTTTTTTGGTCGAGGAACCCATGGCGGCAGCCATTGGTGTGGGCTTGCCGGTTCACGAGCCCGTGGGCAGCATGGTTGTGGACATTGGGGGCGGCACCACGGAGATTGCGGTCATTTCTCTTTCGGGGATCGTGAATAGCATTTCCATCCGCATTGCGGGCGATGAAATGAATGAGTCCATTATTCAGTATCTCAAACGAAAATACAATCTTCTTATCGGTGAAAAAACGGCGGAAATTATTAAGATGGAAATCGGATCGATTCCGCCCTACAAAGAGAAGGCGTCCATGAAGGTGAAGGGGCGCGACCTGGTGAAGGGAATCCCTAAAACCATTGAAATTCATTCTCTGGAAATTCAAGAGGCCCTCCTGGAGCCGGTTAGCTCCATTGTGGAAGCGGTGCGCCTGACGTTGGAAAAGACCCCGCCTGAACTGTCGTCAGACATCCTGGACCGGGGCATTATGTTGACGGGCGGAGGCGCCCTTTTGCGCGGTCTGGACGCCCAGCTTCGTGAAGTGACCAATTTACCGGTCAATATTGCCGACGATCCTTTAACCTGTGTGGTGCGCGGAACGGGCAAAATCGTGGAAAATATTAACGCCTACCAAAAAGTTCTCAATCGGGCAAAATTGTATTAAATTGGTGGGATCGCCTGGAATGGTCGGCTTTCTTTTGGGACAGGCTGTTTTGATTCTGGGCACGTGACGGTTCATTTTCGTGAAGGTTCTTTGAATGATTCGCTGGGAAAATCAAATTCATTATCTCAGGGACTACGTAATCCTCTTTCTTCTTTTGGTTGTCTCTTTGGTTTTGCTGAACTCCAATTCCAATCCGCAAATTCGATGGCTTCATGCTGCTTCCGTCGGTCTTCTCGGTACTTTTCAGAAATCGTTGACTTTTTATGAAAAATACACGCATCTTGAACGGGAGAACGAACGCCTGCGCGAACGGCTGGCGAGGCTTTCTTTTGAAAACAGTTTGATGAAAGAGGCCTACCTTAACAACATTCACCTCAAAAAAATGTTGGGATTCAAAAAAAGAGCGCGCGCCCATCTCGTGGTGGCGCAGGTTGCCGGGAAAAGCTCTTTGGGGTTTGCGCGGGCCATTCTGATTGACGTGGGAACAGCCAGCGGTGTTGCAGAAAAAATGCCTGTCGTGACGGACCAGGGGCTTGTGGGTAAAATAGCACTGGCGGGACCGCACACCTCGGTGGTGCAATTAATCACAGACCTGAATTTTCGGGCTAGCGCCATGATCCAACGCAGCCGGGTCGTCGGTATTTTTGCACCGTCCGGTGCCGGGAAATTCTTCCTGAAGGATGTTCCGATTCAAGCAGATGTGCAACCGGGCGATGTGGTGGTTACATCCGGGTACAGCGACAGCTTTCCAAAAGGTATTCGCATCGGCGTGGTGACACGGGTTACGGAGAAAAAGAACGGCCTTTTGAAAACGATTGAAGTGAATCCCTCGGTAAAACCGCAGGACGTGGAGGATGTGTTTATTGTGATGAAATCGCGCACAAAATGACAACGCTTGGTTATCTACTCGTATTCCTTTTGTTCCTTGTGACACAAACGGTATTTGTGCCTTTTATCGAAATTGCAGGAGTGCGCCCGGATGTGCTTTTGATTTTTTTGGCCATTTTTGGAATGAAACGGGAACGAATTGTAGGAACTGTGTCGGGATTTGGCATCGGTCTGATTCAGGATCTGTTTACAGCCGGTTTTTTGGGCGCCAACGCTCTGGTCAAAACTTTGACCGGCTTTTTGGTTCAACCCTTTTCTTCCGAAAAAAGCCGTGAAACAGCCGTCGGGTTTGGCTGGCGTTTTTTCTGGCTGGCGTTTTTGCATGATTTGCTCCTGAGCTGGATTTTTGCGTGGGGAAACACAATATCTGTTTGGTTTTTTCTTGTGCGTTTTGTGGTGCCCGGGGCGGTTTATTCCACGGTTGCGGCTTTAATCGTTTTTGCAGTTTTGCCGGGGAGTTTTTTCTCAAGCGATGATTAACGATCCCAGTGAAAATCGGTTTTTTAGTGTTCCCAAAAAGTATTTATATTACGCTTTTACCGGAATATTGTTTTTGGTGCTCGTGGGACGCCTGTCGTATTTGCAAATTGTTTCGGGGCAAAGGTATTTTCTCCTTTCCCAGAAAAATCACATTCGCGAAGTTACGCTCGAACCCCTGCGCGGCCAAATATTCGATCGGGACGGCCGCGTTTTGGTGGGCAATTACCCCGCCTACACGGTGTACGTCACACCTTACGAGATGAAAAAGGTGCCCGATTTAACGAGCCGTCTCAGCCGCATTTTGGAGATGTCCCCATCCGATATTCAAAAATATGTACGAAATCGGCAAAATGGCTGGTTCCGACCGGTTCGGCTAAAGCGCCAGATCAATTTTAAGGAGATGTCCCTTTTGGAAGAAAATCGGCCTGAGCTGCCTGGCGTTGGGGTGTGGGTGGAACCGCGGCGCATTTACCCTTCTCCCGCCAGGGCTTCCCATGTTTTGGGGTACATCGGTGAAATCTCGTTGGCGGAATTAGAGTATCTGGGGGCGAAAGGATATAAAAAGGGAGATATTATCGGGAAAAGGGGTGTCGAAGCAGAATACGACCAACTTTTGCGTGGAAAGGAAGGGGTAGAATACGTGGAAGTGGATGCCCGGGGGCGTCGTGTGCGGAAACTGACCTCACCTAAACCGATTCCGCCCGTACCAGGGGACAATCTGGTGCTGACCCTGGACGCCGATCTTCAGGCGCTGGCCGAACAACGGCTTGAGGGCCACAGGGGCAGTGCCGTTCTGCTGGATGTGAAAACAGGGGCCGTTCTCACGTTAGCCAGTATGCCAGATTACAATTTGAACGATTTTTCCGGAGTACTCACTACAAAAATTTGGAAAAAATACTTCGACAACCCACAGCATCCCATGTACAATCGGGCGGTGCAAAGTTCCTACCCACCTGGCTCCACCTTTAAGCCCGTTATTGCGTTAGCGGGACTGGATTCCAAAATAATTACCGAACATTTTACCGCTACGTGTAGGGGATTTCTGCGGTACGGACGCCGAAATTACTATTGTTGGTACAAAAAGGGACACGGCACCCTGGACCTCATTCATGGGATTGAAAATTCATGCAATGTGTATTTTTACAATCTCGGGATTAAGGTGGGTGTGGATGTTTGGGCCGACTACGCCCGCAGACTCCACTTCGGAGAAAAAACCGGGATTGATTTGCCTCACGAAAATCAGGGCTTGGTACCCGATCGGGCGTACCTGGACAAAAAATTTGGAAAAGATAAATGGTCAAAAGGATTGATGCTGAATATGGCCATCGGTCAGGGGGATTTGTTGGTGACCCCACTTCAGATGGCGCAATTGGCTATGATTATTGCCAACGACGGAAAAGGATTTCGCCCTCATTTGCTGTGGGCGGTGGAACATGTACAGACCGGCCGAAAAGAATGGGTGCAGCCGGATTCCTTTCGGGTAAAAATTCACCCCAAATATTTTGACATCGTGAAGGAAGGCATGCGATTGGTGGTGAACGGACCCACCGGTACGGGGCACCGAGCCCGATTGCCGGATGTCGTCGTTGCAGGAAAGACGGGAACCACCCAAAATCCGCACGGAAAAGATCATGCCTGGTTTATTGGATTTGCCCCGTTTGATCATCCGGAAGTAGCGGTAGCCGTCATGGTGGAAAACGGGGGCTACGGCGGATCGGTGGCGGCTCCTATTGCCCACGATCTGTTGCAATTGTATTTTCAAAAGAAGAACCGAACAGGCGGCCGATTGGCTGCTGTTTTAAACAAGAAGAACCAATGATTCAGGAAACTCCGTCAAACTTGTTTAAGCGTTTCGATTGGGTGCTGTTTATTTCCATGATTGCTCTAATCGCCATCGGGATTGCGGCTATTTATAGTGCAACCTACAGCAGTCAATCAGAATTTATGCGCCAAAATTACCGCCGTCAATTGATTTGGGCGGCTATCGGAATGGTGTTGTTTTTCGTGTCTATTGTGGTTCACTATAAGTACTACATGGCATTTGCCTACGTTTTTTATGGGATTGGTATTTTATTTCTTATTGGTGTTTTGGTTGTGGGAAAAATGGGAGGAGGTGCGGCTCGCTGGATCATGATTGGGGGGATCAAATTTCAGCCGTCGGAATGGGCGAAGCTGCTGACGATTTTTGCGCTGGCGCGCTATTTGTCCGATCACACCAATGTCATTCGGCAAAACCGAACCCTTTTTACCGCCTTGGTCATTGGATTGGTACCAATGTTTTTGATTTTTGAGGAGCCTGATTTGGGAACGTCCCTTGTTTTTGCGGCGATTATTCCGCTGGTGCTGTTTTGGGCGGACGTTTCACCCCTATCGCTTTTTTTGCTTTTTGCCCCGATGATGACGGTTTTGGCTTCCTTTAATTTTTACACCTTCTTTGCGGCCATGGCCATTATTGTGACTGTCCTTCTTTTAGTTAAACGTTCCCTTTTGTACAGTTTGGCCAACGTATTGCTCAATATCGGGGTGGGTGTTCTAACACCTGCGGTTTGGAATTCCCTCCATGTTTACCAACAAAAACGAATTTTGACTTTCTTGGGCCTGGTCTCCGACCCACGGGGTTTAAGCTACCAAATCATCCAGTCAAAAGTGGCCATTGGCTCCGGGGGCTTCTGGGGAAAAGGCTTGCTCCACGGGACGCAATCACAACTGCGCTTTTTGCCCGCCCAGCACACCGATTTTATTTTTTCCGTCATTGGCGAGGAATTGGGGTTTATCGGTGCGATTTTGGTTATGACACTCTTTTTTGTGATATTGGTGCGAGGATTTTCCATTGCTGCCGGTTCGAAAAATCGGTTTGCCAGCATTTTGGCCGTCGGGATCACAACTATTTTTCTCTACCACGCGGTTGTCAATATGGGAATGGCGATGGGGATTATGCCCGTGACGGGATTACCGCTTCCCTTTGTGAGCTATGGCGGGTCGTTTTTGTTGGTTAGTATGACGGCCATGGGGGTGCTCATTAATATTTCCATGCGCCGTTACGACTATTAGCGAGGAGTGCTACGATGCATCCGGTTTTGGTAAAAATTGGTTGGTTTGAAATTCACAGCTACGGGGTCATGTTGGCCATTGCTTTTTTATTAGGGATTTGGCTTACCGTGAAACGGGCACAAAAAATGGGACTCAACCCCAACTTGGTCATGGATATTTCCGTGATCATTATTGTGGCGGGCATCATTGGAGCGAGGCTGGCTTACGTTATTCCTCATTGGGATGAATTTCGCGGCCATTGGTTGGACACCATTAATCCCGTCCAGAGTAACGGGCAGATTGGCATTGCGGGGATGACGGTAATCGGCGGTTTTTTGTTGGCCATTGGCGTTACCTTGCTCTATTTGTGGGTCAAAAAACTCCCCGTATGGAAACTTGCGGACGCGTTTTCGCCCGCCATTGCCTTGGGAATTTTTGTGGTGCGCATCGGATGCTTTCTAAACGGGTGTTGTTTTGGCAAACCCACACATTCTGCCATTGGAATGGTTTTTCCACCCAATAGCCCGGCCGGATTTACCTACCCGAACACCCCAATTTATCCCACCCAGCTTTTTTCGTCATTTTACGGTTTGCTCATTTTGGGCGCCCTGCTTTGGGCGGAAAAGCGGTATAAAAAGTTCGATGGGTTTACCTTTTTCCTGCTGTGGGCTTTGTACGGCGTAGCACGGTTTACAGTGGATTTTTTCCGCTATTACGAAAACAGCATGGTTTGTGTGAGAATTGGCGGGATTGCCTTTTCCTGGAACCAGGCCATCAGTTTCGGTCTGGTGGTTCTTTCGGTTGGTATGCTGCTCTATTTTTCCAAAACAAAAGCCGGATTCCCAAAAAAATCTTGACTTTTGTGGGTAACTTTTATAAATTCAATAAAATAATATTCATTTTATGGTTGGGACAAATGTGGATTTTTTTTATCCCGGATGATCTAATCGGAAAGCAAGATTAAAATAAGAAAATCCTTTCTATTATGACCTGCCATTTCAAGAAAATCATGTTTAAGGAATTAAATTCAGAGGACCAAGGGAGGATTGCATGAAGCGATCAATGATTGTCATGTTGGCCGTTGTCGCAGCCGTTTATTTTGTGGGCTGTGCCGGATCGAAGCCAAAACCTACGGAAAATGTTAAAAAAGGCGGTAAAAACGAGGTTATGGATGTTCAAAAAAAGTCAGCTAAGAAAAACAATGCCGCCGAGGAGGATGAGGTTCTAAAACTCCTTGGAATAACCCCGGAAGAAAAGAAAGCCGAAAAATCAACTGCCGCGCCCTCTCAAAATATTTCGGTCCAGGAAAAAGAATTAAAGGCCAAAATTGCCCAGCTTCAGCAGGAATTGAATCGTAAGGATTCCGAGGTGGGCGAGTTGCAAAACGAATTGAAGCAAAAAGAGCAAAAGTTAAAAGAAATGGAGGAAATGCTCGCGACGGTTCAAGCCTCGGAGACACCGGTTCAAAAAAGTGCACGGGCAACTGCTCAGGGGCGCTCCGCGGCACCGGCCGGATCCTTTCAGGCTCGTTACGAAGAAGCGCTAAATCTTTACAACAATCGGCACTATCGAGAAGCGATTCAGCGGTTTCAGGCGCTCATCCGGGAAAATCCGAACAACAGTCTTTCGGACAATTGTCAATATTGGATCGGTGAATGCTACTATTCGATGGGAAAATACAATCAAGCTCTGGTAGAGTTTCAAAAAGTATTTACTTTTCCCCGCTCCAACAAGGAAGATGACGCCCAGCTTAAAATCGGCATGACCTATTTGCGTTTGGGCGACAAAGCCCGGGCGAAAGAAGCGTTTCGGACGCTGATCGAAAACTATCCGAAGAGCGAATATGTGCCTATTGCGAAGCGTTATTTGAATCAACTGTAAAAGGCTTGAGCATTCATGCCGGAATTACGTAAGGATCCCATAATTGGCCGGTGGGTGATCATTTCTACGGAGCGCGGGAAGCGGCCGTCCGATTTTGTGATTGAACCGGAGAAAAAAAGGGGGGGCTTCTGTCCGTTTTGTGAAGGGAATGAAGACAAAACACCCCCGGAAGTGCTGGCCTACCGAAAGCCGGGGACCAAACCGAATAGTCCGGGTTGGTGGGTGCGAGTCGTGTCCAATAAATATCCTGCTCTTCGAGTAGAGGGAGATTTGCACAGGCGGGGTGAAGGTATTTTTGATCTCATGAATGGCGTGGGTGCTCATGAGGTCATTATCGAAACGCCCGAACACGACAAAGATCTCGTGGATTTGCCCGTCGAACATATTGTGGATGTGCTTTGGGCGTATCACGATCGCATTGTGGACTTGAAAAGAGATCAGCGGCTTAAATACATTTTGGTTTTCAAAAATCACGGTTCAGCGGCCGGTGCTTCATTGGAACACACCCATTCCCAACTCATTGCCACGCCAATTATTCCCAAGCGGGTCGTTGAAGAAATGGACGGCTACGAGCGCTATTATGAATACAAAGAGCGGTGCATTTACTGCGACATCATCCGGCAGGAATTAGATGTTCAGAAGCGGATTGTGGCGGAAAATGAGGCCTTTGTCTCGTGGGAACCCTTTGCGCCACGCTTCCCCTTTGAGACCTGGATTCTGCCCAAACGCCACGCATTGCGCTTTGAAGAACCCAAAAAAGATGACTATCTGTACTTTGCGCGCATTTTAAAAGAAACCCTGCAACGCCTGAAAAGGGCTTTGTCCAATCCTCCCTACAATTTCATCATTCACAATTCTCCTTTGCAGGACAGCGATGAAGGAGAACTGCACTGGCATATGGAAATTATTCCCAAATTAACAAAAGTGGCCGGCTTCGAGTGGGGCTCGGGATTTTACATTAATCCCACTCCGCCGGAGGACGCCGCTACATTTTTGAGGGAACTTGACATATCGGATATGCAATAGCTCTTGAGATCGAGGGATTCTTGGGAGAGGACTGACTAAGATCGGGAACCATCATGGCTACAAAATTAAATGTTCTTTTCGTCTCGTCTGAAGTTTTTCCGTTTGCCAAAACGGGTGGTTTGGCCGATGTTTCAGGAGCCCTACCCATTGCGTTAAAAGAACTGGGACATGACGTCCGCATTTTTATGCCCCGCTACCGCCAGATTAGCGATCGTAAATTCGTTCTTCGGGATGTGATTCGCCTCCAAAACCTCTCCGTTAAAATGGGTGGGAGAACCTATGTTTTCGATATTAAATCCGCTTTTCTTCCCAACACGAAGGTGCAGGTTTACTTCTTGGATTACAAACCCTTTTTCGATCGAGATGGGCTGTACGTGGATCCCAAAACGGCACAGGATTACCCCGACAATGCAGAACGTTTTGCCCTTTTCAGCAAGGCGGCTATTGAAATATTGAACATTCTTCACTGGCACGCAGATGTCATTCATTGCAATGATTGGCAATCGGCTTTGGTGCCCGCCTATTTGAAAACCGCCTACGCGGAGGATCCGTTTTATAAATCGGTTCGAACCCTTTTGACGGTTCACAACATTGGCTACCAGGGAAATTTTCCTGCAGAGGTATTGGGAAAAGTCGATTTGCTGGCCGAGCTTTTTTATCCGACGGGCCCAATTGAATTTTACGGCCAGGTGAGCTTTTTAAAAGCGGGCCTTTCTTTTGCGAATAAAATTAATACCGTCAGTCCGACGTACGCTAAAGAGATTCAGGAATCGCCGGAATACGGCATGGGCATGGAGGGGGTGCTCCAATCCCGTTCAAAAGACGTGTTTGGGATTTTAAACGGCGTCGATTATTCCGTCTGGGATCCATCGGTGGATGAGCTCATTCCGGTGAAATATTCGAGCAAGAATTTGGAGCAAAAACTTGAAAACAAAAAGGCCCTTTTGGCGGAATTGGGGTTGGCTTTTAACCCCGCCGTGCCGACAATTGGGTCGATTTCACGTCTGGCGGATCAAAAGGGATTTGACCTTATTGCTGAGGCTTTTGACGCATTGATGGCAATGGATGTCCAGTATATTTTGTTGGGAACGGGTGAGCCCAAATATCATGAAATCTTCGAAAAATATCAGAAAAAATATGCCGAAAAATTCAGTGCCAATTTGCGGTTTGACAATCGCCTGGCGCACCTGATTGAAGCCGGTGCCGATTTGTTTCTTATGCCTTCTCGGTATGAGCCGTGCGGCTTAAATCAGATGTACAGCCTGCGCTACGGGACACTGCCTGTTGTACGAAAAACAGGTGGCCTTGCCGATACGGTGGTCGATTTTAGGCCAGAGCCTCTGGCCGGAACAGGGTTTGTTTTTGAGGAATATTCGGCTGAGGCAATGCTCAATGCCATTGGCCGCGCCGTCGCGCTTTTTCCCGACCGCAAAACGTGGCGCTTTTTGCAGAAACAGGCGATGAAACAGGATTTTTCTTGGAAGACCTCGGCTAAAGAATATCTAAAGCTTTATTCTCTCTTGAAAAAAGAGGGCTAAACAAACGATGCCCGAATGTTCTATTTCGATACAATGTCTCAAGCCCCTACGCCCATTATAGGGCGTATCTTATTAATATTCAATAAGATATTCTCCTTTACGATAAACCCTGCAAAAATAATACATCCCCGGTTGGCATATTAATTGCAAATAAAAAATGGGTTTAGGGAGAAGCATATTCAAAAAGGATTTTAAATGGAAGGGATTAAGATTGTCGACAAATATGTCGGCCTGAATGAAGATATTGTTTATCTTCAAATTATTGGCTACATCGACACCACGACCTCCATTGAGCTTGTGAATCATTTGAAAGAGCTGATGGCAAAGGGGAATTACCAATTTGTTGTGGATATGGGGGGTGTTAATTACGTCAGCAGCGCGGGTTGGGGTGTTTTTGTGGGTGAAATAAAGGATGTTCGGGACAACGGCGGGGATATTAAGATTGTCCATATGACGCCCGAAGTGCGGGATGTCTTCGAGATGTTGGAATTCAATCGGATTTTGAAGGAATACGATTCCATCCCCGAAGCAATTAACGAATTTGATTTTATTCGAGGATTTGACCTCACCAAATCTCATATAAAGGAACTTCCTGCCGAGGAACGGAGAAAAGAAGAAAAACCGGTGGTTCAGGAAGAGGTAAATGTGCTGATCCCCGAAAAACACCAGTCCGGGATTGCAAGCACTGAAAATCGCTGGGAACGCCCGCAGACCGACCCCAAATTGATGCCTTTGGCCGAGAAGATTAAACTCATTATTGTTGAAAATCCATTGGTAAGTTTTTGGCAAATTCACAAACAACTGCACAGCGATCGTTTTGGAAAGACCAAAATCGGTTTTGTGGCTTTGCGCAGACTGTTGAAAGAAATGAGTTTAGACAACAAAGAGCGGCGCATGCGATTTTACCGCTCGCGATAAGACGGAGGGAAAAATGATTCGGAAAATAGGCACTATTTTGCTGTTTGGATTCATGATTTCTGTGTTGCCGATGAGTTTACTTGCTCAAAATGAACAGGCAACTTTTGCGCCTGGCGACGGTGTACAAATTAAAATTTGGCAATTAGGTGAACGCGCCCAGGATTTGATTCGCACGATTAATGGGGAATATACCATTGATGGATACGGATATATTGAATTGCCCCTTTTGGGCCCTTTTCATGTGGGAGGTAAAACCCCCAGGCAAGTGGCAAAAGAAATCAAGGAAAAATACGCCGATTATTTGGAAGAGCCTTTCGTTTTGGTACACCGCCTTATTCGTGTTGTGCTTTTGGGTGAATTTGTTAAACCCGGAGCCTATCGCATTGATCCTCGAGAATCCTTTTGGACCCTTGTGGAAAAAGCAGGAGGCCCAACAAATCGGTGTGATTTGAACAAATTGATGGTTACCAGAAATGATCAAGTTGTGATTAAAAATTTATTAAAAGCTTTTGAAAAAGGATATTCATTGGAAGAAATTGGGGTACAATCAGGAGACCAAATTCACGGACCGGCGATACGGCATTTTGGCTTGCAAAGTATTATTACAGCCGCTAATTTTGCCGTTTCTATCGCATTGCTTTATATTCGTCTGAAAGAGAGATGGCTATAAATCCAAATATTTAATGGAGCAAGAATGGATTTAGATAAATTTTTTTTGGAAGAAGAATCCAACGAAGGATTCAACTTTGATTTTAAACGTTATTGGCGTGGTTTTTACAAGCGAAAATGGCTTTTGCTCGCTATTTTTTTGATTGTTTTGGCTCCCTGGATTTATATCATCAAAAAACAACCCCCCGTTTATGAAGCGTACTCCTTAATTCGTTTTAAGAATTTTGACCCCGATCGGCTGCTTACTTTAAAAGAAGGGTGGTACACGGATTTGAGCAGTCGAACTTTTGCGGAAAGGATCGTTTCTGAATTGGGTCTTGTTTTAGAATTGGAGTCAAAAGACAAAAAGACACACCCACCTCAGCGCGGTGACGTTTTCACCGTTTTTCGAACAACTAAACACCCCAAAAGTGGTCACTACGTGCTCAAGTTTCTCGGAACAAAATATCAATTATTTCGCTTGACTGATAAAACTCGGCAGCATCTCGTCTTGGAAGGGTCGATTAGCGAAATCACGACCCAGCCGGTAGAGGTCAATGGATTTGTGTTCCAAATAAATCCCAAATTTGTCAATCAAGGAAAAGAAGTTTATTTCCGTATTAAAAATTTTAAGGAAGCGGTTCATGCTTTCCGAAAGCATATCGATGTGCATTTTAATCAGTCAGGCTCTTTAATGCGGTTGAGCATGACAGATAGAAATCCTGAATTAGTTGCACCAATGGTAAATGAGTTGGCAGGTCTTTTTATCAAAGAAAGTGTTTCATCTGGAAAACAACGTCAGGAAACCTATACGAATTTGTTACAAAAACGATTGGAAATAGCCAAGGAGAATCTGCAAAAGGCCAACGAAGAATTAAAACTATTCAAACAAACCCATATTGTCAATCTGGACAAAGGCATTAATACGACAATTGAAAACCTTTCGGAGCTGGAAAAACAGATTTCCGTTCTAAAAGAGAACAAAGATGCCATTAATCTTCTTTTAGAAAAACTAAAAAATCAGGAATCCGCATCAAACGACGAAACCGTTTATATCTATGGGGAACTTTCGCGAATGGGGATATTTAAGGATAATCCTTCTATGGGGATTCTGCGACAACAACTTTCTGATTTGCGGAAAAAGCGCTCGGAACTGACCAAAAAGGTAAGTGATACTCACCCTGATGTGGTGGCTCTGGACAAAAAAATCGCTCAAACTGAACAAGAAATGCAAGATTTGGCTCGAAAAGAACTCCAAAATATCGCGAGACAAATTAGATATACTCAAAACCAAATTGCCTTGATTAAGGGTAAGCTTCATTCCATGCCGGCAGAGCAATTGAAACTCGCTGACCTAACCCAAAAAGTGGAGGTCGCAAACAACATTTATTCCAACTTACTGGCCAAATATCAGGAAGCCCAGATAAGTCAATCTGTTGATGCCGGAAGCGTTGATATATTGGATCCTGCAATTCCCCCCGATTTCCCAATTAATCGCGACAAGATGAAAAAGATGATTCTGGGTATATTTTTCGCTTTATTTATTTCTTCAGGGGTTGGATTTTTGCTGGAGTTTCTTGATAAAACAATTAAAACTCCCGAAGATGTGAAGCGCTATTTGGGTTTGTCTGTCATCGGTTCAATCCCAAAGGTAAAATTTGATGAAGAATTGGAGCTGAATGACGCCGACAAAATTAAGCGTATCGATGCCCAATTGGTTACCTATGATTATTCACCTACACCCATCGGAGAAGCCTACCGGGCACTGAGAACTAAAATTATGTTTTCAAAAAGCCTTGGAAAAATCCGCACCCTGGTTGTTACCAGCTTCGCTCCCGGAGATGGGAAATCATTTACATCATCGAATTTGGCCATTACATTTGCACAACATAAAACACGGATTCTTTTGGTGGACGCGGACTTGCGGAGAGGGGTTCAGCACAATACTTTTTCGGTTTCCAAAGAACCCGGATTTAGCAACTATTTGATGGGAGTAGCGTCTTTGGAATCAATTGTTCAGGAGACGCATGTCCCGAATTTATTTTTAGTTAGCTGTGGATCCATGATTCCCAATCCATCAGAATTACTTGGGTCACTTCGACTGAAACGCTTTATTGATGAGGTGAAGAGACGCTTTGATTTCATTATGTTTGATACCCCTCCACTAAATGCGGCAACCGATTCTGTCGTGCTGGGGACGCAGGTAGATGGATTGCTAATCATTGCGCGGGCGGAAGCTACCAACAGGAATATCGCGAAACAAAAACTGGACCTTTTTGAAAACGTTCCCGTGAATATTGTGGGAGTGGTTTTAAACGGGGCAGAACAGGATCTGGCACATGAAGGCTACAGCTATTATCATTATTAAAAATGCTTGTAGGAGCGGAAATGCATATTCTGATTACGGGTGGTGCGGGTTTTATTGGATCTCATTTGACGGAAAGGCTCTTGGCAAGACAAAACAAAATAGTTGTTGTAGATAATTTTAATACCTACTACGATCCCGAAATTAAACGGCAAAATCTTCGGGCAGCGCAGAAGTCGGATAAGTTTTCGCTCTACGAGGCAGATATCCGGGATGAAAAAAAACTGGAAGCAATTTTCGCTGAAAATAAATTCGATGTCATTGTCCATTTGGCCGCTCGTGCCGGGGTTCGACCATCCTTAATCGACCCGCTGCTCTACCAGGACGTCAATGTGCACGGCACGATGAATCTTCTGGAATTGGCGAAGAAGTACCGCGTTCCCAAATTTGTTTTCGCCTCTTCATCTTCCGTTTACGGAAATAATAAGAAAGTTCCGTTTTCCGAATCGGATAATGTGGACTTTCCTGTTTCGCCTTACGCAGCCACTAAAAAAGCCGGTGAACTTATCGGATATACCTATCATCATTTGTACCATTTTTCTTTTATCGGGATTCGTTTTTTCACCGTTTACGGGCCAAGGCAGCGTCCGGATATGGCCATTCACAAATTTACACGTCTAATTGACGAAGACAGAGAAATCCCCGTTTTCGGAGATGGAAGTTCACGCCGAGATTACACCTTCGTAGACGACATCGTGGACGGAATAACGGCTATTGTGGATAAAAGCGAAGGCTATGATATTTTTAATTTGGGAGATTCCCGAACCATCGGCTTGCTTGAGATGATCAAAACAATTGAGAAAGCCCTGGGGAAAAAAGCAAATCTCCGATGGCTACCCATGCAGCCGGGGGATGTCCCCACAACCTTTGCTGACATTTCCAAAGCCCAGAAAAAACTCGGATATGAACCCAAAGTTTTGTTTGAAGAAGGAATCGAACGATTTGTGGATTGGTATATTCACAATCGGAAATCTCTTAAAAAATTACATTGATTCATTTGAAATGTCGGGTGTAGGTTAAAGGTAGGTGGATTTGGAAAATGAGGGAAGGGAACCTCAAAAGTTCAAATAATTGGTTTTTAACGCAAAGCTAAGTGCAGAAGAAACGATTCGAAGTTGTTGAAGATGGCTGTTTTTCTGACAAATAAAAAGCGCGGTGAACGTGAGAAAATTTCCATTCTAACATCATAAAAAATTTCGGTAAAAGGTTCACGGATAAAGAACGATGGTTCAGGAAAAGGAAATCTTTTTTAAAAATATCCTTCAATTTTTCGATGCAGTCACCATTACGATTGCATTTTTTATTGCGTTTTTTCTAATGGGCATTATTCGCGATGTGTACAATTTAGGCCAAATGGCCTATGCCCCTTCTTTTGATTGGTCCGGTGCCCTTTTCTTCCTGAAAAATAATTTGTGGATTTTTATCAGCGCCATTGTTTTCTGGCTCACTTTCATGGCCATGTTGGGAGCTTACACCGATTTTCGTACGCGGCCATTTCTTCAGATAGTTTGGATCATTATTCGAGCCGGGCTCTTTGTTACTTTGGCTCTGGGCAGTGTGGTCTTCCTCACCAAAATGACGCTTACCAGTCGTCTTTTCATTATTACATTGGTTTCCATCTCAGCTATTGCTCTGATGCTTGAGAAAAAACTGATCTTAATGATCTTGGAATTTCTTCGACAAAGCGGTTACAACAGCGTCAATCTTCTTATCGTGGGAACGGGAAAAAGAGCCCAACAATTTATCGACACTGTTCAGACCCATTCCAAATGGGGCCTGAATATCGTCGGGCTTGTGGATGATGAACCGGGCAAAGTGGGAACCTACGTCAAAGGTTTTAAGGTTTTAGGTCGATTAAAAGATATCCCTCGGCTTTTGCATGATTACGTCATTGACAATGTGGTTTTTGTAGTGCCCCGGCGGTGGTTGGGTAAAATCGAAGAAGCCATTATTGCGTGTGAAAACGAAGGGGTCGGGGCCTATATTTCGATTGATCTTTATAATACAAAAATTTCGCGCCTAAAGCAGAGTAATTTAGGCGAATTTCCTCTGTTGGAATTTGAGACAGTTCCGGCAAAGGAATGGGAACTTTTCATTAAGCGTGTGGTAGATGTCATTTTGTCCGTCCTCGGGATTATTGTGGCAGCGCCACTGTTTATTTTAATTGGGATTGGTATTAAACTATCTTCCAAGGGGCCTATTTTCTTCAAGCAGGAGCGGTGTGGTTTAAACGGACGCCGTTTTACGTTATACAAATTTAGGACCATGCGGGTGGGCGCCGATATTGTCAAAAAGGAATTGGAGCGCAAAAATGAAATGCGCGGACCGGTTTTTAAAATCAAACATGATCCGCGCGTGTACCCATTTGGGCGCTTTTTGCGGAAGACAAGCATGGACGAATTGCCTCAGTTGTTTAACGTGCTAAAAGGGGATATGAGTATTGTCGGCCCCAGACCGCCCTTGCCGGTGGAAGTGGATATGTACGAAATCTGGCAGCGGCGGCGTCTCAGCCTAAAACCCGGCTTAACATGTATTTGGCAGGTGAGCGGCCGAAATGACATTGATTTCGAGGAATGGATGCGGATGGATCTGGATTATATCGACAATTGGTCCTTTTGGCTGGATTTAAAAATTATGTTTAAAACCATTTTTGTCGTTCTTTTTGGGTACGGCGCTTATTGATTTTCACGAATAAAAACATGGAGGTTTAAAATGCATATTGCGGTGATTGGAACTGGCTATGTGGGATTGGTAACCGGTACCTGTTTTGCGGAATTCGGCAATGAAGTAACCTGCGTCGATATGGATCGGGAAAAAATTGCCAAACTCAACAAAGGGGAAATTCCCATTTATGAGCCCGGCCTGGATATTATGGTGGCCAAAAATGTCAAAGAGGATCGGCTTCATTTTACCACCGATATCAAAGAAGCCATTCAAAAGGCCCTGGTTATTTTTATCGCCGTGGGAACACCGCCAAAACCGGACGGTTCGGCCGATTTGCAATATATTGAGTCCGTGGCCAAGGACATTGCGAAATACAAAAATGGCTACAAGGTGGTCGTCAACAAAAGCACGGCACCTGTGGGGACAGGAAAATGGATCAAAAGCGTGATTGAAAAAAATCAGCAAAACAATGCACCCTTTGCCGTGGCATCTAATCCCGAATTTTTGCGCGAAGGTTCCGCCATCGACGATTTTATGCGGCCGGATCGGGTTGTCATTGGCGCCGAAACGGAAGAAGCCATTGCAATTATGAAGGATCTGTACGCACCACTTTATTTGATTGAAACCCCCTTTGTAATTACCAATATCGAAAGCGCCGAATTGATTAAATACGCCGCCAATGCCTTTTTGGCCACCAAGATTTCGTACATCAACGAGATTGCCAATATCTGTGAAATTCTTGGGGCGGATGTCCATGACGTGGCGAAGGGCATGGGATTGGATAACCGCATCGGACGCAAATTTCTCCATGCAGGTCCGGGCTACGGTGGCTCCTGCTTTCCCAAAGACACTTCGGCCATTTACCAGTTGGCCAAAAACAAGGGGTACGAATTCAAAATTGTGGGTTCCGCCATTGAAGTCAATTATGCGCAGCGCCAAAAAATGGTAGAGAAAATTAAAAACGCCATGGGCGATTTGTCCAAAAAAACAATTGCTATTCTCGGCTTGGCCTTCAAGCCAAACACAGACGACATGCGAGACGCTCCCGCGATTGATATCATTAAGGCTTTGTTGAAGGAGGGCGCCGCCGTCAAAGCATTTGACCCCGTGGCCATGGAAAATGCCCAAAAAATCCTGCCGGATGTTCTTTATTCCAAAGATACGTACGATGCCGTCAAGGATTCCGATGCCGTGGTTTTTATGACCGAATGGAACCAATTCAGAAGCCTCGATCTGGACAAATTGAAATCCCATATGAAATCCAATTACATTTTTGATCTTCGTAATATCTACGAACCCGATAAAATGACAGAAAAGGGTTTTAAATATTATTGTGTTGGCCGAGCCAAACACCGGTAAAGGGTTAGATTTTGGCCAGGTGTTTCGAACTGAAACTACAAACTGCGTGGTTTTCGACCAATGTTTCAATTTAACACATAACCCTGTCAAAAATTGTAGAAAATATCGCCAATGGAGTGGCACAAATGCTTGTTTCTTAAGGAATAATAATAAAAATACCAAAGGCAAACTTTGGTATTTTTTTTGCTCTTCTCAGCAGTCGACCCATTATTCATTGTATCGAGGAATCGGATGAAAATTCTAATGATTGCACCGCAACCCTTTTTCCAGCCACGCGGAACGCCGTTTAGCGTTTTGGGGCGGCTAAAGGCTTTGTCCGATTTAGGACATGAAATCGATTTGCTGACCTACCATGTGGGAGAAGATCGCTTATTCTCCCATGTGCGCATTTACCGTATTCCCAGATTGCCGATTAAAAAGGTCAAAGTAGGGCCTTCCTTGGCCAAGATCCCAATGGATAGCCTCCTTTTTTATAAAGCTTTTAGCCTAATGCGTCGAAATAAATATGAGGTGTTGCATACGCACGAAGAAGCCGGTTTTATGGGAATTGTCCTGAAAAAATTGTTTCACATACCGCATATTTACGATATGCACTCAAGTCTGCCCCAACAATTGCACAATTTTCATTTTACCAACTCGAAAGCTATTCACGGGGTTTTTGAGCGGCTGGAAAGAGCAACTCTTGAAAATGCGGAGGGCGTGATTACGATTTGCCCCGAACTGTACAACTACGTTGAATCACTTGGCATTCAAACTTACCATACGCTGATTGAAAATGTGGTGGACTATGCCAGTCTTTTCGAAGATACCAATGGTGAAATCAAAACCCTCCTTCCGTGGGATCAAATAAGAGGAAAAACGAAAATCCTTTATTCGGGGACCTTTGAGCCCTACCAGGGGCTGGATTTGTTGATCGAAAGTGCCGCTCAGGTTCTTTCCAGGCATCCCGATGTGGTGTATGTGATGGTGGGGGGCAAACCGGAACAAGTGGAATTTTACAAGCGAAAAGTGGCATCTCTGGGACTTTCCTCGAATTTTTATTTTACCGGCATGGTTTCTCCGGTCACAGCCGAAAAGTTTGTGGCGTATTCCGATATTCTGGTTTCGCCTCGTGTGCACGGAAATAACACTCCGCTAAAGGTGTATTCCTACTTGCGTTCCGGTAAACCCATTGTGGCCACCAATCTTATTACGCACACGCAGGTTCTGAACGATTCGGTAGCGATTCTGACACATGCCACACCGGACGATTTTGCCCGCGGCACCAATTTAATTCTTGAAAATAATGAATTGGCGCAAACCATTACCCGTAACGCGCGCCGATTGGCGGAGGCAAAATACACCTATTCCGTTTACGTGAAAAAATTGGACGATTTGTACAAACACGTAGGTGCTTTGTAAATGTGTGGAATTTGCGGCGTATCTTTTCAGCATAAAACGGTTCCGGAACCGCTTGTGAAAGCGATGAGCGACAAAATTACGCATCGCGGGCCGGACGAAGCCGGCTATTTTGTCCATGAAAATTTCGGAATGGGTATGCGCCGCTTGAGCATTATTGATTTGAGTACGGGAACCCAACCGATTTACAACGAGGACCACTCGAAAGCCATCGTGTTTAACGGAGAAATTTACAATTTTCAAGCCTTGCGAGACGACCTGAAAGCAAAAGGGCATCGATTTTACACGAATACGGACACAGAGGCCATTGTTCACGCGTACGAAGAATTTGGCGAAAAATGCCCCGAAAAATTGAACGGGATGTTCGCTTTCTCAATCTACGACCGAAAAGCAAAACGTCTTTTTCTGGCGCGCGATCGAATCGGGATCAAACCCCTTTATTATTATTGGGATGGAAAAACCTTTGCCTACGGCTCCGAGATTAAATCGATTTTGGAAGTTCCGGAAATCGACCGCTCAATTGACGTGCAGGCTCTGAATCATTTTCTCACATTCGAATACATTTCCGCCCCGGAAAGCATCTTCCGAAAAATTCGAAAATTACCGCCCGGCCACTGGCTGCGCTTCGAAAACGGCAACCTGACCATTCAAAAATACTGGGAGATTCCCCTAACCGATGACTTTTGTTCCGAAGAGGAAGCCAAAGAAGAATTGCGTGGTCTGATGTCCGATTCCGTCAAATTGCGGCTTATTAGCGACGTCCCCCTGGGGGCCTTTTTGAGCGGCGGGATCGATTCCAGCACCATTGTTGGCCTGATGGCCGAACACATGGATCAGCCCGTGAAATCTTTTTCCATTGGATTTGAGGACTCTTCGTACAACGAACTGGAGTATGCTCGAACCGTGGCTCAGGCCTTTCAAACGCAGCACAAAGAATTTACCATTCAGCCGGACGCCGTTTCGATGGTGGAAAAGCTGATTTACCATCTGGACGAGCCCTTCGGGGATTTTTCCATATTCCCCACCTATCTGGTGTCCAAAATGGCGCCGGAGCACGTGACGGTCATTTTGTCCGGCGACGGCGGGGACGAGCTGTTTGGCGGGTACGATACCTACGTGGCGGACAAAATGGCTCGAAGCTACCGCCAAATCCCTGCTTTTATTCGTAAAGGATTGGTGGAACCCTTTGCGCGAGCCCTCCCGCCGACCTCCAAGAAAAAGGGGATCATTAACAAAGTGAAGCGTTTTACAGAGGGAGCGGCTTATCCCGATGACCTTCAGCACGTCCGCTGGATGATTTTCCTCTCGGATGTGGACCGCGCAGCACTTTTTCTGCCTGAACAGGCCGAAAAGTTTGCCGACGGCTCCACTTTTGCCTTTATGCGCGACTACTTTGAGCAGGCTAAAACACCTGATCGGCTCAATCAGCAAAGTTTCGTGGACGTGAAAACCTATCTGGTGGACGACATCCTGGTGAAGGTCGACAGAATGAGTATGGCGACCTCGCTGGAGGCCCGAGTGCCCTTTTTGGACCACCGTGTGGTGGAATTTGCCTTTAAAATACCGGGCAGTTTGAAGATCAAAAACGGCGAAACCAAATATATTCTCAAAGAAACCATGCGGGATTTGCTGCCGCAGAAGATCCTGACGCGCGATAAACAGGGATTTAGCATTCCCATTAAAAATTGGATCCGGCACGAATTAAAAGGTATGATGGTGGATATTTTGTCGCCGGATAAAATTCGCCGGGAAGGATTTTTTCGGGTGAATTACATCCAACGGCTCATGGATGAACACCTCAAAGGGAAAGAAAATCACAGTCACCGGTTGTGGGCGTTGATGATGTTTGAATGGTGGTACGATTTGTACGGAAGGCAAAAATGACGGACACAAAAAATCTTCGGGTCGAAATTGAATTGCTGTCGCCTAAATTGCAGGAAATTCATCAGTACTGGAACGACCATATTCACGATCTGGCCATTGCCAAACATCCGCCAGGGACGCTCGGCTTTTTTAACGATCTGGACGAGTACCGATTTGACAAATTGAATTACCTGCCGCGAGTGGTGGATTTTTCCGCTTACGCCGGGAAAAAATTGCTTGAGGTCGGCTGCGGAGTGGGAATCGATCTGGTGCACTTTGCCGAAAAAGGGGCCGTGGTAACCGGTGTGGATCTGGCGGACACCTCCATTGAGCTGGCACGAAAGAATTTTGAGCTGCGGAATCTAAAAGGCGAATTTTACCGCCTGGACGGTGAAAATCTTCCCTTCGAGGAAGCAAGCTTTGATGTGGTGTACGCTCACGGGGTGTTGCAGTACACGGAAAATGCGCAGAAAATGACGGACGAAATCTACCGCGTGCTCAAACCCGGTGGGGAAGCCATTCTCATGGTGTACAATAAAATCTCCTGGCTGAATGCCCTTTCGAAAATCATGAAAGTGGATTTGGAGCACGAAGACGCCCCTGTTCTGAATAAGTATTCGATTCGCGAATTTAAAAAACTTCTGACAAAATTCGAAAAAGTCAAAATTGTTCCGGAACGTTTTCCGGTAAAGAGTCGCTTGCACAAAGGCGTCAAGGGCATGTTGTACAACGGGATTTTTGTCCCCTCTTTCAAAATTGTTCCGAAATTTTTGGTGCGCCCTCTGGGGTGGCACATCATGGCGTTTGCGTACAAATAATAACACGATGGCGCGGAATTTATCTTGATGTGGAAAAGGAAATAAATGGCAAAAACGGCGTTTGTTACAGGTGTTTCGGGATTTACCGGGGGGTGGTTGGCCAAGCGATTGGTGGAGCGCGGCTACGATGTGCGGGGGTTGGTACGAGACCCTGAAAAAGCGGCTCATTTGCGGGATTTGGGGGTGACGCTTCTTCAAGGGGATCTGCGGGAGAAAGATTCATTTGCGCAAGCCGTAAAGGGAGCGGATGTTGTGTTTCATGTGGCCGCTGCCTACCGGCAAGAGGGGGTTCCCAACAAATATTTTTGGGAAGTAAATGTAGAAGGAACCCGAAATTTGCTGGAAGCAGCCAAAGAGGCGGGTGTCCGGCGTTTTGTGCACACCAGCACTGTGGGCGTTCAGGGCGAAATTGCCAATCCGCCCGCCACGGAGGAAGCGCCGTTCAATCCAGGCGACGTGTACCAGGAATCCAAAAAAGCGGGCGAGCTGTTGGCCCGGAAATTTTTTGAAGAAAACGCCCTGCCCGGCGTGGTCGTTCGGCCTGTGGGTATTTACGGGCCTGGCGACACGCGATTCCTGAAGATTTTCAGGTTTGTGTACAACGGAAAATTTCGAATGATCGGTTCCGGCAAAGTGCTGTACCATCTGACGTTTGTGGACGATCTGGTTCAGGGGATTATTTTGGCGGGGGAAAAGGAGGCAGCCGTCGGACAGGTGTACACTATCGGCGGCCCGGAATTTACCACGTTGGAAAAATTGGTGGAGCTGATTGCAGAAGTTTTGGACGTCCCCGTGCCCCGGAAAAGATTGCCCGTTTGGCCGTTTTGGGTGGCGGGACTTTTATGTGAAGGCATTTGCCGCCCCCTTCGAATCGAACCGCCCATTTACCGGCGGCGTTTGGACTTTTTCACCAAGGATCGGGCATTTGACATTTCCAAAGCCCGGCGGGAATTGGGCTACGAGCCGAAAATCAGCCTGAAAACCGGCCTGAAAATTACGGGGAATTGGTACAAACAGGTGGGCTGGCTGGACAAATAAAGCATAATTCGGCGCGTAAGCCAAAAAAAATCCACAGATGACACGAATGGGGTGTGGTTAAAATCCATTCGTGAATGACAGTTTTTTTTCACAGGCCACTCGTCTCATTTTTTTCAATGGGACTGACGTGGCGGAGCTGTAGCTAAGAGGCGAAGATGGAAAAAGAAGCCGAAACAATCGAAATTCAAAAAGAGCTATTCGATGAAAAAAAATCCAAATTTGCCAAGTACCAGTCGCTGGTCGTTGGTGAACCCGGATTTTTCAAACTATTGAAATACGAGCTGATCATGCTGCTCTCCAATAATTTGCCGGGGGCGTTGGGCCTCTTCTTGCGGAGCAAGCTTTACCCGAAATTGTTGGGAAAAGTGGGCCGGAACGTCACATTTGGCACCAATGTGGTTTTGCGGCATCCGAAAAAAATCATCATTGGGGACAATGTGGTTATTGATGACAATTGTGTTTTGGATGCCAAGGGCCAGAATAATCGGGGCATTGTTATTGAAAACGGTGTTTTTTTGGGACGCAATACGATTCTAAATTGTAAAAACGGAAACATTTTTTTGGGTGAAAATGCCAATTTCGGATTCAATTGCCACATTTTTGCTGCGGGCGATGTGAAGATTGGCAAAAATGCCTTGATCGCTGCCTACACGTATTTTGTGGGTGGAGACCACACAGCCAAACGAACGGATATTCCGGTGCTTTTTCAACCCCGGACGGCAAAGGGCGTAACGATTGGCGACAACGTCTGGTTTGGTGCCGGTGTGCGAGTTTTGGACGGTGTAACCATTGGCCGAGACGCCATTATTGGCGCCAATGCCGTGGTAACAAAAGACATCCCCGATTTTGCCATTGCCGTGGGAATCCCGGCAAAAGTCATCAAAAACCGATTGGAAACATAGAGAAATCCATTATGAAAAATTCAAAAATAAATGTACTCCATATTATAGACAAATTTTCAATGGATGGGGTCAACCCTTCAAGTTGTACGCGCCTTTTCGAGGAATGGATTCCCCGATTCAGTAAAGATGTTTTCGACGTCAAGGTGTGTACACTTCGGGACCCCGATCCTGCCGGAAAAATTCTGGAGGAGAAAGGAATTCGGGTATTTTACATCAATAAGGGTAAAATGTCTTTGGGAAATATTGGGGAGATTTCCCGCCTAATCCAGCAAGAAAACATCGACATCGTCCATTTACATGGCTACAGTGCGGCTAATTTTGGTCGAATAGCTGCACGGAAAATGGGCATTAAAAACATTGTACACGAGCATGCCGTTCTAAAGGTTTTGCCGCATCAGTTTCTGGCGGATTGGCTGTTGAGGAAGAAAACAGACGTAGCCATTGGGGTTTGCCAGGTAGTTAAAGAGTTTATGATTCGAGGAAGAAGTATTCCGGAAGATAAAATCCGAATTATTTTCAATGGCGTTGATGTTAAAAAATACACCCCATTAAGTACCCGTTCTCAGCAAGATATTCGGGAGACTTTCAACATTCCGCCCGGAACCAGGGTTGTCGGAACAATTACCCGCCTGCGAAAGGAAAAAGGGAACGATATTTTTTTACGGGCAATTCCCGATATTGTAAAACGGGAGAATAAAGTACGATTTCTCATTGTGGGTGAGGGGCCCGAAAAAGAAGCTTTAAAAAATCTTGCCGCTCAATTAGGCATCGAAAAATATGTTGTGTTTACCGGTTTTCGGAAAGATGTGAGTGCGTTACTTTCTCTTTTTGATATTAAGGTTATTCCGTCGCTTTCGGAGGGTTTCCCTCTGGCTTTTCTTGAGGCTTTGGCTTCGGGGCGGGCGATCGTAGCCAGTGCGGTGGGTTCCATATCCGAGGTTTCGGTGGATGGTGAAACGGCGCTTCTGGTTCCTCCCGGTGATGCAAAAGAATTATCGGCCAAAATTATTCAACTGCTCCAAGATGATTTCTTACGCGAAAAATTGGGGAAAAATGCTCGGGAAGAAGCCAAAAAATACAGCATCGAATCTAATGTCCAGGCACTGGAATCGTTGTACACGTCTTTAATGAATGGAATGTGAAAAGATGGTGAAATGTTTATAGAGGCATGCGAACTCCTGTTCACAAGTTTGTAGAGCGTGCCAAATGGAGTTACCGGAAAAACGCCCCTGATTTTCACGGTATATTTTTCAGGAAATATCCCGATTTTGTACTTTCGCGTCGCCCGGATCTTGCAAAGGACAGTTTTCCGGTCTTTGTTTTTCACCAGGTAACGCCCGAAGCCTTTGAGGAGCAGCTTCTTTTTTTGGCCCAAAATCATTACGTCACGCTAAATGCGGATGAATACGCTGCTCGACTTTTGGGAGAAGAAAAAGGAACCGGCCGGGAAATCCTGTTGACATTTGATGACGGCTCCGTCAGTTTATGGAGTGTTGCCTTCCCGCTCCTCCAAAAATTCGGAATGAAAGCCGTCTCTTTTATTTTGCCGGGTCTTATTTGCGATAGCGATCAAACCCGACCCACTTTGGAGGATGTGTGGGAAGGTAAAATTCCAAAGGAAAACCTTCCCCTGGAAAAAAATAGCGACCCGCCCTTGTGTACTTGGCGAGAAATTGAAAAAATGCATGTCAGTGGGGTTATTGATTTCCAATCCCACACCCTGTTTCATGCGCTGGTGCCCGTTTCGAACAAAATAGTGGATTTCCTGCATCCGAATTTTGACACGTATTACTTTGGAAATATTTTTGTACCGGTGTACCGGGAGGGAGAAAGAGATTTGTTTGACAGAACCCTTCCCTTGGGTACGCCCATTTACCAATCCGAACCGAGAATGTCAATGGTGCCAAGATTTTTTGATGACGAAGAGCTTCGAAAAAAATGCCAGCAATTTGTGAAGGAAGAGGGCGGAATTGAATTTTTCCAAAAGAAGAATTGGAGAAAACGGTTGGAAACTTTTTTTCAATCGACTGCTCGTCATCTTCTCTTGAAAGAACGCATGGAAACTCCGGAAGAGCAGAAACAAGCCATGTTTTATGAACTGCACCAATCGAAAATTCTAATTGAGCAAAGATTAGGGAAAACCGTCTCTCACCTGTGTTACCCTTGGTTTATCGGAAGCTCCGTTGCAGTGGAACAATCAAAAAAAGCCGGGTACCGGACCAATTTTTGGGGATGGATCCCCGGAATTCGAGACAACAAAGCGGGACAAAATCCCTACCAGATTGTTCGTTTGGAAGATCGATTCCTGTTCCGTCTCCCAGGAGAGGGACGCAAAAAACTTTCGGAATTGCTTCTACAAAAAATAAATACATATGGTGTTCCAAAGTCGATGAAAGAAAAGAGGCCTGAATGATTTTTGGTTGGTACAACTTTAAAAAAGGACCTACGCCGGCACTTGACGAAGTGCAGAAGGCCTTTCGGGTGCAAACTATTCGGCCCGAGAGCAGCATTCTGACAGCAAGGTCAGTTTTTGTTTTTCTCCCCGAAAATGTTCCGTCCATAGATATTGAAAGTGGTGTTTTTCATTCGAAAACCGGTGCCTGGCAAGGTGTTTTTCAAGGCGATCTTTTCGAGGAAAAGGGGGAGACTTCTTCGAAGGAATATTTTGGACGCCTTTTGCGTCAAAAAGGAATCGCTTCATTGGTTGGTTTGCACGGCAGTTTTGCAGGTGCCATTTTTCAGCCGGAAAAGGATCAATTTTTTCTCTTTCGGGACCATTTGGGAATTGAATCGCTTTATTATTTGTCCCAGGGCGACCGAATCTATTTTTCTTCTTCTTTAAAGCAATTGAGCAATGCAACGTTTTATGAAAAACAAATCAATTATCAGGCTTTGTATCGTTACCTGTTATTTAACTACAATCCGGGGCTGGATACCTTTTTTGCGGACATTCAAAAACTGAGGGCGGGACATCTTTTAAGTCTTCAAGGCAGGAAAATGGAAATCAAGCCTTATTGGAAAATTTCCTACCGTGAGAGAAATCCCAAACCTCTTGAAGTGCTGAAAAAAGATTTGTTGCAGGAATTAGATGCTGTGGTTCAAGTTCGTTTGCCCCATTCGGAAAAGAAAACGGGCGTTTTTTTGAGCGGAGGGATGGATTCCAGTTCCGTGGTGGGACTCTCTGCCCCCAAAATGACAACGCCTCTCCACACATTTTCCTTTCGATGTAAGGGTAAAGGATTTGACGAATCTTATTATGCCGATTTTATGTCGCGGCACTACGGGACGAATCATCATCTTGTCGAATACCCTCCGGAACGAATTACGGAGCTTGGTGAATTGGTTTCGTACATGGAAGAGCCTTTCTCAGATATTGGGATCGAAATCGCCTCCTTTCTTTTGGGCAAAGAGGCCAGAAATCAAGTGGATGTGATCTTAACCGGCGACGGGGGGGATGAATTGTTTGCCGGACATCCGGTCTATCTGGCTGAAAAGATGTCCCGAAAGTATGACGTTCTTCCCCGTTTTTTGAAGCGGGGAATTTACAAGATATCGCGGCTTCTTCCGGATACGGAAGAGAAAAAAAGCTTTTCCGTAAAGGTCAAGCGCTTTTCTTACAGCGCTCAATTTCCTCAGGACTTATATAGCAATCGCTGGCGAATGTATTACACTTCCCAAGAAATTAAAAATTTGGTACGGGATGATTTGTGGGAGCATTTGGAATCCACGGAACCGCTGGCCTATTTTTATGAATTATATGCCGAAGCAGACGGCGATGATTATTTAAGCAAATCGCTCTATGCCGACTATTTCACGGTGGTGGATTTTTATCTTCGACGAATGGCCGTTTTGCGGAATTTTGGCATTGAGGCTCGATTCCCCTTGCTCGATCCAGACATTGTTGCCTTTTCAACAAAAATACCACCGGAGCTCAAAATCAATAAATCCGGGGAAACCAAATATATCCAGCATGTAACCATGGCGGGTGTTCTTCCCGATGAAATTGTTTTTCGGAAAGATAAACTCGGCCATAGTGTGCCGATGAAAAATTGGATGCGCGAAAACGATTTTGTCAAACATTATATTTATGATCGATTGGACAAATCCACTATTGAAAGAAGAGGCCTTTTTCGACTGGAAACCATACAAAAACTTATTCAGGAACATTTGTCCAAAAAAGAAAATCACTCACACCGTATTTGGTCGCTGATGGTGCTGGAAATGTGGCTTAAAGAGAATTTTAATCCATGAGCAAGGGCTTGAGTCAGAAGATCTTTGGTTCAATCTATTTGAAACTGTTCGTTAGTTTCGGCCTGATTGCACTTATCCTTCTGAAGATTGATCTGGGCACGCTGAAAGAAAATCTTCTTGCGGCCGATCTCAAAATTTATGGTTTTGCTACAGGGCTTTTTTTTCTGCAACAAGTTGTGATTGCTTACTCCTGGCAAATTCTTCTAAAGGCTCAAGAAAATCGCGTGTCCTTTTGGAATGTTCTAAGAGTTTATTTTATCGGCAGTTTTATGGGAACATTTTTGCCTTCCAGCGTGGGCATGGATGTCGTACGCATTTATGGTCTGGCCAAACATATCAAAGATGGGGTCGATTCCGCCAGCTCCATGGTAGTATCCAGAATTTTGGGTTTTTTGGTTTTAATTGCATTTGCTTTAGTAGCCGCTATTCCCATGAGCCGTTTAATGCACGAAAGTCAAATATTTTTGTGGATTTTTCTTTTGTCTGTTCTCTTTTTGGGAACGGCTGTTTTTGTTCTCAGTCCCCTCACTCAAAAAATACTCTATTTTATTCTGGAAAAAATACACTTATCCCGTTTTAATGCGTCCATTCAGGCCGTCTATCGTTCAATTTACGAATTTAGTCAGCATAAAAAGGCACTCCTCCAACTTACAGGTGTTTCTGTTTTTTTTCAACTTTTGGGGATCTACATTGTTTTTTTGGTCGGGAAAAGTTTAAATATCCCTCTTTCCATGACCTATTATTTCTTGCTGATTCCGATTATTATGGTGATTACGCTCATTCCTATTTCGATCGCCGGAATCGGCGTACGGGAAAGCTCCTTCATTTACTTTTTTACCCAAGCAGGAATCAGTTCAACCCAGGCACTGTCTCTTTCTTTTCTGGTGTTTTTTCAATGGATTTTAATGGCTCTCATCGGAGGACTAATCTATTTGTTGGTAGGTTTTCAGGGAGCACAAGTTATGGAGCAACACTAATTCGATTATTTTTGGTTTTCAAAAAAATTAAATCTGGAAAGACCCTCCCGGAGATTTCGTGAAAATTAGGGTTTACAGGCAGTTCGACGTTTCTCTTAGGGAGAAATGGGAATATCTGGAACAACAAATCGAAACTCAAAACATCTATTTTTCTTTTTTGTGGGCATCCACCTGGTGGGAAGTTTTTGGAAAGAATTTTCAACCTTTTATAATTGTACTTGAAGATGGAGATGCTGTCCGCGGCATTGCGCCTCTCATGCTAAGCCGCCCGAAGGGAATCCCTTTTTCGATGGCACGAAATTTGAACTTTATTGGAACCGGGTTGTCGGACTACCATGATTTCCTTTTGGCTCCTGGGTTTGAAAAAGAGGTTGTAAAGGACATCATTTTATATTTGCATGATCAATTTAATTCATGGAGTTTAATGCGGTTACGGCATTTTCCTGAGGACTCGAAAACGCCAGCTTTGCTAAGGAGCAGTCTTAAGGAATTGGGGTTTGAAGACGATTTTAGCTGGATTCAACGTCCTACTGTACCGTGTCCATTTATTCCTTTGCATTCAAATTGGGAATCGTATTACGGATCGGTAAGCAAAAATTTGCGTTCCGATGTAAACCGGAAATTAAACAAATTGAAAAGAACCTTTCAGTTTGAGTTTGAAAAGGTAGAGCCTCGTTCACAAAAGGAGTATGAATCCTATTTGGATGCGTTTATTGCCATTAATAGAAAAAGATGGGAGCAAAAAAAAGGACGCAATATTTTCTCGTTCGAATCTCCGGAGCACCAACGCTTTTATCGGGCGGTCACGGATAGGTTTTCTCAAAAGGGATGGACTCTTTTTTATGTGCTTCGTCTAAATGGGCGCCCTGTAGCGTATATTTATTGTTTTAAATACCACGGGAAAATTTATCATTGGAATACGGCTTTCGAACCGGAATATTTCGGTTATTCAATTGGAAAGGTCTTGCATCGCTTGGCGATTGAAAATGCCTTTCGCAGCGGCTACCGAGAATTTGATTTTATGAGGGGTGACGAAGAATACAAGCTTAAATGGACAAATCGGGTTCGAGTGAATTCAGAAGTATTTATTTTAGACAAGAAAAATCTTTTTTCGAAATATTCAGGGATGTATTATTTACGCCTGAAACCTTATTTGGAAAAAAGCGGCATTGTTGAATGGGGATATCGAGCAATGAATCGTTGGCTTAAATAGGGGTATATTCGGGCTTACTGTATCGTAAAAAAATACCAAGACTTAGGAAAGTAATTGGATGAAAATAAAAATATTTATTATTAGTTTTTTCATTCTTATTTGGGTTGATACGAGTTTCGCTAAGGATTATTCGGTTAGCTATTGTTCCTCATTAGAAAAAGTCTTTATCGATGGTGACCACGGAAGTGCGATGGGTAGCACGATGTGGCCGGTAACAATACAAGCCGCCCAGAACGAATATGAAGGATTTCAGATTATTGTTAAGGCGTTAACCAAAAATTTAACTGATGTCAAAGTTACGGCAAATAAGTTTCAGGATGCCAAAGGTCATATTTTGCCCGCAACTTGTTTTTCTATTCATCCCGTAGGCTATGTTCATATTGTGAATCCGTCCGGAAAATTATCCGGGAGCTATGTCGGGTGGTGGCCCGATCCGATTTTGGGGTTTCTGCAATCAGTGGATGTTGCTCAGGGAAAATTTCAGCCGTTTTTTGTTTCGATTCACATTCCCAAAGACCAAGTTGCGGGTGTCTATTCGGGTTTATTAACAGTTAAAACAGCCCAGAGTGCTCCGGAAAGTATTCGAGTTAGTATTCAAGTATGGAATTTTAGGATTCCCGACCAACCTTCTTTACCAACTGTATTGGGCTTATACACTTCATCTATCAGCAAAATTTATGGTAATCTTTACGATGAAGAGTTAAAGGAAAAATATTATAATTTTCTCTTAAATTATAAGATTTCACCTGACAATTTGTATTCGGGAGCTGATTACTTGGATATTCTGGCCCGCCTAAAAACATCTCGGTGGATTGGAATGCTCAGTTTGGCGCATGCCCCCTTTCTATGGGAAAAAGATTTCGATCAAAAATTTAACGATTTTTTGGAAAAAGCTCAGCAGCGCTATGTCGCTTTTCAAGAAAAGAAATTGATAAAAAATGCCTATTTTTATATTTTTGATGAAGTGGAAAGTTCGCATAAACAAAAGATGAAAGAATCTTTTCAAAGAATAAAGCAAAAATTTCCCAATATCCCGATTATGACTACCAGCGTTCCCCTGGATGATATGGGCGACTACCCAAATGTAGACTATGTCGTGGCCATGTATGATGCGCGTTTTGGTATCTACCAGAATACGGTAATTGCGAATGCGCGCAGGGAAGGTAAAAAGGTTTTTTGGTATGTTTCC
The DNA here is from genome assembly GCA_964579725.1 of uncultured Deferribacteres bacterium. Lineage (GTDB taxonomy): Bacteria > Zhuqueibacterota > JdFR-76 > JdFR-76 > BMS3Abin05 > CAZOHG01. The sequence continues at coordinate 53,574 of CAZOHG010000016.1, forward strand.
AATTATCCGGGTGAACTCAATTTTGCTATCGAAAATCCTTTGCTGAATATTCGCATCCTGATGGGGGCAGATGCTGCCAAATATCGCCCCGATGGTTTCTTATATTGGGCCATTAGCCGTTGGACCATTGCGCCCAGTACCAATACGAATCCAATACAATCAGGGCCGTTGACACAGTGGGACCCGCAAAGTCTTGAAAACTATAACGGTTGTGGCAGTTGGTTTTACCCGGGGCCGGACGGCCCTATTTCTTCGCTTCGATTGGAAGCCTATCGCGATGGTGTGGAAGATTATGAATATTACATGATTTTACAAAAATTAATTGAAGAGAAACAAAATGCCGCTCCTGCAAATGTCATCGAAAATGCTCGAGCAATATTGGCCGTTAGTCCCAATATTTTACAAGATACAAATCCGGTAAATTTTGTTCGGTCTCCCCAAATATTCTACAATGAACGTCAACGGTTGGCTGAAGCAATTTTGAGTTTGGAAGATCTTACGCAAAGCGGTGGACAGGATTCTCATCCACCGGCTCCTCCAACAGGCGTTCATATCAATCAAAATTAGTGAGAAGCTATGAAACGTGCTCTTTCGCTTTCCATTGTTGTTCCCCTTTTTAACGAAGAAAGTAACGTAAAACCGCTGCACTATTCCATTGCAAGCGTCCTGGATACTTTGGAAAATTATACGTCCGAAATTATTTATATTGATGACGGTAGTACCGATCAAACCATAGCCAAGTTATTGGAATTGAAAAAAACGGATCCACGGATCAAAGTTATCAAATTCCGCAGAAATTATGGTCAATCTCCTGCCATGGCAGCGGGTTTTAAAATAGCTCGCGGAGAGATTATTATTACAATGGATGGAGACTTGCAAAATGATCCGAAAGATATTGCACCCATGCTGAGAAAATTGGATGAAGGCTATGATTTGGTCAGCGGATGGCGCAAAAATAGGAAGGACAAACTTATTTTGCGAAAAGTTCCTTCTAAAATTGCCAATCGAATTATTTGCTCAGTGACGCATATTAAGCTCCATGACACAGGCTGTGCCCTGAAGATCTACCGCGCTGAAATTGCCAAAAGGATCCATCTTTACGGTGAATTACACCGATTTTTGCCGGCTCTGGCCAGACTGGAAGGCGCACGCATTACAGAAATCCCCGTTCGTCATCATCCTCGGAAATTCGGAAAATCGAAATATAATTTGACCCGAACTTTCAAAGTCATTATGGATTTGTTGACCTTGAATCTTTTCTTGAAATACCTGATGAAACCCAGCCATTTTTTTGGTCTTTTGGCCGCCCTTTTTGGAGGAGCAAGCATGTTTACGATGGCCTGGCTTTTCTTATTTTTCAAAACGCCCCATATTTATGTCAATGAAATAAACAATCTTTTTACCCTATTTTTCATATTTTTTACATTTGGCTTCCAATATATTTTTTTAGGTCTTTTGGCTGATCTTATTTTAAAAACTTCAAATCGACGAAAGAAATATTCTGTTAATTTTGTAAGCATAAAATGAGGAGCTCTTGATGATTCAAACGGTTGAAAAGACAAAAGCCGAACTTTCTGTCAGAAAGAGAATCCAACCCGAGATTTCGGTTGTTTTGGTTACCTATAATCAGGCTCAGGAGATACCAAGTGTATTTGCCGGTATATCTGAAACTTTTGAAAAAGAATTTAATCGGCATTATGAAATAGTCTTTGTCGATGACGGAAGCACCGACGATACGATTTCTCAATTAAGGCGGCTGGCGCAGGATAAAGAAAATGTGAAGGTGATTCGAATGCGTTCTCATTTTGGGGAAGCTTCAGCTTTAGAGGCCGGCCTTGGTATCAGCTCTGGAAAGATTATTTTATTTTTGGCAGGCAGGGTTCGCATCGATCCGTCTGGTCTTTTGATTCTGGCTGAAAAAGTGAAAAACGGGGATGATTTTGTCATCGGTTGGCGATGCCCCCGTAGTGACTGGAAGCTAAATCAAATGGTTTCAAAATATTTTAATGCTATTGTTTCTAAACTAACCGGCCTAAAATTGCATGATATTAACAGTGGCGTTTTTGCTGCCAAAAGAGAAGTCTTGGAATCGTTGGACCTCTATGGTGATTTGAATAATTTTATCCCTATTCTCGTTCATCGATTGGGATACAAAATTGAAGAACAAAAGGTCCAACAACAAAAAGGCTATTTTAGAAAATCAAAATATATTACAGAATATTTTCAAAGAGCTCTTGATATTTTGACGGTCATATTTCTGACAAAATATTCCAAGAAACCTCTGCATTTTTTGGGACTCTTTGGTATTTTGTTCACTATTTCAGGCCTTGCTATAGATATTTATTTATTTGTTTATAGGCTGCTTGGAATGGGCCCCATTGCCGGAAGACCCTTGCTTTTGTTGGGAGCTCTGCTGTTTATTTTGGGTGTCCAGATGATATCGATTGGTTTAATCGGCGAAATGATCATTTTTACCCATGCTTCTGAGATTGACGAGTACAATATTGAAGCCATATATGAGTAAAATCCTCGTTGTATAACTCCTGTTTGCAATTCATTATTTGTTGTTTTATCTCCTTAAAAGATAATAAATTACAAAATCCTGTCAAAAGGTGGATATGTTTGACCAAACAAAGCAATTGGACGAAAAATGAAATTAATCATCCAAATTCCTTGTTTTAATGAAGAAAAAACATTGCCTGTTACCATGCGTGATATCCCGAAGCGAATCGATGGTATCGATGAAATAGAGGTTCTAATCATTGACGATGGCAGCACAGATCGTACGGTAGAAGTTGCGCGGAATTTGGGGGTACACCACATCGTCAGATTAACCAAAAATAAAGGATTGGCTGAAGCATTTATGGCCGGTATTAATGCTGCACTTTCTTTGGGTGCCGATATTATTGTCAATACGGACGCAGACAATCAATATGCCGGTTCGGATATTGCTCGTTTGGTAAAACCCATTTTGGAAGGGAAAGCCGATATTGTAATTGGAAATCGTCAAATCGACAAAATTGGTCACTTTTCGACAGCCAAAAAATTGCTGCAAAAATTGGGAAGCTGGGTGGTACGGCAGGTCTCCAATACAGATATCCCAGACACGACCAGCGGCTTTCGAGCGATGAATCGGGAAGCAGCTCTTCGACTGAATGTCCTCTCGCGTTTCACATATACGTTGGAAACGATCATTCAAGCCGGCAAAAAGAATTTGGCCGTAACACATATTCCCGTGCACACCAATGAAAAGTTGCGCGAATCGCGCTTGTTTTCCTCCATTCCCACGTATATTAAGCGATCAATCGGAACGATTTTTCGAATTTACACAATTTACGAACCGCTAAAAATGTTTATGATTATTGGCGGAACAATTTTCTCATTAGGTTTATTTATTTCTTTTAGATTTCTATATTTCTATCTAACGGGACATGTATCCGGTCATATTCAATCTTTACTTTTGGCAACCGTCTTATTTATTATCGGATTTCAAACCATGGTGATGGGACTGATGGCTGATCTAATTGGCAGCAATCGGAGCTTGATTGAAAACACGCTATACCGGGTTAAAAAAATGGAACATATGGGAAATTCTGAAGAATCTTGTGAAAAAAATTTGGAACGAAAGGATACAGGAGAATGAGAATCGGGCTCATTGGCATCGGAAAAATGGGACTCTTGCATGGGGGGATTTTAAATGCGATGAACGATGTTGAAATTTGTGCATTAGTCGATTCTTCGAAGTTTTTGTTGGGTTTTGCACATAATCTTCTCAAAATTCCCATATATACTGACTACATACAAATGTTGGAGCAACAAAAGCCGGATGCTGTCGTTATTGCAACCCCTGTTTTTTTGCATGTTCCTATGGCATTGGAATGTGCCCGACGAGGTATCCCTTTCTTTTTAGAAAAACCGCTCAGCCTAAACAGCCAAGAAGCCACACCCTTAATTGCTGAAGTTGAGCAAAAGAATTTGGTGACAATGGTCGGTTATATGATGCGGTATTCAGAATCCTTTGCCAAAGCAAAGGAACTACTGGATAAAGGTGTTTTGGGTAACCTCATTACTTTTCAATCCACTATCTATGTATCCCAATTATTCAAAACAGGAAAAGGATGGCGGTATAGTAAGCAGAAATCAGGAGGTGGCGTGGTTATTGGTCAAGCCACGCATTTAATCGATTTACTTCAATGGTTTATGGGGCCTCTGCAAATGGTCTCGGCTCATACGAAACATTGGTATTCTCAAGAAGTTGAAGATTTCGCTCATGCCTATTTTTTCTTTCAAAATGGCGTGGCTGGCTGGATGGACTCTACATGGAGTATGCGACATCATCGATTGTTGGAAATTACTATTGAAATTAACGGAGAAAATGGAAATTTAATAGTAACGAATGATTATGTAAAACTTTATTTGGATACTCCGGTTCAGGGTTTGAATTCCGGTTGGACGAATTTTATGCGTCCTGATTTATATAAAGGTGTGGAGTTTGATGTGGGGGGGACATATTATACGTCTCAAGATAAGGCTTTTTTGGAGGCAGTGCAAAGCGGCCAAAGTCCGGATTCGGATGTGCAAAATGCCTATAAGGTACAAAAAATAGTAGATGCCATATATGATTCTGCGGGGAAAAAAGGTTCCCCCGTATCCATATGAGGTCAATTTAAGGAGAAATTTAGGTATGCTGGATAAAATAATATTGGGACATAACCAATTTTTTGGTGTTAACCATCTGGATTCTCAAACGGGTAATGTTAAGGAAGCTTATTTTAATGATATATCTCGCATTTTAGATATTATCCGTTTTTCCTTTCAATTTGGTGTTCATTCAATGATGATGTCTACACATGAGCGTGCGATTGCTCTATCGCACACATTGCAAAATGAGCCTGTACTGGGCCATGAACTGGGAATTTATCTGTTGGTTCCCTATATTGCCAAGTATGTTAAGCAAGCGAATGAAAAGGGCTTGGTTAACATTATCCGTGATTCTTTGGTTGGCACCAGTTTTCAAAGTAAACTGGGAATGTTTTGGCGAGGGGGCCTGGGGTATCTCAAAAAGGATATCCGGGGAATCATAACAACTCTTGTTGATTTTGAAATTGCGCCTTTTTCCAAGTTGAATCTGAAAGCCATTTTTCTGCACGACGCTTTAACCGATTTGATTCTTTCTTGGGAAGCAATTGATGTATTACAGTTATACTATGAACATATAGAAAAAAAATATGGGGTTATTCCTGCTTTTTGCACAAAAAATCTGCCGCGTCTTTTGAAAGAGTTGAAAAAAATTGGAATTCAAAATCCTTTGGTTATGGCTTCGATCAATAAAATTGGCTATCAGGTGAACCCGTCCTTGGAGGCTTTTGAAAAAGCCCTAAATGATTATGATGTTCAATTACTGGCAATGAGTACATTGGCGGCTGGCTATTTGAAGCCGCTTGAGGCTTATGATTATTTATATGCGCTACCCAATATAGCATCGGTTGTCGTAGGGGTTTCCAGAAAAGATCATGCAAAAGAAACATTTCAAATTATTGCTCAACACCTAAACAAATAACTTATGACCATTTGCATTCTTTCAACCGGATACCCCCGGTGGCAAAATGATTTTGATTCGAACTATATTCATTATTTGGCACGAGAATTGGTAAATATGGGAATTAACGTGCATGTCGTTGCACCCCATGCCCCTGGATTACAGAAGGACGACATTCTGGACGGCGTATTCATACATCGATTCCAATATATTTATCCCGCCAAATATCAATCATTGGCTTACGCACCGGGAATTCCCGAAAATATAAAAAAACTGAAAAATAAATTGCAGATCATTCCTTTTTTGGTTGCAATGTTTCTTAAGTTTAGGCAGATTTTAAAGAAATATCCGATCGATATTGTTAATGCCCATTGGCTTGTTCCTTCTGGCGTTTTATCATTTTATGCCGAAAGGGTCTATGGGATTCCGGTTATTGTAAAACTTTATGGGGCTGATTTACATCTCATTAAATCAAAAATGCCGTTTCTTGGAAAAATCTTTGCTGGCATTCTTAATAATTCCACAAAAATCATATCAAATAGCTCCTATACAAAGAAATTGGCATCAGCTTTTCTGAATATTTCCTCTAACAAGATCAATGTACTCCATGACGGTGTAGATGTGATTCGCTATTTCCCGCGGTACAAAGAGAAACGTCAGGATCAAACCAAGATTATTCTTTCCTGTGGCCGCATGGTTGAGCGAAAGGGGTTTCATTATTTAATAAAAGCATTTTATATGGTTACCAAAAAGCATCCTTCGGCTCGTCTCATATTGGTTGGAGATGGTCCTGAGCGACCGACGCTGGAAACGGAGGTCAGGCGATTGCAAATTGAAAAGAGAGTCGTTTTTGCTCGAAATGTTTCGGATGCGGAGCTTTTTCAATATTACAAAATGAGCGATATTTTTGTTTTACCTGCTATTATCGATGCCAATGGGGATACAGAAGGCTTGGGATTGGTTTTATTAGAAGCAATGGCATCGGGTATACCTGTCATTGGAAGTGATGTAGGAGGCATTCCGGATATTATATCGGAAAATGCAGATTATGGCTTTTTGGTTCCTCCCGCTAACGCTGAGATTTTGGCCGCCAAAATTCTTTTCTTTTTGGATAATCCTGAAAAAATAAGCGATTTTGGGAAGAAAGGTCGGAAAGTTGTTGAAAATTTGTTTTCGTGGCAACAAATTGCTCGGAAATATGTAGTCCTTTTTAAAAGTACTCTGGAGGACACGCATTAAAACGCATATTAAATACGGCCGTCAAATATTAAATGCCATTTTTATTTTTCTTGTTATTTTAGGTCTGTATTTTCTATTTCGTAAGAGTAATCTTAGGCAGCTTCAACAAGTAAAAGATCATTTAAACTATGGCCTTTTATTTATTGTTTTATTGATTAATTTAATTAATTTGATCCTAATGATTCTCAGATGGTATTTTTTGGTAAAGCCTGTAAAAGCCACCGTATCGCTCAAGAATATTTACATTATTTCTCTAAATGCCATTGCGGCCAATTTTGCCGTACCCGGGAAGATGGGGGTTCCGGCAAAAGCCATTCTTTTAAAAAATACAGAAAATATTGATTATAGTCATGTAACGCCTTCTCTTGCCAATGAATTGTTCCTCGAATATTTTACTATTTTGATTTTTTTTGCGACTAGTGCAATAGTAGGAGGATTTTTGGACTGGCAATCCGCAACCTCTGCCATTTCATGGAGGATTGTTTTTCTATTTTTGTTTTTACTTGGTTTTGCGGGTGGAGGTTGGTTTTTTTTTCGCAAAACGAAAAGAATCGGCGCGTTTTTAAAAAATTTTTCACATGCCTACAAGTTAAGTGCCAAAAGAAAGGATCTTTTCCTCGTAGCGCTTTTGATTACTGTGGTCAACCTTTTTCTAACTTTTTATGCTGATAAGCTTCTATTTAAAAGTATGGGATTTACCATTCCCTATATCTTTGTGATATTCTCAAGTTCTTTTTCAAGTATTGCCGCTTTGATCTCTCCACTGCCCGGAGGTATTGGAATCCGTGAAATTGCAAATGGCTATTTTTATAAAATATTTTATAATTTGGGGGAAGTGGCCGTCGCCGCTATTATAATTCGTAGATTGATAACGTATTTCTCACTCATTCTGCTTTTTGTATTGGAACGCCTGTTTAGTTATCATTTTTCAATTGAAATACGAAAAGAAATATCGTGAAGATAGCGTTTATTGAAGAAACAGCTTTTACCTCCCGACACGGCGGGGCTGCGGCATGGACCTTGACAATTGCCAGATATTTGTCTCAAAGGGGAATACAGACAAAAGTTTTCTCGTTTGCAAAAGATATGCGTTTTTTTTTGCCAAGGCGTATAGCTTTGTTCCCATTTTTTAGGGAAGTGTTTGTCTATCCCTTTGTAGGTCAACAAATGGTGAAAAAAATACAAAATGATTATGATATTATTTATTTTGCATCCTCTACCACAAATGCCCTTAACCACGTTAAAACGCCTACACTAACAGGTACCAATTGCCTGTTTTCAAGACAATTGCAAGATTTCTCCCCCTTTTTGCCTATTCAACATAAAGCAATTTTCAATCCTTTTTTCTTTCAATTACTTAAGAATGTGGAGAAAAAGCATTATCAAAATACGCGATCAATCATCTCGACGAGGAAAGACATCACCAAATTTCTTCAAAAAACACTTTCTATTCCCAAAGCAAAGATTTACGATATTCCTCATGCAGTTTTTTCAGTCCCCTTTTTGCCCTCCCCCCCAAAAAAGGAGAATAGAGTTGTTCTATTCGTGGGAAGAGCCACTTTTGGTAAGGGGTTCGATGTATTGCTTGATGCGGCCGATGAGATACATGGGAAGGTTGTCTGCATAGTAAGTCGTATTAGCGAAGCTTATCTATCGAAAGCTGCCAAGAAGAAAAATGTTCAGATTATCACTGGGGTAACCCCCAATGACTTGCGACGATATTATCAGAATGCAACGGTTTTTGTAATGCCCTCCTTGTCGGAAACGGGGCCTATTGTTACCCTGGAGGCCATGTCTTTTGCTCTTCCTATTGTGGGCACACCTCAAGGATGCGGAGAATTTGTAGATGATGGTTTCCATGGATTTGTAGTTCCTCCGTATAGTCCGCAACTATTGGCTCAAAAAGTTAACAGTTTAATTGAACACCCTAAAGTTGCCAGAGAGATGGGAATCAATGCCCAACAAAAAGTTAAGCAACACTATACAATGGATATAGTTGGAGAAAAAATCTTAGCTGTTTGTCATGCTCTTGTTACCTGAATGGGAATAAAATTTCCGCAAGCTCCCCAAAAGGGAGTTTACTCTCATTTTAGTATGCCCTGAGAATAGAATGAATTTTTCACGATATCTTTGAAAGAGCGTTACGGTCGCACAACACTTTAAAAGTACAGAAAGGTGAAATGAAATTACTTTTTAAAAGGGTGGGTTTTTCCAAATGGGCTTATGTTTTAGTTATTTTTTGGATACTGACTGTCATTCTTGGATTAACGCCTTGGATCTATAGTGACGGAGCAGGGGATTATGCTTGGGTTCGATCTTTTTTTATGGATGGAAATCTAGATTGTTCCAATGAATTTGCCCATTATGTAAAAGAATTTGAATTAAAATATGGATGGGAAGGGCCAAATGATGATTTGTTTCCGGCAAAAACCGAAACCGGCTATCAGGCCAATAAATATCCCATCGGAACAGCAATTTTATGGTCTCCTTTCTTTCTCGTTGGCCACATGGCAACTCTGTTGTCGAATAGTTTATTTCAGTCTAATATTCCAACAGACGGATATAGTAAATGGTATGTCTTTTTCGTGAGTTTGGGATCCAATTTTTACGCTTTCCTGGGGTTATTTATTGCCTTTTATACGGCAAAAAGATTTTTCTCGGAGTCCAGTTCTTTTTGGGCTACTACGGGAATTTGGTTCGCAAGTTCGATTCCCGTCTATATGTATCTTTACCCGTCAATGCCCCATAACACAGCTCTTTTTACGGTGGCTTTTTTTTATTGTTATTGGCTACTCACCGGAATACAAAGAACCAAACGTCAATGGACAATTTTGGGCCTGGCGGCCGGTCTGATGATTATCACGCGAATGGAAAGTTTTGTTTTTCTGCTATTACCTTTTTTTGAAATGGCGGCACTTTTTCTAAAAAAAACACCAATTCGCGCGAAGATAAGAGAATATCTGGCTTCTTTTTTTCTTTTTGGAGCTGGTATTGTTTCGGTTTTTAGTGTTCAGATGCTTGTTTGGAAAGCGGTTTTTGGTTCCTATTTCTTAAATCCGTATAATGAAATGACACGGATCGTATCCGCAG
>CAZOHG010000017.1:0-61197 GCA_964579725.1 uncultured Deferribacteres bacterium
AAACACGGAGACGCGGCCCTTTTGAATAATGTACATACCGACGCCGGGTTCTCCCTTCCAAAAAACAACCTCTCCGGTGTCGTACCGGCGAACGTGTGCAATTCTTGCAAATTCACGAAGCTGACTCTTGGAAAGTCCCCGGAAAATCGGCACCTGTATCAAAAGTGTCGCAATCGTACTTTTGCCTTTTTCTTTCTCCCGAAAAATGTTACTCCAAATGGGGTGCATGATACGTCCCTTTTTTCTTCACACGACTTTTTAAAATATAGCGCCGTTGACTTTCGAAGTCAACGCTAAAATCAAGGAAATCGGGTGTTTTATGAAATGCAAAAAACAGGCCGTATTTTTCTACAGGGGGCTCTGCAAAAAAATACTTGCTTTTTGGGCTGAACATTTGTATACTAATAATGAACAAGTGTTCAGTATTTTAATCGGGAGAATCTTTGTGTCTCGTTTGATTTTTCACATTGACGGGGATGCCTTTTTTGCCTCTGTCGAGCAAAGTTTCAATCCGATGCTCCGTGGGCGCCCGGTTATTGTGGGAGGATTTCCCTCGCAGCGCGGTGTGGTCCATTCGGCCAGCTACGATGCCCGCGCAAAAGGTGTCCGAACCGGAATGCCGCTACGGCAGGCTTACACACTTTGTCCCAAAGCCGTTTTTCTAAAAGGGAATTTTCGGCACTACCGTTTTATCGCCAAACAGCTTCTGCATTTGTATCGGGAATTTTCTCCCCGGGTCGAATTTGCCTCGCTGGACGACGCATATGTGGACATGTCCGGTACCGAGCACTTGTGGCCGGATCCCGTGGTGGCGGCCCGCGCCATCCAAAAAGCGGCGTGGGAACGCTGGCACATCCCCGTTTCAATCGGCATTGGAACCAGTAAATTGGTCAGTCGTTTGGCGTCAGGGCGGAAGAAACCGCACGGATTGACACGCGTGCCGCCGGGGCACGAGCTTGCTTTTTTGCACCCGCTTCCGGTCGGAAAGCTGCCGGGCGTTGGGCGTGTAACGCAGCGCCGGCTCGTTGATTTGGGGATTACGACCGTGAGGGAACTGGCGCAGTTGAATGCGTCCGTCTTGAGTGAGCTTTTCGGGAAAAACGGGTTGCGACTCTGGGAATTGGCCAACGGAATCGATCCCCGCGAGGTGCGGCCGGTGAAAATTCCCAAACAATTGAGCCGAGAAACCAGTTTTGAAGACGATGTGGCTGAGCCTGCCGTGGTGCTTTCCACCATTCGGTACCTTGTGGAACGACTTGCTCAAAAATTGCGGGAAAAACAGCTGGTCGCCGGACGGGTAGGCATCAAAGTGCGGTATGCCGGGTTTCAATCGTTTCAAAAATTCGGTACGCTTTCAACCGCTACAGCAGATGCGGCCAAATTGGGGGAACTGGCGGAGATGCTTTTTCGAGCCTTGCCGATTCGGCGTGAGCGCTTTCGTTTCGTGCAGGTACAGGTGTCCGATTGTGAACCGGCCGCCTGGCAACGGCAGTTGTTTTCGTTTGAGCAAAAACAGCAAACCCTCAACCGCAGTATTGACGCGATTCGCAGTCGGTACGGTTTTATGGCCATTTTGCCGGCTAACACGCTTTTGTTGCAAACCACTTACCAAATGGACAGCCATGGGTACATTCTTCACACACCTTCATTGTCACAGTAATTACAGCTTTCTGGACAGCACCGTGAGCCTGGATGCCTTGGTTGCGTGGGCGCGGAAAAATCGGGTGTCGGCGGTGGCCCTCACGGACACCAATCGTCTGACCGGCGCAGTGGCGTTCTACCAAAAAGCGCGGGCTGCCGGTGTGCGTCCGATTGTTGGCGCGGAAGTCACCCTCTCGGACGGCAGTTCTCTGGTACTTTTGGTGCAAAATCAAACCGGTTACGAGAATCTGGCGGAAATTCTAACGCGCGGTCATTTGAAAGGCGGCCCCAATCATTTTGACCTGGATTTGGCCGACCTGGCCGATTGGACAGAGGGTCTGGTGGCGCTTTCCGGAAATCGGCGGAATCCTGCGGTTCAATTCCTGCGACGGCGGCAGCCGGAAAAAGCCGTGGGGCATCTTCGTCGTTTGCAGGCGCTTTTTGGGGGGCGTTTTTATGTGGAGCTCACTCGCTTGACTCCAGCGGACGATTTGCTCAACGCCAATCTCGCCTTTTGGGCGCGCAAACTGGGGATCGGGCTGGTGGCCACCAATGACGTGCATTTGGTGCGGCCGGAAGAGTGGCCTCTGTGGCGTGTACTGCGAGCCATCGACCAAAACACCACGCTCGAACGTGCCGCTGCCTTTGGCCGGCCCGAACAATATCTCAAATCACCGGCAGAAATGGCCCGGCAATTCCGAAAATATCCGGACGCCCTTCTCAACACCTTGCGAATTGCGGAAAACTGTCGATTTGATTTCGCCCTGGGGAAATCGGTTTTTCCTACCGTCCGCTTGCCGTCGGGGCAAACCCCTTTCGGTAAACTCAAGCAATTGTGCGATGCCGGGTTGCGAAAGCGCTACCGGGTGCTCACATCGGCCATTCAGGAGCGATTGCACCGGGAGCTTCTCACGGTACGGAAATTGGGATTTGTGGAGTACTTTCTCATTGTCAAGGAGATTGTTGACTTCTGCCGCCGGGAGAAAATTCCCTGCGTGGGACGCGGTTCTGCCGCAGACAGCCTCATTGCCTACACCCTGGAAATAACCCACGCCGATCCTATCCGGTTTAACCTCTATTTTGAGCGCTTCTTAAATCCAGAACGAAGGGACCCGCCGGACATTGATCTGGACATTTGCTGGAAGAATCGAGACAGGGTTTTGCGCTTTGTGTACGATCGTTTTGGGCACGATCGAACGGCGCTAATTGCCACCGTTGTGACGTTTCAGGCCCGTTCGGCTGTGCGGGAGGTGGCAAAGGTGCTGGGGATTTCATCCGGCGAAATCGAGCAGATCACCAAACGCCTTCCGCACGGTTTTCCAGGGCGATCGGATTGGGGTGCGGAGGTCGCCAGCCTTGCCCGAAACTGGGCGGGCGGAAACCCGATGCTCCTTCGCATCGCGGACTTTGCCCGTCAGTTGGTCGGTTTTCCCCACCACCTGTCGGTTCACCCGGGTGGAACGGTCATTGCGCCCGACAAAATCACCCACTTTGCACCGCTTGAAATGGCCTCGGGCGGATTGGTCATCTCCCAATTTGACATGCACAGCATTGAAAAAATCGGGTTGGTGAAAATGGATTTGTTAGGGGTGCGCTCGTTGACCATCATTTCGGAAGCCGTGGCGGCGATTGAAAAACGGACAGGCACTACGTTTGACATCGGTCGTATTCCCGAAGAGGACGCCGACACATTGCAACTGCTGCGCTCCGGCCGGAGCTTGGGCTGTTTTCAATTGGAGAGTCCGGCCATGCGAGGCTTGTTGAAAAAGATGCGGATTGAACGTTTGGACGACATTGTGGCCGCCATTTCACTCATTCGGCCTGGTCCCGCAGAGGGAGGCATGAAAGACGTGTACGTCAAGCGCCGTGCAGGGTTGGAACCCGTTTCGTACCCGCACCCCGCGCTGGAACCGATTTTACGGGAAACCTACGGTGTTTTGGTCTACCAGGAGCAAGTTTTATTGGCCGCCCAGGCCGTGGCGGGGCTTTCACTCGGAGAAGCCGACATTTTGCGGAAAGCCATGACCAAAAAACGCAGCACGCAAACATTGGTGCAATTTCGAAAGGCATTTTTGCGCGGAGCGGAGCGGCAGGGGGTGTCCCGTCAAATTGCCGACGGGATTTTCGAATGGTTGACCCATTTTGCTTCCTACGGTTTTAACAAAGCCCACAGCGCTACGTACGGCATTTTGGCGTACCAGACCGCTTTTCTGAAGCGACATTTTCCGTTGGAATACATGCTCGCTCTGCTCAACAATCCGGGCGGTTACTACCCGCAATTTGCCTATGTGGAAGAAGCCCGTCGTCTGGGGATTCGGTTGTTACCGCCTGATATTGCGCGTTCACAGGCGGGGTTCTCGCTGGAGGGAAACGGCATTCGGGTGGGACTCAGCAGCATTGTGGGCTTAAGCCGCGCCGCCGTTCGACGCATTCTGAGCGAGCGTCAAAAAGAACCCTTTCACAATTTGTACGATTTTTTGCTCCGAAGCCGAGTCAATCAGGCGGAAGCGGAGAGCCTGATTCAAACGGGGGCGCTGGCCTGTTTAGATGTGAGTGAACCGAATCTCCTCGCTCGTACACGAATTTTTTTCAAGAACAAACGGCGAGCACAAATTGTAGAACGATTGACAGCAGAATTGAATTTACCGCCTTACACCAAAAGGCAACGGGTGCTTCACGAATTGCATTTCCTGCGGTTTGCCGTGACGGAACACCCGCTTCGTCTCTTTTTAGAGACACAAAGGCCTGAAAAATACGTCCTTTCCACCGAGCTGGAAAAATTTAAAGACCGCGAAGTGACCATTTTGGGGTGGGGTGTCATCAGTCGCCGAATTGTGACCGCAAAGAGGCAATCGATGAAATTCCTGACGGTCGAAGATCCGGAAGGAATTGTGGAAGTGATTTTGTTTCCGGATGTCTACCGGCGCTACGCGCGTCTTTTGCAGGGCCGGGGCCCCTTTCAAATTACGGGAAAAGTTCAATCCCGCATTCCAGGAGAAGCCAATGTGATTGCCAGCCGTATCCGCGTGCTCCATTTATTTGAAGAGAACAGCGAATTTCGAGCTCCCTTTGGCGACATACCGTTCAACCCCAGTCGCAGGGCGGTGTAAGACCGTCCCTCGATCAAATAAAAAAAGCGGAATCTCAACGTCCGATTCCGCTCATGGGAGAAAATCAGGATTACTTTTTTTCTTTGGAAGGGAGAATTTTATACATTCCCGTGCCGCAAACGGAACATTTTCCTTTCAATGCCGGGCGGCCATTTTTCATTGTCACACGTTCGACGTCCACCATTTCCCTCTTTGCTTTACACTTTACGCAATACGCGATTTCTGCCAACGGAATCACCTCCTTTCGTTCCACTTTTCTCAATCCGAAGACTGCACCCAATTACAAAATTGTGATGTAGAAATATGCCGTTTTTTTGAATAAAAATCAACAAAAAAATGACCGTTAAACTAAAAAATTTGATATTTTAAACCGCTTGAAGCAGAAAAACCGCCCAAACTCTGGCGCTGCAAGGTCGGGCCGCTAACCATTCCAGCGGTGGAAAGGTCAAAATGGAGGATAAAAGAAAGGTGAGAGATCACCGGGTGTTCGTAGCCGATCTCAATGTAAAATCCCTTCGGCCAAACTTCGGTTGTCTTTTTCCCCAATTCTTTTAAAAAGGTACCCGATGATTCTTGGATGTGAAAAAAGGCCAGCCCAAATCCCATGTAGGTGCGTGAACCGGCGGAAAATCCCACCGAGTAGCGGCGAAAGCCCGCTTCAAATTGGTGCTGCCGCCAGGTGGAATGTGTCCGATTGGATTTGCGAAAATAGGCACCTTTTAAAACGAGAAAAGCGGAAGGTGAAAAGCCGAATCCGATTTGAGCGCCGGGAAGAAAGCCCCAGGGTGAGGAATAATACCGGTTGAACCGTTCGGCGGAAAGACGAAACGCGCCTGCAGAGGCCGCCGCAAAAATCGGGTGCGAGAAGGGGTTGTGTCCTCGGGCACGCAGTTTCCCGGGAGAAATGAAAACCACCATCCAAAGAAAAAACAGCAGGAATTTGCCTTTAGGCGCCGGGTGTGGCATTCGCATGGTTCAAATAGCTCCGTAGTTGATCGAATTGGTCATGCTTGCCAAGGACGATTAGTTCGTCGCCGGGTTGAAGCATATTTCTCGGTCCCGGATTAAAAATAAACCGGCCATCGTGTTTTTTCATCGCAATAATAATGAGGCCCGTCATCTGGGGTATTTTAGCCTCGCTGAGTGTTTTCCCGGCAAGGGGAGAGGCTTCGGGTACTTTCAGATCCTCCATTCGAAGGGTGATTTCCGTTTCCCGCATCATGACGTCCAAAAAGGAAACCACGGCAGGGCGAAGCAAAACGGAAGCCATCCGGAGGCCCTCCAAGATTTTCGGAGAAATAACGTAGTCAGCACCCACTTGCAACAGCTTTTCGTGCGTGTGGCTTTCAATGGCACGCGCAACAATGCGGATTTTCGGATTGAGGGCACGCGCCGAAATCACAACGAAGAGATTTTCGGCGTCCGTGGGGAGAGTGGTAATCAGCCCCTTTGCTTTGACAATATTGGCTTGCCGAAGGGTTTCATCTTTCGTTGCGTCACCTTCCAGAACAGAAATTGAATGGGTAGTTTCCATAAAATCGGCCAAAACAGCCGAATCCTTGTCAATAAGGACAAGTTTCTCACCGGCTTTTTGAAATTCCTGCAAGGCAATCCGTGCTGTTTCGCCGGCACCGCAAATAATAATATGGTTTTCCAGAGAAGCAATGGCTTTTTCCATTTTACGTCTCCAAAAAAACGGGCGTATTTCCCGGTGCACCACAATGGACGTTACGGCGCCCAACCACACCGAAACGGCCGCCATTCCCCCCACAATCAGCACAATGGTGAAGACCTTTCCGGCATTGGTGAGGGCATGAACTTCCCCGAAACCGACGGTTGTAATGGTAATAAGCGTCATGTAAAGGGAATCGAGAAAATCCCACCCTTCCACTTGCATGTAGCCCGCAATGCCCACTAAAACTACCAAAAGGGCAATGCCGAAAAAGAAGAGAATATTGCCGATTTCGTCGTGGTAGGTTTTTTGCATTTTGGCTCGTTGGAGTAAATGATTCCGACAATTGCCCGCTATTTTGTCGCGTACAAATGGCGAAAACGATTTTCAATTTGTTTCCAGAGCGAAAAAAGGTAGTGCCCGATTGAAATGCCACCTGCGTCAGCCAGCCAATCCAGGACGCTGGCCTCTCGGCCAGGGACGTAAATTTGGTGAAATTCATCCGTAGCGGCGTACGCCAGGCTAATGAAAAAAGCAATCCACAGCGCGCGCTTGCGTTTTTCCGGAGTTGTTCCGTAGAAAAAGGCCCGTACCATAAAAAAACCGAAAACGGCGTATTCTAAAAAATGAGCGATTTTGTCCGTCCAGCTAATGCCTAATTTGGGTAGCTGTAAGTGGTGGACGGACGATAGAGCGAAAATGACCCCCGCGTACAACAAAGCAGGTAAATAGTAAAGAAAAAAGCGATTTTTCATGGATTAGAACAACCTTTCGAAGAATCTCCAGCGGTCAAGTACGGCGGAATCCGGCGATTCCAACCGTCGCAGTGCCTCCGGAACAAAATTCAAAATGTCCCCTGCAATCATGCCGCGTTGGCCTAAAGCCTCGGCGGCCAAATCTCCCGCCATTCCGTGAACAAAAGCTCCCGTCAAAGCAGCTTGCAGCCCCGACAAGCCCTGCGCCAGAAAACCGGCAATGAGGCCGGTCAGGACGTCTCCCGATCCCGCCGTCGCCATTCCCGGGTTACCGGTCGTGTTGACGTACACTTCTCCATCTGGGGCGGCAATGAGGGTTGGTGCGCCTTTGAGAAGAACAATCGCCTGAAGTTTTTGGGCGGATTCGCGAACGACCGTCAGGCGATTTTTCAAAATTTCTTCCTGTGAAACCCCCACGAGTCGCGAAAGTTCCCCTACGTGAGGGGTAAAAACCAAATCGGCTGGGTAAGCACGAATTAGCTCAAATTCGGCGGAAAGATTATTAATGCCGTCGGCATCCACAACCAGCGGTTTGTCCGTTTGGCGCAGCAAGGCTTTTACGAAGGTTCCGGTTTCCGGGTGGGTTGAAAGTCCCGGCCCCAGGGCCAGGACGTGGCTCCATTTTAGCCAGCGGTCGAGTGCCTCCAATGCCCTGGAATGAAGACTGCCGGTTTCGGTTTCCGGTAGGGGAGCAGTCATGATTTCCGTGACCTTTTCTTCCAAAACGGAATTAAACCTTTCGGGAATGCCCAAAAGCACCATTCCGGCACCGCTTCTCAAAGCGCTTAATGAAGCCATGGTTGCAGCTCCGGTAAGTCCGGTCGAGCCGGCAATCACCAGAACCTTTCCAAACGTATTTTTGTACGCGTCACCGGGACGCCTGGGCAAGAAACGGACAATGTCTTCAGGGGTGACTAAAAATTTGTGTGTAGCCACTTTTTTTAGAACAAAATCGGGTGCGTTGAGGTCAGCCACTAAAAAGCGGCCCTGGAGTTTTCTTGCCGGAAAAAAGAGCTGGCCTGTTTTAATATTGCCCATGGTTACGGTTAAGTCGGCTTGAACGGCCGCTCCGGCGATCTGCCCGGTTTCGCAATGAATTCCCGAAGGCGTGTCCACAGAAGCGACCGGAACGTCTTGTGCGTTCATCCAATCAATGATTTCGCGGTACAGCCCGGACACTTCTCCTCGAATACCGGTTCCGAGAAGGGCGTCGACCAGTAAATCGGGGGTAAAAGTGGGCTTCAATTGCCCCGCTTCTTCAATATCGTGAACGGGCAGGCCAAGGGCTTCTGCAATGCTTCGGTTTGTGGCCGCTTCGCCCTTAAAATCATCCGCCCGAGCGGTGGAAAAGAATTCCACCCGGGCTCCCATTCGGCTGAGGTGTCGGCCCACCACAAAACCGTCGCCGCCGTTGTTGCCCTTCCCGCACAGAATACAGATTTTCTTTTCCGCAATAGGGGCAAATTCCCGGGCAATGGCCTGGGCTGTTTTCAGACCGGCGTTTTCCATGAGCAAAATCGCCGGAATTTTAACTTCTTCAACCGACAGACGGTCAACCGTCCGCATTTCAGAGACGCTTACAATGGGTTCCATCGCCTACTCCCTTGAGATTTCTTCACAAATGACCACAGCTACCGCAAATTGGTGTTCGTGGGACAGGCTCACGTGCCACCGCAGGTCTCCCACTCTCGATTGAATACGCGGAGAGAACCGAAGAACCGGCAGACCATTGGGTTCATTTTGAACCGAGACATCTTTCCAGTCGAGGTGCAGGTCTCGTCCTGCGGCCGTGAGAGCCTTTTTGAAGGCTTCTTTGACGGCAAAACGTCCGGCAAACGCTTCGAAAGCCGCGCGACCTTTTCGCCCGTGACAGACGGCGATTTCTTCAGGGGTGAAAATTCGGGTGAGGAACCGCATTTCCAGCCGTTGCGAGATTTTTGCCATTCGCTCCACCGAAACAATGTCCACACCAACGCCTGCGATCATGAAAAGAACCCGAAAAACAGAAATGAAATCGTAATTGTGTGCCGAACAAATCGGTAAAAGTCTATTTATTTTACTTAAAAATTCGGTACAATTCAAGCATTTTCTTCTTGATTCTTAAAGGGGTTTCCGTTAATTTAATAAAATGAATGAAGCGGATCGACACCTTATTCGGTTGGCCTCGGAAGGAAGCCAACAGGCATTTGAGGAACTGGTTCGGAAATACCGGGGCCTAATTTACAATTTGATTTACAGAATGGTGGGCAATCGCGAGGAGACGGAGGACCTTGTTCAGGAGACCTTCGTCAAGGCTTTTCGTTCTCTGAAATCGTTTAATGAGGAATTTGCCTTTTCGACCTGGTTGTACAAAATTGCCACCAACCACACCATTGATCTCTTGCGAAAAAAACGCCTGCAGCTTTTGTCGCTGGACGAGCCGGTTCGCACCCACGAAGGGGAAATGACCCGCGAATACCCGGACGAAAATTTTAATCCCGAGAGGGCCTTTATTACATCGGAATCCACAAATATTATTTTCGGGGCCATTGAAGCATTGCCCGAAAAATACCGAACGATCATTCGGCTCCGGCACAAAGAGGATAAATCGTACGAGGAAATCAGCCAGATTTTACGGATTCCCATTGGGACGGTTAAGGCGCGTCTTTTTAGGGCTCGGGAACTGTTACGAAAGGAATTAAAGAAATCCGGGCTTCAAATTTAATCGCCTCTTTTTACCACGATTTTTTCTCAAAATCCGATTAAGAAACGGTTTCCCGCCTATTTTTGGTTTACGCCCCGATTCGAGCAATCAGCCAGTAAATGAGAATAATCGCCGCAACCACCCCCCAGGACGCCACAAATCCCCAAATGTCGAGGGCACTGGGTTTCCAGAATTCCCAGCTTGTTCCGGGGAAGAGCTTTTTCTTTTCCACAATGGAAGGATCGTCAATGGCGGCTTGGACCAACTGGGCATCCAATTCGGGGTCGCCCTGGGCTGGCGTGTGCACCCGGGCGTAAAACTCGCGAAGGACCCTTTCCGAGTTGGGTTTGGTGAGAAAGCCAATCAAAAAGAGGATTAAAAACGGAAACGTAATGTCAAAGGCAAACGACAGCGTGGCCAATTGCGGTTTGGACATTTGTTCCAACGGAAGGCCGAAAAGCGACAGAATGTACAATTGGAAACGAAATGCGCCGACTCCGACCAGCGGAGAGTTCGGGTCGTCAGGATTTTGACGCACAACCTTTTCGAAGAAAATAGCCGCAGGGGGAATTACCTTTTTTTTGCGAATTTTTTCCCCAACGTGCGTGGCCATTCCGGCCTGAACATCGGCGTCAACCGCCTTGGTGGTAATGACGGTGGTGTGTGTGACGGTTTGACGCGTGAGATAGGGACTGTGGGTGGCGGATTGAAAACTGGGAACCACATTGGGCACAATGACGGTAATCAGAATGGAAAGAGTCATTTGGGTGACGACCGCCTTGGTGTTCAAACGGCGCCAAAAGTACACCAACCAGAGGGACGGTCCGATGATGGTGCCCACGGACAAAACGTATTTGAACATGACAAAAATGTCATTCACTTTGGTTGCAAAATAGATATTGGCACCCAGGACCACAAAAATGACTGCGCGACCCACCAAAACCTGAACCTTCTCGGAAACATTCGGTTTGATTGGCAATAAAATATTTTTCGTAAATGCGGCCGACCACATGAGACTCTGCGAATCAATGGTGGACATATTGGCGGCCATAATGGCCGAAATCATGAGACCGATGAATCCGATTCCAAGCAAATCCCGCGTCATGTGCCCCCACACCATCGTCGGGTCTGAAAGCTGGCCGGAATAGAGGCCCACCGCCAAAAGGCCGGTGAACGCCCAGCCGATCATGACAAACCGCTTTGAGAAGGAGCCGATCATCATGCCCATTCGGGCGGACATGTCATCCTTGGCGGATCCTCCCGTGGTAAAATCGGAGGGAGGAAGTCCAATCAAATTCACAGTAGCCATGGCCAGAACAAAGTACCAGGTGTACTCCGAGGTGGCCGCCGAACCGAAAAGATTGAACATGTAATCCGGAACGTGCGCGTGTAAGCCGGCAAATCCTCCAATTTTTACAAAAGCCAGTGGGATGAGAACAATGGAGAGAAAAACAATCAGCAATCCCTGAATAACGTCCGTGACGACGGCAGCAAACAATCCTCCCAGAATAGTGTACGAGGCCACAATGGCAGCGTAAATGAAGTAAAATGCCGTTAGAGGCAAATACGAAATGTACCCGTGGATTTTGTTTCTTTTTTTGAGGTCCGTCAGGTAGTCGAGCCGCCGCTGCTGTTCAGGGTTTAGCGTGTGGTAGGATTGTTCCTGAAGCAGGGTTTTATATTCCTTAAACTGCTCGACGCTCTTTTTTTCAGCGGCTGTGTATTGGCTGGGTGGCTTGACCATTAGGGCTTCCATGGTTTTTCCCGTTAAAAGGTAACCCATTGAACCGCCGTACATGGCCATGGTCAAAATGTAAAAGGCGTACAAACCGCCCAAAAATTTACTTTCGAAACGGTGAATGTAAATATCCCCGGCGGCAATGTACCGGGCCCGCCGTTGGAGGATGGACTTAAACCAGTAAAAGGGCGTAATAAACAGCACGATATTTTGGAACCAAAGTCCGGAAAGGCCCTGCCGGTAAATTTCTCGGGTTACGCCGACGGCCTGGTCAGAACTGGTAATGTTCCCAAAATTCAGGAAGGAAAAAAGGATTTTGCCGAAACTTCGACCGCCTTGGTAAAAATCGGTGGTGTTGACAACACGCTTGCTGGCCCATTTTCCGATGTAAATAACACCGCCGAAGTAGGTAATAATAACGAGCCAATCAACAATGTGCAGACCCCAAAGATACATAAGTACAGCTCCTTTTTTAGGGTTAGGTCGTCGGAATTTTCACACGGGTAAAAACAACGCCTCGAGGCATCGAAGAAAAATTGCCCGAAGGCCGCAACTTTTTGGCGTAAAATTGTTAAACAGTTTAGGGAAAACTCGACAAAAAATCAAGCGGAAAAAGATTTTTCCGAAAAAAAAGCCCCTCCTTGAGACAAGGAAGGGCCGTAAAATCTAAAAAGTCAGACGGCTACTTTTTGGCGATTTTCTTCAGCAATTCGGCTGCCTCTTTTCGATATTGCGGGTCGTCCTCATCCTCACGCGGCAGGGTGGCAATCTTCTTCAACACTTCTTTGGCCTTTTTGTATTGCTTCATTTCTACCAAAAGCCGTGCGTAATCCAAATTAAACATAATAAAAGTGGGGTGAAGCGCTAGGGCTTTCTCGAAAAGGCGTTTCGATTCCTTCCGGCTGGCCCAGCCAAGGCCCAACGGGCCCCGGAAAAATTTGGGCTTTCTGGCCACTTCTTGGTGGGCCCGCGCCAAAACGTAGTAGGCTACATCGTTTTTGGGGTTCAATTGAAGGGCCTTCTCACAATCTGCCTTAACCTTTTTAACCAACCCAATGGATTTGAATACTCCCTTGAACAGCGAAATTTTCCCGTTGGCAATGGCACGCCGCAGGTAGCCCTCGTCTCCTTTCGGGTTCACGTGAATGGCGCTATCGGCAAACATGAGGGCTTTCTGGTAGTAATCCAATTGTTTGTCTTTGGGCTGGTGTTCCCCGATGTCCACGTAGCTGCGACTGATCCGCCAGAGAGCCTCGTAGCTTTTGGGGTTTAATTTAAGGGCGTGCTGAAAAGCCTTTAGGGCGGCTTGGTCGTCGAAATGCTTGTAGGCGGTGTCTCCCTTGGCAATCCATTCTTGGACCGAATTTTGCGCAAAACCGGTGCCAGCCATCAGGAAAAAGCCAAAAAGCAGACCCAGTGCAAGATTAAATTTTCTCATCTTTTTTCCCTCCTCATTTGGTTTTTAAAAACAAACCCTTCAATCTCAAACCTACGATTTTTATTTTAAAAAAGCAACAACTTTTTCACAGGAGGCGGGCATCCCTTCAATTTTCGAAGAGGCGTTGAAAAATCGATACGGGTGGATTGGAGCGGCTGGCGCAGGTGCTTGTGTGAAGCTTTCCGTCGAGCATTTTTCTTGCAATCCGGACTTGTGTGAGCTATATTGAATTTCCGAAGGAAGGTAAACAATTGCAAAGCCCCATTTTTCCCTATGTCTAAAGATAACAAAATCTTAATTAAAGGTGCCCGCGAGCACAATCTGAAAGATATTGACGTGGAAATTCCCCGGGACAGGTTGGTGGTCATTACGGGTTTGTCCGGTTCAGGGAAATCGTCTCTGGCGTTCGACACCATTTACGCCGAAGGGCAGCGCCGCTACGTGGAATCCCTTTCGGCATACGCCCGGCAATTTCTGGGACTGATGGAAAAGCCGGATGTCGACTACATTGAAGGACTTTCTCCGGCTATTTCCATTGAGCAGCGGACAACCAGCAAAAACCCCCGTTCCACAGTGGGAACCGTGACGGAAATTTACGACTACCTGCGCCTGCTTTTTGCGCGAATTGGCATCCCCTATTGCTACAAATGCGGCAAACGCATTCAACGCCAAACCGTGCAGCAGATTGTGGATGCCGTGCTTGAAATGCCCGAGGGGGAGAAAATCCAAATCATGGCACCCATTGTGCGGGGGCGCAAGGGAGAATTCCGGGACATTTTTGAGAGTGTTCAGAAACAAGGGTTTGTGCGGGTGCGTGTGGACAACACCGTGCGGGAGGTGGCGGACCCGATCAAACTGGAAAAAAATAAAAAGCACAATGTGGATGTGGTTGTTGACCGACTGGTGGTCAGTCCCAAAATTGCACACCGTTTGACCGATTCCATTGAAACCGCCCTCGGATTGGCGTCTGGGCTGGTGGTGGTCAACCGGTTGGACGGCGGAGATCACCTTTTCAGCGAGCATTTTGCCTGTGTCGATTGCGGCGTCAGTTACGAAGAAATTAGCCCCCGCATGTTTTCATTTAACAGCCCCTACGGGGCGTGTCCTGTTTGCAATGGGCTGGGAACGATCATGGAAATCGATCCGGAACTGGTGGTGCCCAATCCCAAGAAGACGCTGCGTGAGGGTGCCATTGAGCCCTGGGGGCGTGCGAAAGACGGCTGGTATGCTACGCAGCTTCGGGCCGTGGCCGCCCATTACAATATCAGTCTGGACACCCCCTGGGAGGAGCTGCCCCAATCAGTACGTCAAATTATTTTGTACGGTTCGGAGGAAGAAATCCAGGTTAAGTACCGGAGCAAAACGGGAAAAATCAGCGCCGATTTTCAATCTAAATTTGAAGGGGTCATTCCCAATTTGAAAAGACGCTACCGGCAAACCGCCTCTACGGCTGTGCGGGAATGGATTGAAAGCTACATGAACGTCAAAACCTGCCCGGCTTGCGGGGGCGCGCGCCTGAAACCCGAGAGCCTGGCCATTAAAATTCAGGGTAAAAACATTTACGAGGTGACACGGCTGTCCATTCAAGCCGCGTACGCCTTTTTTACTACCTTGAGGCTTTCGGAGCGGGAAGAACAGATCGCCCACCAGATTTTGAAAGAAATTCGGCAGCGGTTGCAGTTTTTACTAAACGTGGGACTCGATTACCTGACGTTGGATCGAACGACGGCCACGCTTTCCGGGGGAGAGGCACAGCGCATTCGTCTGGCTACACAAATCGGTTCCCAATTGGTGGGAGTTTTGTACATTTTGGACGAACCCAGTATCGGGCTCCACCAACGTGACAACCGCCGACTGATTGAAACACTGGAGCGGCTGCGGGATTTGGGCAACACAGTCCTTGTGGTGGAACACGACCGGGAAACCATTGAACACGCCGACTTTGTGGTGGATTTGGGGCCGGGAGCCGGCGAAAACGGGGGTGAAATTGTGGCGGTTGGCACACCTCAAACAATCGAAAAAAGTGCTAAGTCCCTCACCGGGCAATATTTGTCGGGGCAGCGGTTTATTCCCACGCCAAGCCGAAGACGCCGCGGGAACGGGCAATTGGTGGAACTGCGGGGCGCCCGCGGAAATAATCTGAAATCCATTACGGTCCGGTTTCCGTTAGGCACGTTTATTTGCGTCACCGGCGTGTCCGGCTCCGGGAAAAGTACCCTGGTGAATGAGACGCTCTACCCCGCGCTAAGGCGAATCCTGTACCACAGTAAAGACATCCCTCTGCCCTACGATTCGATTACGGGACTGGAATATATTGACAAAGTCATTGCCATTGACCAGTCGCCCATTGGGCGCACGCCCCGCTCCAATCCGGCTACGTACACGGGTGTGTTTACACCTATTCGGGATTTGTTTGCCCAGTTGCCGGAATCAAAGGTAAGAGGGTACAAGCCCGGACGGTTCAGTTTTAATGTGAAAGGGGGGCGTTGCGAAGCCTGTCAGGGCGACGGGATTATTAAGATCGAAATGCATTTTCTGCCCGATGTGTACGTCACCTGCGAGGCCTGCAAGGGCAAACGCTACAATCGGGAAACGCTCGAAATTAAATACAGGGGGAAATCCATTGCCGACGTGTTGGACATGACGGTACACGAGGCAATGGTGTTTTTCAAAAATATTCCGGTCATTTACCGAAAACTGAAAACCCTGTACGATGTGGGATTGGGATACATTCGGCTGGGCCAGCAGGCAACGACGCTTTCCGGCGGGGAAGCGCAGCGGGTTAAACTTTCCACCGAACTCTCGAAGATTGCCACGGGTCGCACCCTGTACATTTTGGATGAACCCACTACGGGCCTCCATTTTGAGGATGTCAAAATGCTGCTTTCGGTGCTCAACCATCTGGTGGAAAAGGGGAATACGGTGATTGTCATTGAGCACAATTTGGATGTGATTAAAACGGCCGATTACATCATCGATTTGGGGCCGGAAGGCGGCGACGCCGGCGGAGAAGTGGTGGCAACTGGGACACCGGAAGAGATTGCCCGTGACTCTCGCTCGTACACGGGTCATTTCCTTCAATCCGAGTTGGCGCGCGAAAGCAGTCGCCCCGTCGTGGCCCTCCCCTAAAAAGCCCAGAAACCGAACGGTCCGATGGCAAAAAAAGCAAATCTTCCGTTTTGAAAAAAATTTGGGGTTCTTCTTTAACCGGAAAATAATGCTTACTGTAACAGCTTATTTTTAAATGGGTAATTCCCACCTTCTCTTGCCCTGAAAATTTAGCTGGCAATTCCGCCAAATTTTTTCTATTTTAAATAAGACAAAAATAGTCCACAATAAAATATCAGGGAATTTTTCATGCTGAGATTGTCCAAAAAAACGGAATACGCTCTGATTGCGCTGAAGGAAATTGCGCTGAATTCGGGAAAACAGGTAACGACGGCGCGCGAAATTTCGGATATTCACCGGATTCCTCGGGACTTGTTGGCCAAGATCTTACAGGTTTTGGCGCGCAACGGTTTTATTCGATCCATGCAGGGAGCCCACGGAGGCTACGTACTCAACAAACCCATTGACGAAATTACCCTGCAGGCGTTGTTGGAAATTTTGGAAGGGCCGGTCGGAATGGTCGATTGCCTGATTCCGGGAAAAGAAATCTGTGTGCGCGAAGAGACCTGCTCCATTCGCCACCAATTGCTCCAAATTAATCAGCGAGTTCTGAAGATTCTGCAAGATGTGACCTTGCGGGATTTTCTGTACAATGAAATGTCCGTGGCAGCGTTGTAGGTTTTTCTCGCCCCAAAACGGCGCCGCCCGAAGCGAAAAAAAGAGCCTTGCAATTTCCCGCTGGGTCCTTTAATTTAATATCGATTGTCCGTAAGATAATGGTCGACCAGAATGTGAGATGTAAAGCAATGCCCCAGGTAGACGAGCAGACCGGACTTGTGAAACCGGTAAAATTGTGGGAAACCCGGCTTCAATTGCATCCAGAAGCGCACACGGACAGCGTGGACTTTTTCCACGAATTTTTCAAGCTGCACGCACAAAATCCCCGCCTTGACTTTTTGGAAAAAATTCTGGGCGCTTTTTCGCGGCTTCCCTATGAAAATGTAAGTAAAATCTTAAAACTCAATCGTTATTTCGACGAAGCCGATCGCCGGATTCGATTGCCGGAAGAGGTGATTTCCGACCACGTGAACCGGCATTTGGGCGGCACCTGTTTTGCTCTCACCTATTTCTTGCAGGCGATTCTCATTCGGAATGGATTTCAAACCTACCCGGTCATGGCGCACATGCGTGCAGGCCAAAATATTCACACGGCTAATATTGTCATTTTGGGCGGAAAAAAATTTTTAGTAGACCCCGGCTACCTTTTGAACCACCCGATGGAATTCAATCCCGCCCGTCGGCGATTGTACAAAACGGCATTTACGGGTGTCGAATTAAGATTTGATCCCGGCGACGGTTGGTACAATTTGTTTACCTTCGATCGTGCCGAAGTCAAATGGCGGTACCGTTTTCGAGACGTACCGGTTTCGTGGGCGGAATTTCTTCGGCACTGGCAGGCATCCTTTTTTCGCCCCTCGATGCACGGAATCAGTTTGACGCGCACGGTTCCCGGCGGCTTGATTTTCGTGCACAAAAATTTTATGCGCGAAGTGCGTTTCGGAGAAAAACGGAACATTCGATTTAAAAAGAACGACTACGCCCTTGTTTCGAACATATTTGGCATTCGAGAGGATTTGATTGCAGAAGCGGCGGCGGCGTTGAACGAAAATTTGGAGTTGGAGCGCCGGTGGGGCGTGTTTAAACCGAAGGAAACGCGTTTGTGAAACCATCCGAACCGGAACCGGTCAAATTTTTCACAGGCATTTTGTACAGCGACCCAGCGATTTTAGTAAAAGTAAAATCGGCGCTCGAGGAAAAATACGGTCCTATTGATTTTGAAAGCGAAGCCTTTCCGTTTGATGTGACCGATTACTATCGCGACGAATTAGGGTACCCGATTTTCCGCAAATTTGTCTCTTTTCGCGATTGGATTCACCCCAAAGATTTAGCCCGTCTCAAGTGCGAAACCAATGCGCTGGAAGAGGTTTTTGCCGAAGGCGGACGGCGCCGAATGAATTTGGACCCCGGGTACATGGACGTGGGCAAAGTTGTACTGGCCTCAGCCAAGTACAACAGTCAAAAAATTTATCTGGATCGGGGGATTTACGCCGATTTAACTCTCCGCTACGAAAAGGGCCATTTTTTTCCCTACCCGTGGAGTTTCCCGGATTTCAAAACCGGACGCTACGAACGGGCGTTCCTTCTTATTCGCGAACGCTACAAGGTGCAACACAAAAAATGGGTACGCCGGCACCAATCCCCAAAATCGTGACCCAATTATTCTTCTTGTAGGAATTTCATAGCCAATTCCACATCTTTTTTGCTTCCGATTAACAGGGGCGTCCGGTGGTCCAGACTTTTGGGTTGAATGTCCAAAATGCGCTGGTGCCCGTCTGTTGCCAGACCGCCGGCCTGTTCTACCAAAAAAGCAAGGGGATTGGCTTCGTAGAGCAGACGCAGTTTGCCCTCCGGGTGCGCGGAATCCGCCGGGTAGAGGAAAATGCCACCGTAAAGCAAGTTGCGGTGAAAATCAGCCACCAGGGAACCGATGTACCGCAAGGAATACGGACGTCCCGTTGTTGGGTCTTCTTCCTTCAAATAGCGAATGTAATGTCGCATCCCGGCCGTCCAGCGATTGTAATAGCCTTCGTTCACCGAGTAGTAAGCCCCCCATTCGGGGATTTTCATATTTTCATTGGAAAGCAAAAACTCACCAATACTGGGGTCGTAGGTAAACCCGTGCACCCCCTGACCCGTCGAATACACAAACATGGTGCTGGAGCCGTACAAAATGTACCCGGCGGCTACTTGTTTGTAACCGGGCTGAAGGGCATCTTCCAACTGTCCTTTCCCGGAAGAGGTCACCCGCTTGAAAATGGAAAAAATCGTTCCGATGCTGACATTGACGTCAATATTCGACGAGCCGTCCAGAGGGTCGAACAACATGACGTACTTGCCCAACGGGTGGTAATCCGGAATAGGGATCAGCCCTTCGCTTTCTTCCGACGCCATAAGGCACAGGTGCCCGCCGTGGTCCATGGCGTGCACAATGGTTTCGTTGGCCAAAATGTCCATTTTTTTCACATCCTCGTCGAAGACGTTTTTGGCGCCCGTGTAGCCGAGCACATCTACCAAACCGGCTTTGTTGACAATTAGTGACAGCACCTTGGCGGCTACAGCGAGATCGGACATCAAACCGGAAAATTGTCCCGTGGCCTGCGGGTACTTTCTCTCCTGCTCCATGATGTGTCGCGGCAGGGTCATGATGCCTGACTTCATTGGAACTCCTTTCCCGTTAAAATACGAAGCAAAATGACGATTTTTGACCAATCGAAAGTACCCGTCGATTGGTCGGAAAATTTTAAATTTTCAAAGTGAAAAAATAGGTCGGAGTGGAATTGCACCCGGGATTGCACCGTCGGGTACAGGTCAAAAAAATATTTCGGAATCTTATAGGTAATCCAATTTTAGCTTAGGAAAAATCGAGGAAAAAATCAAGGATTTTTTGGTGGATGAGGACACTGTACCGTGACTCAGCGCCTTAAAGTCCACGGAAGTTGCGGAACGCTGAAAAACACCTTGAATTTTTCCTTTTGGATGCTTAATTTGAGAACGAAATCGGCTTAAAGGAGCAGATCATGTCCAATCAGCTTTTGCCTCAGGTTCTTACTTTTTTGCAGGAAGAAAAGGATTTTGTAGTCGCGGCAAAAAAAATCTGGCACAAAGTGAAAAAATTGCCCCAGTGGCGAACCCTTTCATTTGAAGAATTTCTCAACACCGTGCAACAATCACCGGAGATTGACGTCATTGGAAGTGGGGATGAAAATCCATTTAAAGATTCCGGCTTAACGGCAGAAGAAATGGAAAAAGAAGTCCGTGAAATGGAAAAAATGGGGTATTTTTTCGGTCCCAGTCTTGTGCTTAAATCGCACGTGCCCACGCCGGAAGAATTGGCGACTTTCCTGCAAAACAAGGTGGACCAGGCGTACAACACCCTTTTGAAGGCCTGGGAGAACCGTCCGCAGGGTGATCCGGAAAGCGAAGATCAGTTGCTCTCGATCCTGGCTGAGGTTCAAAAACTACGGCGGGAAATCCGCCAAAATGCCGCTTCGCCCGCCAAAGAAAAAAGGATTTCAGATGGAGCAGAAAACGCACCTCTTAGCGAAACGTGATTTCGTCGGTCAAGTTCTGGAAATCGAAACGGATTTTTTTGCCCGTGCCTCGTTGGTCACTCGCGACGAAATGGCTGTGGACGAGTACGGGCTGATTCACGGCGGGTTTGCGTTCGGATTGGCTGATTACACAGCCATGTTGGCCGTCAATCATCCCAATGTAGTCCTGGTTTCGGCAGAAGCGAAATTCCTCAAACCTGTTCGCGTGGGCGACATTTTGATTGCCATCGGGCAAGTAACCGAAAAACAGGAAAATGACCGCATGGTGCACGTGCAAATCCTCGTGGGCGACCACGTCGTGTTCGAAGGCAATTTTCACTGTCGGATTTTGCCTAAACATCCGTTGGCGCCGTAAGAACGGTCAAAACGGGCAGCACCGTCAAAACGAATTCCGGGAGAATTCTATGGGTCTCCAAATTTTAGTGGTCGTTTTAGCCAGCCTGATTTTAGTCCTGGCAACGGATTTGTTTCTCTCCTGGTACCTGCGCTATTTAAAAGCACGCTTTTCGAACCCGCGGCTTTTGCGCCAGGTGGTACGGCTCATCTGGGCGATTTTGGCCCTGCTTTTCTGGATGAACCTTTCGGCCAGACGAATGGTCCCCGATTTGAACCTTTCCCACCTGCTTTTCGCCCTTTTTATTTACTCGCTTCGGGGCCTAATGGTGACGTTTTACCCTGGTCGTTCGAAAGAAACGTAAGGAAGAAAAAATGCAACGGGATGCGCTGATTCAGCACTTAAATGAATTGTTAGAAATCTCCGAATTTCAGGATTATTGTGTGAACGGACTTCAAGTGGTGGGAAAACAAGAGGTTCGAAAGGTAGCGGCCGGGGTCAGCGTCAGTCGGCGTCTGTTTCAAGCGGCGTTGGAGTGGGGAGCCGATTTGCTTTTGGTACACCACGGCCTTTTCTGGAAAAGCGATCCCTTCCCTTTTTTCTTGCGGGGTGTTCAGCGGGAGCGCCTTGCTCTTCTCCTTGGAAACGATCTCAATCTTGCGGCTTACCATTTGCCGCTGGATGCCCACCCTGTTTACGGGAATAACCGCCAGATTTTAGACCGCCTGGGACTGCGACCGGTTGAGTCCCTGAAAATCGGATTCGTAGGGGAGTTCGAAACGCCCCTTTCGCAAAAAGCCTTTTTGGATCGGGTTGACCAGGCCCTTTTGTGCAAGGCTCAGCCCTTTTTTTACGGGAAGGAAAAAATCCGCACGGTTTTGGTGATTAGCGGGGCCAGTTCTGCCGCCTACGAAGAGGCCGCCCAGCGCGGCGTGGACGCCTTTTTGGGCGGTGACGTGCGTGAAGAAAATGTCCGGGGGATTGAAGAGGTGGGCCTCAATTACGTGGCTGCCGGACACTACAACACCGAGCGTTTCGGCGTGCAGGCATTGTTGCCTCATTTGGAGAAGGAATTCGGGTTAGAAACCCGATTTTTTGAGGTTCCCAACCCGGTGTAAAAAGTCCTCGTTTTGAAAAAGTCAAAACTTTTCAAAGGGAGTTGCAAGTGCCTGTTTTTGTAGCCGATTTTTTTCCTGTCTTTAAGCAAGCGGCGAAAAAATCAAATGGTCGAACAGAGTTTTAACGCGGAAAACCGGGAGGTCAATATGCGAATAAGAACCAGATGGACGTTTTGGGCTTTGGCTTTGCTTTTTGTAAGCACGGCCGCCGTTTTTGCCCAAAAAAAGATGCCGTCTTTTATGCCGGAAAAACCGTGGAGCTTTCTTTCCACTTCCGCCACGCAGGCGTACCAATTCATTCACGCGCACCCCACCTACGACGGACGTGGCGTTGTGGTGATTGTGTGCGACAGCGGCGTGGACGTGGACACGCAGGGGCTGTTGAAAACCACCACCGGTGAGAAAAAAATTATTGACGTACAGGATTTTTCGGGTGAAGGCGATGTACCGCTTTCCAAAGCCAAAAAGGGGGAAACAAACGGCGAAAAGTTTTTGGAAGATGCCGGCGGGCACAAACTTTTCCATTACGACAAATTGGCTCTAAGCCCTGCCGACAGCACCTACTGGATCGGATTTTTGGATGAATCCAAATTCAAAAATTCGGCGGTTCAGGATTTCAATAACAACGGCCGACGCACCGACCGCTTTGGCGTCGTGGCCTTTAAAGTCAAAAAGGGAGCCAAAACCGAGTGGGTAGCTTACGTGGACACCGATGCCGACGGGCAATTGGACGACGAGCATCCGGTGCGCGATTACCACGTGCAGTACGACGTGATTCACCTTCGGGGGCGCAACACGGCCAAAAAAGCCGAGTTGTTGAGTTTTGCCTTAAATATTCAGCCCGCTAAAAAAATAGCTTCCTTCTTTTTTGCCGACAACCCGCACGGAACCCACGTGTCCGGCATTATTGCGGGCTACCAGATTAACGGTCAATCGACGCTCAACGGTATTGCCCCAGGGGCACAAATCATCGGCTTGAAAATCGGAAACAACACCCTGGCCGGCGGGTCCACCACTTCCGGAAGCATGAAACGGGCCTTTGAATACGGGGTGAAATGGGCCAAAAATCACCCGGACAAAGCGGTTGTATTCAATCTGAGTTACGGCATCGGGTCGGAAATTGAAGGGCGCAGTGCCATTGACCGATTCATTGACCGTATTTTAAAGGAGAACGAAAATATTGCCATTTGTATTAGCAATGGGAATGAGGGCCCCGGGATTTCGAGTACGGGAACGCCGGCCGCTTCCTTTTGGGCGATTTCTTCCGGTGCCATTATGCCCTGGCGCAGCGCTCGGGACAGCTACGGGGCGAGCTTGAAGCGGGATGTCATTTTGCCGTTCAGTTCCCGCGGCGGTGAAATCCCAAAGCCAGATGTTGTTTCGCCCGGGGCGGCGATGTCCAGCGTTCCGCCTTACGCCCGCAGTGAAAATTTTTGGGGAACCAGCATGG
The DNA here is from genome assembly GCA_964579725.1 of uncultured Deferribacteres bacterium. Classification (GTDB taxonomy): domain Bacteria; phylum Zhuqueibacterota; class JdFR-76; order JdFR-76; family BMS3Abin05; genus CAZOHG01. The sequence continues at coordinate 23,220 of CAZOHG010000017.1, forward strand.
CTTCTCCTCAAACCACCGGAGCCGTGGCACTGCTCATGAGCGCCGCCAAACAACAAAAACCGCCCATTCCGATTCGCGGTGCCTTGATTAAGCGGGCACTCAAGTTCGGGGCCCGCTGGCTGCCCGAATACAATGCTTTGGATCAGGGCGGCGGCGTGGTCGACATCCCAAAGGCTTTTCGAATCCTGCAAAAATACGCCAAACGCCACGAGGAAAAACAGGTGCTGGATTACAAAATTACCACAACCAGTCCCATTTTCCCCGATGATATCGGGCCGACCGCCTACTGGCGTGCCGGTGGTTATTTCCCCCACGGTGCCGACCGGCAAATTTTCCATGTGACGGCCATTTTCCCGAAGCGCAAAACGCCTGATGAAATCGAACATTTTTATCGTGCCTTCAATTTGAAATCCGATTCCCCGTGGTTGATTGTCCCAAAAAAGGCGACCTACATTCGCGCCGACGAGCGAGCTACCATTCCGGTTCGTTACGACGCCTCCAAACTGGCCCATCCCGGTCTGTACGTAGGCAAGGTTGTGGCCTATTTAAAGGGGGGGCGTGGCGATAAATTTAGCCGCGAAAATGCCGAATTTGAACTCTGGAATTCTATCGTCGTGCCGTACACCTTCACGGCTGCCAATCACTACCGCCAGAATTGGTGGAAAGAGGCACTGAATCCGGGCATGATCAAACGCTATTTCCTTCAGGTACCGCCTGGCGCCAGCGGCATGATTTTAAGTCTAAAACCCACACCTCGCAAATGGGGGGTGGTGCGGATGCAACTCTTCGATCCGATGGGTCGAAAGGCAGGCGCTACAGGCTACGCCTCCAGCAAATTGGGGAATGAAGTGGCCCTAAACGTGGTAAACGGAGAGCTGCAACCGGGAATTTGGGAATTGGTGACCATTGCCGATTTTAGAAATCCAAAGATTTCTTTTTACGATTTGGAAGCTCGATTTGCCGGGTTCAAACTCACCCCAGACAGGATTCGGAATTTTACCTACCGCTTGGGCAAAAAGCCGAGGGGGACCTTTACCGTAACAAATCTTTTCGATCAGACCTTTCGGGGCTTTGCCACCGGCCAGATTTTGGGGTTTGAAAAAACGAGCTGTAAAAAATCCGGTGGAAAAGATCGGGTGCGCTACCATTTTCACGTCGGTGACAACGTAACACAGGCGCAATTTAAAATTCAAATGTCGCCGGAAGATTTCAACAAATTTACGGACATTGCCACGAATATTTACGACGCCGCCGGGCGCGCAGTGGTGCAGAACGGCCTGACGTACGATCGATTGACCCTGAGTTTTTTTAATCCCAAACCGGGCACGTACACATTGGAGGTGTGGGGCGCGTACACCAATCCGGCCAAAAAATCGCCCTGGAAATTCAAATTAACCGAACGCTATTTTGTACGAACACCCATTGCCGTTCATCTGAAAAAAGAGGGAACAGGGCATTTTTATTTTTACCCGGATATTCCCGAAAAGGTGGATTTTACGTTGGACAAAAGTCCCGAAATTCCGCCCGAAGGCATGCATTTATTCGGCGAAATCAAATTTTTGGACAACCGTACACGCCACGTCGTGACGGTGCTGCCCATTCGGTTAGAGGCAAAACTGGCGGAGTAAAGACTTTTTCGGAAGGATTTTTCAAATTGACAGAAGGGGCCGGGGCGTTTCCATCTTTGCCAAAAAACGGCTTTCCGTATTGGTTGAACCGGCCCATTTCTGCCGTTGGAATCCTTTTGGATCTCTTGGGGAATAATAGGGTAACCTTTTCCTTGATTTGACTCAAAAATCGAATTTTGAAAACAACTCAAAAAACCCCCTGGGGTGTTTTTTATTCTCCCTTTTAGTGGGCTTTTGAGTTAATGCTTTTGTGTTTTCTCAGGGCATTGCCCTCCAATTCCGGTTGTGCCGGGAAGCAACTCCAACAAAATTCAATCTGGGAAGCTCTTGTTTTTTAATTGTAAAATAGACTCTGCTCGCGAGAAAATCTCGCAAGATTGTACCCGCCCACCCACGGGTGGGTGAATACCGGAAACAGAGCAAAAAAAAATCCGTCAAAATCACGGCTCAAAAGGGCTTTCTCTGTTTGAGCCGGGTGTTAGAGCCTTGCAGGACGGCGCTTTTTTCGCCTTTTAAACACCCAGTAAATAGGGAAACCCGTTGCCATGAGGGCAAGTGTGGACAATATGCCTGCCGCAGGGTAGGCCAAAAAGGTGCCGTAGCCGAGAGCAAGCTGGGTGGCCACGGACAAAAGAGCCATTAGTGCCCAGGCTGGTGACCGAAAAGTCGGGTGGTAATCCTCGCGCTTGCGCAACAAGAAAATCGTTCCGTAAATAAGTGCGTTTTGCAGTACGTAAGAAATGGTAAAATAGCCCAGAAGGTTGTTTAAATCGCCGAAGAAAAGTAATCCAACGGCCACTGCCGATTGAAGCAAGATGGAGTAGTCTGGTGTTTGAAAACGTGGGTGCACGTGGGCAAAAATTCGGAAGAACAAGCCGTCGCGCGCCATGGCGTATTCAATTCGGGGCTGCACCATAATACAAGCATTGGTGGCACCCACCATTGAAATGAAAGCGGAAACAGCCAAAAAGCCTGCCGCAGCGGTAGCCATCCACGGCAAAAATTGGAACGGATTGGCAAATCCCCCCGAAAAAGCAATCAGTTTATTCTGCGGCACCAGTACGGCCGTAGCCAAAGCGATGAGTGTGTACATTGCTGTAATTAAAAGAACCGAGCCAATGAGTGCTTTAGGCAGGGTTTTGTGGGGATTTTTTATTTCGCCTGCCATGTACAGCACGTTTCCAAATCCGGCGTACGACCATACCGTTGCCGCCACACCGGCGCCCAAGAGGGGCCCAATGCTGGATGCATGGTTCGCGTGCGGCGTCCAGAAAAGATTTTGCGGGTGGAATAGAGCTAATCCGGCAAAAATCAAGAGGAATAGCGGGGTGATTTTAAGAAGCGTTAGCACAATTTGCAGGTTGCCGCCGCTTTTTACATCTCGGTAATGAATGGCTGTCAGGGAAACAATTAGAGCGATGGCCAGAGCACGGGCAACGGCCGGCTGGTGAAAGACGGGTGAAAATAGCGCCAGAGCGGACGCGGCACTTAGCGAAATAATGGAGATGGAGGGTGCGTCGGACGTCCAAAAAATCGTCCAGACGTAGAGAAAGGCCAGAAAATCGCTTCCGGCTTTTTTCAAATAGAGGTAACCGAAACCCTCCTCCGGGTAAGCGCTTCCCATTTCGGCCAGAATAAAAATCTGTGGAAACCAGATGAGTCCCCCCAAAAACCAGGCCAGCACGGCCAAAAGAGGCGAAGCCGTCACTTTGGCAACAATCGGCAAATTAATAAAAACGCCGGAACCAATGACCGTTCCCACAATAATGGCCAGCGTGTGGGAAAGAGTCAACTTGCGTTTCAATTCCGGCATAAACGTTTTTCCTTAAATCAGGCCACTGAGACTTCTTCGGACCACTTTCGAAAGGTCGGCTTTGTGTTCTGACACGAACGTGCGGACGGCTTCGGGGTTGTCCCTGGCCGCGTATTTGAGCAGACGGGCCACCCCCTTTTGAACCACGGTACTGGGATCACCCAACAATTGCGCCGCAAGCTCCAGAGCCTTGTCGATTTCGACAACGAGGTGTGCCCCGTCCTGAGCCTTCGGCTGAAACAATGAAACGGCAGCCAAACGTCGTCGCCAGGGGTCGGAACTTTCCACCCAATGTGCCACTCTTTCCAATTTTCGGGGGAATGCCTTCACGATTCGAGCCAGTTCCCGTCCCAACGCGTCTGTTAACGTGACGTCGTCCAAATCGTCAGCCCAACGGCTCAAATAATCGAATAGACCCGCGTCATATTCAGATTGGTAATGGCTCAAAATCGCAAGCGATAGTCTTTTTTCTTCCCACACCTCTGAGTTCCACAATTCCTTCAGAAAAGGGTAGACCTGATCCAGACGAAAACGGTGCCCGGCGCTTGTGTAAAAATCGGAGGCAAGCTGTTTGAGGAGACGCGAATCGACCCCCAAAACGCGAAAAGAGGTTCGCAGCAAGCGCCGGGAGCGCTCGGCCTGAACAGGATCACTGTAACTGAGCAGCGAAACACGAGTACTGTCAAAAAGTTCCGAAAGTCGGGACATGGGGTTTATTCCTTTGATTTCATTTTAATGTCAATAAGTTGCGCCACCTGGTCTAAATTCCGGTCACCTATTACCTCTACCCACGTGGGCCGTCCGCCGCCCTTAACGGGTGACACTGTTCGGAGGTCTTCCAACCAGGTGCGTAGGTTGATTTTTGATTTTTCGGGAGCCGCCAAAATCAGCCGCCAGTTTTTCTCTCCTTCAGAAAAAAGGGCGGTGAGTAGCTTGGCCTCCCGGGTCAATTTCTGAGCGACCGTTTTGACATCTGCAAAATCCTCATTTTCGAATCGAAAAACAACGAAATCCCGTTTCCGGTTGTAGGCCTCCTTTTTCAGTCGCTCGGTTTGCTGTTCCACCCAAAAATCCTTCAGTGCCTGCAACCGTTTTTTCTGTGATTTGATTTCATCCTTTAAATCCCGGACGCGTTCAAGGAGCTCATTTTCACCGGCGGTGAGTTCCCGATTGAGGCGGCGGACCAACTGCCAGAGCCGGGTATAAGACCTAACGGCTCGCCCGCCGGCTAAAAAATAGAGACGAAGATTTCCTCGAAGTTTTTCCCAACGTAATATTTTAACCAGTTGCACTTCCGCAGTTTGGCGCACATGGGTACCGCCGCAGGGGTCCAAATCGAAATCTCGAATTTCCACTAACCGGATTTTTTCACGAGCGGCAGGCTGTTTTCGAAGTTCCAAACCTTCCAATTCGTCGGCTCCCACCCAAAACGCTCGCACCGGGCGATTTTCAGCAATTACCTGGTTTGCCTGCTCTTCCACTTTTCGGACGGTTTCTTCCGAAATGGTGTTTAGGGAAACGTCAATGGTGGCGATTTCTTCGCCCAGGTGAGAAGACAAGGTGTCCACCTGAAGGACCCGGCGGAAAGCCCCCGCCAACAGGTGAAAACCCGTGTGCTGCTGCATGAAATCGAACCGCCGCGCCCAATCGATTTTTCCAACGACCGGCCCACAGGTAATCGGTCGGTCCACCACGTGCCAAACTTCCCCCTTGCGTTCAAAAACGTCCACAACCGGTACATTGTTCAAAAATCCCGTGTCGTGCCTTTGTCCGCCCGAGGTGGGGTAAAAAGCGGTGCGATTGAGACGGATTAGAATCCGTTCGTCCTCAGACTGGGTTTCCACACATTCAGCTTCAAATTGCGTTAAATAGCTGTTGTCGTAGTACAGGCGCTCTGTCATTGGTCACTACCAGATTTGAATATCCCACACCTCGGCGTTGGGCAGTCCGGCAAATTGCCAGGTGTTGCCTCCGTTCCGGCTTCTGAAGATTCCGCCGCCAGCCGTTCCGGCAAAAATTAAATTGGGTCTGCCAGGGAAAACAGCCAACGCGTGTACGGTTTTGTTAGTCAGCCCCCGACTCCTTTGCCGCCAATGTTTTCCAAAATCGGTGCTTTTGTACACACCGAATTCAAAGGTTCCCGCGTACACCGTTCCCTTGGTAGTGGGGTCCGGCGTCACTACGTACACCGATTTGTGCCCCAATTTTCCGCCGGCTGCCCTCCACGATTTGCCACCGTCGAAACTTCGAAAAATGCCAAAGTCGTCCGTTCCCGCGTAAAAAAGAGCGGCTTGAAAGGGATCCTGTTTCAGGTCCAGAACAGGCTTTCCCTTTAGCCCGCGGGGAGTCCAGCTCTTGCCTCCGTCTGTCGATTCAAAAATGCCCGATTCACTCCCCAACAAAAGGTGGTCGGGATTGGTTCGATCCATCGCAAGAGCCGAGACAAATTGGTTGTCGATGGTTTGAAGCCCCGAGTTGGAGAGTTGCCAGGTCTGTCCGCCATCTTCGGAACGGAATATTCCGTAAGGTGTTCCGATGACAATTTTGCGAGGATTTCGGGGATTAACCAGCACCTCCTGAATTTCGGTTTCGTGCCAATCGGTTAAGATTCGCCAGTGTTGGCCGCCGTCCTCTGTGCGGAACACCCCGTTCCCGCTGGCGAGGAAAAAAGTTTTGCCGATTTGTTTTGGGTGCATGGCAAATCCGAAACAGCGGATGTTTTCCCACCCCATGTGGTGGAACGTGGCTCCCGTGTCGGCACTGACGAAAAGCCCGGAAGGCGGATTTTTAAATCCCACAATGTAATTTTTGGTGGAAAGGACGCATGCGTAAATTTTAGGTGAACGGGTTTGGGCTTGTGCCCGTAGAATGGGTGTTGAAAAGAAAAGCCCAAGCAGTAACATGAAAAAAATAAGCTTTTCCCCAATAGGTCGTCGTTGCTGTTGAGTGTTCATAAAACCCTCGCGTTTGTGAAAGTGAACCGCAATTGAGATGTCCGTCTACACGGAACAAACGCCTGTCAAAGTTCTTGGTTTGACCGGGTAGAAAATTACAATCGAACCAATTCGGCAAACCGGTCTTTCAGGGCCGGGTACAAGGTCCGGAAAAATCGGTAGCGCTTTTCGTACTCTGCCGCGCGTTCGGTGTTGGGAAGAACACGATCGACTACTTGAACGCCGACACGACAAGCCTTTTCCACCGATTCGAAGGCTCCCGTACCTACTGCCGCCAAGAGCGCCGCTCCGAAAGCCGGGCCTTCCTCCACATTAAGAACGGCGATTTCCTCGTCGAAAATATCCGAGAGAAGCTGTCGCCAAAAGGGACTCTTACCGCCGCCGCCCGAAACGCGTATTTCTCGAATGGGAATGTTCAACGCCCGAATGATTTCCAACGAATCGCGCAAACCGAAGGTAATTCCCTCCAAAACCGCCCGAACGAGGTGCTCTTTTCGATGACGAAGCGACAGTCCCAAAAAGGCCCCGCGGGCATTGGGGTCGGCGTGAGGGGTGCGCTCGCCGGAGAGGTAGGGGAGAAAAAACAGATTTTCAGCCCCTACGGGAACACCGGCAGCCATTTCGGTGAGAATATCGTACACATCTCGATTTTCCGTCCGCGCCCGCAATTGTTCTTCCTTGGCCAGTGCATTTCGAAACCATTGGAACGAACCGCCCGCCGCCAACATGACGCCCATGACGTGCCAGGCTCCGGGTACTGCGTGACAAAAGGTGTGCAGCCGTCCCTCAGCGTCCAGTGAGGGGGCCCGACTGGGAGCAAACACAACCCCTGAGGTTCCCAGAGCCACAGAAAGAATGCCTGGCTCTACTGCGCCGGTACCCACGGCGCCTGCCGCCTGGTCGCCACCGCCTCCCACTACGGGAATTCCGGACGGAAGCCCCATTTGTTTAGCAGCGTCTGTAGTGAGATGCCCGGTCACCTCGGGAGATTCAAACACAGGGGGAAGCCATTCCTCCCGGATTTCGAGGGCGGTCAGCATTTCTTTTGACCAGCGGCGTTGGGTAACATTAAGCAAAAGAGTGCCCGAAGCGTCCGAGACCTCCGTAGCAAAGGCGCCGGTCAAACGCAAGAGAACGTAATCTTTTGGCAAAAGAATGTGGTGCACCCGTGCGAAGTTTTCGGGTTCATGATTTCGCAGCCAGAGGATTTTGGGAGCCGTAAAACCGGTCAACGCCGGATTTGCCACCCATTGCAGGAGCTTTTTCCTTCCGCCCACGCGGCGTTCGATTTCCCGACATTCGGCAGCGGTACGCTGGTCATTCCAGAGAATGGCGGGACGAATGACGGTGTTGTTTTTGTCCAAAAAAACCGACCCGTGCATTTGCCCCGAGAGCCCGATGCCCCGCACGGCGTCGGCGGGAATCCCGGCCTCTGAAACAATGGTACGAACTCCCTGAACCGCTGCCCGCCACCACTGTTCCGGGTCCTGTTCCGTCCAGCCGGGCTGCGGGGTCAGCAAAGGATAGATTGCCGTGGCTTGCGCCAAAATCTTGCCCTCTGAATCCACGAGAAGCGATTTCGTCCCCGACGTTCCAACGTCAATTCCGATAAAAAAATCCATGTGTTTCAGTCCTCTGAGAAATGAAATCATCGCTAAAAAAGGACACAGCAAATTTTTCGTCACAGACGCTTACAAAATAAAAAAAGCACCCGTCAGTTGCAAGCGCTTTGTTCTGCAAGAAGGTTTTGAATTAGTCTCCCCGGTGTAAATGGTGGCAATTTGGGAGAAAAAGGGCACGCCCGAAATTTCAACGGGCGAAACCCGCGCTTTCCGTCATTCCTTTTTGGACGAAAAAACGTTAGTCCGATTGAATCAGCTTCAACTGAATGAGGGTGAATTTAACCGCCTGAAAAACAAAGAGGTAAAGAATGACCAGGAGCGACCATCCCACCAATAGCCACTTGATTGTAGCAGCCGTTGAAGCAACAAAAACAAGGTGCGCAGAGAGAGCCGGAAACTGGTGGAGCAAAATTAAGTGAAGGGTGTTTTCGACGTAATCCAAAAAGGCGGCAAAAAAGGGGAGCAGAATGAGAACAAATAGGGTGCGGGGCCCGAACATTTTCCATTTGCGGGAAAAATACGCCAAACAACTGGCCAAAAAGGTAGCGTAAAAAAGCGGGTAAATGTAATCGACCCACATGGTGCGAGCAATGAGCGCCGCGCCTTCCCTGCCCCAAAGCTGAATAATGGTGCGCGCCGTTTGCGGCGTAAAGGCAAATTGAAGTCCTAAAATCCCGTTTGCCCCTCCGCCCGTGGCCTCCGTGTCAATGTGCGAAAGCAGGGACATGAGAGCAAAAACGCCGAGTCCGGTTAGCCCCAAAACCCAGGGGTTTTCCAGGAAGGCCCAAAATCGATTCTTCCTGTTTGGCAATTTGTTCGGGAGTCTAAGGTTCATCTTGAGGGTCAAATTCCGGGTTTTCCTCTTCGCGCAGGTGGGCTCGGATTGTCAACAAACCGCTAAATTCAAGTGACTTTCCCATGCCTTCGTGCACAGCCAGCGCCACATCCCAGAGGGGGGCGTTTTCCCCCAATTGCTGTTTTACCGTAGCGATTCGGTAATCGATTTCCCAGACGGCCGCTTCGGATTGATTGAGGAAATCCTCCGCTTCTGTTCCGGAGAGGGGAGGAAAATGTCCCGATAAAAGCCAACGCGGCTTGAGCTCCCGAATGCGCTGGAGACTGTCCAAATAGGCCTGTCGGTGATCATATTGCTGGAAATGGGGGCCGATTCCGCGCCGCTGAAGGGCGTCTCCCACGATTAAAACCTCTTCTTTGGGGAAGAAAACGCCGAGACAATCATTCTGGTGGCCGGGGAGGGGAATCAACTGAATGTCCTCAAAACCGGGACGCTCAAACGGACGGTGGAAATCCGCCGGTGTGTCTACAGACGCAGGGACACCGAGTCCGTCAAAAAAGGCCTTTTTGAAAGCATCCGACACCGGCCAGTAATCTCCAAATTGGTCGTACACATCTTCCAGCAAACGGCCGTGGTTTTCGATTCGGGGGATGCCCTCGGGGTGCGCAAAGATTTCACAGCCACATTCGGCTTTCAAAATTCCGTTGGAGCCGATGTGGTTGGGATGGCTATGTGTGTTAATCAAATAGCGAAGCCGATTCGTTGCCAGTCCCAATTCAGCGAGAAGAGCCAAGACGGCCGAGGCGGTTTCCTTCCGTCCGGAATCAATCAAAAGGGCGCAATCCCCCCGAAGGGCCAGGTAGGCGTTGACAAATCCATCTTCAAGGGGCGTTCGGATTTCAAAAAATCCGGGAAGAATCTCTTGTTTCACCTAAAAATCTCTCGGAAATTAAACCATTGCCGCCGCTTTCTCTTTTTTCTTGGCCACACCTCGTTTGTTGGCGTCCAGCTCCATTTTGCGTAGGCGAATATTTTCGGGTGTAACCTCGACTAATTCGTCTTCCGCAATAAATTCAATGGCCTGATCCAATGAAAGGGGCCGCGGCGGACGCAGCGTAACGGTCGCCTCGGAAGTGGAGCTTCGCATATTGGTCAGCTTCTTTTCCTTGGTAATGTTGACCGTCAAGTCACCGCTTCGATTTCGCTCCCCAATGACCATTCCGGCGTACACTTCGGTGCCCACCTCGACAAACAATTCGCCTCTGTCTACCATGGCTAAACTGGCGTAAGTGGTTACCCGGCCGGGCCGGTCGGCAATAAGAGCACCGTTCGCTCGCTGGGGAATAGGTCCGAACCAGGGTTCGTAGCCCTCAAAAAGCGTATTCATGACCCCGGCTCCTTTGGTGTTGGTCAAAAACTGGCTTCGGTAACCGATGAGGCCGCGGGACGGCACAATAAATTCCAGATCTACGCGCCCGGTGCCATTGTTAACCATATTGATCAGTCTTCCCTTGCGCTGGGAGAGCTTTTCGTTGACAATCCCTACAAATTCCTCGGGAATGTCAATGAAGACGTGTTCAACCGGTTCCAACGTGACGCCGTCTTTTTCGCGAGCAATCACCTGGGGCTTGGAGACCATGAATTCGTACCCTTCCCGGCGCATGGTTTCAATCAAAATGGCCATTTGAAGTTCACCCCTACCGCTGACCTTAAATGCGTCGGCGCGCTCGGTGGGTTCCACCTGAAGAGACACGTTGCTCAAAATTTCCCGCTCCAGCCGTTCCTTGAGATGGCGACTGGTGAGAAATTTGCCCTCCCGGCCTGCCATGGGTGACGTGTTGACATAGAAAACCATGGAAACAGTGGGTTCGTCGACGTGAATGCGCGGCAGGGGTTTGGGATTTTCTTCGGAAGAAATGGTATCCCCGATGCGGACGTTTTCGACCCCGGAAACCGCCACAATGTCCCCGGCCTCTACATTATGAACGGGCTTTTTGCGCAAACCCTGAAATGTGTACAGCGCCGAAAATTTAACGCCCGTTCGGATGCCGTCCTCACCGCACAGGGCGTAGGTTTTGTTCATGTGAAGCGATCCGTGAGACAAACGTCCTACGGCAATCTGCCCGACGTAGGGGTCGTAGTCCAAATTGGTGACCAAAAACTGGGGTGTTTCGTTGTCGTCGGCTTCAGGTCCCGGAATTTCGTTCAAAATGGTGTCGAAAAGGGGGCGCAAATCCTTGGACCCGTCGTTCAGTTCTCTGTGGGCAATGCCGGCTTTGGCGTTGGTGTAGAGAATCGGAAATTCAATTTGCTCCTCGCTGGCGTCCAGATCAATGAACAGGTCGTACACCTCATTAATAACTTCTTCAATACGGGCGTCGGGGCGATCGATTTTATTAATCACCAAAATAATGGGAAGCTGCTTGGCAAGGGCTTTTTTAACCACAAAGCGGGTTTGCGGCAGAGGCCCCTCGCTGGCGTCAACCAATAGCAGGGCGCCATCCACAAGATTGAGGCTTCGTTCCACTTCGCCGCCAAAATCCGCGTGCCCGGGGGTGTCAACGATATTGATTTTCACCTCCCCGTAGGGAATGGCCGTATTTTTGGCCATAATGGTAATGCCCCGCTCACGCTCCAAATCCATGGAATCCATAATCCGGTCGGCTACTTCCTGATTTTCTCTAAAAATGCCGCTCTGTTTAAGCATGCCGTCCACAAGGGTGGTCTTCCCGTGGTCAACGTGGGCAATAATGGCAATATTTCGAAAATGGTTTTTACGCATGGCTACAAAAGACTCCTTCTTGAAACAAAAAAACTTCTCAGACTCCATGATGTTATGAAAAAAAACGGCACTTTGCCAGTTTTATTTGGGCAAATCAACCTCCCCCGAAGCCGTTTCCTCGAAAGAGCTCCGGGATTTTTCGTCCGTTTCTTTCGGTAAAAATCGGAATTCGGCTTTTTAGGTCACCCCCACCGGTAGAGACCCAAAAACCGGTTTTTTAGGGTGAAGGCAGAAACGGTTCGCCTTTCTCATTTTGTCAGCCCGAAAACGTCCCTTCTAATTTTCGAGCTTGGGGATGAATTCTCCTGGAATGGGCCCCAAATCCGAAGCCGCACAATTTTCCCGAACCTGTTTCGGTGTTTTGGCGCCGGGGATGACGGTGTGGCACGCCGGGTGACTGAGGCAAAAACGCAAACTGACCTGAGCCATGGTTTGACCGGGAAATCGATCGAAAAGCGGTTTCATCGTTTCGAGCCGGTCCAGGTAACGCCCCAATTTTTCGGGAGACAAGTTCATTTTGCGGTGGTCGTCGCCGGTAAAGCGGGCGCGACGGTCGAATTTCCCTGTTAAAAGTCCGAACAACAGGGGAATACGGACAATAACGCCGATATCGTATTGCAAAGCTTTGGGAAACAAGACCTTTTCCGCTTCGCGCTCCAATAAATTGTACCGAACCTGAATGACATCCAGGAGATCGTGGTGCCAATCCAACAAATGGGCCTGTTCCGTTTCCTTAAAGGATTGAATGCTGAGTCCCGCGTGCAGGATTTTCCCGTCACGTTTCAATTGCTCTAAGGCCAACCAGGGCTCGTCTCGTTCCAGTTTTTCCAAATCGGGACTGTGCAATTGGAGAATGTCCAACGCTTCCACATTTAGCCGTTTCAAGCTTTGCTCCACGGCAAAAAGAATGTACTCCTTCTTGGCGTTTTGGCGAATGGGGCCGTAACCCTTGTCGTCTTCAGGCGACGCAAAATAAAAATCGTTGCCTGCCTTCGTGGCCACCACCACATTTCCCTTGCCCCGCTCTTTCAAGACCAGCGCGATCAGTTCTTCGGAATGACCGAAGCCGTACACATCGGCCGTGTCAATGAACGTGACGCCCTCATCCAGTGCCGTGCGCAGGGCATTTTTGGATACCTCGTCGTCGGTTTTTCCCCAATTGGTTCCGCCAATGGCCCAGGCCCCAAATCCGACAGTGCTCACCCGAGGCCCCCGCCTGCCTAATTGTGTGTAACGCAAAAATTTGCTCCCTTTTTTCTGTCCTTTTCAAACAACACCCTTTTTAAAATTACCACAAACTGGCGCCTTTTTCACCTAATTTTTGAAAAAAGTTTCAAGAAGCCGCAGGGAGGCGGGAGAACTGTGACCTGATAGGCTTTTGGGGTGCTTTACCCCTAATTTGTTTTTTGCAAAAAATGCTTGATTTTCCGGCAAAAAATATCGATCTTAAAAGCGCAAATGTTTGCTTTCCACACAATGGATTTCTCAAATGTATTTTTCCTCAATCAGGCGACTTGCTTTTTCGGTTGATTTGTCCATTCTGCTGTTGCTTCTACTCGGGTGCCAAAACTCGACGCACAAGCCCTTTCTTCCCGCAAAAGAAGTCGTGCTAAAATTGACTCCCTCACGCACTAATCCCCGCAACAGCGAGGGGGATTTTATTCGATTACAAGACGGGCGCCTTTTGTTTGTGTACACCCACTTTACCGGGGGATGGGCCGACGAAGCCCACGCCTATTTGGCCGGCCGCTTTTCATCAGACGGGGGAAAAACATGGACGAAAGAGGACACGCTAATCCTGCCGAACGAGGCCAGGCAGAATATTATGTCGGTCTCCCTGTTGAGGCTAAATCCTCACAAGATTGCGCTGTTTTATCTTCGGAAAAATTCGTCCGTCGATTGCGTCCCCGTGGTCCGATTTTCAACGGACGAAGCCAGAACCTGGGGACCCCCAACCGTTTGTGTTCCTCGTCCCGGGTATTTTGTTTTGAACAACGATCGCGCCGTTCGCCTGAAAACCGGCCGGATTCTCTTGCCTTTGGCGCTTCACAACACGCCGGAAACCCACCATTTCGGCAATGGTCGCCTATTTTGTGCGCTTTCGGACAACGAGGGACGCACCTGGTGGCTTAGCCAAGAGGTACCGAATCCGAACCATGTGACCACCCAGGAGCCGGGTGTGGTTGAACTGAAAAACGGGAAACTTTTGCTTTTTTGCCGGACGGACAGGGGGTCCCAGTACATCTCTTTTTCGCCCAACTACGGCGAAACCTGGCAGCCCCTGAAGCCGTCCCGCATTCGCTCGCCTCTTGCCCCCGCCAGCATCGAGCGGATTCCCAAAACAGGCGACTTGCTGCTGGTTTGGAACGACACGTACAATCCCCACGCTGCCGGTGGTGGCGATCGCACGCCCCTCAATTTGGCCATTTCACGGGATGAGGGCAACACCTGGGAAAAAATCAAAACCCTGGAAGCCGATCCCCTCGGATGGTATTGCTACACCGCCATCGATTTTGAGAACGACCACGTGTTGTTGGCCTATTGCGCCGGAGACCGCCGCAAGGAATCGGGGCTGGCAACCACGCACCTTACCCGACTCAGTTTGGATTGGGTGTATGCCGAAGCCACGCCCGATCCGCAAATCAAGTCAGATTCCACCGGAACGGTGCGATTGCAAGACGCTCTGGTTCACGCTCGTATTCGGTACTCACTGGATCCCCAACAGCGCCCGCAAGATTACCGTTTTTACAAAAACCCTCTGCACCTCTCGTATCCGGCGCGGGTGTCCGCTTGGGCAAAAGGACCCGACCGGCCGCTAAGCCGCCTTCGCTCGGTCTTTGTGGGAAAGCACCTCCTTGTGCGGGCTACCCACCCGGCCGATTCGCTGCTTCCGGGACTTGCGGCCACTCTGGTTCGAGGTGAATTTTCGTCGGTTACCCAATTAGACACGGTACGGTTCGGAGAGAGAATCGTTTTACTTCGGGCGTCCCTTGATGACCTGCACGTCTCCGAAAATTTCGGTTTGGTAGCACGCGGATTTTTGCGGGCCCCTCAAACGGGCTTTGTCGTCCTTTCTCTTCTTTCCAATGACGGGAGCGTTTGGACCTTGGACGACTCCATTCGTTTGGAAAATGATTTTCCCCACGGGGACAGAGAAGTTTTTTTCCCGTTAACTCTGGCCAAGGGGTGGCACAGAATCAACCTGAGGTATTTTCAACAAAAAGGCGGAAAAAGGCTTCGCCTTTTCTGGAAATGGAGTGGGCAGGAAAAAGAAGAAATTCCGCCCCGATTTTGGGCACACGTAAAGGAACAGGAAAGACCGTGAGAAAAGGAACTTTCAGAAGCACGATGGGGTTAATTCCCCTTGTTTTGTGGGCATTGGTCGGGTGCCATTCCACTGCACAAGCCCCGGCCATTCCGACGGTGCACGAAATGGAGTTGCACAAATTGGAATACAACAATCCCGGGCTTTTGGTGGATTTGGACGTGGGGTTCAAATCCGTTCCACTGCCAATGGATTTTGACGGAGACGGTGATCTGGATTTGCTGGTTTCCGAAACGGGCAGCTACGTGGAAGCCGGTGTGTTTTATTTCGAAAATGTGGGCGGGACGGCCGACTCGCCGATATTCCGGCCCGGCGTGCGTCTTTCTTCGCCTCGAAGACGAGCGGGTTTCGAAGGCATGTTGGAGGTCTCCCGGGTGGGAAATCAGGTGGACATCCTCACGGCTGACGAGGGTAATTGCCATTTGCTCATTTACAAAAATGTACCCGAAAATGTTTTTTGGAATCGGCAAAAAGTGGCGCTGCCTGTGCCCTTTCCAAGCCTAAAGGCAAAATTCAGTCGCTGGAAATTACTTGATTTTGACCACGACGGACGACTGGATCTTTTGTGTGCAATGGACATCCGGAGTGGCGGTCAACGCCTATTGTTTTTTAAAAATAGCGGAACGAACCAAAAACCTCGGTACCAAAAACCCGAGGAAATCCGATTGGGAAACTGGAACCCTTCATTTTCACCCCTGCAGCTTGAGCCTCTTTTTGCCGATTTTGACCGGGACGGCGATTTTGACTATCTGGCCGTGGGGCCCTACGCTCGTTTCGTATATTTTGAGAATGTGGGGACGCCCACCCACTACCGTTTTGCTCCGGGAAAATGGCTTACCTACCGGGGGACGCCCATTCAATTGGAATCCCATTACGGCTCGGCAACCAAGCCCACCATTATCGACTGGAACGGGGACGGTTTTCTTGATATTTTGGCCGGAGATGAAGACGGGAAGGTTTCGTTTCTGAAAAATACGGGGCAATTTGTGGACGGTGTTCCGCAGTTTCTCCCACCTCATTTTTTTCGACAGGAAGCCAAATACGTGGATTTTGGGGCACTTGCCGCGCCTCGCGTTTTCGATTGGGACGGCGACGGCCTTGCCGACATCTTGTGCGGCGACGGCGCGGGGTTCATTGGATTCATTAAAAATTTGGGCGGAGGCGCCTACCCCAAATGGGCAAAACCTGAAAAGCTAAAGGCCGACGGGCAAGTCATTCGAATTTTGCCGCCGAAAGCCAATTGGGGCTACACCACAATTGGTGTGGGCGATTGGGATATGGACGGATTGCCGGACATTTTAGTGAATCATTACGACGGAAACGTCCTCTGGTTTCAGAACGTCGGCACCCGCCGTCACCCTCGTCTTCACGCAGCGGGGGCTATTCAGGTGGAATGGAAGGGAAAACCCAAACGCCCCGCCTGGGTTCCCGGCAAAGCGCAAGGGAAGGAACTCCTGGCGCCGTGGCGGACGTCACCACTCATTACAGATTTTAATCGAGACGGCCTGAATGATTTGGTCATGCTGGACTACGCCGGGTACCTCGCCGTTTACCTGCGCTACCGCGCGGCCGACGGCAAACTCCGATTGGGGCCGCCCGAACGTCGGTTCGTTTACCCTGACGGAACCCCCGTTTTACTCAACGGACTCCCCGGGGGCCACAGCGGACGACTCAAAATAACCCTAACAGACTGGGACGGTGACGGCGACCCGGACCTGATCTTTTCCTCCAAACCCGCCGTCGATTGGATGCGCAATGAAGGCAGAAAAAATGGGCGGGTAATTTTGCGCTACATGGGAAGAGTGGTCTCTCGGACGCTCATGGGCCATACGGACGGCCCGACCACACCGGATTGGAATCGGGACGGAATTCCCGATTTGTTGGTGGGAACCGAGACCGGCGCCTTTTACTACTGGCTGCGTCCCCGGTTTGATCTCACCACGACCATGACCACAGTCGGACGCCAAAAACCGGCTTCGTACCCGTATTTTAAGCGATAGAAAGGAGATGGGCCAATGTCCAAAGAAAGGGCTGACCGATTGAATTTGCCCGGCAGGTTGTTTTCATTCCTTTTTATTTTTGGGGTTGTTTTGTCGGTCGGAAGCGTTTTTTCGATGGATTTACAGGAACAGCAAACCCTGGTTTCGGTGGAACGCATTTGGAGCCGCGCCCACCACAATGCCTTTACCGACCTGGTGCGCTGGAAGGGTTCCTTTTATGTCACCTTTCGGGAATCCGAAGCCCACGTCTACGCCAACAACGGAGCGATTCGTGTTCTAACGTCACCGGACGGGCAAAATTGGCATTCGGTGGCCTATTTCTTCAAGAAAGGAATCGATCTGCGCGATCCAAAGCTTTCGGTCACGCCGGACGGACGACTCATGGTGCTCATGGGAGGCGCCGTTTACCGGGGAGAGGAGAATCTGCGTACAGGGACGTTGGTCAGTTTTTCCGATGCCGAGGGGCCACATTTTTCTCCCCTCAAAACCGTTCAAATTGACCCGCGCGTCAAGAGCAATTTCGATTGGCTGTGGCGGGTTACCTGGCACAAGGGCAAAGCCTACGGCGTCCTCTACCAACGAAAGAATCAGGGCAAACTGTATTTGCTCGTGAGTCGGGACGGCATTCGTTTTTCCAAAATCACGACCTGGACCTTGCCCGGTTTTCCCAACGAAACTTCTCTGGCCTTTCGGGGCGACGAAATGATTGCTCTTGTCCGACGCGACGGGTCGGAAGATGCGCGGGGGTTCATTGGGCGGAGTTTGCCCCCCTACCAAAAATGGAGCTGGCACAAGGTGGGAATAAAATTGGGAGGCCCCGCGCTTTTGGTTCTTCCCAACGGGAAATTGCTGTGCGCGTCGCGTTATTACCGCACCGGTTTTACAAATCGCACTATTTTGGGTAAAATTACCCCCAACGGCGATTTCAATCGCCTTGTCATTTTACCCAGCGGCGGCGATTGCAGTTACCCCGGACTTTTCACCGGCGACAGCCTTTTGTACGTAAGCTATTACTCCTCGCACGAGGGAAAAACGTCCATTTATTTTGCTCGGCTCTGGCTGGACGACGTGTTAGCGTTTACCGCCAAAGACCAAGCACCGGAGCCGTTCATTCAAACCGACCGTGCCGGTGTCCTGAAATTGGCCTGTACGTCTCCCAAAGCCACCATTCACTTCACGCTGAACGGACAACCGCCCACGCCTCAATCGCCCATGTACAAGGGTGCAATTCACCTCAAAAAAACAGCGCTACTCCAAATGTTGGCGACCGAGTCCAAAAAAGCGCCCAGCGCCGTGGTGACCACTCGAGTGGGCGTAGACAAGTTGCAGCCGGCCCAAAGGCTTGTGGGAAAACCGGTTCCCGGCCTTGAGGTGCAGTGTTTTCAGGGAAGTGTTCGATCCGCCAATGACCTCATTCGGCTCAAACCCTACCGGTCCCTGGTGGCCCGCCGGGTAGCCGTTCTTCCGCTCTGTCAAAACCTGGCGCAGTTTGGCGAGATTTTCCAAGGGTTCATTCGCATTCCGAAAGACGGTTTGTACCGGTTTTCCCTCCGTTCCAACGACGGGAGCCGTCTTTTCGTAGACGGGACGGAATGGATTAACAATGACGGTCCTCACACTGCACAAGAAAAAACAGGTGCGATTCCATTACAAGCGGGGCTTCACCGAATCGAGGTGCGTTATTTTCAGGCTGGTGGAAGCTTTGCCCTAAACCTATTTTGGAAGGTGCCGGGACACTCCAAAGTTGAAGTGCCGTCGGCGGTTTTCTTCCACCTGCCACGGGAAAAATAGTTGGCGGAAAATTTGATTTCGTCCCTTTAACAACAGGGGACAATTTTACCTGTGTGCGCTTCGGTAAAATCAAAAACGACGGCGACCTAAATGGTTTTCCCGAATTTCGGAAAGCCATTCGGGCGTTAGGCGCTAAATAAATCGGAGAATTGCAATGAACCGAAAAATCGGTCTGTTTTTAACCCTGTTTTTTCTCACAGGATTTGTTTTTTCCGTCAGAGCGGGTACGATTGTCGAGAAAATCGGGGATCCGGCCCACCCCATTACGGTCCTCTATTTGAAGGGTTCCCCCTACGAAATGGGCTACTTGCACGGAGCCACCCTTCGGCAAGAAATCCACGCCATGTACGATTCTTTGCTGCAATCGGTTTCGAAATACGGAAGTCTTACCCTTTTGGACATTGCCTACCACCAGTTGGAGCCGTACATTCCTCAGGCGTACAAAGATGAAATGCAAGGGTTGGCGGACGGCGCGGGGGTTTCTCTTCAAAAGGTCCACCGGGTACACGCCATTCCCGACGTCAGCGAAATGGACTGCACCTTCTTTGCCGCCTGGGGGAAAGCAACGGCCGATGGCAATTTGGTACAAATTCGAGCTCTGGACTACGCCACGGACTGGCACCTGCAGGAGCATCCCACGCTTTTGGTGTGTGAACCGGACAGCGGCCGTCGATTTGTGAATGTAGGCTGGGCCGGTTTTGTTGGCGTTGTCAGTGGGATGAATGACGACGGATTGGCCGTCAGTGAAATCGGCGAAAGCTTTGACAAAGCACACCAAACCATGGCCGCGGAACCGATGCCGTTTGTTCTGCGAGATGTGCTTCAATACACCGGTTCGCTGGATTCAGCCGTTGAAAAGATTGCCCACGCTCGCCGAACCAGTTCGTTTCTCTACTGCGTAGGCGACGCTAAAATTCCCGACGCGCGTTCCTTTAAAACCAGCCCGAACGTGTGCGACGTGTACACCGACAGCACCAGTCCGACGCCCTTTCTCGAGGACGTGGTCTATTTTTCCATGGGAATAAACAGCCACTGGAACGCCGATGTGTACAGGTTTTTGCAGCCGCAGCTCGGGAAGATTGATGTGGAGACAGCCAAGAGTCTCATGCAAACCTTGAAAACCGGCAGTTTGCACGCGGTGGTGTACGATCCGGCACACCGAAAAATTTGGGTGGCCAACGCCGGTGTAAACAGAACACCCGCCTACAAACGCACATTCTGGGAGTACGATCTCAGTCGGGCTGACAGCGTTTTCGCCCATTACGACGCTACCAGCGTTCTTTCACGTAAAGCCGTGGAACCTGCCGAATTTCGACTTTCTCAAAATTACCCCAATCCCTTTAACCCGGTTACAAAAATTGAGTTTACCCTGCCGGCGGGAAATTCTGTGCAAGTCGATTTGAGTGTTTTTGATCTTCGGGGGCACAAAATCGCCACACTGGCCAGGGGGACCTTCTCGGCAGGCCACTATGTTTACTTCTGGAACGGACGAACCAATTGGGGGCAACCCGCTCCCTCGGGAATTTATTTTTACCGGCTTCGAAGCGGTGTTTTTTCAGCGACCAAACGTGCCCTTTTAATTCGGTAACCCTCAAAATGGCCTTTTTTGAGTTTTTTGGGAGAAAATAAAATGCGCACCAACCACGCAAAAATTGTGATGTTTCTCGGTTTGTTTTTCTTTGCTTTTGCCCAACCGGCCTCGTCGCAGTCGCTTCACGTACCGCTTCTCTGGAAAACCAATCTTCACATGTTGTTGGAAAGCGCAGCAACCGTAGCTGATGTGAATGCGGACGGTCGTGCCGAGGTTCTTGTAGCCGGAATGGAAAAACTTTTTGTGCTCGGCGAAAAGGGACAACTCCTCTGGCAGTGGCGCACGCGCAAGCGTTTTTGTACCTACCCGGCGGTTTTGCCTCGAGGTAAGAAACCAGCACTTCTCTACGTTGCGGACAATAGCGGCCTTTTGACCTGCCTCAACGGATTGGGCCGGCAGATTTGGCAGCGGGAATTGGCGGGCCCCAGTTCGTGGTCGGCAGCCGTAGTGTACGCCAAGCCAAAGGTCGGTGAGCCGCGGGTTTTTCAGGCGGACCAAACGGGAACGGTGTGGTGTTTTAATGCCTTAAACGGACACATTCTTTGGAAAACAGTCGTTTCCGGAAAACCGGCCAGTCCCGCTTTGGGGGATTTGAATGGGGACAGGCGCCCAGAGCTTGTGGTCAAAACTGGGGACGGCTCTCTAACCGCTCTTTCTTTGGCGGGACAGCAACTGTGGCGTCGAAAAATCGGGGGAACCTCCCCGGACTGGGGCACTTCTTCCCCGGTCATTTTCGGTTCAGCCGACGGCACCGCACGAGTCGCCGTTGCCACTGGGGACGGTGAGCTGATTGTCACCGACGGTGCGGGAAGTATTTTGTGGCGCTACCCTACCAACCAGCCGGTTGCTTCCACCCTTTCGGTGGGCGATCTGGATCAAAACGGCGTAGCGGACATTTTTTTGGTGACGCAGCTCGGTCGTCTTTTTCGCTTTGACGAAGCGGGCACCGTGCTCTGGCAAATCGACACTCAGGGACGCAGTCTGGCTCCTGGCGCCATTTTGGACGTGACCGGCGATGGAACCTTAAACTATGTTTTGTGTACCCAGCGCGGGCACCTCATGATATTTAACCCGGCGGGAACGATTCTTTTTGAGCACCAATTTGACAACCGCACCATTAATGTGACGCCTGCTTTCGGGAACATTTCCGGCAAGCGCAATACGTTGGAATTTGCAGTTACCGGGGGTGAATCGGGTCGGGTTTTCTGTTTCGGAACGCCCGCAACGGTTCACACCCGCAAGCAGTGGACGGCCTACCGTGCCGATCCTCAAAACACAGGGGCCTGGTTCGGCCTGACGCAAACAACCGCTCTTCGCATGTTTCCCCAAAATTTGCGCTGGAACCAATTACAAATTGGTAAACCGGTGCGCTTTACGATTGTGAATCCACGCCCGGGACGAAAACCCTTGAAAGCCGTGGCCACCTGCACGCACCCGGATGGCAAGCGCCAGTCCGCCTTCACGTGGGTGCAAGGAAAACATGGACAACTTTCTCTGCCTGTGGATTTTGTTTCGCCGGGGGTGTACCGTTTTTCGTGGTGGCTGGAAGATGGGCACGGTAAAAAGCAAGCCGCAGGCAAAAAGGCTGTGGCGTGGCAGCTTTTTGCAAACGATCGAGGATTGGTGGAACGGGCAATAAACCGGTTGCGCGCCGTCGCCGGGACAATTGAACACACCTTGCCGCTTTCGGCCCGGGCGCTCCGCCAAAAGGCGGCTGATCTAACGGCCCAGGCCGCGCGACTTCGACCCTTTCAGGAGGCGGTTCCGGGAGCTGCCCCGAGCGAAATTTCCCGTGTTCTTCGGAAAACCGGGGCGTTAAACGAACAGGCCGAACAAGCCCTTCGCGTTGCCGACGCCGTTTTAAAGGCGAAAGCCCTCGGTCCCGGAACCAGTCTTTTGGCTTTTGAGGGTAAGCTCTGGGAAAATCGAAACGTCAACAAACAAATTCCAAAAAGGGCCGTTAACCCGGTCACAATCAGTCACGTGGTGGTGCCGGGGGAACACCAACCTGTCTCCCTAATTTTGTTGAACATTACCAATCGTCCCTTACACGTTCAGATTCGGGTCGATTCCATTGCGCAGGGACTTCGCGTGAGGGTGCTGCATTCCGTTCCGGTGCCCACCAATTTAGGGGACACTTCCTGGGATCCGCTTCCCGCTGTGGGTGACCCCGGGATTCTTTCAATTCCTCCTCTGGAAAGCCGAGAACTCTGGCTGGATGTCCAAATTGGTCTCCACGCCCGGGGAATCCGCCGGATGAAATTGAAACTGCTGGCGTTAAACGGCGCCGGGGTGTTCGAAACAGCAGCCAATCCCCAAACGGTTCCACCTCCCGTCACGCGCGTTACCCTTCAATTGACCGTGCTGCCTTTTCACATGGCTCCTGCCCAAGATTTTCGGCTTTGCACCTGGTCGCCTTCTTCCGGCTCCGCTCTTCCCGATTTGCTGTCCCACGGAAATAATGTATTTATTGTTCCTCAGCCGAAAATTGCTGCAGACAGCACCGGTAAAATACAATCCATGGATTTCACGGTACTGGATTCCCTTCTCAAAGGTTTTCGGGGCTACGATGTGTTTCTTTTAGTAAGCGGATTCCCGGCTTTCCCGAGCACATTCGGAAGTACCGAGTACAGGGCGTATTTGGAGCAGTATGTGAGAGGACTGGTTGTGCATTTGGCGGCGAAAGGCGTCGATGGCAATCACTTTGCTTTTTACCCCATTGACGAGCCGGGCGGCCACGGATGGGCAGCAGTGAATAAATTGGTGCACTGGGGAAAAATGGTTCACGCCGTTGACCCAAATGTGCACATTTACGCGGACGGCGGAGGGGATGTGCCCATGCTTCGTAAAATGGCAAGCTGCGTAAACATCTGGACGCCGCCCATTGACTGGCTCGGGCAGCATTCACCCGAAATGCGCGTGATTCGCCAGTCGGGCCGAACCTTGTGGTCGTACAATTGCTCCTACGGTTACTCGCGACCGGTGGGAGCCAATTTGAAAAACACGAATCTTTTGGCCGAGTACCGGAATGCCGCCCTATTTGCCCTGCGTCACGGCGCTACGGGGATTGGTTTTTGGTGTTACAATGCCACACCCGGTAATCTGTGGAGTCGTCTTCGGTTGGAGTACAATTTGGTGTATCCGGGTCAGAACAAACCCGTCGACAGTCGCCGGTGGGAAGCGGTACGAGAGGGCATCGAAGACGCCCGAATTTTAATCGCCCTACAAAAATTCATGGTGAAAAACAAAGACAATCCCCGTGCCGCTTGGACGATCAAAAAGATTCGACTGCTGTTCAAAAAAGACCTGCCTGCTTTAGTGGATCCCGGCTACCAGGCCATGAAATTGGGGCTTTCCCGCGAAGCCATTGATGCCTCCTGCAATGAGAAAATCTTGGCCGACTTTCGCTCGAAAATAATGACCTGTGTACGCTCGGTTCTGGCGCTTCAAGAAAAATAGCCGTCCTGGACGAAAAAGCTACACGGCCGCACTGGAGACGCCGGCCGGGCAAAGAAATTTGAACGGGTAGCCCCCTAAACAAATCGTACAGGTCAGCTGCCTATCGAGGGAAAAACTCTCAAAACGCCCGGGCTTTCTTCCGTCTTTTTGCACCGATAAGGCCATTCCTTTGTTTTGGTTTTCAATCTTTGCGGGCCAAAACAATCATAACGCAAATAAATATTATTCTCATTAAAAAATTATTGACACGGGAGGTTTTTCTTCTTATCTTAATAATACGACAAAATAAGTCCGATTTGTCTTAATAAAAATGATTGAGGAGAAAATCATGCCGATCGCTGAAAATTTGTTGGAAATACGGAATCTTCATGTTTCCGTTGAAAATAAAAAGATTTTAAAGGGGCTAAATCTTACCATTGGGAAAGGTGAAATTCACGCTCTTATGGGGCCAAACGGCACCGGAAAGAGCACGCTGGCAAATGCTATTATGGGTCACCCGGCTTACGCCGTTACAGAGGGTGAGATTTTCCTCGAAGGCAAAAATGTCTTGGAGCTGTCCCCTGACGAGCGTGCGCGGCGGGGCCTTTTCATGGCTTTTCAATATCCCAGTGCCATTCCCGGCGTGACACTTTCCAATTTCCTGCGCTTGGCCGTTAATTCCGTTCGAGGTGAAGAATTGAACGTCCTGGAGTTTCACAAACTTCTGCGCCAGAAAATGAAAATTTTGGAAATGGAGCCTTCCTTTGCCAAACGCTATTTAAATGACGGGTTTTCGGGCGGCGAAAAAAAGCGCAGTGAAGTATTGCAATTGGCCATGCTTCAACCCAAAATGGTGATACTGGACGAAACCGATTCGGGGCTGGACATTGACGCCCTTCGCATCGTTTCCTCCGGGGTCACCAAGGTGCGCCGCCCGGACATGGGCATTTTGCTCATCACGCACTACGTTCGCATCCTTCAATACATTCGCCCGCAATTTGTGCACATTTTGTACGACGGCAAAATTGTAGAATCGGGTGATTACACCCTGGCCGAAAAATTGGAAAAAGAAGGATATGATTTCATTAAAAATCGGCCCGTCGAGCTAACGGCCCAGGAGGTGGAGTCATGACGAATAAAGAGCTTGCTAATCTGAGCATCGACCGCCAAAAATATGATTTTAAAAATCCCGAGCACTATTATTTCAAAGCGCCGAAGGGGCTGTCGGCCAAGGTGGTACATATGATTTCCGAGATGAAAAACGAGCCGGAATGGATGTTGAAAAACCGGTTAAAGGGGCTGGAGATTTACCAAAAAATGCCCGTTCCGACCTGGGGCGGCGATCTGTCCACCATCGATTTTGACGACATTTACTACTACATCAAACCTGCTGAAAAAATGGGCAAGAGTTGGGACGATGTGCCTCGGGACATCAAGGAAACATTTGACAAATTGGGTATTCCTGAAGCGGAGCAGAAATATCTCTCCGGTGTGGGCGCTCAATACGAATCGGAAGCCATTTACCACAGTCTAAAGGAGAGCTTACAAAAACAGGGCGTTATTTTTCTGGACATGGATTCCGGGTTGCGGGAATATCCCGATTTGGTTCGGCGCTATTTCGGAACGGTGATTCCGGCGGGCGACAACAAATTTGCGGCAATGAATACAGCGGCGTGGAGCGGCGGGAGTTTTCTTTACATTCCCGAGGGCGTGCACGTGGACATCCCCCTACAAGCCTATTTTCGAATTAACGCCAGAAATATGGGGCAATTTGAGCGTTCCCTGATAATTGCCGAGGCGGGTAGCAGCGTTCACTACATCGAAGGTTGTACGGCGCCTATCTATTCGGAGGATTCCCTGCATTCGGGTGTTATTGAAATTATTGTAAAAAAAGGTGCGCACGTTCGGTACACCACGGTTCAAAATTGGGCCACCAACATCTACAATCTGGTCACACAGCGCGCTGTGGTGGAGGAAAACGGCCGAATGGAATGGGTGGACGGTAACATTGGGAGCAAATTAACCATGAAATACCCTTCGGTTATTTTGAAAGGAAGAGGCGCCCGCGGGGAAATCCTTTCCATGGCGTACGCTGGCAAAGGGCAGCACCAGGACGCTGGAGCAAAAGCTATTCACCTGGCGCCCGACACCTCATCCACCATTGTCTCCAAATCGATCAGCAGTCGTGGTGGACGTGCAGGCTACCGCGGGTTGGTGAAGGTATCCCCAAATGCAGACCGCGTGAAATCCAGTGTCCGGTGCGACGCCTTAATTTTGGACGCATTTTCGCGCTCTGACACCTACCCCTACATGGAGATTGACAATCCCACCGCGGCAATCGGACACGAAGCCACGGTTTCCAAAATCGGCGACGAACAGCTTTTCTATCTTCAAAGTCGCGGAATTCAGGAGTCCGAGGCCATGGCCCTGATTGTACGGGGGTTCGTGGAGCCTGTCGTTAAGGAATTACCCATGGAATACGCCGTTGAATTGAATCGATTGATCGAACTGCAAATGGAAGATTCCGTCGGGTAGGCGGGCACCATTTCCAGGCAGAGTTAACCCGAAAAAAAGGACGGGAAAAAATAATGGAAACACAAATAAAAACACCGGCCCCTCCAGCCCAAAGGGTTCTTCGACTTTCCGAACAATTGGTTGAACCGGGCTGGTTGCGGGAAACACGTCTGAAAGCTTTGGAACAATTCGGACAAACACCCTGGCCAACCGGAAAAGAGGAAATCTGGCGGAAAACAAAAATCCGGTATTTTCAGGGAAATCGCTTCCCGGAACCGGAAAATTCTTTCGGCCTCTCGGCCGCGGACCCCATCGCCGAACTGCCCAAATCTTTGCGAGATTCTTTCGGAACGGCACGCGATTTCTCGGCCATTCTCATTCAGGAAACCGGCCAGCCGTGTCGCCGGGTTCTAAACGAAAATACAATTTTCCTCTTTGACTTGCCTCGGGCGGCTCGTTTTTTCCAGGACGACCTCAGCCGTTTTTTCTCGGAAAAGAGCCGATTCTTTTCGACGGAAAAATTGGAGCTTTTGCACGAGGCGTTCTGGAACAGTGGTGTGTTTTTGAAAATTCCATCCGGTCTTTTTGTGGAGAGACCGGTACTAAATCTGACCCAAATGGACGCGGAAGCCCGTAGTGTTTTTCCTCAAACCATTTTGTGGGCGCAGGCAAACAGCTCGGTGACGTTTGTGGAAATTGTCCGTTCGGACAGAAACCCATCCCTGCTTGCCCGAAATACGCGCGTCAAAATTTTGGCGGAGGAAGGGGCACAGGTCCGGTACTTTTTGCTGAACATGACAACCGGCCGCGACACGGCCTACACCTCCCTCCAGGTGGTGGGAAAACGTGACAGCTCCGTGCACGTGGGACTTTTTCAATTGGGAGGGGGGGTCACCAAAACGCACATTCACACGGATCTTGTAGAACCGGGCGCCAGTACTACCATTCAAGGCCTTTATTTTCCCGATGAAGATCAGCACACGGAGGTGCAAACCTTTCAAAACCATTTTGAAAATCGTACCGACAGTACCCTGCACCTGAAGGGAGCTGTAGGCGGGCGAGGGAAAGCCGTGTACCGAGGTGTGATTCACATTCATCCCAATGCTCAAGACACCAGCGCGTACCAATTAAACAACAATTTGCTGCTCAGCTCCCAAGCTCACGCAGATTCCAATCCTGTGCTGGAAATTGAGGCCAACGAGGTGCGCTGTTCCCACGGCGCCTCGGCCGGACCGGTTGACCGGGACCAGCTTTTTTACTTGCAGTCTCGTGGTCTTCAGCCCGAAAAGGCCAAACGAGTGATTGTGGAAGGCTTTTTCAATCCGATTATTGACCTGCTCCCGACGGAATGGCTGCGTGAAAATATCCGACGTGCGGTAGCCGACAAGATTCAGAAAGAAGAAACCAATTGACGTTCCCTAATAATGCGTTCGATAAAATTTGCCCTTGCTTTTGAGCGGGAAATTTGCTAAAATGGCAGTGCAAACTGTTGGCTTGTGGATCGTCGGCGGGCCAAGCGGCTGTTTCGGGAAAAAGAATACCCGTTTGCCGCTCGGAAAAAATCGGCTTTGTGCAAGCCAGGCCTTTTGTTGAATCTGAAAAGCGAGGGGTTCCCAATGAACAGCGAAATCAACCATACTACCGATTCCGAAAGGGAAACACAGCAGGAAGAAGATTTGTCCGACTGTCGCAAGGATTTTCCTATTCTTTCCGAGAAAATCAACAACCACCCGCTTGTTTTTTTGGACAATGCTGCTTCCACACAAAAACCGCTTTCGGTGATTCAAACCATGACCACATTGTATTCCCGCGAATACGCAAACGTGCATCGCGGTGCGTACACACTCAGCGCTCGGTCTACCGACGCCTATGAAATGGCACGCGTTAAGATTGCAGCGTTTATTCACGCTCCTGGTCATAAAAATATTATTTTTACAAAAAATGCGTCTGAGTCCATTAACCTGGTGGCTCGCGCCTGGGGCGAGCGTTTCTTAAAGAAGGGGGATGAAATTCTCGTCACCGAAATGGAACACCACAGCAATCTGATTCCCTGGCAAATCGTGGCGGGCCAAAAGGGCGCTACCCTTCGGTGGCTTCCTGTACGGGAGGACGGTACCCTTGAATGGACTGCCTTTGAAAAATTTCTTTCTCCGAGAACCAAACTGGTGGCAGTGACTCACGTGTCCAATGTCTTGGGAACGGTCAATCCGGTGGAGAAAATTGTGGCCCTGGCTCACGAAGTAGGTGCTCGCGTGTTGGTGGACGGCGCCCAGAGTACACCCCATTTTCCGGTGGATGTGCAGGCCATGGACTGCGACTTTTATGCTTTCTCGGGGCACAAAATGTTAGGGCCCACGGGAATCGGGGTGCTGTACGGCAAGGAGGAGGTGTTGGAAGAAATGCCGCCTTTTTTGGGTGGGGGTGATATGATTTCCGAGGTCTGGATGGATCACGCGACTTTCAACGAATTGCCGGTCAAATTTGAGGCCGGAACGCCCCCTTTTGTGGAAGCCATTGGGTTGGGTGCTGCGGTGGACTATCTTCAAGCTCTGGGAATGGAAGCGGTTTGGCAGCACGAAAAAAAGCTCACGGCTTACGCGTTGCGCGCGCTCAAAACGGTACCCGATCTGCGAATTTTTGGTTCTGCCCCCAATCGGGCCGGAGTCATTTCTTTTAGTTTGGCGGATATTCATCCTCACGATGTGGCCACATTTTTGGATCAGGAAGGAATTGCCATTCGGACGGGCCACCATTGTGCTCAGCCTCTTATGCGACGTTTTCACGTTCCGGGAACGGCGCGCGCCAGCTTTTACATCTACAATACGCAGGAAGAGGTTGACAAACTTGTTGAAGCGCTCATGAAAACAAGGGAGTTTTTTAAATAATGGCGATCGAAGAACTTTACCAGGAAATTATTTTAGACCACTATAAAAATCCCCGCAACAAAGGGGTGATTGACCATCCGGATGTGCACCGGCACGCCAAAAACACCCTCTGCGGGGATGAAATCGACATCTACGCGCGCGTAGAAAACGGCGTGCTAACCGACGTGAAATTTTCCGGTCAAGGGTGCTCCATTAGCCAGGCTTCGGCCTCCCTGCTCACGCAAGCGTTGAGGGGAAAAACCGTCGAAGAAGCCGAAAAGCTCATTGCCGAATTTCGGGAAATGCTTTCCGGCAAAACAGAGCCAGCGGATGCGGAAATTTGGGGAGAATTGGCCGCCCTGCGCGGCGTTACGAAATTTCCTGCCCGGGTGAAGTGTGCCGTTTTGTCCTGGGATACGGCCCAGAAAGGGATTCGGGAATTTCGCGGAAAAATTCACCCACACTAAAAAAGAGGAATTTTTCTCAACAGAGCCAACTCGGCAGACATTGGCTTCAACTCCGACTGCCGTTCCCGGTTGAGCTCACTTTTAAATGCTTGCCTTTGACAATATTGGGACCATTCGTCGAGCCGCGGTATTCTTGATCTCGAACGAACCGTCTGTGTCCTCTCGGTAAAAACCAATCCCCACTTCTGACAGAATAAACAAAAGCGCCAAAATCGGGCAAAAAAAATCATTATTTTTTTGTAACAATCCGATTTTTCCCTTGACTCTGAATTTTAAACCAATAAATTATAGGTGCTTTAAAAAGGCAGGTCAAAACGTTATGTGCAGTGAATTTCTAAGGTTAAGGAGGTTGTTTTATGGCCAAGGAAAAGCTGAATCCCTTCAAGATTGCCCAGGAGCAATTGGATGAGGCCGCCGAGCGGCTGGGATTAGATGAAGCAACCCGTGAGTTGTTGCGTTGGCCTTCACGAGAAATTCGGGTAACCATCCCGGTCAAAATGGACGATGGTTCCGTCAAGGTTTTTCATGGTTTTCGTGTGATGTACAGCAACGCGCGCGGTCCGGCCAAGGGCGGCATCCGCTGGCATCCGGAGGAAACCATAGATACGGTGCGCGCACTGGCTGCGTGGATGACTTGGAAAACGGCCGTTGTGGACATTCCGTTGGGTGGTGGCAAAGGCGGTGTGGTTTGCAATCCCAAGGAAATGTCGGACGGGGAAAAGGAACGACTGGCCCGGGGGTACATTCGCAAAATTGGCCATTTTTTGGCGGTCAACAAAGACGTTCCGGCGCCGGATGTGTACACCACGCCCCAAATTATGGCATGGATGATGGACGAATATGAAATCATGAAGGGGTACAATCACCCCGGCATGATCACGGGCAAGCCCTTGGAATTAGGCGGCTCGCAAGGGCGAGGTGACGCCACAGCCCGCGGCGGCGTGTACACGGTTCGGGAGGCCACGAAAGCGCTGGGGATCGATGCGGCCAAAACCAAATATGCCGTTCAGGGATTCGGAAATGCCGGGCAGTTTGCCGCGTTGCTTCACCAGGAAATTTTAGGTGGCGGAAAATTGGTGGCTGCCAGCGATTCCAGCGGCGGCGTGTACAATGCCGACGGAATGGATCCGAAAGCACTGGTGGAACACAAATTAAAAACGGGAAAAGTGACGGGATTTCCGGGCGCCAAATCCATCTCCAATGAAGAGCTGCTTGAGTTGGACGTGGACGTTTTGTACCCTGCAGCGCTCGAAGAAGTCATTACCGAAAGCAATGCCAACAAGATTAAGGCGAAAATTGTGTGTGAGTTGGCCAACGGGCCCACTACACCTATCGCCGATCAAATTCTGTTCAAAAACGGCGTTTTTGTCATTCCCGATTTTCTGGCCAATGCCGGTGGCGTGACGGTGTCTTATTTCGAACAGGTTCAAAACACCTACAATTACTACTGGGAGTTGGAAGATGTGCACCAGCAGTTGGATCGAAAAATGACCAAAGCCTTCCACGCCGTGTACGACGTTCACAAGCAGGAAAACATTCACATGCGGTCCGCGGCCTACATGGTAGCGGTCAAACGTGTTGCCGAGGCCTGCAAATTGCGCGGCTGGGTGTAATTTTCCACCGTCTTTTGTGCATCCGGGGGCGATTTTAATTCGCCCCCGGTTTTTTTGTTCCCCAAATGGCCCCCTTCTTTTAGCCAATCTTTTCTTGAATCTTTCCTCAAACTTTTGTACATTTTCCTAACCACCAAGATAGGAGACAGACTATGGAACCTCAATACACCGAACAAATCATTGCGCGTTTCAAGAAATATGTGTCGTTCGATACCCAATCTTCCGAGGAATCCGAATCCTTTCCCAGTACCGCCAGGCAAAAGAAATTGGGCGAGGCTTTGGCCGAAGAACTCCGCTCCATGGGATTAACGGACGTGGAAATGGATGAGTGGGGCTACGTGACGGCTACTCTTCCGTCTAATGTGGAGAAAGAGGTGCCGGTCATCGGGCTTATTTCGCACATGGATACCTCGCCCGAGGTCTCGGGGAAGGATGTAAAACCTATTCTTCACCCCAATTATCAGGGGGGCGATATTGCACTCCCGGGTGATCCCACGCAAGTCATTCGTTTTGATGAAACTCCGGCTCTCCAAAACCAGATTGGCAACGATATTTTCACATCGGACGGGACCACCCTTTTGGGCGCAGACGACAAAGCGGGCATTACCGAAATTTTCACCGCCGTGCAGTACCTTTTGGACCACCCTGACCTCAAACACGGGAAAATTCGCATTGCCATTACCCCGGACGAAGAAGTGGGGCGCGGCACGGAACATTTCGACGTGAAAAAATTCGGTGCCGATTTTGCCTACACCGTGGACGGTGAAACCGTGGGCGAAATTGAGAATGAAACCTTTTGCGCAGATTCGGTGATTTTAACGATTCACGGAATCAATATGCACCCGGGTTACGCCAAAGGTAAGCTTGTCAACGGTATTAAAGTGGCGGCGGAAATTGTGGCCAATTTGCCCAAGGACCGCCTGTCCCCGGAAACCACCGAAGCCCGTGAGGGCTACATTCACCCCCATGCCATTCAGGGCGGCGTAGAAACGACTACGGTGAAATTCCTGATTCGAGATTTTACGGTGGAAGGGCTACAGGAAAAGGAGGCTTTTCTGAAAGAGATTGCCCAAAACGTCCTTCGGAAATTTCCAGGGGCTACAATGGATTTTGAGGTGCAGGAATCCTACCGAAACATGCGGTACAAATTGGACGAAGAACCGCGGGTCGTGGAGTACGCACTGGAAGCCGTCAAACGTGCCGGTATTGAACCGCACCTCAGCATCATTCGGGGCGGTACGGACGGTTCACGCCTTTCCTACGAAGGCCTGCTCACTCCCAACATTTTTACGGGCGGGCACAATTTTCACTCCAAATTGGAATGGGTGTCGGTGCAGGATATGGAAAAAACCGTGGAAACGCTGGTCAATCTGGTGCAAATTTGGGCGGAAAAGGGCTGAGCAAAAATCGGGTTGTGACAGGCGAATGTGAAAGCGATTGAATGCCGGACGTTCTTCTGACGATTCTTATGTCGGTGTGCATCGCGGTTATTTTGAAAATGACCGAGCTGCGGCACTACAATCGCATCATTATTATTGGAACCAATTATTTTACGGCTGCCGGAATTTTGGCAGCCTTTTTATTTTGGCAGCGCAATTTTCATTTTTCGGCACTCACGTTTTTTCTGGGACTTGTGGGCGGCACCAGTTTCCCGTTGGGATTCTACCTCATTACGCGTGCCATTGGAGAAATGGGTATTTCCGTCTCTGTCTCCGTCATGCGCCTGTCCGTGGTGATTCCCACATTCGGGTCCCTTTTGGTGTGGCACGAACACCCGACTTCCAGCCAAAGTGTGGGGTTGGCAGTGACGCTGTTCTCTCTTTTGCTGCTCTCGAATTTTTCTCCGGTCAAAAAAAACCACCGTTCCCAATGGTTCCTAACCGTTTCCGTCTTTCTGATTCTCGGCTTTAACGATTTTTTAATGAAAATTTTCGAGTCGTTGCGACCCCTCGAGGAAAAGGATTCTTTCCTGCTTGTTCTGTTTGGTTTCTCCGGAATTTTAAGTTGGCTTTTCATTGGATTCAATCACCTGCGGGTCCGCCGCACCGAATTGCTTTGGGGATTGGGCCTGGGGGTACCCAATTTGTTCACAACCTTTTTCTTCATTCTGGCACTGAGTCACCTGCCGGGCGTGGAAGTGTTTCCCACGGTAAATATTGGGATCATTTCCCTTTCGCTGCTTTTGGGGGTTGGCATTTGGAAGGAAAGGCTTTCGGCACGGGAATGGGCCGGTTTTGCTCTGGCTCTCGTCGCCGTGACTTTGTTGAATATTTCAGGGTGATTTTTGGGGACTTTGCCCAATTGCAAAAATTCCGTTTTCACCCAAAATTTCCTTGAAGGTCTAAAAGCGGTAGCGATTGGTGATCGGCATTCGGCGGTCTTTTCCAAAGGCGCGCGGGGTGATTTTAATTCCCGGCGGACTTTGACGCCGTTTGTACTCATTGCGATCGACCATCTGTACCACACGCCGCACAATTTCCTCGGGAAATCCGTGTTCCACGATTTCGTCCGGGCTCATTTCTTGCTCGACAAACATTTCCAAAATCGGATCGAGAATGTCGTAAGGCGGAAGGCTGTCCTCGTCCTTCTGATTCGGCCGCAATTCGGCAGAAGGGGGCTTGACGAGCACATTTTCGGGAATGAGCAGCCGCCCTTCCCTGCGATTGCGGTACCGCGACAGTTCGTACACCAACAATTTGGGAACATCTTTGATCACGGCAAACCCGCCCGCGGTGTCTCCGTAAAGGGTGCTGTAGCCCACACTGGTTTCGCTTTTGTTGCCTGTGGTAAGCACTAACCAACCGAATTTGTTCGAGAGCGCCATGAGAAGATTCCCGCGAATTCGCGCTTGAAGATTTTCTTCCGTAATGTCCTGCGGACGATCGGCAAAAATTGGCTGCAATGTGGCCAAATAGGCGTCAAAAATGGATTTAATGGGAATAATGTGAAAGTGAATCCCCAAATTTTTCGCCAGCGTTTCCGCATCGTCCACACTGGAACGAGAAGAATACATGGAGGGCATACCAATTCCAACGACATTTTCGGGACCCAGGGCATCCACCGCAATTGTGGCCACCAACGACGAATCGATCCCACCGCTTAGCCCAATGACCACTTTTTGAAAGCCGTTTTTCCGCACGTAGTCCCGGGTGCCCAAAACCAGCGCTTCGTACACTTCCTCCAATTCTTTGGCCGATTTTACACGTCGAGGAGGAAGTGTAGGTTTGGGATTGGTTCGAATTTCAGCAAGGCGAACCAGTTCAATGGGGAAGGCAGGGTGCGTCTTAAATTTCTTGTGGATGAACAACGGATCGTTTTCGCGTAATTGGCGAACCGCTTTCAAATCCAGATCGGTTACAATCAGGTCCTCGGAGAATTGTTTTCCCTGTGCCAGCACTTTTCCTTTAGGAGAAAGGACAAAACTCATGCCGTCGAAAACCAGTTCATCCTGCCCCCCCACAAGGTTTGTGTACACCACGAAGGCGTAATTTTCGCGGGCGCGCGTTTTAAGTAAGGAAAGCCTTTCGTTGCCCTTGCCACGGTGGTAGGGGGAAGCCGAAATATTCAAAATGATTTCCGCGTCGCCCGGAAAGGCCTGGGTTTCGATTACTGCGCCCGGGACCCAAATGTCTTCACAGATATTAATGCCAAACATGACAGAGCCGCGTTCAAAAACCAGTACATTTTCACCCGGCAGAAAATAGCGTTTTTCGTCAAACACACCGTAATTGGGCAATTGAATTTTGTGGTAAATGGCCTCAATTTTTCCCTCGTGCAAGAGCGCGGCGGCGTTAAAAACACGCCCATCCTCCCGATCCGCAAACCCAACAATGGCCGTAATCCGTTGGATTTTCGGAGCCAGTTCGTGTAAAATGCGCAAATTGTCCGTTACAAATTGAGGCCGTAGGAGCAAATCCTCCGGAGGGTAGCCGGTGACGGTCAATTCGGGGAAAACAACCAAATCGGCTCCGGTTTCTTCCGCTTCTTTGACACGTGCTAAAATTTTATCCCGATTTCCGGTTAAATCGCCCACGGTGGTGTCGATTTGTGCCTGTGCAATACGAATGTTCGGTGTCATTCCGCTTCCTTCGGAATTTCCTTGTTCTTAGTACCGGTGTTTTGCTGGGAGAATGGGCTTGCGGTTGTCCCCAATTTTGTTTTGAGTGCCGTTGTAATGGTTTCCACTACGGCGTCCAAAGGCATGAATTCCGTGTTCAAAACCAGATCGTAAAACAGAGGATCGTCGGCATCCCGGTGAAAATACCGGCGAATGTAAGCGAGCCGCTGGTTGTCGCGTTGGGCAAGGTAGCGCTGGGCTTCTTTCCGCGTCAGTTTTAAATCATGCATGATTTGCACAATACGCAATTCCAACGGAGCGGAAATTTTCACCCGAAGCCCGCGTTCCGGATCGAGAATAAAATTGGCACCTCTCCCCAAAATAATGGCACGGCCACGTTCAGCAATGGCTAAAATAACGCTCATTAAATGGCCCAAATAGCGGTCGGGGCTCAGCACCTCAGAATCGATTATTTTTTGCACCCAGGTTTTAATTTCGTCCTGTTTTTTTTCGTCGAACGATTCAATAACGCTTTTTCGCACGTGCGCCGTGGTGGCAATGTAATCCACAATTTCTTTGTCGTACAATTGCCACCCGAGGTTCTTGGCCAGGCGGCTGGCGACGTCATTGCCAAGGCTTCCAGCCTCGCGCGAGATGGTAATGTACCCCCGTTCGTAGGGTTCTTTAAATTCCTCCTCACCACCCCGTTCCTGCAATTTTTTCTGAACTTCCCACAAACTGACCTGTTTAAAGGTGAGCTTGTCTACCGGAATTTCTCGCGAAATACGTTTCATGGTGAACCTCCTTTCGTTGGTTCTTCCCATAAAATATACAAAGTAAATCCAAAAAAATCAAAGTGAAAAAGAAGTCCGGTTGGCCTGATTGGAATTTTGAGGACAAGACACCCATTTTTAAGGGAATAACTGGCGTTTTCATTTTGGTTAAGGGGAATCGCATTCGCTTGATCCACCCGACGGCTCGTTATTCTGAGGAATTCAGGCCAATAAATTTCGGCTTGTTTTTGGGCAGAAGGCAGAAGTCGACAAACCGGGCTTACATTTCACCCAAAAATTTTAAAACGGGAAGATCGTCGAACAGATTGGGAATAATCCACACATTTTGACCCTTTTTTAAAAAGATGGTTTTTCGGGAATTCATCATGGTCAGGACAATTTTCTGATTGGATTTTACAACCATGGCGGCATTCAGAATATTGCCGAAGCACTCGACCAAACTGTAAAAATCCACCCGTTTACCGGGGAAAACAACAAAGAGTGCAAAATCCAATTTGTCCGCTTGGTACCGTCCGGTTACCACCCGGGTACCGCGTTCAAAATGGAAACAGTGAATTTCTCCGATGGGCCACCGAACCCGCATGGCCAGGGGGCCGTTGATGAACATGGGCGACCAGGGCACCAGCCCCCGACGCGGAAGCGCAGCAAAAAGATTGGGTGCGGGTGTTTTTCCCGCAATGTTTTGGGCAATAAAACCGGCAAATTTTTTAAGGCTGTGCGCCGTGTCGCTTCCACCGTCCATGTTGGTAACAGCGACAAAATAATGCCCCTTGGCGAAAAGGAAATCGTATTGAGAAGATTCATTGGGAAATGCCATTGAGGAATCGGCAGGAAAATGTCGCCGGAATGAAAAAATACCCAGAGCCGCCTGCGACGAGGTCATTCTGTAAATTTCGACCTGAAGGGCTTGTTGCCCCTTTTTGTAGGCTTGAACGCCTGCGGCTCGAAACCCGTACTCCAAATAAATGTCAGCGCCACCATCCAGGTATTTTTGTAAACCCTTCCCCGCGTAAACCCGGAAAGAACCGTCTTTTTGCCAGGGGGAAATCTGCTTTTCCGACGGCAAAAAATCCGATAGATGACGAACCTTTGAAAATACCGGAGCAGACGTAAGAAACAAAACGGTTAAAAACCCCACCATCCGCACAATATTCCGACGACTGACTGTCATAAAATCCTCTTCACAATTTTTCGAATTGCCGATCTAAATGCCCATGTTGCTTAACGTCCACAAAATTTCCTCAAGTGCCGTTGCAAGGCTTGGGTGTTTAACCTCGTACTCGGCAATGAATGCTTTCACTTTTTCGGTAAGCCTTTCAGTGCGGTCGGACTTGCCGGAGTTGTTGACCTCTTCCTCCAACTCGCCGAGGAGAGCTTCCATTTGAGTTTTCACACCTGATTTTTGGGCATCTAACTGCTCGACTTCTGCCCGCAATTTCCGAATGGATTTTTTGAGATTTTCCTTTGCCATATTTCCTGTAACCTTATTGTTGATTCGTTGATTCTTTTGGTTCCATTTTAAAATAGGAAAATTGTTTTGCAAAAGCACATAAATTTTGAAAGGCAAAGGGAAAAAATCTCTTCCGCCCACTCACGGGTAGTTTCACGTCCGGCTTGTGTCCTGCGGATGCGGGGGAAATGTAGCAAGTCAATTTTCTCCCTTAAAATTGGGAATGACATCCCCCTTTAAAGCGGGGATGGGTTGGGCCGGTTTATTCAATTGGGCTTTAATTTTGCGTATTTTTTCTAAGGGCAAATCAAAACGCCGTTTCAGCAACCCTCAAAAGTCCCCCCTCGAGGGGGGATTTAGGGGGATGTTTAGATAGTTCCGCCTTTCCCCCCGCGTCTGAGAAAACAAAATGACCCCTTGGAAGACCGAAGGCCGTGCGGCGTGACATTGGCCAAAGGCGCCAAAGCCCTTATTCTGCC
>CAZOHG010000018.1:0-58263 GCA_964579725.1 uncultured Deferribacteres bacterium
GCATTCGGAAGGAGATGCGCACCTGTGTTTTGGAGAGAGGAATTCCTTCCTTCAAAGTGTATTTGGCCTACAAAGAGACAATCGGGTTGAATGATACCGAACTTTTGCACGCGATGGAAGCCGCCTCTGAATTGGGGGCACTTATTCTGGCGCACTGCGAGAACGGAGATGCCGTTTCTTTTCTGCGCCGAAAATTGATTTCCGAAAGAAAAACGGAGCCGCGCTACCACGCCGTTTCGCGTCCCCCTGAGGTTGAACGGGAAGCCATTGTGCGGGCGATTACTTTGGCCAAAGTGACCGGAGCGGCGCTGTACGTGGTGCACGTTTCCACGCCAGAGGGCGCCGCGGAAATTGCGGCTGCTCGGCGAAACAGACGAACGGTTTTCGGTGAAACCTGCCCCCATTACCTTCTTTTGGATGAAACCGCTTACGAACGCCCGGCACGAGAGGCGGCGAAGTACATCATGAGTCCGCCTTTGAGGCCCAAGGGGTACCCCGAGCGCCTGTGGAAAGCCCTTGCGGTCGACTCTCTTCAAACCGTCGGAACCGACCATTGCCCTTTTCGTTTGTCCGGCCAAAAAGACCGGGACCTGTCCGATTTTTCTCGCATCCCGAACGGCGTACCTGGCGTGGAACACCGGCTGGAGCTTTTGTACACCTACGGCGTTGGAAGCGGCACGCTCTCGCTGCAACAATTTGCAGCTCTTACCGCCACCAATCCGGCCAAAATTTTCGGCCTGTACCCGCAAAAAGGGACACTCACCGTGGGTTCGGACGCGGATATTGTGTTGTGGAATCCGGAGGCACGCGGCGTAATTTCGGCAAGCACTCAGAAACAAAATTGTGACCACACCATTTACGAGGGGTTGGAAATCCGCGGCCGACCGGAAATGGTTATTGCCCGGGGACGCGTTGTAGTGGAAAACGGTACGGTAAGTGCGGCTCGTGGTGACGGGCGCTTTTTGCCGCGAAAACGTCCGCTTGCGATTTGAACGGAACACAGCGGAAAAATCAGGAGCGCCAGATTCCCTTTTCCCTCACGGAAACAATCGGGTTCCCCAAGTACCTGCGCCAGGATGTGCTCTAAAACCCGGCCGTGTTCGGTCCAATAGGCCTGGTTTGTGTTGTGAATTTCTCGAAGCCCATTTCTTTAGCGTCAAACCGAACGGTTTCCGTATTCCGACCGGGGATTTTCAAGTGCACAGCATTCCCACAAAACAGTCCCCGGGCAAGTTCGGTTTTCAATTGAAAAAACGACGGAGCGCCTCAGGTCTGAAAACAGGACGTACTTTCAAGAAGATTGGCTTTAGTCCCTTAAATGGAGAAACCCAAAAGAAGTGAATGCCAGTGAACAAAAACAAAAATAAGGATTTACCGGAAGAAAAGACGCCACACATCTCAGAAATGTTCAATCGCATTTCGCGCCGGTACGATTTTTTGAACCGCCTTCTTTCGCTTCGACAGGACGTCCGCTGGCGCAATCGAATGGCTCACTATCTTCCCAAGGGCAACGATTTGCGGGTGTTGGATGTGGCGTCCGGCACAGGGGACGTGCCGATTGCTCTGGCAAAGAAGTCAAAAGTTCTTCGTTTTGTGATAGGAATAGACCGTGCAGAAGACATGCTGGCATTAGGCAGAAAAAAAATAGCCAGGCAAAATCAAAGGCTAAAATGGGTGCTCTTTCCTGCGGACGCAGAAGAGCTGCCCTTTTGCGCCGAAAGTTTCGATGCCGTGACCATGGCCTTCGGGATTCGGAATGTGTCCAACCGGGAGCAAACTTTGCAAGAAATGGCCCGCGTGGTGCGTTCCGGCGGTCGGGTCATTATTTTGGAATTTTCGCTTCCCACCAACCCGCTCTTTCGCATTCCGTACCTGTTTTATTTTCGCCACCTGTTGCCTGTAATCGGCGGCCGACTGTCCGGGAATCGAAATGCCTACCGGTATTTGAATCGTTCTGTGGAGGATTTTCCAGCGGGCCGTGTTTTCGGGAAGATGCTGACCCGGGCGGGTTGGCAGAAAGTTCAGTGGAAGCCCTTGAGTTTCGGGATTGTCACTATTTATTGGGGAGAAAAAATGTAACGGAATTCGCTTCCTCTCAACAATTCTTCATTGGAACGGAAAA
Organism: uncultured Deferribacteres bacterium; assembly: GCA_964579725.1. Classification (GTDB taxonomy): domain Bacteria; phylum Zhuqueibacterota; class JdFR-76; order JdFR-76; family BMS3Abin05; genus CAZOHG01. Next base: position 2,123 of record CAZOHG010000018.1, read on the forward strand.
CGCTCGTGTTTTCAGGCCCAAAATGGGACCGATTTCAATCTTAAAATACGCCCTTGAGTGGTTTGGGGACGTCAGTTTGGGCAATGATCTTTCAAAAACTGTGGTAATCGAACGAATATTGCGCTATATTTATTTTCAAAATGACCAGCGGTTTGAGAAAAATGAGTTGTTTGTTGCATGAAAATTAAATCGGTGCTTCCGGGGGGAATTGCCTCGCAAATCGGTTTGAAACCCGGGGACGATCTCCTGAGCATTAACGGACACACCATTCGGGATTTGATCGACTACCGTTTCTACGAAAACGATGAATTTTTGGAAATTGCCGTGCGGCGGAACGGGGACGTTTGGGTGCACGAAATCGAGAAAGACCCTTATGATTCTTTGGGACTGGAATTCCCCGAGCTAAAATTTAAGGCGTGCGGAAATCACTGCTTGTTTTGTTTTGCCGATCAGAACCCGAAAGGGCTTCGTAAATCTCTGTATTTTAAGGACGAAGATTACCGCCTTTCATTTTTGTACGGCAATTACACCACACTTACAACGGTTCGGCAGGCCGATTTGGAGCGAATGGTTGAGCAGCGTTTGTCTCCTTTGTACGTTTCGGTGCACGCCACCGATTGGCCTGTCCGGCAACGCCTGTTGGGCATTAAAAAGCCCGACCATTTGTTGGAAAAGCTGACGTTTTTGGTGTATCATGGAATCGAAATCCACACGCAAATTGTGTTGTGCCCGGGAATCAATGACGGCCCAATTCTTCTGAAAACTCTGAACGATTTGAGGGCGCTCTACCCCGGGGTGCGTTCCACGGCGGTGGTGCCGGTGGGTTTAACCAAACACCGGCAGGGTTTGCCACAACTGATGCCCGTCACGGACGCCTACGCCCGAAGCTTTGTGCAGGAAATTCTTCGCTTGCAGGAGAAATTTGCGGCGGAAATGGGGACGCGGTTTGTTTTCGCCTCCGACGAATTCTTTTTGCGCGCCGGGGTGCCAATTCCCGAGGAGGAGTATTACGAGGAGTACCCCCAATTGGAGGATGGCGTCGGAATGGTTCGGCTCATGCTGGACAATTTCGAAAGCGTTGTGCCTGATCTTCCCCCGAAAATTAAGGAGGAAACACAGGTGACGCTGCTGACCGGAAAATTGGCGGAATCCGTTTTGAGGCAGTCGGTTTTACCCCGTTTGGAAAAAATTTCGGGTCTCAGTGTGGCGCTGCTGGCGGTTCGCAATTCCTTTTACGGGGATTCCATTACGGTTAACGGTCTGTTGACCGGCCAGGATATTTACGACGCTCTGGTTCGTCAACCCGGCAGGGGGCCCGTGTGGCTTTCAGAGAAACTGCTCAATTACGACGGCCTTTTTTTGGACGATTGGTCACCCTGCAAAATCGAAGAGCGTCTGGGTCGACCGCTTGTTTTTGTGGACGATTATTTTCGAAATTTACCCGAAGTTTTGGGAACACTTGCCAAATGAAAAAATTACCGGTTGTGGCTGTTGTCGGCCGACCGAATGTGGGAAAATCGACCCTGTTTAATCGCGTGCTGCGCAAACGCGAAGCCATTGTGGACGACGTTCCCGGCGTCACACGCGACCGGAAATATGCCGAGGCGGAATGGACAGGCAAGAAATTTCTCCTCATGGACACGGGGGGCTTTTTACCCGAGAGCGAAGACGTCATGACGCGGGCCATTGCTGAGCAGGTGGAAAAAGCCATTGACGAAGCGGATGTTTTGGTACAGGTAGTGGACGGCGAGGAAGGCTTGAATCCCATTGACGAAGAAATTGCGGTCATGTTACAGCGTACCTCCAAACCGGTTTTGTTGGCCGTGAACAAAATCGACAGTCAAAAGCGTGAACCGGGAATCTACGAATTTTTCAAACTGAATTTGGGGGATCCCATTCCGGTGTCGGCCATTTCGGGGCGGGGTTCCGGCGATCTTTTAGATCAAGTGGTTGCCCATTTGCCCGAATCCGAGGTAGCCGAGCGGGAAAAGGCCATTCGTTTGGCGATTGTGGGAAAACCCAACGTGGGGAAATCGTCCTTTATGAATGCGATTTTGGGAGAGGAAAAGGTCATTGTAACCGATATTCCGGGAACCACACGAGACGCCGTCGATTTGCATTTTCGCTACCACAACGAAAATTTCATTTTGGTGGATACGGCAGGCATGCGGAAGCGCGCCAAATTGGCGGAAAATGTGGAATATTACTCGTCGCTGCGGGCTCTGAAAACCATTGAAAAAAGCGATGTGGCTGTTGTTTTTATCGATGCTACGGAAGGACTGACGCACCAGGACACAGCCATTGTCGGAGAGGTTGTAAAAAAGCGAAAAGGGGTGCTGATTGCGGTCAACAAGTGGGACCTCATTGAAAAAGATGAAAAAACAATTCTTCGTTACGAAGAAACGGTTCGAAATCGGCTCAGGAATTTGGCGTACATTCCGATTGTATTTATATCGGCCAAAACCAAAAAACGGGTGTTCCAGGTAATCGATGTGGCTCGCTCGATTGACGGCGAGAGGAAAAAGCGCATTCCCACATCTGAATTGAACGATGTACTGGGCCCGATTATTCGCGACAATCCGCCGTTTGTAAGTGACGGTAAGTTATTGAAAATTCATTACGGGACGCAAGTAAAAGCCGAACCGCCTCTATTTGTGTTTTTTACCAATCGCCCCCAAAAGATTGGTGAGAATTACAAGCGGTTTTTGGAGGGAAAAATCCGGGAGCATTTCGGTTTTATGGGTGTGCCCATTTCACTTTTGTTTCGAAAAAAATGACGGGTCAAATGAAGCGTTTGGGATTGATGCTCATTGGCTTCTTGCTGGCGGGGGGAGTTTCTTTGCGCGCAAGCAGCCTTCAAACAAAGTTGCAGGAAGATTTTCAAAACGGCCAACTGACGTTGGCACAAAAACTGGCCTACCAGGGGTACTGGATTTTTGCTCCCGACAAGCTTCCTGCGCGCTACCAGGAGTTGTCGCGGCGACCGGCAAAATGTGCCACGGAAATTGTGGCTGAAATTCGGCACAATCTGAACAAATTGGACTCAGCAGACCGGGCTTTTTTTCGAACCATCTTTTTGCGACCCGGTTTACCGGATGCCTACATTTCACCAAAGGGCTATTTTAAGCTTCACTACACGACCAACGGCCTTAACGCCGTGCCGAGGGGAGATGCCGACGGCGATGCCATTCCCGATTGGGTGGAAAAAGCGGCACAAATTTTCGACCGTTGCTACGAATTTGAAATCGACACACTGGGTTACCCTGTTCCTCCCGTTGATAATCCTAACGACCCGCAAATTGACGTGTACCTGCACAATATAGGAGCCTACGGATTCACGTCGCCCGATTCCATTTATTCTGTGGCGGAGCACAAAGCTTGTACCAGCTACATTGAAGTGGACAACGATTTCAAAGGGCGCGGTTTTGCCACGCACGGTTTTGACGCCTTGAAGGTAACGGCTGCGCACGAACTTTTCCACGTCATTCAATTGGGCATGGTGTTGCGCGAACAGGATTTCTATTTTTACGAAATGTCGTCCGTCTGGATGGAGGACCAGGCCTACGACGCCATTAACGACTACTACGCCAATTTGCCAGATTTTTTCAATAACCCCGGCCTTCCGCTCACAACCTACAACGGGGCACACGAGTACGGGGCAACCGTGTGGCTGCATTTTCTCTCCAAACGGTTTGGCCGTGACGTGGTACGCCAGATTTGGGAGGAAATGCCGCACGCCAACAGCCTGAAATCCATGAGCTACGTGCTGGCCTCGGAGGGCAGTGATTTTGCGACGGAATTTGCCACGTTTAGCGTTTGGAACTATTTTACCGGCAGCCGCGCCGACACCCTGCAGTACTACACCGAGGGCGAACATTTCCCGGAACTGTACATTTCCCACGTTATGCCCTTTACGTCGGACACGAGCTTTTCGGATTCCACCACCTTTTTGACCTCCAAATATTTCAACCTGATTCCTCAGGAACCGCGAACGTACAGCCTCAAACGCCGCTACGACAATGCCTCGCTCTGGATGGCCGAAGCCATTGTGAATAAGGACAATCGAAGCGAGCCGTTTGTTTTTCATCCCAATCAGGCAGGTTCCGTGGGGTACGTTCCTGCTCTGGCGGGAATTGTGGCCATTTCGACCAATGTCCAAATTCCCGAGAAATACGATTACAACGCCAGCCTCAAAAAAGAAAATATTCACCGTTTTACATTTGAAGTGGTTCCGGGAGGCGGAAAAACCAGCTACGCCAATGCCATTGAGAAAATATTTCCCAATCCCTTTCGGCCGGCCGAGAATCATTTGCTAACGGTAGAATTCAATCTGAAGAAAAAGGCCTATTTAACCTTTCAGGTGCTTACGGAAAGTGGGCGACGCGTGTTTTCTTTTCGCCTCGGACGGCTTTCCACCGGCTACCATGTACGCCAAATTTTGTGGAGTGGCACGGACACCGACCAGGAGCCGTTGTCTTCGGGTGTTTATTTGGCTGCCATTTCCGGTGAAGGGGTTTTCATGCTCGGGAAATTTGCCCTTGTGCGTTAAAATCCGCTACCCCTTTCGCGCGAATAGCCCTCAATAATTCCTACTCTTGCTTTTTCTCTTTTTTTAGCCGCTTTGTCTCGCCTGTGAAGGGGCAAACCCTGCCTCTTTGTAGGTAAGAATTTCCCCTCTTTTCCTGCTTTGGGCAAAAATTCTTTTCAGTAAAAATACTTTAACCCTATTAATTACAAGAAAATACAAAAAGCATTTTGGGGATATTTCTTTTGGCATACGGCTTGCTTTAGGTGGACTGAACAAATTTGAGGGTTTGCTATGATTTTGAAAAATATGTTTGCCAGAGTCCACGTTCCGTTGCTGAAAAATGCGTTGGACGCCGCCTCGCTGAGGCAAAAAGTTATTGCCAGCAATCTGGCCAACGTGGAAACGCCTAATTACGTGCGCAAAAAGGTGGTTTTTGAGTCCGAGCTGCAAAAAGTAGTGGGAGAGAAGGACATGGCTATTCGAACCACCAACCCTCGCCACATTTCGACAACAGGGGAATCCCCCGAAAAAGTGCAGCCCAGGGTGGTGGAGGACAAAAGCGGGGGCAAGGCAAGCGGTGTGAATAATGTGGACGTGGACAAAGAAATGGCCGGGCTGGCCAAAAATCAATTGTACTACGCCTTTACCTCCAAAATGATGGCGTGGGAATTTAATCAGGTAAAAAAAGCCATTAGTGAACGAGTTAGGTAGGGAGTGTAACGATGAAAATTATGCCGTTATTTGCCTCAATGGATATTAGTGCCTCGGGCATGTCGGCTCAGCGTGTCAAATTAACCGCGATCGCCAGCAATATTGCCAATGCCGAAACCACTCGAATGGAAAACGGCCAGCCCTACCGGCGGAAAATTGTGGTCACCCGGCAAGTGGGATCGAGCACGCCGTTCAGTGATCTATTGTCGGCAGAGGATGACCGACTGGTGGTAACGAATCCCGCACACATCAAAACCGTCCTTGACCCGGTGAACGGCACCAATCCCGAGGCCGAAGTGGTGGCCAAGGAGACGGTTCAACAGAAGAATCCGTACCGATTGGTGTACGACCCTGACCACCCAGACTCAGACGCCAACGGGTACGTGCGCTACCCGAATATTAATATTGTGGTTGAAATGGTGGACATGATTGCGGCTTCACGCACGTACGAAGCCAATGCCATGGCCATTGAATCGGCCAAAACCATGGCTAAAAAGGCTCTGAAAATTTAGGGAGATTCGCTTATGAAATTGAATTCCATTCAGAAAAATCCACTCTATTCAAATCCGCGGGTCCATCGTACCCGGAAATTAATTCCGAAAGATGTGGAAAAGGCTCAGCGCAGTGGCTTTTCGAACCAAATTGCCTCGGCAAAGCGCGAAAATCCACCGAAAATCGCCTTTAGCGCCGTGGCGGAAAAGGTTCTTTCAGCCGGAGAAAAAAACGAAATCCAAAAACAATTTCCAAGTACGGAGAGTTATCCTGTTGCGTACTCGCGGCGCGGAAAAATGGCCGCGAAAACCGTTGCTCTTGGTCGGAAAATAGATTTAAAAGGATGAAAAAATGGTAAGCAAGATTCAAATTTCGCCCCAAAATTTGCCCCTCGAAAAACCCGCTATCAAACCCAAACAGACGGAAAAGGGGGACGAAAATTTTAATGCCACTTTGAAGGGTTTTATTGACGAGGTGAATCAGCTTCAGCAGCAGGCAGGGGAATCAATAGACAAACTGGCCGCCGGAGAGATCAACGACGTCCATGACGTCATGGTGGCGGTGGAAAAAGCCTCAACCAGTTTTGAGCTGATGATGCAGATTCGGAACAAAATTTTGGAAGCTTACCGGGAAGTGATGAGAACGCAGGTTTAACGGGGACGGGAGACGGTATGCCGCAAATCAAAGCGCTGTTTGCACAATTAAAAGAAGTTTTTCTGAAGTTAGATAAATCCAAACGGATTGTAGTGGCTGGTACTGCCGGAGCGACGTTTTTGCTTTTGGTGGCCGTTGTTTTTTGGGCCAGCCGGAAGGATTTTGAAGTGCTCTACTCGCAAATGGATCCTCAGGAAGCAGGCGTGGTGGTGCAAAAGCTCAAAGCCGACAAGATTCCTTTTCGGTTGACCTCAGGAGGAACCACCATTTTGGTCCCGCGAAAAAAGGTGTACGAAGTCAGACTTTCATTGGCCAGTCAGGGGCTGCCTGAACAGGGGGGGGTGGGCTACGAAATTTTCGACAAAAATAATATTGGCGCGACCGATTTTGTGCAGAAAATTAATTACCAGCGCGCACTTGAGGGCGAATTGGCGCGTACGATTTCATCCCTGAATGAAGTAAAACGTGCGCGCGTTCACCTCGTTTTGCCCGATGAAAGCCTTTTTGTGGAAGACCAAAAACCGACCACCGCTTCGGTGACGCTTTTGCTTAAACCCGGTCGGCGTTTGAACGACGGGCAGGTGCGCGGGATCGCTAATTTGGTGTCGGCCAGCGTGGAAGGGTTAAAACCGCAAAATGTAACGATTGTGGATTCCAATGGGAATATTCTTTCACGAATTCTACAAAAAGACGACACGGCCGGCCTAACGGCTACGCAAATTGCCCTTCAGAAAAATGTGGAAAAATACTACGCCGGAAAAGTTCAATCCCTTCTTGAAACCGTCGTAGGAACTGGAAAAGCGACTGTCCGGGTCAGTGCTGATCTGGATTTTAACAAGGTGCAACAGACCGTGGAGAAATACAGCCCCGACACAACGGTCATTCGAAGTGTGGAGACCAATTACCAAATCACCCCTGGTGACACTCTCAAAGGCACGGGGGGCAAGGTGGAAAATCGCATTCAAAATTACGAAATCAACAAAACCATTCAAAATATTATTCGGGGTGTGGGAACGATTCGACGCCTCAGCGTGGCGGTCATGGTAGACGGCAAATATATTTCCGCCAAGGGCAAGAACGGGCAGCCGGTTCAACAATATGTACCGCGTTCTCCTCAGGAAATGACCAAACTCACTTCCGTCGTTAAAAGTGCCATTGGCTATGACGCCAAAAGAGGCGATGTGGTGAATGTGGTGAACATTGCCTTTGATCACAGCGCTTTTGAAAAGGAGCAAATGGCTTTGGTAGCGGCGGAAAAACGTGCACGTGTGGCGCGAATGATTCGAAGTGGATTGTACGGATTGGCGGGTGTTGTAGCCTTGTTTGCCCTTTGGAAGATTTTGCGCAGTTTTCGAACGGAAATTCAGCCGTTGGACGAGGAAGAAATTCCTTTCGGAAATGAGGACATTGCCCAGGAAATTCCGACTGAAATCCAGCGTAAGATTCAGATTCAACAAAAAGTGGCCAATTTATCGACGGAAAACCCCGAGGAGGCAGCGAAATTGCTGAAAGCATGGATTGTGGAAGAGGTCACCGAAGATGCTGAAACTTAAATACGAGGCCCTGACCGGCCGTCAAAAGGCTGCCATTTTACTGGTGGCCATTGGTGTGGACGCCGCCACGAAAATATTTAGAAATCTGCGTCGGGAGGATGTGGAACTGCTGACCCAGGAAATCACGAATCTAAAAAATGTGCCGTCAGAGGTGATTTACCGGGTGGTAGAAGAGTTTTACCAGATGTTGTTGTCGCAAAATTTCGTTTCGGACGCCGGAGAAGACTACGCTCGGGAAGTTTTGGAAAAGGCGTTGGGGCCCGAATCGGCTTTTGAAATGCTTCGCAACATGAAAAATATTAAAACCATTGAACAGACGGGATTCAATCGCCTGTCGGAGGTGCCTCGAGACCGTCTGGCCAATTTTCTTCTCAAAGAACACCCCCAAACCGTGGCGGTGGTTTTGGCTCATCTGGAGCCGACGAAGGCGTCCAAAATTTACGACGAATTTCCCCAGCAATTTCAGGTGGAAGTCGCGTACCGTCTGGCGCGTCTGGATCAGATCTCACCCCAAATTATTAAGGAAATAGAAGATTTTATTGATCTGAATTTCAAAACGGAGGTGACGAAAGAAATCGGTGAGATTGACGGCGAAAAGGTTGTGGCCGACATTCTAAATCAGGCCGGGAAAGTCACTGAAAAAACGGTGTTGGAGGGACTGGTTCGAATTGACCCCGAATTGGCCACGCAAATCAAAAACCTGATGTTTACGTTTGATGATCTGGTTCTTGTGGATAACCGCTCAATGCAGAAGATTTTGAAAGAGGTGGATTCGAAAGAATTGAGCCTGGCCTTGAAGGGCGCCTCGGAAGAGGTCAAGGAAAAGATTTTTGGCAATATGTCGGAACGGGCGGCCAATATGCTACGCGAAGAATTGGAATTTATGGGCCCGGTGCGCGTCAAGGAGGTGGAAGAAGCGCAGCAGCGGATTTTGAGTATCGTCGCCAATTTGGAAGAAAGCGGCGAGATCGTTATTCACCGCGAGGGAGGCGAAGAGGATGTCATTGTTTAGTTCCGGCGGACACGTTTTAAAAAATGCAAAGGTGGGTACCGATCGCCCTCCTTTTGAGCGATTCGACCTCGCAGAGGATTTGCTGAACCCGTTTGTCCCCGAGGAAGACACCCAAACAGCGGAGCAGGAAACGGCACAAAAAGGGAGTGCCCATTCTCCTGAGTCAGAAACAGCGGACGCCTTTCAAACAGCCGCCATTAACATGGACGCTTTTGTTTCCAAAGAAGAGGCAAATCGCCGCGAAAAAGAGGCCTACCAAAAGGGATTTTACCAGGGGCGTGAAGAAGGCATTCGGCTGGGACAGGAGGAAATCAAACCGTACGTAACTATTATTGAAGCAATCCAGGCCGAATGGGCCGAGCGGAAGGAAAAATTCTTTGAAGAAAATGAATTGGTCGTGGTTCGCCTGGCGTTTGAAATCGCGAAAAAAGTGATTCATCAGGAGGTCTCCGCCAATCCGGATTTGGTATTGTACGTGGTGCGGGAGGCGTTAAAAAAGGCGTCGAACAGCCAGAATTTGGTGATTAAACTAAACCCGCAAGACGTGGCGGTGTTAGAACGCGGCAAAGACGACCGTCTGCCGGAGCTGAAGAAATTCGACCGGCTGGAGATCGTCCCCGATGAAAGTATTGAGCGGGGCGGCTGTATTTTGGACACGGATTCCGGCCTTTTGGACGCGCGTCTGGAGGTTCAATTGAAGAAAATTGAGGAAGCCCTGTTGGAGGATTCCCGTGAGTAGAATAGCCCGAAAGGATGTGTTTACCCACTACACGCGCCGTTTGCGGCAAATTGACCCGATTGTCCAGATTGGGCGAATTTACCAGATTGTGGGGATGATCATGGAATCGGTGGGGCCGCAGGTGTCTTTGGGTGATTTGTGCCGCATTCGGCCGCAAAACGGGCAGACAGAAGGGCGAGCCGAAGTGGTCGGCTTTCGGGAAAATAAAATTCTCCTCATGCCGCTTAATGACATGTCCGGGTACAGCCCGGGTTCGGAGGTCATTGCGACTCACGAAGACCTCAGCATTGAAACGGGGGAAGATTTGTTGGGGCGCGTCCTCAACGGATTGGGAGAACCCATCGACGGAAAGGGGCCGCTGAAAGGGACGGAAAGACGTTCCATTTACCAGATGCCGCCGAACCCTCTGCAACGCATTCCGATCCGCACACCGATTGCCACAGGGGTGAAAGCCATTGACGGGCTGATTACCCTGGGTCAGGGCCAGCGCTTGGGAATATTTGCCGGGAGCGGAGTGGGGAAAAGCGTTCTATTGGGAATGATTGCCAAGAACACCTCGGCAGATGTCAACGTTATTGCCCTCATTGGTGAGCGGGGGCGAGAGGTTCGGGAATTTATCGAACGCGACCTGGGGGACGAAGGACTTCGTCGGTCGGTGGTGGTGGCGGCCACATCCGACACGTCGCCGCTTGTTCGCATCAAAGGGGCTTTTACCGCAACGACCATTGCCGAATTTTTCCGGGACCAGGGATTCAATGTACTGCTCATGATGGATTCGGTTACGCGCGTGGCTATGGCACAACGGGAAATCGGGTTGGCCGTTGGAGAACCGCCCGCTACCAAGGGCTACACGCCGTCCACTTTTACGCTGCTTCCTCGCCTTTTGGAACGGGCTGGGAATTTCCCTCAGGGAAGTATTACGGGGCTGTACACGGTTTTGGTGGAAGGGGACGATTTGAATGACCCTATTGCGGATTCGGCACGTTCTATTTTGGACGGGCACGTGGTTCTTTCGCGGGAGCTGGCTAACCGCGGTCACTACCCGGCAATCGATCCGTTACAAAGCGTCAGCCGTGTGATGTCGGACGTGGCGGAACGAAATCATCTTATGAAAGCGCGGGAGTTCTTACAACTGCTGTCGGTGTACCGGGAAGCGGAAGACCTCATTAACATCGGCGCCTACGTAAAAGGCACCAATCCAAAAATCGATCAGGCCATTGAGAAAATTGACGCCTTGAATGCTTTTTTGCGTCAGGAAGTAGACGAAAGAACGGATTTTCAAGAAATTGTTTCGCAATTAACCCAACTTTTTTAGGCGGGAGTGACTGCCGGTATGAAAAAATTCACGTTCCGCCTGAGAAAATTGGAGGACAGCAAACGGTATTTGGAAAAGCAAAAGGCCCTGCAATTGGCTGAAAAGATTCGTCTTTTGGAATTTGAGAAGCAAAAACTAACGGCCCTAATCGAACAAAAAGAGGCATTGCAAAGGGAAATGAAATCTCGTTCGGCCTTTAAGGCTTTGGAAATGATTCATTTCTGGCAGTTTTTGGGAAAATTGCGGCGTACCATTGCCGAGCAGAAAAAACAGCTTGGGGAAGTAGAAAAGGCAGTGGAAGTGGTTCGAGAAGAATTGATGAAAATTTCACAGGAAAAAAAGGTTTTGGAAAAATTGCACGAAAAGAATTACCAGGCCTACCTCAAGGAGTCCAATCGGGAGGATCAGAAATTTGTGGATGAAATTGCCACACAAAGCGGGACACGGGAAAAATGGAAAATCTAAAATCTTTGCGGACAGACGAAACAGGGGTTGTAAAAGGAATGGCCGTTAAGCTGTTCGGACTCATTCTTTCCTTCTTGACGGTTTTAGTTGGTACGTACATTGGACTGTACGGGCCGGAACTGCCCATTGAAGTACGCTGGAAATCGGATGTGGTGACCGGTGAACGCCTTCGTTTTCAGGATGTTCTCCTGGAGCGGAACGCGCTCAAGGATTCCGTAGAAAATTTGCGGTTGGAAATTGCCCGTCAGGAAACAACTCTGGCATCCTACAAAAATCAAATTGCGACCATTCAACGAACGGTGGCGCAATTAAGCGGGAAAAAAGCCCGCCTCCAGACCAAAGTGACGTATTTGCAGTCCAAAACGGACAGTTTGCACCGCGCCCTTACCAAGGAACAGGTGGAACGCATTCAGCGTCTGGCCAAAATGTTGAAAACAATGAGTGCCAAAAAAGTTACTCAATATTTGTTGAGTTTGGACAACAAAACCATTTTGACTCTGCTACAGATTAGTCCCGAAAAGCAGGCAGCAACAATTTTAAGCGCGCTGGAACCGTCGCGTGCAGCGGCACTGACCCGAAAATACGTCTCAATAAACTGATTGGAGCCCAAACATGACTGGCCTTTCATTATTCAATTTGTTTGGTTTGAACGGACAGGGGAAAGCCGGAACAAAAGACGCTCTTTTCCAGGTGGATTCCGGTGCCAAAGGGAATTCTCTTTTTAACCGCATTTTCGGAATGGTTTTGGGAGGCGTCCCGGGGTTTTTGAAAAAACACCCGATTCCCACCAGCCAGCCGTCTGGAATGATTTTACCAGGCCAAATTTTCGGGGAAAATGGGGAGGCCTTTTCTACCGATCTAAGCAAACTTCTCACACAGGCGGCCTACCCCAATCTCAAAGCGGTACAGGGACAAGGTAAAACCGAATCCCAAACCGGTTCGGGGGACCAAACCGTTGTGGTACTGCCTTCGGGACAGGCGGTGAGCGCACAGGAGCTGGCCAGGGCTTTGTCTGCGGAAAACGAAGAGCCGAAACTTCTAACCGTGAAAAATACAAACGGAGAAAACAGAAGTGAGAAATCGGGCCAGACCATTGTTTTTTTAGCTGTCCCTGTTGTGGCGCAGGAAAATGCGCAGGCAACCGATTCCAAAAAACAAGATGCACTCCCAACGAACAAACAGGCCTTACCCGAGCAGACCGGCTCTCAAATGTCTACGGACCATTTGCTTCCAACAGAAACGCCCGCTGAAACGAAGCAAGAAGTTTTGGTTCAAACAACCGATTCTCATTTAACAGGAAATCTTCCAATCGAAGGACAGGCTGCGGCGCCGGAACAACCGGAATACGCCGAAAACACAGCGACTGACAATCTCAATGAAGCAAAACAGCCGACAGGAAAACAGGTCAAATCCGCAGAACCCCGGGTAGCCACCTTACTAACGACCACTTCAACGGGAGAGAAGCAAATTTTAACCGTTGTGGAGTCAGCAAAGGCGTCAAAGGGGACAGCGCCAATTCCTGCACCCGCAGCAAAAATGGACGGGAACGGCACCAAACAGGCAGGGGAAGCCCTCTCCAGCGCCACGATTTTGTCCGAACAGTCGCAGCCGACAGACCAGGAATTTTTGCTCATTCCTCTGAAAATGGCTAACAAAGCGGCGTCGCAAAGGGAAGCTTTTGGTCAGGTTCTGGAAGAAATGCCGGCCAAAACTCCAGCCACGACAGCCGCGCCCGGGCAAGGTGCCTTTTTCCGCCTGGCCGCTTCGGGGGACAATCTTCCGGCGGTTCTGGTCCGCGTCAATCGCATGTACATTGAAAAATCTGCCAATTCGCTTCAGCAAACGAACCGCGGCACGGGACAAAATGCCCCGATAGCTGTTCAAGAGGTCGTTTTACAAAATGGCGACACCTCTACGGAGCAGCTTAAATCTCTTGTGACAATGGCAGACCAATTGCGAAACCAAACGGTGGCACTAAAAGAAATGCAGGTGTCACCAACCGACCAAACGCAGAGCACAGAAACACAACCAACGACAGAACCGACCGCTGCTGCGGCGCAAAAACCCTCCGATGTTCACAGAATTCCGATAGCCCAGGCCGAGAAAGGAAGCACAGACGCGCCACTTTCCGCAGAAACTTCGAGAGCGGCTGATAAAATGGCCTCGCCTGAAGGCGAACTCCAAAACGCTCAAAGAATAAAAGGAACCGATTTCTCGCAGTCCCAAAATCGGGCTGGTTCTGCAGTTGGAAAGGCGGTATTGACAGCCGCAGGGGCAATTCCGCAGTCGGAACAGGCTCCAAAAATCCCGAGAGACAAGGAAACAGCGGCGGCGCTCAGTGAGAAAAAAAGCAAAAATGAAGGATTACCCAAACAGCCCATTCTGGAAAAAGAGGAATTTTCAGGAGAAAAACAGGCCGTGTCAGTTCCGCGCGAAGAAGAAATGAAAGGCAGAAAAATCACTTCCCGCAAAGAGACCTTGTTTTCAGCCCAACCTTCCGAGGGAAAAGGGAAAAGAAAACCCCGGGTGGAAAGATCAGCCAAGGCTTTTGTGTCCACCGAGAGAGAGCAGTCTTTGGGCGAACCGGAAATGGTTTCATCCCGCGGAAGGTCAACGGTGAAAAATGGCGGCCAATTTCGAACGGGAGCAAAGGCGGACACAATTTTCGCGCCATTGGAGAAAAAACAGAACATGCAACCGAAAAGAGAAACCCCGATTCAAAAGCCGAACCAAAATCAGGGGGCTGATTTCAGACAAGTCCCGACGTTTACCGCCGATCCGACGCCGAATCGCACCGTAGCCCAGACTCTTTCAGAAAACCGAATCGAGCCCTTAAAAGAACAATCGAAAAAACGAGGAAAGGCGGCTAAAACCCACTCGAACGGATCGCTGGCGGGTGACGTCCAAAAAGTTGCACCGGAAACAGACCCCTCATTTGAGAAAGAATTGAGCGGGCCGCAGTCAAAGGTCAGTTTAACCGGGCTTGTGCCTGAGGCGGAAGACGAACAGCTTTCCCCGAAAGCGTCTCCTGAACAGGTAGCCACCAAAATCTCGACGGAGGCTACGTCGGGCAAAGCGTCGGCAAAAGTGAACAAAACCAAAGCCAAAGAAGAGACTGCCCTGTCCACTACTTCACAAAAATCGGATTCTCCTGAACACCTAACACAACAAAGGAGAGACGATTTCCCCGACCGCACCAAATTGGGAAAAACAAGTACCGAAAATGCGGTACGGCCACACCGTCAGGACGATTTCCCGCAATTGACACGGGCGACTTTTGACAAATTGGTTAAAAATACGCGTCTTTTGGTGCAAAATCAGGGGGGACAGCTTCACATTCAGCTCAAGCCGGACGTTTTGGGGGGAGCGCGTTTGTTGGTTGAGACGCTTCAAAATCAAATCTCGGTGAAAATTTTGGTGGACAAACCGGAAACACGGCACATTTTGGAGCAGCACGTCCAGGCGCTGCATGCGGCTGTGGCTCAACAAGCCGGACGTGTGCAGGAAGTGCAGATTAGCATTCACGTGCAGTCGAATGCTACGCAGCAAAATCTGGCCCAAAATCAGGGGCAGGGTCAGCGTTCAGGTACCTCGCAGCAAAATAAACAAAACGGGAATTTTGGCTCTCATTACGGGCGTCAATCTCAAACACGGGAGGAAGAACCCGAAATGAGAAAATTTGGCTACAATTCCATGGAGATGGTGGCGTAGTGTTACAGGAAAGGAATGTGAAAAGTGACCGAAAGGAGGTGAGAAAATGAGTACGGTCAATTCTGTCAGTGCAGGAACTCCGGTCAACACGCTAAAGTCGACCGCCTCAAAAAACAATCCGGCAGGGGATTTGTCCGACATCATGAAACTCAACGGCAGCATGTTGGGAAAAGACGATTTCCTGAAGCTTCTCATTACGCAGATTAAGTACCAGGACCCAATGGATCCTCCGAAAAATCAGGAGTTCATTGCGCAATTGGCTCAATTCAGTTCGCTGGAAGGCATCCAAAATCTGAATGACAAATTTGAAAAATCCATGAAATCCAATATGTTGTTGGCACAATCCATCAGTAATTCAATGGCCACAACATTAATTGGTAAGGGCGTGAAAATTAGTACCAACACCTTTGTGTTGAAAGACGGGTCCGGTATGAAGGTGCATTTCACACTGCCCGGTACAGCCGAGCACGTGACCGTCAATATTTACGACAAGGACGGGACCTTGGTTTCCAGCAAGGAATTGGGCGCCATGGGTGCCGGTGACCACGAATTTGTCTGGAATGGCGAGGACAATGACGGCAATTTAGCCTCGCCGGGAAAATATCGAGTGGAAATCAAAACGATCGCTCCTGACAAAAAGGAGGGAACCGGTTCCTCCTATTTGTTGGGAACAGTGGATTCAGTCAAATACTCCGACGGCGGAGCGTATTTGCTGGTGGACGGTGAGTCCTACGGAATTGGAAATGTGTTGGAAGTTCTAAATTCGGGAGAGAACAATGGCGGCTAATGTGACAGATCCGCGGCTAATTGTTCGATCGATTCGGCCGGGTTCGATTCCCGGAAAACAGCTCGGCAAAAATCGAGGGGCGCCCGGAGAATTTCAAAAGATTCTTCGGGAAAAGGTGGGCGATATTGAGGGGCTACGCTTTTCGGCTCATGCCCTGAGACGTCTCCAGTCCCGACAAATTCAACTGTCGCAAACCGAACAGAACCAATTGGTGGATGCGGTCAACAAGGCGGCGGAGAAGGGTTCCAAGGATTCCCTGATTTTGCTCAGACGATTGGCGTTTGTGGTGAACGTTCCCAACCGAACGGTAGTGACCGCCATGGATTCCAGTCAAATGAGCGAAGGAATCATTACGAACATTGACAGTGCAATGGTAATTCAAGACAACAAGTAAAACAACATTGAAACTACGGGCTGGACTCCTTGAGACCTCGTTTTCAGGAGAGGCCCGAGACTGCTGACCGATTGAGGCAGTCCCCAAAAAAGGAGGTATGTCATCATGATGCGATCATTGTTTGCAGGCGTTAGCGGTATTCGAAGTCACCAAACACGGATGGATGTGATTGGTAACAATATCGCCAACATTAACACCATTGGGTTTAAGGCCGGGCGGGCTGTTTTTGCCCAGGCAATGGCTCAAACCGTGCGTGGCGCGACTCGCCCTTATGACGGCAAGGGCGGAACCAATCCCATGCAGGTGGGGTTGGGTGTGCAAATGGGCACCATCGACACGATTTTCAGCCAGGGGAATCTGGAATCGACCGGCGTGAAGACCGACATGGCGATTCAGGGGGACGGTTTTTTTGTGCTAAGCGACGGTGCCAATGAATATTACACCCGCGCCGGAAATTTTCAATTTGACGCTGACGGCCGGTTGGTCAATCCCACCACGGGCTACGTGGTTCAGGGAATGCTTGCGGACTCAAACGGCGAAATCAAACCGGGTACCCCCATCGGCGATTTAATCCTTCCTTTCGGCCAAAAGGTAGCTGCCAAAGCGACGACAAAGGTAGAGTTTACCGGAAATCTGAATGCCGACATTAAACCCATCGGAACCATTCTCAAATCAAATGTACTTTTTGCCAAGGAAAAGGCAGGCAGTAACAGTGACGTGAACGGTCTGTATGCTAAAGGCCAAACCAATTCGGTGATTTCAGGGCTGACGCCAGGGGCGACCACCGTTACGGTTACGGACGGAACGTTGAGCAAGGTGTACACCTACGCTCAAAAAGACACGGGTGCCGGTCACGGGGATTTTCATTCTCTGGACGATTTGGTGGCTGAAATCAACACCGATTTTGGGACAAAATTTACAGCTGCCATTCAAGATGACGGCTCAATTAAATTTACCGGTGTTTCGGGCGCGGGAGATTCCACTGTGACGATTTCCAGTAACAATGCCTCGCTGAAATCGTCCTTGGCAGCAGCTAACGGAACGGTAAACGACACCACCAGCACCAGTACCGATCAATTTTCCCACCGGGCAACGGAAAACGATCTTTTGGTCGATTTGCTAAACTCCGTGGGGGAATCTCTCAACTTAAGCGACGGAGATACAATTGATTTGAGTGTGATGAAAAACGGCGAATTGGTTTCGGGAAGTTTCACCGTAGCAAATTCTTCCAAATTGTCCGACCTTATGAAGCAAATCGATACGGTTTTTGATATTAAAAACGATGTGGGCGCGCACATTGAGGACGGTGCCATTACGGTAAACGGCGATACGGGCGAAAAGAACGCTCTGCAGGCCATCGCCATTCGGGAAGGACAGAATGAGGCGCTGAATTCCGTCATGAGTTTTACAGAGGTTCAGGCAGCCAAAGATGCCACGCACACGGCCAATATTACCGTGTACGACGCCATGGGACGCAAACACACCATGATCATGGAATTCAAAAAAACCGACATCCGAAACCAGTGGACATGGAATATTAAATTCAAGGGAAATGAAATTGTTTCCAGCGGCGGGAAAGGAAAAATTTCGTTCAACGCCAACGGGTCCATTGCGTCGTTTACTTATTCCGACGGTGCCAATAGTTTGCAATTCGATCCCAACAACGGAGCCGTCCCCGTCAATATCAAACTCGACCTGGGGCGGTTCGGTGATTTTAACGGGCTGACACAATTTTCTTCGCCGTCGGCCATGGTGACAAAATCACAGGACGGCTACGCCAGCGGAAATTTAAGCTCCATTTCCATTAACGGACACGGCGAGATTACGGGTCTGTTTACCAACGGCGTGACCCAAAAATTGGCGCAGCTCATTCTGGCTTCGTTTAACAATCCCGCCGGTTTGACCTCGGTCGGCAATAATTTATTCATGACCTCGGCCAATTCAGGAACACCGGTGGAAGGCCGGGCCGGCGAAATTATTCAGGCGGAAATCCTGCCGGGCTATTTGGAGATGTCCAACGTTGACTTGGCTCAGGAATTTACGAATATGATTGTGGCGCAGCGTGGTTTTCAGGCAAATGCCCGCGTCATTACCACCAGCGACGATATGTTGAATGAAATGGTCAATATTAAACGATAATAAGTGAAAGGGTGAACTGACCGGGAGGGGAATGGCTAAAGACACCCTGTTCCCGGTCAGTTTTTGTTTTTGACATGATTAAATTAACCGGATTGGACGGCAAGGAAATCTACGTGAATGCCGAAATGATTGAAACCATTCAGGAAACGCCCGATACCATTGTTACCCTCAATACCGGTAAGAAACTGATCGTCCTGAATGACGCCGAAGATATTGTTCAAAAGGTGATTGAGTACAAACACAAGATTTTCGGTGTTTCGTCGGACGAATCCAACTTGCACGATTTCTACTGAGGTTCAACCCTAAAATGGGTTAAAGGAAAACGGGGTTTTTGCCGATAGCTAAGAGGAAGAAACCTCGGGTGAAGGCGCAAATAAGTGAGGCGGGAAAAATCTCGGTAAAGGTTTCCGGGAACGGCACAACTACAAAAAATAGGGCGGAAGCAGTTTAATGGATATTGCAACCATTGTCGGTATTCTTACCGGTGTTTTTTTAATCCTTTTGTCGATTTTAAAAAGCGGGCAGCTCACGGCGTTCATCGACGTAGGGTCCATTATGATTGTGTTCGGTGGTACCATCGGTGCCACTCTCATTAATTACCCGTTGGGCGATGTGTTGAGCGTGGTGGGTGTGATTAAAAAGGCGTTCTTGCACAAAGCGCCTGATCCGACGGAAACTATTAAGAACATTGTGAGCTTTGCAGAAGTGGCGCGCCGGGAAGGGATTTTGGCCCTGGAGGATAAAATTAAGGAAATTGACGATCCGTTTCTCAAAGAGGGAGTCCAATTGGCCGTAGACGGTACGGAGCCCGAACTCATGAAAACCATCTTGGACACGGAAATCGAATCGCTTCAATCGCGCCACGAATTGGGCGCCGGTATTATGAAAACCATGGGAACCTTCGCCCCGGCTTACGGCATGATCGGAACGGTCATTGGGTTGATTCTCATGTTGGGGACCATGTCCGATCCCTCTACCATTGGCCCGTCCATGGCCGTGGCTTTGATTACAACGTTCTACGGAGCGGTTCTGGCAAACTTGATTTTTCTTCCCATGGCAGGAAAATTGGAAACCCGCAGCTCACAGGAAGTCATGATTAAAGAACTGGTGAAAGAAGGGGTTCTTTCTATTCAATCGGGAGACAATCCCCGTATTGTGGAACAAAAACTAATTTCCTTTATTCCCCCGAAACTGCGCAAGGCATTTGCGGAAGAAGAGAAATAACACGCCATGGCCAAAAAAGAAGCGAAATGTGAAGAGGGTGCGCCCGAGTGGATGGTTACCTACGGCGATATGATGTCGCTGCTTCTCACATTTTTTATTTTGATTGTGTCATTTTCCTCGATTCAGGAGTCGGAGTATCAGAAGGCCATGGGATCCTTACGAGGGGCGTTGGGGATTTTAAAATATAAGGAGTCCATGATTAAGCTGAGCCCGAAGAAATTCATTCAGCTTAGTGGCCTACGAACCGCGCCAACAGATGTCAAAATATCGGACATTGAACGTTTTATCGAAGCCAATAACCTAACGGATTCCATTACAGTGGAGGTGACCAAAAACGGCATTGCCATTCGACTTCAAAATCCTGTGCTGTTTGACATTGGTAAGGCCGATTTAAAAAAGAGCGGTTACCCGATTTTAAATAAAATTATTGAATTAGCGAATACGTATCCCAATAAAATTCGCGTGGAAGGGCACACGGACGATCTGCCCATTCACACAAAGGAATTTCGTTCCAATTGGGAGCTTTCGGCTATTCGGGCTATTAATGTGATTCACTACTTTCAGGAATCGGGTCATGTGAATCCGAGGCGGATGTATTATGTGGGCTACGGGCCGTACAAACCTCTGGTGCCCAACACCAGTGAGGCCAATCGAGCCAAAAATCGACGCGTCGAGATCTATTTAGAAAATGTAAGCCCTGCAGAAGCGAGAGCCAATCCGGACGTTTACGGTGCCCTGCAGGCGCTTCAATCCCCCTTAAAAACAAAGGACGGACAAAATGGCGGACGAAAATAAAAAAGAGCAAGAGGAAGCAGCCGAGGAAAAGACCAAAAAATCGGGCGGCCTAAAAAAGATTATTCTTGTGTGGGTGCCGCTTTTTGTGGTTCAGCTTGCCCTTTCTTATTTTATTGTGGCGAAGGTTTTCAAAAAAAAGGCCATTGAACAGGACGCCGTGGCCGCCGAAGCGCCGAAAAAAAAGGAGAAAAAGCCGGAAAAACCCGGGGAAATCTATTTAGTTGAAGACGTCATTGCCAATCCCAAAAATACTCTGGGACGGCATTTCGTCAATGTGACCGTCGGGTTAGAAGAAGGAAATCCCAAAATAGGGGAAGAACTGAAAAACCGCGATGCCCAAATTCGGGATGTTCTTATCGACATTTTAGTAGGCAAAACAATTGAAGAAATTGACGATGTGGAAGATAAAGAAGCCCTGAAAAAGGAAATTAAAACACGCCTGAACAAATTGTTGGGTGAAGATTCCATCCGACACGTGTACTTTAGCAATTTTATTATTCAGTAATCCGCCCAGCCGCCGTTTGCACGAATCTTGCCTTTGTTTGGAACGGCTCGCTTTCTCACTTTTGCGCAATAAAACCTGAAACGCTTCCGTTCTAAAGATTTTCCCTTTTTCTTACGATAATCAAATAAGCCGGATGCTGGTCAAAAGCGTTTTTATTCGCTTGCAAAAATTCCCGGCGGAATTTGATGATGTGTAATCAACTGAAAAACAATCAATCGCGCGGAAATGACTGACGAAGATCTTGAAATTTTAAACGAATTTATTGCCGAAAGCTCGGAATTGTTAGACGAGGTCGAGACGATCTTGCTCGATCTGGAAAAGGAAGACGCCAAGGAAAGTGCCCCCGATTCGGATTCCTTGAATAAGATGTTTCGCGCCTTTCATTCCATGAAGGGTAATGCTGGCTTTCTGGATTTGACCATGATTGCGACGCTAACCCATCACGCCGAAACGCTTTTGGACAAAATTCGCAAGGGAACGCTTAAATTTTCTCGGGAACACATCGGCCTGTTTTTGGAGGTCACCGATTTTTTCAAAACCGTGTTGGAGCAATTGGGTGAAACGCATTCCGACGCCGGCTTTGAGGAACAGGCCGAAGAATTTGCCCGACGGTTGGACGAATCCTCTGAGCCGAAAAAGGAGGAAGACGATTTTTGGGGGAATGTGGGGAGTGCCATTCCCATTGAGGAATCCGCGCCACAAGAGAGTGCGGCTGCCCCTGCAGCGGATGATTTTGTCAACCAATTTTTGGTGGACTCAAAGGAACTGTTGGACAAGTTAGAAACGGACATTTTGGCGCTGGAGAAAAATCCAACCAATCGGCAGCTTTCAAAGGACGTTTTCCGAAATCTTCACAGCCTTAAGGGCAATGCCGGGCTGCTGGGTTTTCAAGATATTGCAACGGTTTGCCACCAGGCGGAATCGTACATGGAAACCATTAATGACTCGGAAAAGTTGAGCAGCGCGGAGCAAATCAATTTTCTCCTCGAGATTGTTGACAAAGTACGGCAGGCAGTGGAGGAAATTCCTCAAAATCAAACGGGAGCCATTCCTGACAAGGAAGACCTGTTGAAAAAAATTCAGGAAAAATTGGAATCTTTTTCGGCCGGTTTGGAGGTTCCGCAGCAATCGGTTCCTCCAAAAGAGGAAAAGAGCGACCCCGACAAAAAGGCGGAGGAAAAACCGCAAAAGCAAACGTCTCCAGAACAGGAACGTTCCGTTCCCCAGACGCCTCCGAAAGCCAAAGTGCAAAAACCGCACCAAAAACCGAAAAGCGGCCATTCCAAAACAGCAGGAGAGGTGATTCGGGTAGATGTAAACAAACTCAATAAATTAATGGATTTAGTGGGAGAAATCGTCATTGCGGAGTCCATGGTGTCCAATTTCCCGGCCATTCGAATGAATGACGCACCCGATTTTGAAAAATCCATTAATCACCTGAAGAAAAATATCCGTGAGCTTCAGGAATTGTCCACCTCCATGCGCATGATTCCGTTGTCCGGGCTTTTTCGGAAAATGATGCGTCTGGTTCGGGATTTGTCTGTGAAAAGCGGCAAAAAAGTGGAACTCATAATTAAGGGGGACGAAACGGAGATGGATCGCTCGGTTATTGAGCACATTTCCGACCCGCTCATTCACATTATTCGCAATGCCGTTGACCACGGCATCGAACCCACCGAAGAGCGCCTAAGAGCCGGGAAAAATCCGGTTGGCCAAATTATTTTGGAGGCCAAACAGGTTGGGAGTGAAATCTGGATTATTGTTCAGGATGACGGCGGCGGGCTGAATCGCGAAAAAATCCTGAAAAAGGCAATCGAAAAGGGACTTATTCACGGAGACGGTTCGGAATTGCCGGATAATCGTGTCTGGCCGCTCATTTTTAAGGCGGGGTTTTCAACGGCGGACAAAATCACCGATATTTCCGGTCGCGGTGTCGGGATGGATGTGGTTCTTAAAAATATTGAAGCCATTCGGGGGCGGGTAAATATCGAGAGCAAAGAGGGGCAGGGAGCTACGTTCCAACTGCGGATTCCTCTGACGACGGCCATTATTGACGGTATGCTGTTGCGGGTAAAACACAGTATGTACGCCATTCCGATTTTAGATATTCGGGAAACCATTCAGGTCAGGGATTCCAACGTGGTAAAAATGGTGGACGGCCAGGAAATATTGTCGCTGCGAGACGAACTGATTCCCATTCTCCGCATTCAGGAATTGTATCACATTCCTGGCAAGCGTCGACCCATTGAGGACGGAATCATTGTGGTTGCCGAAAGTAGCGGCATGCGGGTCAGTATTTTTGTGGATGAAATCATTGATCAACAACAATTAGTCATCAAACCCATTCCGTCCTATTTGGAAGAGCGGGAAGGGATTTCGGGCTGTTCTATTTTAGGAAACGGGGATATTTGTTTGGTATTGGATGTTGCCAATTTAATTCGGCTGGCGGAAAAGATGGAAATTTATCGGGAGTAACAGAATGAGTACGGTCGACATGTTGGATGAGAATGTCGAAAAAACGACAGGAAAATATTTAACCTTTCCTATCGGCGAGGAAGAATACGGGATTGAAATCAGCCACGTGATGGAAATTATTGGGATTCAGAAAATCACAGAGCTTCCCGATATGCCTCGCTACGTGAAGGGGGTTTTAAATCTCAGAGGAAAGGTCATTCCGGTCATTGACATTCGGCTACGGTTTGGCTTTAAAGAGCGTCCCTACGACGAACGCACCTGTATTATTGTTGTTCAAATTGACGAAATCATTGTGGGTATCATCGTGGATTCGGTAAAGGAGGTTCTGGACATTCCGATGGATCTGATTTCTCCGCCCACACGCATTCGAAAAGGTGAAGAAAGTCGATTTATTCAAGGCTTGGCCAAAATCGGGAAAAATGTTAAAATCCTTTTAGATGTGAGTAAACTTTTATATGACAAAAATATAGAAATCATGCAGGAAGTCAGCGCATAAGCGACGCACATGGAAATAGTTTTGTATCCTAACGATAGGGAGATGAATCATGTTCTCGCTCAAAAACCTAAAAATTCGGTACAAATTAGTTGTTTTGTTAACCGTACCCATTTTGTCCATTTTCGGCCTTTCCATTTGGGGTCTGAAAGAAAAAGTACGACAATACCGTGAAATTAGCGGCATTGAAGAAGTTTCGGGCTTTTCCGTTCGGGCCAGCCGATTAATCCACGAGCTGCAAAAAGAACGGGGATTAACCGCCGGCTACTATGGCAGTCAGGGAAAACAATTCACCTCGGAACTTCGGACCCAGAGAGAGCAAACCAACGAAAAACTTTCTCAATTTGAGGCGTATTTCCAGCATTTTAAACCGGAAGAATACGGGGTAAATTTTGCCAAATACATTTCAACAGCTCGGGGTCATTTGAGAGAACTTGATCAGAAAAGAATGGAAGCCGATGCCATGAAAGTGCCCGTCGGAACCATGATCGGTTACTACACCAATTGTATTCAAAATCTGCTGACGGGAATCGGGCAAGCGGTTAAAAATTCGGGAAGTAGCGAGATTCGCACCATTCTTTTTGCCTACACGTCCTTAATGTGGGAAAAAGAAAATGCCGGAATTGAACGGGCTGTCCTGAGCAACACATTTGCTCAGGATAAATTCGGCAATCGGATGTACATCAAATTCATTGCCTTGCTGACCAAGCAAGATGATTTTCGCTCGTTATTCTTGTCCTTTGCCCCCGAAAAAATAAAAGAATATTACCGGAGCGAGCTGTCCAATCCTGTTGTCAGCGAAGCGCAGTCCATGGAAAAAGTGGCGCTTGCCAAAGCGAACGTCGGTGGTTTCGGAATTGATCCGACACACTGGTTTCAGATTCAAACACAAAAAATCAATTTGCTCAAGGACGTGGAAGACAAAGTCTCCGAAGCGCTCATGCAAAAAGCTCACGCCCTGAAATCGGCGGCGGCGAACGCTCTATTTGTCGGTTCAGTTTCCGTTATCGGTACCTTGTTACTCTCCCTGTTTCTCCTTTTTTACATTACAAAAGGGATTAATGACCCGTTGAACAATCTGATGCGGGTGGCCAAAGACATTGCCAAAGGCGACATTAATCAGACCATTTTGTACAAATCAAGAGATGAAGTGGGGCAACTGGCCGATTCTTTTCGTGAAATGATGGAGGTTCTTCACGAAAAAGCGGATGTGGCGGAGCAGATTTCCAGGGGCAATTTGTCCCAAAAAATAGCCGTGGCTTCCGACGAAGACGTGTTGGGCAATGCCATGATTAATATGAAGAAAAGCATTCGGCTTCTAATTGACGACACGAAAAAATTGGCCCGAAATGCCATTCAGGGTAATTTAAATGTTCGAGCGGATGCTGAAAAACATCAGGGTGAATTCAAAGAGATCATTGAAAATACAAATGAATTGTTGGACGGTATTGTGGCGCCTCTGCGCGAATTGGGCAAAATTTTCGACAGCATGGCCAAGGGAGATTTGACCCAAACCATTCATACGCCTTTTCAGGGCGAATACGAAAATATCCGTTTAGCAGCAAACAAGGCTATTCATTCCCTGCACGAAACATTAAGTGAGGTGTACCACGCGGTTGAGCAAATTTCCATTGGTTCAGTGCAGGTTTCAGACGCCAGCCAGTCTCTAAGTCAGGGGGCTACCGAACAGGCCAGTTCATTAGAGGAACTCTCCTCCTCGATGACGCAAATTTCCTCCCAAACCAAACAAAATGCGGAAAATGCGTACCAGACCAATAAACTGGCGACCGTTGCACTGAACAATGCGGAAAAAGGGAAAACCAAAATGGGGGCATTGGACGGTGCGATGGAAGAGATTAACGAATCATCTCAAAAAATCAAGAAAGTGATTAAAGTGATCGACGAAATTGCATTTCAAACCAATTTGCTGGCCCTGAACGCAGCGGTTGAAGCCGCCCGGGCGGGTGTGCACGGTAAAGGGTTTGCCGTGGTGGCAGACGAAGTTCGGAATCTCTCCCAGCGCAGCGCCAAGGCTGCCAAAGAAACGGCTGAATTAATCGAGGATTCCGTGGAGCGCGTGGACAACGGCATGCAACTGGCCAAGGAAACCAGTGAATCGCTGCAAGAAATCGTCGTTAGCGTTATGAAAGTGAAAGACCTGGTGGGTGAGATTTCCTCAGCTTCCAGCGAGCAAACGGAGGGAATTGAACAAGTCAACATTGGTCTGTCTCAAATTGACCAGGTTACGCAGCAAACCGCTTCCAATGCAGAAGAAACGGCTTCCGCTTCCGAAGAATTGTCCGGTCAGGCGAGAGAACTAAAACAGATGGTTTTGCAATTCAAACTGAAAGGAATTTCGGGAACGGGGAGCACCAGCCGTCCGTCAGCTGCCCGGTCATCTTTGGCCTTTAATTTTGCAGAGGAGGAAGAAACGCCAAACGCGGAAGGTACGGGCGAAACAACTGTATGGGGAACGCCACCCAAGGAAGAGGGTTTGGGTACGGCCCTGGACCAGCCGGGTAATGTCACCCCTGAAGACGTGATCTCGCTGGATGACGACGACTTCGGAAGGTTTTAGGAATGGAACTTTTCACAGATTTAAAGCCGACAGAACAGGAACTCCGGCAGCTTCGGAATTTAATTTACGAGCGCAGCGGAATCGTTCTGAATGAAAAAAAGCGGGCCCTCATTGTTGGTCGCCTTCAGCGAGACATTCGGGCGCGTGGATTTTCCAGCTTTCAGGAATATTACCAAAGCATTTTGTCCGATTCCAGTGGCAGAATGCTGTCCGAACTCATCGATCGAATTTCTACAAATCACACCTATTTTTGGCGTGAATCCGGACATTTTGAATATCTCCAAAATGTGGTTTTGCCCGAGGTAACGGCCAGATTAATGCGGCAAAACAGCAACGATCTTCGCTTGTGGTGTGCGGCCGCTTCCACAGGCGAAGAGCCGTACACCATTCTCATGATGATCAAGGAGTATTTGGGGCCAAGTGCTTCCCATTGGTACCATGATATTTTGGCAACGGACATTTCCAGCCATGCATTGGAGAAAGCCAGAAAGGGCATTTACTCCAAAAAGAGTATCGAAAAATTGCCGCCTCATCTCCGGAAATATTTTAAACCGATTGACCCCAAACGCGTGCAAGTTCGTGAAGATTTAAGAAAAGGTGTTTTGTACCGGCGTCTCAATCTGATTGACGAGGCCTTTCCGTTCAAAGGAAAATTTCAAATCATTTTTTGTCGCAATGTCATGATTTATTTTGATCAGCAAACCCGGCTCGATCTCTTAAAAAAGTTTTACAACGTCATGGAGCCGGACGGGTATTTGTTTATTGGGATTACGGAATCTCTGGGGCGCAATAATCCCTATTTTCAGTATGTTCGACCTTCAGTTTACAAAAGGATATCACGATGAGTCAAGTAATACGAACATTGGTAGTGGATGATTCAGCTTTGGTGAGGCGCATTTTGGCCGAAGGACTTTCAGCCGACCCCGAAATAGCCGTGGTGGGAAAAGCTGCCGATCCTTACCAGGCACGGGATTTAATTGTCAAATTGCGACCGGATGTGTTGACCCTGGACGTAGAAATGCCCAAAATGGACGGTCTGGAATTTCTGAAAAAATTAATGCCCCAATATCCCATTCCGGTCATTATGGTGAGTGCCCTGACCAAAAAGGGCACCCAAATTACCCTGGACGCACTCGAGGCGGGCGCGGTCGATTTTGTGACGAAGCCGGCACTCAATGTGGCCAACGGTCTCGAATTGCTCATGCAGAATTTGCGTCAAAAGGTGAAGATGGCGGCACGAGTTGACGTAAGCCATTGGAAAAAGAGACAATTCCAGAAACGCGCCACTCGGCGGGGACAGGCGCCCCCTCTGCCAGAATCCACCGACAAGGTAGTTGCCATCGGAGCATCCACAGGCGGAACCGAGGCGCTCAAAGCAGTGGTCTCCGAATTTCCCGCCAAT
Organism: uncultured Deferribacteres bacterium; assembly: GCA_964579725.1. Taxonomy (GTDB): domain Bacteria; phylum Zhuqueibacterota; class JdFR-76; order JdFR-76; family BMS3Abin05; genus CAZOHG01. Next base: position 30,095 of record CAZOHG010000018.1, read on the forward strand.
ATGCCCGGAGTGGTTATCGTACAACATATGCCTCCGGGGTTTACCAAAATGTTTTCCGAACGCCTGAATGCTCTGAGCGCCATGGATGTGAAAGAGGCCGAATCGGGGGACCGAATCATGACGGGAAAGGTATTGGTGGCTCCCGGTGGCAAACACATGTCGGTCGTACGTTCGGGTGGGGTTTACCGTGTGCAGTGCCACGATGGGGAATTGGTTTGCGGACAAAAGCCTTCCGTAGACGTACTCTTTCACTCAGTGGCGAAATATGTGGGCCCCAATGCCATCGGCGTCATGTTGACCGGGATGGGGCACGACGGTGCGGACGGCATGGTAGCCATGCGAAAAGCCGGAGCCCGTACTCTGGCCCAGGACGAGGCAACGTCAGTCGTATTCGGCATGCCGAAAGAGGCGTACAATCGAGGTGGGGCGGAAAAGCTGGTTCCGCTCGAAAAAATACCCCGTGCAGTCCTGCAGCTTTTGTCATAAGGGCCGAAAAAACATGGATGAAAACAGAATTATTAAAAGATGTGTCACTTTTAAAAAGAAATGGAGGACAAAATGGCAAAGAATATTTTAATTGTGGACGATTCCGGCGTCATGCGGAAAATTGTGCAGAGGAGCCTCAGGCAGGCAGGATTAAATATCGGCACCGTGTTTGAAGGGGGTGACGGAAAAGAAGGTTTGGCCGTTTTCGGTGAGAAAAACCCCGATTTGATTTTGAGCGACATCAATATGCCCAATATGGACGGTCTGGAATTCATCCGGCACGTGCGCGCTCAAAATTCCACAGTACCCATTATTATGATCACGACCGAAGGCGGCGAGGACAAAGTACAAGAAGCACTTCAAATTGGTGCCAACGGCTACGTCAAAAAGCCGTTTACGCCGGATCAGTTGCAAAAAACGTTGGGGCCAATCTTGGGATGATGCCCTTTCCAGGGTTTCGGGGGAAAACGAGTGCTCTTTTGGGCCGGTTTGTAAAAATAGCGAGCTTTCGGGCTCGCACCTCCGGTTGGTGTAAAGAAGAATCCGAAAATTGAATAAAAAAGGCGTTAGGGCAGAAATGGCCAGGAAAATGGATTTAAAAGACGTTATCGCTAATTCATTCGCCGTACTGGCACAAACCATGCTTCCCATTCCGATTGCGGATGTGGTTGAAGAGAAAGAAAACGGGGTAACGCCGCCTCACGATTTAAGCGGAATCATCGCTTTTAGCGGACCGATGGAAGGCATGTTGACCCTCCACCTGAATAAAAAATTAGCGGCTCAGATGACGTCTTTGCTATTGGGATTTGAGGTGGATGAATCTTCGCCTGATGTGTCCGATGCCGTGGGGGAAATTACCAATATTCTGGCCGGTAATTTCAAAACGGAATTGGGACAATTAACGGGCAAGTCCATTGAAATCTCAATCCCGTCGGTCATTCGGGGCCAGCAGTACGAAGTTGAATCGCTCAGCGGAACCAAAACCAATCAATACATTTTTCACACCTCTGACGGTGACGCTTTTGCCATTAAATTGACGGTCAAATAGCGGGAATTCCGTCTGGGTGAATGGAACAAAAAGTTGAAGTACGCCACTATTGATTTTAAAACGCAAGAGTTCACATAAAATATGGCTTCCCTTTCCAAATACGTTATTCGCGACATTATTGAGAGTCTTTCTCCAATTGTAAAAATCGTATTCCAGCAAATTAGTCAGGATTACGCGGTTTTAGTGGGAAGTGAGCTAACTGTCGCGCCCCCAGAAATCAAATATCTTCCGAAATCCGAATATATTCGCTCAAAAATGGTTCCTTGTGCCTTTTCACAAATTTCTATTGATCAAGATTACTCCGGCAAAATGTACCTGATTTTTTCCAAAAAGTACGCCATTATTATGAGCGGACTTTTGGTTATGATTGATGAGGGGGTAATCAAAGAAAAAATTCATTCTCTGACTCTTGACGACGGCGATCAGGATGCCTTCGGCGAAATCATGAATCAGCTAATTGGCTCGATCATGACGGCATTGCAACAGACGCTGCCCAAAAAAATCCACCTAAACCGGGATACAGTGGAAGATTTCGACAATCGGGACGAAAAGTTCCAATCAGGTGAGCTTTTCCCGTTTGACGCCTTTTTCATGGTCACGTCAACCATTAAAACCGGCACATTTGACGAGGACGTCATGGAGTTGCTTATGCCGGTTGAGGTGGCAGCTCAATTGGCTGACATTTCACCGGACGAAATTTCGGGACGCTCTCAAAAACTGCCCATTTTGTATTTTTATGAAAATGAAAGCCAGCTTAAATTGGTCAAACCGTCCTTAGAAGAATTGGGTCTTTTTTTAACCCCTTATTTTTACAAGGAGACTAAAATCGACACGAATCGTCTGGAGGAAGCCAACGCCATTTGGATTGATGTGGACGACGACATTAACAAAGCCATTACCATGTGCAAGAGCATCAAATTGAAATATCCCACCAAAAAATTGATTCTCTCTTCCGCCAATTGGACAAAAGCCAAGGTGATTATGGCTTCCCAATTTGGTGCCGATGACATTATTGCCAAACCTTTCGAGGTGGATTTTTTGAAAAACCGAATTCTCCCAGAAATTGGCGGACAAGCCTGAACGTTTTGCCCTAAATCTCGTCTTCGTTTTTTGGAAGGAAAACTATACCCAGAGGTCGGTAATAAATTCCCCCCTAAAACTCAAATTGTGCGCCACAGTTGGACTCCCACTTTTAAATAAAATTAAAATAAACAAGTAGTTCTGTTTTTTTGAAAACGATCTTTTCTTCATGGTACAATATTTGTCAAAATAGTGAGAGACGAAATTTGAAAACATGAGGAAAAGAACGTGGCCAAAACGCTTTCGCAAAAAGAGATCGACCAGATTCTGAATTCCGTGGCGATTTCCGCCCGAGAACAAAGTTCTTCCAATCAGGTCATGGACTTTTCGGTCAAACCCTACGATTTCAAAAATCCCGACCAATTGTCCAAGACCGCTCGAAACACGTTGGAACGTATTCATTTTACATTTGCCAAGTATTTGTCCAATTTCCTCAACGATTACCTTCGCATGAATGTGCAGGTCAATTACATTTCAACCGCCCACACGTCGGATGCAGAGTTTTTGCAGTCGCTTCCCAATCCTACCTGCCTGTACACCATGAAAATGAAGAATTTGGAAAGAGATTTTGTGTTTGAAATTCAGCCCAATCTTGCTTATTTCCTGGTCGATCGGGTTTTGGGAGGGCCTGGCAAGCTGGTGAACACCGAACGGGAATTGACCTTGATTGAACAGCGGTTAATGGAGCGTTTTCTTGAAGAATTGATTATCCCGTTCAAATCGGCATGGTCGGTGGCCGAAAAATTGGAAATTACGCTGGGCACCTATTACAGCAACCCCAATTTTGTCCAGATTGCGGATTCCGGTGAATCGGTTATTTTCATTTCGCTGGAAGTCAACTACCAGGACAACGTCAGTCTTTTTAACATTGCGTATCCCTATTATTTGGTGGACCAATTGCTGGAAGGAGTCGGGGAGGAAACCCTTGAGGCGGAGATGAAAATTTCGGCTCGCGATCGGCGTGCCATTTATCGAAATCTGGAAAAAACGATCGTGCCCGTTTCCATTCATCTGGGCGGAGCGTCGGTTTCTTTTCAGGAAATAGTGAACTTGCGGGAGGGGGACGTACTGTTTTTGGACAAAAACGTCTCCGATCCCTTGGCTCTTTTTGTAGGACGCCGCCCCAAATTTTTGGGGAAAGCGGGTATTATGAAGAATCGACTGGCTTTCAAAGTGTTAAAACCCATTCAGTAAACGGAGATATTCAATGGCGGAAGAAGAAAAAAATCAGACCGAAGAAACACCCGTAGCCGAGGCAGACCAATCTTCCACGGTGCTAACGGATGAAGATGCGACATTGATGTCGAATGAACAAGATGCCGCTCCTCCAATGGAGGCGTCTCCCTTTGAGTCCATGGACGAGGGAGGCAATGCCGTCGAGAGCAATTTGAACTCGCTGGAAATGTTATTTGACCTGGAGCTCTCGGTCTCGGTAGAATTGGCGCGGAAAAACATTCTGGTCAGCGATATTTTGCAGTTAGGAGAGGGTTCCATTATTGAATTTGACAAAATGGCGGGCGAACCGGTGGACCTGTTGGTGAACAACAAAAAAATTGCCGAAGGCGAAGTGGTGGTTATTGACGATCGGTTCGGCATTCGGGTCACCAATCTGCTGGATCCGTCGGAACGTGTGAAGGGACTCTAAATGCGGTGGAGGAAAAAAATTTCGGCAAAGAAATTGGTCACGGTTGTGCTAAGCGCTCTTTTCTTTGCGGCGTTGTCCTTGAACCTGCTTTTGGGCAACACGCTTCATGCCCAACCGACGTCGACCGGGATTAGCATGGCGAGTCAGGTGGCCAAACTTATTTTTGCCGTCGGTCTCATTGTTGTCCTGATTTACCTCACCCTGTTGTTTTTAAATAAATTTATGTACCGTAGGACAAATTTCAACGGTCAGCTACAGGTAAAAGTAGTGGGAACCACACCTTTGGGGCCCAAAAAATTTATCTATTTAGTCGAGGTTTTTGACCGACTGTTGGTTTTGGGTGTGACGGACAATCAAATTTCCAATTTGACGGAAATTGCGGACGCGGAAATTTTAAACCAAATAAAATCCGCACCGGAAAAAGCGGTGCACGGCGGGAAGAAGCGTTCTTTTCAGTCGCAATTGGAAGGGTTGCTAAAACGGTCATGAAACAAAACGGTTGGAAAATGGTGCTTGTTTTGGGCAGTCTGTTTCTTCTTGCGTGGCTGGCACTTCCGCAGGGGGCTCAGGCGCAGCCCATTCCGAAAGTCTCTCTGAGCATCGGAAATGGCAAAAATCCCGGCGATTTGGCAGTTACGATTGAAATTCTGCTGCTTCTGACCATTTTGTCTCTGGCACCGGCGATTTTAATTCTGACGACTTCCTTTACGCGCATTATTGTGGTTCTGCACTTTTTGCGGCAGGCCTTGGGATTGCAGCAAATGCCGCCCAACCAGCTTCTCATCGGACTGGCACTTTTTTTGACCTATTTCATTATGCACCCGGTTTTTTCCCAAATAAATGACCAGGCGTTGCAGCCCTATTTGAAGAAAAAAATCTCGTACGAAGAAGCACTGAAAAAGGGGCAGGAACCATTGCGAAAATTTATGCTGAACCAAACGCGCGAAAAGGACCTGGCACTTTTTGTGAGTTTGGACCACAGCCCCAAACCGAAAAATGAATGGGACGTGCCCGTCTACAAAATTGTCCCGGCTTTTGTAATCAGTGAATTGCGGTTGGCATTTCAAATCGGATTTTTGCTGTACATTCCGTTTCTGGTCATTGATTTGGTGGTAGCCAGTGTTCTCATGAGCATGGGGATGCTCATGTTGCCGCCCGTAATGATTTCGCTGCCGTTCAAGATACTGCTGTTTGTGATGGTGGACGGCTGGTATTTGATTATTGGGTCAATGGTTCACAGCTTTGGTTAAAGGAAATTCAATGACAGAACAATTCATTTTGCATCTTGGAAAACAGGCTTTAATGACCACGTTGTTGGTGTCAGCACCCATGCTCATTTCGGGACTAATTGTCGGGCTGGCGGTGGGAATTTTTCAGGCCGTAACCCAAATCAACGAAATGACGCTGACGTTTATTCCGAAGATTTTGGTGGTTGTGATCGCCTTTCTGATTTTTATGCCGTGGATGATGCACATCTTGTTGAATTTTACGGCCAATATTTTTAACAGCATTACCCTGCTAACTCATTAGAAAATGACGAAGATCGACCCAAATCAGGAAAAAGCATGACTCATTTCGGTTTCAGCGTGCAGGAAATGCAAATATTTTTGCTGATTTTTGTTCGAATTGCCAGCATGATGGCAGTACTGCCCATCTTCGGGGATCAGTCGGTGCCGCTGGTACTCCGAATGGGATTGTCTTTTTTCCTGTCCGTTATTCTTTACCCCGTTGTGCCCAAGGTGGTGCCGGTTCCGGTGGGGGTGGCGGATTTTATTTTCGGTTTGTCCCAGACACTTTTTGTGGGGCTATTTATTGGATTTTTCGGACTCATTTTTTTCGGAGGCATTCAGTTGGCAGGTGAAATTGCGGGTTTTCAAATGGGTTTCGCCATTGTCAGTGTGCTTGATCCGATGTCTCGCATTCAGATGTCCATTATTGCCCAGTTCCAATATTTTCTGGCGATTCTCATCTTTTTAACACTGGGTGGCGACCATTTGATGATTCGCGGCATTGCCGAGAGTTTTCAGAAAATTCCATTGATTGGAGCTAATTGGAACGGTGAGTTGGGGGGAATTCTCATCACCATGACGGGACAAATGTTCGAAATGGCGGTCAAAATCAGTGCCCCGATTTTTGTCACCCTGCTGCTTACCAATGTGGGTCTGGGTATTGTGGCGCGAACACTGCCGCAAATGAATGTGTTTATCGTGGGCTTTCCCCTTCAAATCGGCTTGGGATTGGCCACACTGGCTATTTCGATTCCTATGTTCTATTATGTGTTTGAGAAATATTTTACTCGTTTTAGTACCGAGTGGATGCAACTTATTCATCTTTTCTAAAAAGCAAGTTTTTGAAATTCTAAAAGCAAACCGTTGAAAAAAGTGAAGGTATGGCTGACAAAAGTTCAGAAAAAACCGAACGACCAACTCCGAAGCGTTTGGACGATGCCCGGAAAAAAGGCAACGTGGCGCGCAGCATGGAGGTCAATTCCGCCTTTGTGCTGCTGACAGGGACCATGACGCTCTTTTTTATGTCTGGGTTTTTGTCTCGGAATCTTTCCTTTTTTATGCGCCACGTTTTCGAGGGGTTAAACACCTACAGCCTGACGCAAAGTGCCGTGCGTCCCTACGCCCTTTCGCTGGTTCTGATTGGCGGCAAAATTCTGGCTCCCATTATGATCAGCATTATGGTGATTGGAATCGCGGTGAATGTGGGACAGGTGGGATTTTTGTTTACCCTGGAAGCCGTGACCCCAAAACCGGAAAAAATCGATCCCACTAAAGGATTTCAGCGCATTTTTTCGGTGAAATCTCTGGTGGAGCTGATTAAAGGCATTTTAAAAATCGGCATTGTAGGCTACGTGGCTTACGTGGTTATTAAGGGGCATTACAGGGATTATTTTTTGCTCATGGACCAGGGGACAGGGCAGATTTTGATTTTTATGATGAAAATAATTTTTCAGGTGGCCCTTCGTTCCGGTTTAATCTTGTTGGCCCTGGCCGCCATGGATTACGGTTACCAGAAATGGCAATATATTAAAGACCTGCGCATGAGCGTGGAGGAAGTGAAAGAGGAAATGAAACAGTACGAGGGCGATCCGCAGGTCAAAAGCCGCATCCGCAGCATTCAGCGCGAAATGGCCAGAAAGCGCATGTTAGCCGACGTGCCTGAAGCGGACGTGGTGATTACCAACCCCACTCATTACGCCGTCGCTCTCAAATATGACGCCGAAAAAATGGATGCTCCCCGGGTGGTAGCAAAAGGAGCGCGGAATTTGGCGCTGAAAATCAAGGAAATTGCCCGCGAAAACGGAGTACCCATTGTGGAAAATCCCCCGTTGGCGCGTATGTTGTACAAAATGACCGAAGTGGGAATGGAAATTCCGATGGAACTTTTCCAAAGTGTGGCTGAAGTACTCGCCTACATTTATCGACTGAAAGGGAAACAAATCGCATGATGACGGCGGAGCTACAACAGCCTGGTATTCTGCAACGCATCTTAAAACAAAGCGATGTAGCACTGGCCATTGGCGTGATTGCCATTTTGGCCATCATGCTGGTTCCCCTGCCCACGGGCATGCTCGATTTGTTTTTGGTGCTTAATATTACCATTACGCTGACAGTACTCATGGTTTCCATGTACCTAAATGAGCCGGTGGAATTTTCCGTTTTTCCCGGACTGCTGTTGGTCATGACGCTATACCGCCTTTCATTGAATATTGCCTCAACCCGACTCATTCTGGGAGATGCCTACGCCGGAAAAGTTATTGCCGCCTTTGGCAATTTTGTGGTGAAGGGGAATTACGTGGTTGGTTTTGTCATTTTCCTTATTTTGGTGGTTATTCAATTTGTGGTCATTACCAAGGGGGCAGGACGAATTGCCGAAGTGGCGGCACGTTTTACATTGGACGCCATGCCGGGCAAACAAATGGCCATCGACGCTGACCTGAACGCGGGCCTCATTGACGATGCCGAAGCACGGAGTCGCCGTGAAAAAATTGCCCGAGAAGCCGATTTTTACGGGGCAATGGACGGAGCGTCCAAATTTGTGCGAGGAGACGCCATCGCCGGTCTGATCATTACCTCCATTAATATTTTGGGCGGATTTGTAATTGGCGTTCTTCAGAAAGGCATGCCCCTGAGCGAGGCCGTACACACCTACACACTGCTAACCGTGGGGGATGGTCTGGTTTCGCAGGTCCCTGCACTCATTCTTTCCACTGCTGCCGGGATTGTGGTGACGCGGGCCGCTTCTGAAGAAAATCTTGGTTCGGATATTAGTCACCAGCTCCTGGGTAAGCCGCGGGGACTTTACGTAGTGTCCGGTGCTTTGCTGCTTTTCGGTCTGGCTCCGGGGCTGCCGACCATTCCGTTTTTTATTATTTCAGGAGTCGTTTTCGCCGTGGCGCGCACCGTCGAAACCATGGCAAAACAGACCGAGGCGGAAGAAGAATTGGCGGAAGAAGTGGCAGCGGAGGGAGCCGATTCGGTGGAGCAATATCTTCAAGTGGATCCGCTCGAAATAGAAATCGGCTACAGTCTGATTCCGATGGTGGACGAAGAACAAGGGGGCGACCTCCTGCAAAGAATTACCGCTATTCGAAAACAACTTGCCATTGAATTGGGTGTGGTTATTCCGCCCATTCGCATCCGCGACAATATCAGCTTGAAGCCGGACGAATATATCGTGAAAATTCGAGGCGCCGAAATTGCCAAGGGCGAGATTTTTACAAATCGATTGTTGGCTCTGGCCGCCGAAGATTCACAGCCGCGTCTGGACGGAATCGAAACCCGCGATCCCGCCTTCGGGCTGCCTGCTTACTGGATTCCCCGCGCCCTGAAATCGAAGGCGGAAACAATGGGATTCACAGTGGTGGAACCGGCTGCCGTGCTTGCCACCCACCTTAAAGAAATTTTGAGAAACAATTGCTACATGATTTTGAGTCGAGAAGACGTCCACGAATTGATTGAAAACGTCCGGCGCGAATCGCCGACCGTTGTGGAAGAATTGGTTCCCAATCTCTTAACGGTTGGGCAGATTCAAAAAGTGCTGCAAAATTTGCTGCGCGAGCAGGTGCCCATTCGAGACATGGTAACCATTTTGGAAACGCTTGCCGACTACGCTACGGGAACCAAAGACACGGACATTTTGACGGAATACGTCCGAAATGCACTGTCAAAAATCATTTACAAAAGCTACCTGGACGAATCGGGCGTCATTCGCGGCATTATGTTGGATCCCCAATTGGAAAACATGCTCATCGAAAACCTGAATCAAAATAAAGGGGCCGGACTGAATCTTCCCCCCGACATTTTGAAGGTTCTTTTCCAACAGGTAAAGGATACCACCGAAAAAATGACGAACAACGGATACACGCCCCTTATTCTGACCTCACCGATGATTCGGCTCAACTTCAAGCGCCTGATTGAAGTGGCCTTTCCACAGGTGGCGGTTCTTTCGTACAATGAAATTCCGGCGGAAGTAGAAATTCAGACCACAGGAATAGTGAGCTTGCACCATGAAGATTAAAAAATTCAAAGCTGCTTCGATGAATGAGGCATTCAAAAAAATTAAGGCAGAACTCGGTTCAGACGCCGTTGTACTGAATGTCCGGGAAGTCAAACGAACCAACAAATTGGGACTGGCTGTAGAGAAATATCTGGAAGTCACCGTCGCAGTGGACGAAGGGCTTTCGCGAGCGGCGACGGCTCCTTCTTCTCTGAAAAAGACCGATTCGAGTACTCTCACGTACGGACGGCCTAAAATGGGGCAGCCCCGTGCGGAAAAGGGCTCCGAGGCGACCGAACTTTCCGAGTTACGCAAGGAACTTGCCGACTTGCGGACACGGTTTGAACGGATGTCTTTCGAGCGATTTACCGAGAGGGAACCGGCCCAAATTCCTTCCGACTTTTTGCCGCGTTTTCAATCCTTGCTCGAAGCGGGAGTTCCGGAAGCGCTGGCACGCCAGATTGTTCAATCGGCGGAAAAGGAACCTCAGGGGTATGCAAGGGGCGCAGAAGAAAAATTACTTCGAAAAATAGCGGACTTTTTCCCTGTTCCGGAAACCCCCTTGTCCCAAAAAACGGGGCCGAAAATTGTCGCTTTGGTGGGTCCCACCGGTGTGGGAAAAACCACAACCATTGCCAAATTGGCTGCAACGGAGCGCGTGCACCGTGGCAAAGAAGTTGGGCTTGTGTCCATGGACACCTACCGAATCGCAGCTGTGGAGCAGCTACGGGTTTTTGCCGATTTGACCCAAATCCCCATGGAAGTGGCTTACAAACCCGAACACATGGCGCTGGCTCGCCGCAAGTTTTTTCAAAAAGATGTGGTGTTCATCGACACGCCCGGACGAAGCCCGCGGGACGGCAAATCGCTTCAGGAAATTGCCCGGTACCTGAAATCCATTGAGCCGGATGAAGTTCATTTGGTGCTGAGTCTTTCTACACGTTCCGGAGACTTGCTTGCCACGGTGAAACAATTTCAAATGATTCCCTTTAATCGGATTCTGTTTACCAAATTGGACGAGACCGACCAGTACGGAGCCATGTTGGATTTGGCCAAAACGGTGCCTGTGCCGGTTTCGTACGTGACCTACGGGCAGGATGTGCCCGACACATTTCGGGAGGCAACGCGGCCCCTCTTGAGCCGCCTCATTTTAGGAATGGAGACGTTTTCATGAAAGATCAAGCTTGGCAGCTGCGCGAATTGGTTCCGGCTTACGAATTGTTTCCTAAATCGAAGATTCCCTTAAAAGCCAAGCGCATTGCCGTAACCAGCGGCAAGGGGGGGGTCGGAAAATCAACCGTGGCAGTGAACATGGGGATTTTGCTCTCGGAGCAGGGGATTAAAACGCTGATCATCGACGGAGATTTGAACCTGTCCGATGTGCCTATTTTGACGGGTACCGCGCCGGAATTTCACTATTCCAGCGTGCTGGAAGGTAAAAGGCGGCTCATGGAAATCATTTACCCGTTTCGGAACAACCTGTTTATTTTGCCTTCGGGGTTGGGTTCCATGGATTTGTTGGATCAGGAGCACCGCTTTTTGGATCACATGCGGCGTGAATTTGAAGAATTGGACGCCTTTTTTGACGTCATCTTAATTGACACCGCCTCGGGAATCTCGTCCATGGTGGTGGGCGAAATCTTCTCTGCCGACGATGTGTTTCTGGTCACCACCCCGGAACCGGCAGCCATCGGAGATGCCTACGCCATTGTGAAAGTCTTGACCTTTTTCATGCCCGCCCTTCCGGTCCGAATGCTTTTTAATTTCGTGAAGAGTGAAAAAGAGGGTATGGAAAGCTACGAGAAATTCAACCAGATCACGGAGAAATTCCTGGGGCGCGACGTCCGCTATCTGGGGGCTCTTCCTTTTGACGACAATGTGCGAAAATCCTCGATGTCGCAGGTGCCCCAGCTCATTCAATACCCGCGGTCGAAATTCTCGAGACAATTGCAACATATTGTGAAAGAACTGACTAACCCCAAAAACGAACTGATGTACGCGGTGGATTCAAGGAAAAATTAGGGCTGAATGTACCGTGTTGGAAATAAAAGTATGACGCAGATAAAACGGAGGTCTTAATGCCCGTCAGCTTTATTGCTAAAAAGGCACAGGAATCCTACAAAGAAGAAATGGACATCCAGAGGTTGTGGATTCAATATGTGCAGACGAAAGACAACCAGCTAAAAGAGCAGCTCCTGGTGCACTATTTGCCTGTGGTCAAATTTGTGGTGGGTAAAATGATCGTTTCCCTGCCCAGCTCGGTCAATTTCGACGATCTGGAAAGCGCCGGCATCATGGGACTCATTTCGGCCATTGACCGGTACAACCCCAAATTGGGGGTGAAATTCGAAACCTTTGTCGTGCCGCGGATTCGTGGTGCTATTTTGGACGAATTGCGCTCGTTGGATTGGGTTCCCCGTTCGGTGCGAAGCAAAGCCCGCCAATTGGAAAAAGCCATTGAGGAAGTGGAGGCGCGAACCGGCAAAAAGGCCGATCCCGCCGCGGTGGCTGAACAAATGGGGCTCACAATAGAAGAATACGAAGTCCTGATGGGAAAAGTCGCCATGGGCAACGGCTTGTTGTCGCTGGACAGGGAATTTTCGGACGGTGAAGATAAAAACGGCACCATGTACGATTTGGTTCGCAATGCCAAATCGGAAAATCCCGAGGGGCAACTGATTGATGAAGAAACCAAACAGGTTCTCATTGATGCCATTAATGATCTTCCCGAAAATGAGCGCATGGTCATTTCGCTCTATTACTACGAAGAACTAACACTGAAGGAAATCGGGGTTATTTTGAATATTTCCGAATCTCGGGTTTCGCAAATTCACACAAAAGCCATTAATCGCCTGAAATTGCGATTAAAAAATCATGTTTAAAAAGGAGCCGCCCGGGGCGGCAAAGGAGGCCACATGGTACGGCCCATCGATATTCAGGACAACCTGTCCAAAATCAGCTACATTGAAAAGATCCAAACCATGCAGCAGGCATCCGAACAAGTGGCACATGAGCGGTTTACCCACGATTTGAATGTCCAAGCACAGGAAAAATTGCGGAAGACGCAAAATTCAAAGGAAACGGAAAAGGTGCGGGAACGGGAAAAACGACGGGAAAAGCGGGAAAAAAGAAAGCAAAAAGACGGCGTTACTCACGTGGACTTGATTTCGGGAGATGACGCAGAAGCGCCCCTGCCGTTGGTTTTTCACCACAAAATTGACATTAAGATTTGAGGAACGTGTGACCGAAAGTTTGACACCGAGAAAAATAAAGAGTTTGGTGAATCACATTTACCGGTTGCCCACATTGCCGACCACGGTGGCGCAATTAATTGATTTAATCGACAAGCCGGGAACCTCCGCCCGTCAACTCGGACAAATGATTTCGGGTGACCAGGTGCTGACGGCGCAGGTGCTCAAATTAGCCAATTCGGCCTATTACGGGTTTCCTCGGCAAATTCGCACCATTCCCCTGGCCATTGTAATTCTTGGCTTTGAAACGCTCAAAAATATGCTGCTCAGCGTTTCCATTATTGACCGATTTTCTCACTTCAAAGAAGGCCTTCGGTTTGATTTCTCTCTCTTCTGGCAGCACACACTGGGCACCGCGGTGGCCAGTCGCTTGTTGGCTCGCGACGTGAAACTGCCCCTGGCTGGGGAAGCCTTTGTAGCGGGACTGATTCACGATCTGGGGAAATTGATTCTTAGTCAGTATTTTCCGGAAGAGTTTTACAGGATTTACCGCTTGAGTTTTCAGAGTCGGGAGCCGATGTATTATATGGAGAAAAAGGGGTTGAAAGGGGTTACGCACGCCGAAGTGGGAGCGTGGCTGTCCGAACGCTGGAATCTGCCGGGGAATTTAATTCAGGGAGTGCGCTACCACCACGAACCGGGTGCCGCTCCCCGAAAAGCCGAACTGGCTGCAGTGGTGCACTTTTCCGATTTTCTCATTCGGCGGCGGCGGTTTGGCTTTTCTGGAGATTTGTCACGCCCGCGGTTGAAGAGAGAGGCACTGGAGATTTTGAATTTTCCGGCAAGCCTGTTATCGAGCTCCGAGGCACTACGTGAGTACGAAACCTATTTTCTACGGCGCCTGGAGCGGGAGTACAGCCTGTTCGGTACAATCGACCTTCCGAATGCCAGGCAGAGCTTTTTCCAATTGGGCGACCCGCCGGCACGGGTAAAAGCGGCGAGAATGTAGACGAAAAAAAGTAAAGCGAGAGAGACCAAACATATGACCATGTCATCCATTTCCAAAACGGCGCACGTGAATAAATGGGTCAACAGGCGGACAGAAAGCACAGAAAATACCACCGCCCTTCGAAAATATTTCCCCCAAAAATTTTTCAACGATCTACAATCGGTGACAACTGAGCAGGATTTTTTTCGGCTGGCGGAGCAGGGGGTGCGCCGAATTTTGCCGGCCGCACAGGTCGGATTTTACCTGTGGAATGCCGATTCGGGCGACTTCACGCCGTTTTCAGGTACGGAGGCCTTAGAGCCTATTTTGACCTTTCAAAAAGAAGAAGGCATTTTGGAGTGGTGTTTGCGCGAGAATCGTCTGCTTTTTGTGAAGCCGGAACAAGAGTTGCACCTCGGCTTCCAAAAATTCTTCGGCAAAACTCTTATTCTCTTTCCGCTGAGCATTTTGGGAACACCGCTGGGATTTCTCACCGTGGTCAGTCGCCGGTTGCGCGAAGAAACCATTCACGAGAAAACCGTGGTGTTGCAGCTTCTTCAGGCGAGTTTGGCCGGTGTTTTGAGTGCCCTTCGTTTTCAAAGCCGCCTGAATGAAATGGCGCGAGTGAACGGTGAAATCGAAAGCCAAATGCTCCAATCGGGCAAACTGATTGCCCTGGGGGAATTGGTGGGGGGCGTGGCGCACGAAATCAACAACCCTATGACCACCATTTTGGGGCGGATTCAAATCTTGAAAATGAACCACGGCTTGGCGGAAGAAATGCGAAACAAATTGGGGATTGTGGAGCGCGAAGCCAAGCGTGTGTCGCAAATTGTGCGGGATTTGCTCAGCTTTTCACGCAAGGAAAATGACTTTAAAAATAACGAAATCGTGTCGATTAACGAGGTCATTCAAAAATCTCTGGATTTGACCCACCACAATTTGGAGGTGGAAGGCATTCGAGTAGAATTGGATTTGGATACCAAAGCTCGGCGATTTGTCGGAAATACCAACCAGTGGCAGCAGGTTTTTGTAAATCTGATTGTGAACGCACAGCAAGCCGTGGGGCGAGGAGGCACCATTTTTATTCGAACCCGCCAGAACGGCGGAATGTTGACCATTACCTTTTCGGACGACGGCCCTGGCATTCCGGAGGAATTGAAGGAAAAGATTTTTCATTCCTTTTTTACGACCAAAATTGGGAAAGGCGGCACAGGACTGGGGCTTTCCATTGTGAAAAAGATTGTGGAACGTCACGGAGGCCGCATTGAAGTGGGAACCCGCGATGGCGGCGGTGCCGAATTTCGGATTCAAATTAAGACGAAATCGGAGGAAGAATAAAATGAAACAGGGCATTCGACCACGGTTTTGGGGACTCCTTTTGGCCACAATCTGGCTGGGCAGTTTCGCGCCCGCTTTCGGACAATTCTCAATTATTACAAAGGTGACGTACCAGCCACAAAAGACGAGTGACCGTTTGGATTTTCGGATGACCGCTCCGGTACACGTGCAAAAGGAATATTTCCCCAAAACCCACGCCGTTTTGGTTAAGATTTTGGGTGCCGCATTTAACCCTGAATTTTCACAGGATTTAATTCAAACCGTCAAAAAGTGCAGCCTGCACCCAAATGTCGCCCAAATTAACGACACCTCAATTTTTATTCTGTTCAAAGGAATCAACGCTTCGCGGGTGGCCGTGACCCAGAAGCCTCATCTTTTGCAAATCCGAATTCGGAAAACCACACTGCCCACCGCCTACAAGGCCAATTTACACCGTGGCGTGCTGCTGGTTAAACAAAAAAAATACCGGAGAGCACTGGTTTATTTGCGGCGGGCATTGCACGCGCAGCCGGGAGACGCAGCCGCCTATTTTTGGGCCGGCAAGGCACGGTTTGCCCTGGGCGATTGGCGGGCGGCTCGCTACAATCTGGAAGAAGCTAAAAAGCAGTCTTCTTTTCGAACACAGGCGGGGCAGCTTCTAACTTTCATTCGGGCAAAAGAATCGGAACACCAAAACCGAAATGTACAAACGTCGGTTGTGGTAGAAAAACCGAAGGTGGCGGAGCAGATTTCAAAAAAAATTGGTGCCCCAACGGCTGGGGAGCAATCGCCCAAACGGCGGAATTTGGCGGCATCTAACTTTTCGGAGACCAAGACGAAAACAAAGAAAGCGCAGGTGTCAGCGATTACTTCGGAGGCAAAAACCGGGCGGGGAGCCCCGTTGGGACAGCTTTTGTTGTTTCTGTCTATTGTGGCCACGGCAGCCACTTTGCCGTTTGCATTTTTTCTCAGTCGGCGTCCCAAACGTGCGAAAAAATTGCCGGGCGTCAGTTTTGAAAAGAATTTGGAAGCCTTTCAGCTTCAGCAGCAGCGCGTATTGCGGCAGGTTGAGGAGGCCGGGCGGCTAATGGAGCCGGAAAAAGAGCGGCCGTTTCAACCCCTCAAGCCAAAAGCCACAAAAAAATCAGCCCAACAAGGCGCTTCACACGGATTAAATTGGCGAGAAGAGCCCCTGCTTCGAAATACCTACAGCGAGTCGGAATTGGTCCGAAAAGCTCGGAAATTCGCGTCGCGTGGGTACACCTACGATGAAATCGCCCAAAAATTGGGGGTAGGAAAGGGGGAGTTGCAATTGGCTTTAAGTTTGGCGGGCGAAAAAATTGATTTGGCCCAACGGCCTGGTCTACGGTTGACTTTCGGTGACGACGACAGATGATTTCCGCTCTCAAAAATCTAATTCGGTTTCAGATAAAACCGGTTTCATTTTCGGAAATTCGGGAGGCGTTTGCTCCCGAAAAAATTGTTCAAGGACGGATTTTGCAGCAATTAAACAAGGGACTGTTTGTGTTGCGCACGCAGGGCATGAATCTCGTCGCGGAAGCCACAGTACCTCTTCAAGTGGGGGATTTTGTTACGACCCGCGTTAAACGCCGTCAGGGCCGAATTGAGTTGAAGCTACTTACGGTGAACGGCCGATCGGTTGAGAGTGAGCAAAATATTCCCGTGCCGGATTTTCGCTACACGGGCGTGCCCCTCCCAAACGAACTTTTCGGGAAAACCGGTCGACTGGAAATTTATGATTTCACTCGAGACGAGAAACAAACAGAAAAAGAGCCCGAAGGAGTGCTGCGATTTCAATTGGTTTTAGAAACGGAAAAGGGCGGCTTTCTGCTTCTTAAGGTGTTTCGGGCGGCCGAGCAGAACTTTTACAAATTGTACGCGACGGACCCGGTTTTCTATGAAAATCTTTTGGCGCATTCCAAGGAATTGTTTCAATGGTTTTTAGAGGAAGAAAACCGCTCCGAAGCGGTGCAAATTCTTCACCGGTCGGAGTCCCATTTATTTGAACGGACGCGGGAAAATTCGGAACGACAACGATTAAATCTTCGGGTGTAAAAATGGCAAACAAACAAGAGACCCTTATTTTTGTAGACGACGAACCGGAAATTTTGGACATTCTTCTGGATATATTTCGGTCGGAAGATTTTTCCATCCTGACCGCGGAAACGGGTGAAAAAGCAGTGAAATTGCTGCAAACTTCTCAGGTTCATCTGATTTTGTGCGATTTGAAACTGCCCGACGCTTCCGGGTTGGAGGTAATTCAAACGGCCAAGGCGTTTCATCCCGATGTAAAAGCCATCTTGACCACGGGGTATTTTGACCCCTCGGAAGCTATGGTTGAAAATCAAGAAGAGCTTATTGACCGTGTGATTTTCAAGCCGTGGGACATAGCGGCTCTGCGTCGGGAGGTCAAAAATCTCCTCAGAGGGAATGGGGAAAATAAAACGGCAAAACCTTTTCAAGAATAGATTGTTGGGAAGAACCATGGCGGAAACAGCAAAAAATTCCAATAGCGCCTATTCCATTTTACTGGTGGATGACGACGGTTTCTTTCTAAACTTTATTCGGATGGTGCTCGGTAAACAGGGATACCAGGTGCTAACCGCCATGAATGGCGAAAAAGCGCTGGAAGTTTTGGAAACGAACAAACCCGACCTGATTGTGTCGGATTTAATGATGCCCGTCATGAACGGTATTGAGCTCTGCAAGCGGGTCAAGGCCAATCCGAAAACGCGAGATATTTATTTTTTGATTTTGACATCGAAGTCGGATGTCTCAGAAAAGGTCAAACTTCTGGACATTGGGGCGGACGATTTTCTCAGCAAGCCCGTGAACAATGACGAATTATTGGCTAAAGTGCGCGCCAGCATTCGGATTCGACAATTGCAGCGCGAGTTGAAAGAGAGCAACAACCGACTCACGCAGTTGAATCGCGAGCTGCAACGCACAATGGAGAATTTGAAAAAGGCGAACCGTGAAATTAAGGAAGCCCAGGCTCAATTGCTTCAGCAGGAGAAAATGGCGTCTATTGGTCAATTGGCCGCTGGAGTGGCACATGAAATCAACAATCCGATTGGATTCATTCATTCCAATCTTTCGGTTTTGCAGGATTACATTGCCGATCTCATGAAATTTTTTGAAAAGTACAAATCCTTAAAAAAGGCCATTGCGCAAGGTAACAAAGCAGCGGTGGCGAAAAATCTTCGGGAGCTTTTGGCCGTTGAAAAGGAAATCGACTTGAGTTTTATTTTGGAAGATTTTGAGAAGGTTGTCCGCGAGTCAATGGACGGTTCCGAACGCGTGAAGGTCATTGTGCAGGATTTGAAGGATTTTTCCCACATTGACCAGGCCGAAGTGAAATTCTTTAATGTAAACGAAGGGCTGGAAAGCACCCTCAACATTGTTTGGAATGAAATAAAATACAAGGCCAAAGTGCAAAAAGAGTACGGTGACGTTCCCGAAATTCGCTGTTTTCCCATGCAACTCAATCAGGTTTTTATGAATTTACTGGTCAATGCCGCCCAGGCGATCGACAAAGACGGCCTGATTAAAATCAAAACCTTTGCAACGGACAAACACGTTGTGATTCAAATTGCCGACAACGGAGCCGGTATTCCCAAGGAAATCCGCGGCAAAATATTCGACCCTTTTTTCACCACCAAAGACGTCGGAAAGGGCACCGGACTCGGACTTAGCACAGCGTACAACATTATTAAAAAACACAACGGGCAGATCGAGGTGGAAAGTGAAGTGGGAAAAGGAACCTGTTTCACTATCCGTCTGCCGTTAGAAGGTGTTCCCGAAGAGGAACCGGAGGTCGCGTAACATGCAGCAAGCTGCCATAAAACCTTTGCAACCCAAGGAGAAAAAATACAACGTTCTTTGCGTGGACGACGAGGTGAATGTTCTTCGGGCGTTGGAACGGGCTTTACGAAAAGAACACTACAACGTTTTTACGGCTAATTCCGGGCAAAAAGGTCTGGAAATTTTGAAAGGGCTCAAGGTTCAACTGATTATTGCCGACTTTCGAATGCCCGAGATGAACGGCGTGGAATTTCTAAAGAAAGCCAAGCAAATTCAGCCGAATGCCATTCGAATGCTTCTGAGCGGGTATGCGTCCATTGACATGGTGGTCAAGGCAGTTAATCAGGCGGGAATTTTTAAAATTCTTTCCAAGCCGTGGGGGGAACTGCAACTGCGGCAAGAAATCAGCCTGGCATTGGAACATTGGGAATTGGTACAGAAAAATCGCCAACTTAATCAGCAGGTGGAAAACCAGCTCAGCAAGCTGAGAGAAATGAATCAGCAATTGGAACTAATTTTGGACGAGCGCACTCGGGAAATCATTATTAAAAATCAAGCGCTGGAATTGTCCCACCAAATTTTGGACAATCTGCCGATCGCTGTTTTTGCCATCGCCACCGAAGGTTTTATTGTTTACATGAACCAATATGCGGGCAAATTGTTTCAGGACGAATCTGCCAATCCGATCGGTCAAAAAATTGAGGAGGTCTTTTCCTCTGAAATTGCGGAAATGATTATGGAAACCATTTCCAGCGGTCGTCCGGGTTCCCGGGAAAAGTACCCATACAAAAACCGTACATTTACAGTGAAATCGGCTCTGGTGCAAGACGATTTTGTTGTGCGCGGCGCCACAGCTATTTTTATAGAGATGTAATTGGAGAAAACCATGACCTCCCATAAAATATTGTTTGTGGATGACGAAGAAAATATTCTAAGAACGCTGCGGCGAATTTTTCGGAAAGACAATTACGAAATCTTGACGGCAACCAGCGGAACCGAGGGACTGGAAATTTTGCGAGATCACAATGTGGCCGTGGTGGTGTCCGACCAGCGCATGCCTTACATGACCGGCTCAGAATTCCTGAAGCGGGTTAAGCAGATTTCACCCGAAGCCATCCGAATGATTTTGACGGGTTACGCTGACATTAAGGCAACCATGGCGGCCATTAACGACGGCGAAGTGTACCGGTACATTACCAAACCCTGGAAAGAAGATGAATTCCGTCAGATTATTCGGGAGGCGGTGCAGAAGTACGATTTGCAGCAAGAAAACAAACGCCTGCGGAACCTGATTGTGAAACAAAATAAAATGCTTAAAAAATTGACGGAAGATCTGGAGGAAGAGGTTCTTAGAAAAAACAAAGAGTTGTTGGAGAAAAACAAATCCCTCCAAAAAGTCAATCAGGAATTGGAAGACTCTATTTTTGAAACCATCGAAGCCTTTTCGGGTTTATTGGAACGCCGGGATTTTTACGTGGGAAGCCATTCCAAGCGTGTGGCCAACGCCTCCCGATTTATTGCGCAACAAATGGGGCTTTCGGAACAGGAAGTCAAATGGGTGGAAATGGCGGGCATGCTCCACGACATCGGGAAAATCGGAATTCCCGATCCTATTCTTCAGAAAGTCCCCGCGCAAATGACCAAAAATGAGATGTTGATTTACCAAACCCATCCGATTATCGGGCAGACAACTTTGGTGACCATTAAAAGTTTGGAAACGGTGAGCCTGATCGTCCGGCACCATCATGAAATGCTGAACGGAACCGGTTTTCCGGACAAACTGCGTGGCGAGGACATTCCGCTTGGCGCTCGAATTGTAGCGGTTCCCAATACGTTTGACAATCTGATTTTTCATCAGGGGACATACCGAAAAAGCATTGAGAAGGAAGCCGTTCACTATTTGGTTGGGAACCGGAACGTCCTTTTCGAGGAAAAGGTCGTGGACCATTTTGTCGATTATCTCGGAGAATTGAGTGAAGAAGAAAAAAAAGCCAGTGAGCGCAAGGTCCATGTGAACGAATTAAAAGAGGGCATGCTCCTGACCCGTGACGTTTACACGGCCAAGGGGGTTCTTTTGGCTCCCAAGGGAGAAAAATTGCGCCAGAGTTACATTAATCGCATTATTCAGTACGACAAAATCGACCCGATTATTGAGGGTATTTATGTTCAACAGTGAACACCGGCAAGAAAGTGCCCCCGGAAGAAAGGGGGCTGCGGCTCTGGCCTACAACCCGGCCGAAGAAGGGGCACCGCGGGTTGTGGCCAAAGGAATGGGCCATTTGGCGGAGAAAATTCTCTTGGAGGCAAAAAAACACGGGATTCCGATTTTGGAGGATAAATTGCTTTTTGGCATGTTGTACGCATTGGAACTGGGAGCGGAAATTCCATTGGAAATCTACGAGCCCGTCGCACGGATTTTAGCGTTTGTGTATTCCGTCTATTCCAGAACGCAAAAAAGGGAGAAGATTGTTCACAACCAAAGCCCTGTTCGGAAGGAGACCGTCGCGTGAAATATTCCGGAGAAAATAGCGGCAAAACGCTCTCGTTCAAATTGGAAATCGGCGGTTCCCCCGAATTGTTGAAGGTGGTGCGCGCCTGTATTTCTGAATTCGGGTTGGCCTACGGCATGAGTTCCAACGAAATTTACGACATTAATCTTTCGGTGAACGAAATCTGTGCCAACATCATGGAGCACGATTACCACTGGGATTTGGAGCAAAAGATTGTCATTTCGGTGGAAAATCAAGCGGACGGTCTGGAAATACGGGTTCGGGATTTTGCCCCGAAGAAAGACCCGTCTTTGTTTCAATCCCGCAATTTGGAAGAAATAGAAGGAAGCGGACTGGGAATTTTTTTGGTCGGGGAATTAATGGACGAAGTTCGTTACAATGATGGTGTGAAAAATGGAAATGAAATTATTATGAAGAAAAATCACGTAAGTAAAATGGAGAATGAATATGGAATATGATGTGCAAAAACAGGGGGATGTGGTCGTTTTCGCCCCCTCCGGGGAGATTGATGCCTCCAATATTCCGGAACTACAAAACGTCATTAGCCGAATTTTTCAAGAGGGAAATGTCAAAATTGTAGCAGACATGAGCCGTGTCAGCTACATGGACAGCTCTGCGCTCGGTGTTTTGGTGTCCAGTCTCAAGGAAATCCGAAGACAGCAAGGGACGTTGAAACTGGCTAATCTCACGGGAAATGTAGAGCGCATTTTTAAATTGACCCGGCTAATCAATTTCTTTGAGGCGTACCCCTCAACGGAACAGGCCGTTTTGTCCTTTCATTAATCGGCGCAACTTCTACGCTCAGGGAAATGTCGGCGGCCTGGCAAAAGCTGAACGGGTCACAAGAATTCCGGGATTTTTGATGCCTGCAAGCGGCAAAAATAGGGAGAGGAAAGTCATGCCATTTGAGAGAGAAAGCAACGAAGCCGTGTGGAACTCCGTCAACGTGTTGAGTTCCCCCATTTTAATGGATTCTTTTGTCGACGAGTTGGTGGACGAAATTCGCCAACAAATTGGATTTCAGTGGATTTCCATCTACTGGATTCGCGAAGACGGCACACTTGAGGAAATTGCCATTCGCGAACACGGATTTAATCTTATTGAGGGGGTTCAGTTTGAAAACGGAAACGGTTTGGCGGCGTGGGTCGCCAAGTACCAGCGTCCGGTGGTGTTGCGATACGTGCACCGTGGACAGCGATTCCGCAGCAATCCAATTAAATCGTTCATGTGTGCGCCCATTCTGCGCGACGGGCGTAGCCTGGGTGTGGTTAATTTGGGTCATTTAACCCCCAATTTTTACTCCAATCAGAGTCTGGATCGTTTGACCAAATTTCTCGAATCCTATTTTAAGGTGGATGCTTGAATGGGACAAAATAAAAAAATACTCCTTATTGACGACAGCCCCGAAATTCACATGATGATGAAGATCATTCTGAATCAGAACAATTTCGGGTTGATTTCCGCTTACAGCGGCGAGGAAGGTTTGGAAAAAATACTTGCCGAACACCCCGATTTGGTCATTTTGGATTATATGATGCCCAAAATGAGCGGTCCCGAGGTTTTGGAGATTTTTGTAACGGACGACCGCTTTCGGGACTTGCAAAATATTCCCATTCTCATGTTGACAGCCAAAAAAGGGGGCCTTCAAGAAAAGCAGGGGCTCTTGCAAAAAGGTCTGTACGGCTACCTGACCAAGCCGTTTGGCATGCACGAACTTTTGGAGGTCATTGAGTCCACATTGGAACGGGCGCAGGAATTTGCCCAACATCGCAGCCTGTACCGCGTGACGAAAAAGGCCAAGGATTTCCTCGACCAATTGGTCAATGCCATCCCGGATGCCATTTTGATTGTCGGTAAAGAGCAGGAGATCATTTATTTCAAAGAGCCGTCTCAGAATCCCCTGGATTTTAATCAAAAAGAAGTCATGGGCAAAAAGTTGGAAGAAATTTTGGAGTTGGAAGAAGGAAAAGAACTTTCGCCAATTCTCGCTCAATCTGCCACAGAAGAGGTACGGCTTGAGGCCTCCTTTCGCTGCCTAAACGGGCAAAAAATTCCCGTTTTTGTGACCATTACGGCCATGAAAGACGACACCGGTGAATTTGTCGGCTATCTTCTTGTAGCGACCGATCTGACCGAAATTAAACGCTTACAAAGTGAACTCCTTGAGAAAGAAAAATTGGCTGTTTTTTCCGAAACGGCTATTGCCGTCAATCACGAAATTAACAATCCCTTGGCTCCGATTTTGGGCAACGCGCAGCTTTTGCTTCGGGAGGAAGACAAGTTTGACGCCGTTTCCCTCAAGCGTATTCGGAGCATCGAAAAAAACGCTCGCCGGATCTATTCCATTACCCAACGCCTGCGGGAAATCCAAAAACCCGTCTCCAAAAAATATGTGGGACACAGCCGCATGTTGGACATTCACAAATCGGAATAAAAAGAGCGGAATGGGAAAAAAGCACCTTTCACTTCTTTCTGAAAAGGAAAAAATTTCCGCCCGAATCTCTTTCGAAGATTTCTCGATTCTTTCTAATTCTTTAATAATCAGTTAAATAAAAATATTTTAGAAGGCCATTTTCTGTGGCACAGCTCTTGCCTTAAAATAGGCGAGAAGAAAAAGGAAAAGTGCCATGATTCGAGGTTTGTACATTTCAGCAGCGGGACTTTTTCCGCGAGACACGGAACAAGAAATTGCGGCCAACAATTTGGCCAATTTGAATACGACGGGCTACAAAAAGGATGCCGTCCATTTTAAGCGATTGCTGGACGAGCGTCTTTCGTTGGACAGCCTGCACGGCGGAGAAAGCGACGTGGCCAACAGTGAGGAAACCCTGATTAATTTTTCTCAAGGGGAACTGTTGCCCACCAATGTCAAAACTGATTTTGCCATTGACGGAGATGGTTTTTTCACGATTCAAACTCCGCAAGGTGAGCGCTACACCCGCGACGGAAATTTTAAGCTGAACGAGGAAAATCAATTGGTGACCAGCACGGGACAATTGGTCTTGGGAGAAAGCGGGCCCATTCAGCTTTTGCCCGGTGATTTTCAGGTGAAGGCCAACGGGGACATATACCAGAACGGAAGTTTAGTGGATCGGTTTCAAATTGTCACCTTTCCCAAGCCTCTTCCCCTGAAAAAGGCGGGCGAAAATCTTTTTGAGCTGACCGTACCGACCATACGTCCCGAGGAATCCGAAAAATTTGTGCTTCAGCAAGGTTTTTTGGAGGGGTCCAATGTTAACGCCGTTAGCGAAATGGTACGCATGATTGACATTAGTAAAGCCTTCGAAGCCGGACAAAAAGCTATTCGCGCTCAGGACGCCACGCTGGACAAGGTGATTAATCAGACGGCCCGGTATTAGGCGGAAGGAGAAGGGGAACCGTTCTCACCAAATCAATAAAAAAAAGATGCCTTAACCAATTGAGAAAATGTCAAGGTGTGTACATAAAAAGCGGGAGATTTTTCAATGATTCGGTCTCTTCGAACGGCAGCCACTGGCATGTACGCTCAGGAATTGGTGGTTGACGTCATTGCCAACAATTTGGCCAACCTGAACACAACCGGTTTTAAGAAAAGCAAAGTGGAATTTCAGGATTTGCTGTACCAGAACATTCAGAATCCGGGGGCGTCATCCAACGGAAACGTTGAACCCACCTCCGAAATTCAGGTGGGACACGGAACCAAACCGGTTTCTGTTCTCAAAATTTTCTCACAGGGAGATGTCCAGCCGACGGACAATCCTCTGGACGTAGCTATTGACGGTCAGGGCTTTTTTAAGGTTCAAATGCCCGACGGCCGTATCGCCTACACGCGGGACGGGACCTTTAAGCTCTCGGCGGACGGACAATTGGTCACTTCGGATGGCTATTTTTTAGATCCGAATATTACCCTTCCGGAAAATACCACGGGCGTGAACATTGATTCCGAGGGTGTGGTGAGCGCTCAGGTGGTCGGGGAAACCGACCCCGAAGTGGTTGGGCAAATTGAATTGGCCAAATTTGTGAACCCCGCCGGATTGAAGAATATTGGTCGCAATCTTTACGAAGAAACCGCCGCTTCGGGTGAGCCCCAGTACGGTTCCCCAGATAACGACGGTTTTGGCCGCGTCATGCAGGGCTACATTGAGGTGTCCAATGTGGATGTGGTTCAGGAAATGGTCAATATGATCGTGGCGCAACGGGCTTACGAAATTAATTCCAAAGCCATTAAAACCTCTGAAGAAATGCTAACCATGGCAAATAATTTAAAACGGTAAGAAAAGGGTGACGCGATGAAACGGTGGATAAGTTGGGTTTTTGCATTGGTGGTAATCGGGTGGGTTTTACCAGCGGGTTTGTGTGCCCAAAGTAAGGGAAACGGTGGGTACGCCGACGTCATTTTGTCCAAGACAGGAAATATGGTGACGTTGGATCCGAAAATCCTGAAAGACCGAATTGAAATGTTTGTGTTGGACAATTACAAAGAAAATCACGACGATATTCAGGTCGAATGTCAAAATTTTCCCACGGACATTTTGGTTCGGGCCAACGATTGGGATGTGAAAATCAACAGCAAGTACGGCCCTGTGAAAAACGGCGCCAACATGTTGGATGTCACGGTCTATTCGCTGGACGGGGTGTACAAAGAATTTAGTACGGTGGCTCGCGTGCGTACGTACGACAATGTGGTGGTCGCCAAGCGCATGTTGGATCGCCACCAAAAAATCACCGATCAGGATTTAGAAGTTCAACGGATTGAAACCACCCGAATAAATCGACATTTTTTTCGCCGCGAAACCCCTATTTTGGGGAAACGCACAAAACAAATTATTCAAAAGGGAAAAATTATTTTTGCCGGAATGGTGGAATTGCCACCTGTTGTCAAACGGGGAGACGTGGTCAAAATCAAAATTATTTTGAACAACGTGGAAGTAACCGCTTTGGGTCAGGCTCTTCAAGACGGGCGGCTGGGGGACACGATTCGCGTTAAAAACATTTCCTCCGGCAAGCGCCTGCGGGCCGAAGTGGTGGATGAAAAAACCGTCAAAGTCAGGCTGTAGGAACCAAAATGAAACGAAACAGTCTAATCGGGGCTTTTTTGTTTTTGATCTGGGCAATTTTGGCTCAGCCTTCTTTTGGGCAGTCGCTTTTTGCCGATTTTAAGGCCCACCAGGTGGGGGACATCGTCACCATTTACATTGTGGAATTTTCCACCGCCAGCAACGCAGCTTCTTCTAAAACGGACAATTCCAATAAATCCGGCTTGTCCTCCGGAGGGGGAACAGGTGCTCTGAAATTTCTGCCGCTTTTTGGTGCCGATTTGAAATACGGCAATTCCTTCGAGGGCAAGGGCGAAACCACACAGCACGGGCAATTGAAGGCGAAAATGAGCGCCAAAATTGTGGGGAAAAGTCCCAGCGGCACCCTCAAAATTCAGGGTAAAAAGGTGGTGGAAATTAACGGTGACAAGCAAATTACCATTTTAACCGGTTGGGTTCGCCCGGAAGATGTGACCACGGACAACGTGGTGTATTCTTACAACATTGCCGATGCACAAATTTCCTACAAGGGCAAAGGAGTGGTCAATGCTGCTCAGAAGCCCGGCTGGGTCACCAAAATCATTAATTGGATTTTCTGATGAAACGCATTCTAA
Organism: uncultured Deferribacteres bacterium; assembly: GCA_964579725.1. GTDB lineage: Bacteria > Zhuqueibacterota > JdFR-76 > JdFR-76 > BMS3Abin05 > CAZOHG01. The sequence goes on from CAZOHG010000018.1 coordinate 57,325, forward strand.
CAATCATTCTACTCGTTGCTGCCGTTTGGCCTGCGGACGGTGCCGTGCGCATTAAGGACATGGCCAGCATTGAAGGCATTTCTCAGAAGCAAGTCATTGGCTACGGATTAGTGGTCGGCTTGGACGGCACAGGCGATTCCAGACGGTCGCTCATGGCCAACCAATCCTTGCGGAATATGGTCAAACATTTCGGGCTGACGCTTCCGTCCAATGTGCCGATGCGGGTGAAAAATGTTGCCGCCGTCATGGTAACGGCGGAAATCTCCCCGTTTTTGAAAAAAGGCAATGTTTTTGACGTTCAGGTCTCGTCAATGGGTGACGCCAAAAGCTTGGAGGGCGGAACGTTGCTTCTAACACCTCTCATTGGAGGAGATCGTCAGGTTTACGCTCACGCACAAGGAGCCATTTCCATCGGCGGCTTCAATATCGAAACCAATGGAGGCGAGAAAATCCGACAAAATTACGCTCTGGTAGGGCGAATTCCCAACGGCGGGATTTTGGAGAGGGATCTGGCAACCTCCTTTTCAGCAGATTCAACTCTTTTTCTTTCGCTCAGGCAGCCGGATTTTACGACGGCCTTTCGCACGGCGCAAGCCATTAACCAGGCTTTCGGAAAACCCATTGCCAAGGCGAAGGACGCGGGCCATATTCAAATAAAATTGCCTGCCGAGGTGCAATCGTCCGGTAATATCGTCCAGTTTATGGCCAGTTTGGAAGAAGTGCAGGTGACGCCGGACGAAGAGGCACGTGTGGTGGTAAATGAACGCACCGGAACCATTGTGGTGGGGGCAAATGTTTCGATTACTCAGGTGGCTATTTCCCACGGGAACCTGAGCGTAGAAGTCAGCTCGAACCCGATTATTTCTCAACCCGGGCCGTGTTCGAGCGGTCAAACCGTGGTCGTACCCAAGACGCAAACTCAGGTGAACGTGCAGCAAT
>CAZOHG010000019.1:0-57864 GCA_964579725.1 uncultured Deferribacteres bacterium
GCGATTCAAATGGACAAACGACCGGTATTCTTCTCCGTAGCCGAAGGTACCCGATGCGGTTAAAATCGGGTTCTTTAGCACCAGCGGCCCCAATTTGACGGAAAGGTCGGGCATCAGACGAACACCTCGTGTTTTTTAAAAACCGGCCCGTCCTGGCAAACCAGCCGGTAGTGCTCCCCGTCAAAAGTGGGAATGGCACACCCCACACACGCCCCCATTCCGCACGCCATGCGCGTTTCAAAGGAAAATTGCCAGTCCATTCCAAAGCGGTCGGCGATTTGAGCCGCTTTTCGGAGCATCCCGTCCGGTCCGCAGGCAAACAGGGTGTGTCGTTTTTTCTTGGGCCGATTTTCCAAAATTTTCTCCAAATGGGAGGTCACCAGTCCCTCTCGACCGGCGCTTCCGTCGTCTGTCGTCAAAATAAATTCCCCCGAAGACGCTTTTAAATCGTCCAAACAGCACACGTCGTCTTTGTCCCGAAAGCCTTGAATGAACAGGGACTCCACCCCCAACGCCTGTAATTCCCAGGACAAAAAAATAAGAGGCGCAACGCCGATCCCCCCGCCGAGCACAATCGCCCCTTCCAGGGAACTGAGGTCAAATCCTCTTCCCAGCGGGCCCAACACATCGAGTAGGGCTCCGGGCCTTGCTTCGCCAAGTAGTTGGGTTCCCTTTCCCACAACCTTTACCACCAATTCAATCCAGCCGTCGTCGGCGTCCCGTCGCGCAATGCTAAACGGGCGTCGCAAAAGGGGGTCAAAAGTACCGGTCACGCGGACATTCACAAACTGTCCGGCAACGGCTGTTTCGGCAATCTCGGGCGCCAACAAACGCACCTTGAAATAGGTTTCATTCAACCAATCTAATTCCAAAACCGGGAATTTTTCCACCCACACGTGCGCTTTTTCTTGTTCCATTCCGATTCTATTCCACCCGTTAAGGAGCTTCGTTTGTGGTGTCTTTTTTGGCTGCCGCCTCGCCCTTCTTCACGATTTTTTTCTTTTTGGTCTTAATAAAAGAATTCAAATCATTAATGGCAGGCCGATTATTGGGCCCTCGACTCAACGAAGTGTCCGGCACAGTCGATTTTCGGGAAGAGTCGGCACTGACCGCCTTTTTGGCAGCCTCCAATTTCTGCGCTTTCCTTTTGGAAGAATCCGCCAAAGCCTTTTGGGCCTGTTCCACTTTTGAAATTATTTTTTCCGCCTGACTGCCGTAAGGCGTTTTGGAAAACTTTTCCGCTAAAAGCCGATAACTCTTTAGGGCTTGTTTCCCTTGGTTAAGTTCGTTTTCGTAGATCCAGGCAACCGCGTACAGCGCTTTCGGTGCGTAGGGAGAATGGGGGTATTTTTCCCAGACCTCTTTGTAGAGTTTCACAGCGTTCCCGGGCTTTTTTTGGTCAAAATTGAGTTGTTCCGCCTGTAAAAATAAATTCTCGGCGGCCAAATCCGCCTTTTGAACCGCCGGTAAGTGCAAAATTTTACGCGATTCCTGAGCAAAGGCGGTTTTGGGAAATTCCTGAATGATTTTTCGGTAAAGTGAATCGGCTTTGGTCGTGTCTCCTAAATCCTTCTTGTAAATGTACGCCATCGTGAACAGAGCTTTGGGGACGCTGGGATTGTCGGGAAAATTGAGAATGAGCCGCTGGTACTCTTGCAGGGCGGAATCGGGAATATCCAGTTGGAAGAAAAAAAGCTCGGCCAATTGCATGTCCTTTTGAACGAGCATTTTGCGGATGTCTTCCGGTTTTTGAGGAATTTTCAATCCCTTCTGCCGTTTCAGTCGTACCTGTTTAAGAGAATCCAGCCGCGCTTTTGCCCGCCGCTGTTCCGGCGTCAAAACCGAATCAGAACGCCCCGTTTGTGCAGGGAAAAGGCCCAATCTGCGCAGGGAGTCCGCTCGAGCTGAATCCCGACGCGCTACGGCCAGCGCCGAGTCGAGAGCCGCGCTGTCGGCAGCGGATTCTTTCGACCGCCCCAAAACCAACAGCGTGTCGGAATTGTCGAACACATTGTTGATTTTTCGTTCGTAGGCATCTTCAAGCGCCCAGATGACGTCTTCCAATTCGTGGAGTTGTTTAATGTCCGTGATTTTCTGCTTAATTTCTTTCTTAAAATCGGTGTTCGGGTACTCCTTTTGCGCTTTCTGGAAATCCTCCAAAGCCATATCGAAATCACGGTTGTGGTTCAGTTCGTAGAGGCCGAGGTAATAGTAGGCTTCGGCTGCGGCTGCCGTCCGTGGGTAATTGTCAATAATATCGTGGAACGTTCGCAAGGCGTTTTTTTTGTCTTTCATATCCTCGTAGGTCAGAGCGGTTTGCAAACGTACTGTCCCGATTTCGTAATCGGTCAGTGTCAGTTTCAACAAGCGATTGTACACCTCAAGGGCTTTGGAAAATTCCCCCAATTTTCGGAGGCAATAGGCGTACTTCATTTCGGCCTGGTAACGCAGTTCCACGCCGGGCTTAAATTTGCGCACCCGCCGAAAAGCCGCAGCCGCCTTTCGGAAATTTCCAAGCTGCAAATAGCACTCGCCAATGCGAATCTGAGCTCGGGTACGGACATTTTTGTCCTTGATTTTGTTAATGGTTTTCTCGTACTGTTGGACGGCCTGATCGTAGAGTTTTTGCTGAAAATACATATCCCCCAACTCGAGTCGCGCTTCGGCGAAGAATTTTTTATTTTTTTTGTCCAGAAGAAGATTGGTAAATTGCTCTTCGGCCTTGTCGTATTGATCCAGAGCCAAAAGGGTTTTGCCCAAAAGAAAGCGAGCTTCCGGGGCATATCGGCTGTTCGGGAAAGCCGTCAGCAATTCATTAAATTTCCGCTGGGCTTTAATATATTCTTGCTGGTAGAAGAACGACTTCCCAATAATCATGAGGGCGTCGTCCACGTATTTGCTTTTCGGGTAAAGCTCCAAAACCTTGGATGCCTTTTCAATGGCTTTGGTAAATTCCTGAATACGGGGAGCGGAACGACGGCGCTGGCGCCCGCGATTTTGAACGGAGGTCTGGCGTTTGCGTTCGGCTTCAAGCATTTTGAGCCGCTTTTTCTCCCCCGCCTCAAAGGATTTTTTGGCATTGTAAAAGGTGTTAAAATAGGCGCCACATCCTGCCAGGAGTGCAGACAAGAGAAAAAGCAAGACAAAAAGTTTGGTCACATTTTTAAACGAAAGGATTTTCATAGAATTTGTTGATTTTCCGATTTCAATTTCCGTATTTCTGCCACAAGCTCCGGCAAAATCTCTCCCGATTTGCCGCGCAGAACAATGTGCGCAAAATCCGTTACCGGTGTGGGCTCGGGATTGACTTCCACCACGAACGCCCCGTGTTGAAAGGCTATTTCAGGCAGCGAAGCCGCCGGGTACACCACGGCTGACGTTCCCACCGAGAAAAACACGTCGCAGGTTTCAGCGGCTTCGTAGGCCTGCCGAAGCGCCTCTTCCGGAAGCATTTCTCCGAACCAGACCACGTCCGGGCGCAACATCCCGCCGCAATGGGGGCAGCGGGGTACCCCGTCCGAAAAATCCAATTCTTTCTCCGTCACAATTTTCCCGCACTCCAAACACTGGTTGCGCAAAATATTGCCGTGCAGCTCGATTACATGCCGGCTGCCCGCCCGCTGGTGCAAATTGTCCACGTTTTGCGTGATTACCACCAAACTGGGTACCCATTTTTCCAACTCTACTAAAGCCGCGTGCCCGGGATTCGGCTGTACCTCCTCCACGATTTTTCGCCGGTACTGGTACCATTCCCACACCATTTGGGGATTTTTCATAAAGGCGTCAAAATTGGCCAGTTCCTCCGGACTGAATTTCTTCCACAGTCCGTCGTCCCCTCGAAAGGTCGGGACCCCGCTTTCGGCGGAAATGCCCGCACCAGTTAGGACCACAACTTTCTCCGCCTCCGCCAGCCTTCGGATCAATTTTTCCGGAATATTCGGCATGACTCACCCCAAGACAGTCCCTTTTGGATCCACGGTTGATTTGCGCGACTTTTGTATTCAATCTGATTAAGGGAAAAGGAATCCAAACATTTTCCGTATTCCGTTTTTTCGGAATCTGTTTTGGTCTTTCCGCCTAAAACAAACCCAATGGTACACCACGCGCTTTCCCCATCCTCAAATCTGTATAAAAATACAACAATCAAATGAAACAAGCAACAAAAGAAAGCCAAATTCGGCACAAATCTAATATTTTTTTCTTTTCGGCGGCGTCAGAACCAGCTTGTACACCTCCGACATGACCATTTTGGCCTGTTCCTGCAAAATTTCGTAGTTTTCCGGTTTCACTTCCACCGGCGGCAATGTGATCGGTTCCCCCACCTGCACCACAATCTTTTTGAAACGAATGCGAAGCTTGTCCGGCGGCAAAATATCGCGCGTATTGCTAATGCCCACCGGAACCACGGGACACCTGGCCAGTTGGGCCAGCCGGACAAAACCCGTTTTCGGACGCGGCGGATGGCCGTTCACCCATTTGCGCGTTCCCTCCGGTGCAATAAACAGGCGACCGCCCTGATGTAAAATCTTGAGAAAATACCGGAACCCCTCTTCATCCCCGGCGTCACGAAGAATAGGGTGCACATTAATTTTTTTAAGCCACCAGCCCAAAAGCGGCACGTCAAACAGCTCCTTTTTCCCCATTCCGTGAGCCGGAAAGGAAACGACCAACGACATGGCCAGCACATCCATGTAGCTGTTGTGATTAAAAACCGCAATAAAGGGGCCCTTTCGGGGAAAATGATTTTGCCCCCGTCCTTCCCCTTGGAAAAAGATTTTTAGGAAATAATAAACAATAAAAAAAGAAATGGTAAAAACCATTTTGGACTCCGATTGTTTCTTTCACTCTCATCGAGTTGGATTTGTTTCCCTGCTTCGCCCTTAATTTGTCTATTTCGGGAAAAAATCGATCTCCTTGAAACGTTGACGCAAACTCGACGTGCGCGCCTGATTTTCGCCTACGAAATCTTCCGGAGGATCGCCACAAAATCTTTTTCCACCGAAGTCTTGGGGTGTTCCACAATCCGGCCAATTTCTTTCCCTTTGTACAGCACCACAAAAGTGGGGACGCGCTCAATTTTGTATTTCTGAGATAAGTGCGCCTTGTCCCTTTTGGAGCGGTCGCTGGCAATCAACTTAACCTGAATGGTTTGCGTGTTTCCCGATTGGAAAATGGCCTTCAAAAAACGGGGCACTTCGCGCTGACTGTCCGGGCACCACGTCCCGAGAAAAACCAACACCCGAACGGGCTTTTTGAATTCGGCCAAAAACCGAACGGCTTGAGAATCGGGAACAAAGCGATCATATTCGGCAGAAAATTTCGGAAACTTTGCCAACAAATCTTTGGTGGGAATCACTCCGACGGCTACATCCCGGCCATTTTTGTCTTGAATGATTTTGTAGCTTTTTTGGGGTGATTGGGAACAAGCCGAAAAAAAGAGAAATCCAACTAAAAGCAACATGAGATATTTCGATCGCATCGCGTCCTCCCTTCCTATTTTAGCAGCCCTTTTACAATCACATCCACGGCTTCTTCTTCGCTCAAACCACGGGCCACCAGAGTTTCCACCTGTTTCTTGTCCACACTGCCGATGGCGGCTTCGTGGGTTAATTTGGCCGTTTCATCCAGCACCAGCAATTTCGGCACGGCACTGGCTCTGGCCTCCGTTCCGCGAATAATTTCCATGCAGTCTACGTGCCCTCGTGCGTAAGGCCCGTTGCCAGCCACTTCTCCCAAAACCTCGCTTTGAGCCGAATCCGACACCACAATCCGGCTCTTCGCCAGTCCTCGCGCTTCCCGACCGTTCAAATTAATGGTCTCCTTCACGCGAATGTCATCTCGATCCCGCCCGTAGACTTTTGTGTCCATTTCGCAGAGGGCACCGGAATCGACGTCCGCTACGTAATCGAGATCCAATCGCCCCACACGACCGTTGACGAGTTTGAATTCCGTTCGAAATCGTCCACCTTCACCGATTTCGACGTGGGTCTTGGGAATTACCTCAATGCCGCCCTCCCTGCCGTGGAAATGGGTTTCGGAATAAGACAAAAACGCGCCCGAACCGATTCGAATACTGGCGTTCATGAGATGGCGAATCTCAACGGCATTCGGAAAACTACAGTGCGCCAGAAAGGAAACGGATGCACCGTCGCCGATGATGTATTCCGCTTCAATGTGTTGGACGCCAGATTGAGGCACCACGCCAAAACACAAATGGACGGGGAAACGGACGTGCGTGCCCGGTTCCACAAGAATTTTTGCCCGAACGCCGCCATCTATTTCTTCACCCAAAATCGTCACGCCCCGAATCGAATTAGTGGCGAGAACCTTGTTCCCGCTCACCACCATGCTGGCGAAGGCTTTGTCGAGAAGTTGTGTTCCGTCTCCCCCACTTTTTTCGTAGGCATCGACAATGGCTTTAAATTCCTGTGAATAATCAATCATGCGCCAGCAACTCCTCTTCCGGCTGGTTAATGTGCGGACATTCTTCGCAGTGTAACTTAAAAAATTTGGCGATCTCCTCCGGCTGCCCGGTTTTGACAATTCTACCTCCGCAGAGGAAAGAGGAACGGTCGGCCGTTTCCGCCACCTGATCGTGGTGTGTAATGAGCAGCACAGCGCCTCTCAATTGGACCACTTTCCGAATGACGCGTACAATATTTTCCATAGAGGGGGCGTCAATGCCGGAATCCGGTTCGTCTAAAATCGCGAGTTTGGGCTGCATGGCCAAAATGGACGCCAGCTCAATGCGCTTGCGTTCGCCGCCACTCAGGGTTTCGTCCACAGCACGATTCAAATATTTGCGGGGGTCGAGCCCCACCTGGGCAAGGCAATCGCGAACCGATAAATGATTTTTTCCGCGCGCCGAAATCTCCAGGTACTCCTTGACCCGAAGGCCCTCAAACCGCGCCGGTTCCTGCCACCCCAGAGTAATGCCGCGTCGGGCGCGTTCCACCGCCGAAAGGGCGGTAATGTCCTCGCCCTCAAAATAGATTTTCCCCTCCGTCGGCTGAAATCCGGCCAACCCCATAATCACGTAGGCCAGCGTGGATTTGCCCGTTCCGTTTTGCCCCAAAATGCTGTGAATTTCGCCGTGCCAAATTTCCAGGGATAAATGATTCAAAATAGGCCGATTGCCGGCTTGAAACGACAAATTTTCTATTTTTAAAAGAGGCATGCCGCTTATTTTCTTCCCGTTTGTTTTGTAATTTTGACCATTGTTCTGCCTGATTTTTAGCCGGAGTTTTTCCCTTTTCGATTCTTAATTTACTAAAAATGCGGGGACTTTACAAGCCTCATTTGTGAGGAAAGGAAAAATCGGAGGGGTTGCTTTTTAAAACAGGGGACAATTGCCCGCCCCTTTCGGCTGGTCTTCAAATGTGTTGGCGAAATACCGACACAAAAAACGGTTTGCTCACAGAAAAAACCGTTTCCGCCGTTTTTTTTCTTTTCAACCGGTGGGTTCACAAACCGATTTTTCCAACGAAATAGCCGGGGGGAAAAGGCAAAATCCTTTCCTCCAAAATTCGGAGTAAAATCCGCTCCGGGCCACTTTTGGAGCGAAAGGTTTTCCACCCGATTTTATTTTTCAAGGGGTTCGGTTTTTGGCCAATTTTCCCCCCGATCTCTCCAGGCGTCGCAGACCAAAAACGGGGGCCGAAGCCCCCGCTCGATTTCTACAAATTGTACTTTTCGGCTTCCACCAAATGGTCCGCCAATCGGCGCCGAATGGCGGCTGTGTTAATGGGAGTGTATTTGGTGTAGCGCCGCAAGATTGTCAAATACGTGCGCAGGGTGTCACCCTCGGCAATCAAAGGCATGGCCTGCTGTGCCGAGAAATTTACCCGATTCAGCGAGTCGTTCACGTAAGCGCGTACCAAATCGACGTACAGTGACACCGCATTTTCACCCTTGGCTTTGGCCATTTTTTTGACCCGATTCAAAGCACTCTCCATGGCGTACACCTCCATGGCAATATCGGCGACGTGTCCCAGGATTTCCTGCTCGTCACGAACTTTGTCCATGTATTTTTGAACAGCGCCACCCAAAATCAACAGGGCGATTTTCTTGGCGTTTTTCAGGATTCGGGTTTCTTCCGACAAGAATGCTTCGCCGGGTTCTTCAGGCATGGAAAACCCCAAAATTTCGTCCATGAGGGCCTGGGCCTTTTGCAAAAGCGGAAGCTGCCCGCGGGTGGCGCGGCGGATGAGCATACCCGGAATGAGCAGACGATTGATTTCGTTGGTGCCCTCGAAAATTCGGTTAATTCGCGCATCGCGATAGGCGCGAGCCATCGGGTATTCTTCCGAATATCCGTACCCGCCGTAAATCTGCACGCCTTCGTCCACCACGTAATCCAAGGCTTCGCTGGCAAACACCTTGTTAATGGAGCACTCCACAGCGTATTCCTCAATCCCGCGGAGGGTGATTTCCTCGAAATTGGGGGTGCCGGGTTTGGCGCTCTCCAAAATGGAATCAATGAGCCCGGACGTGCGGTAAACCATCGATTCCGTCACCCAGGTGCGAATGGCCATTTCACCCAATTTATGTTTAATGAGCCCGAAATTAGCAATGGGCTGCCCGAATTGGTGGCGTTCTTTGGCATATTTGGCCGCATCGGTGGTGATTTTTTTCATTGCGCCCAACACCTCGGCGCCCAATTTAAACCGACCGATGTTGAGAACGTCCAGAGCAACCTTGTAGCCCTTCCCGATTTCGCCCAACACATTTTCAACCGGAATTTTGGCGTTGTCCAAAACCAACTCACCGGTGGACGAACCGTGGATGCCCATTTTCTCTTCTTCTTTGGCGAATTGAGCGCCTTCCGTTCCTTTTTCAATAATAAATGCCGTAAATTTATCGCCGTCCACTTTTCCAAACGTAATGTACACATCGGCCCAGCCGCCGTTGGTCAACCACATTTTCGTCCCATTCAAAATGTAGTACTTGCCGTCTTCGGACAAAATAGCCGTTGTTTTTGCGGAAAGAGCATCGGTCCCCGAGCCGGGTTCGGTTAGTGAATAGGAGGACACCCACTCGCCCGTCACAAATTTGGGCAGATATCTCTTTTTTTGTTCCGGCGTTCCGAAATACACAATGGGCAGGGTTCCAATCCCTGTGTGAGCCCCGAAGGTTACCGCCCAGGAGCCGGTTTTCCCCACCTTCTCGGCAACCAACATGCTGGAGGTTTTGTCCAGACCCAATCCGCCGTACTCTTCGGGAACGTCGACGCCTAACAGGCCGATTTCTCCGGCTTTTTGCAACAACCCAACGCTCAGTTCCTTCACCTTTTTCTCAATTTCGTCCGCCTTGGGCATGACTTCATTATCGACAAAATCCTCGGTTGTTTCGGCAATCATTCGGTGTTCGTCGGTAAAATCCTCCGGCGTGAACATTTCCTCAACGGGAATGTCCTCGTACAGAAAACTGCCACCGAGAACAAATTTTTCGGCTAATTTTGCTTCTTCCATTTGGCACCTCTTTCTTTAATCGAATCTATGTTTAAGTGAGAGCGTGAAATAGTGACTCATCTTGATCTTTTAGAATTCAAAATCGAAAGCCCCCGCGGATTTTTCAAAACGGGGGCGATTTTTCTATTCAATGCGCTCAAAAATCCCGGCGGCACCCATACCGCCGCCAATGCACATGGTTACCAAACCGTAGCGGGCGTTTCGCCGTTTCATCTCGTGCAAAATTTGCACCGTTAGTTTGGCACCCGTGCAGCCCAACGGGTGACCCAGGGCAATCGCACCGCCGTTCACATTCACTTTGTCTTTGTTTAGTCCCAATTGTTTGATGACAGCCAGCGATTGCGAGGCGAAGGCCTCGTTTAACTCAATGAGGTCTATGTCGTCCAAACTCAAACCGGTTTTCTCCAGGACCTTCGGGATGGCTGCCGTGGGGCCCATGCCCATTATTTCAGGTTCCACACCGCCAACGGCAAACCCGACAAATCGAGCCATGGGTTTCAGACCCAATTCCTTGGCCTTTTTGCCGGACATGAGCACAACGGCGGCGGCCCCGTCACTCATTTGGGAGGAATTGGCCGCCGTGACGCTCCCGCCGATTTTGAAAGCGGGGCGCAATTTGGCCATAATTTCCACTGACGTGTCGGCTCGGGGGCCCTCGTCCGTGTCAAAATAGACCTCTTTTTTGACAATTTTTCCGTTGGGACCCACCTGTTTTTCCTCAAATTTCAGGGGGACAATTTCTTCTTTGAATTTTCCCTCCTGAATCGCCTTGACGGCTTTCATATTGCTTTCGTAGGCAAATTGGTCCTGTTCTTCGCGGGAAATGTGGTATTTTTCAGCCACGCGCTCAGCCGTGAGCCCCATAGCCAAATAGGACCCCGGCCAATTTCGGCTGAGGTAAGGATTGGGCCGAAATTTGTTGCCCGTCATGGGCACCAGGCTCATGCTTTCGGTTCCGCCCGCAAAAACAACGTCGGCCATTCCCGCCATAATATGTTCGGCGCCCATTGCGATGGATTGAAGTCCCGAGGAACAGAAACGGTTAACGGTTGCGGCAGGCACGGTTACGGGAAATCCTGCCCGAAACAACGCCACGCGCGCCACATTCATGCCCTGTTCCGATTCCGGAAAGGCACATCCCATGAGCACATCGTCAATTTCCTCGGCTTTCAAGCCGGGTGTTCTTTTCAGAGCCTCTTGAATCACGGCGGCCGCCATTTCGTCGGGACGGAAATTTTTCAGCGTCCCCTTTTTGGCTTTTCCGACGGCCGTTCGAACACCAGTGACAATCACAGCATCTATCATGTCTATTCTCCTTTTTTCAATTTCATTTTTCGTCCTTGTCCGCGGAGCGGATTCCGGAGAATATTTCATTAATTCCGCAGCGGTTTGCCGTACTTTAACATGTAGGCAATCCGATCCTGAGTTTTCTTTTCACCGCACAGACTCAGAAAAGCCTCCCGTTCCAAATCGAGGAAATACTGCTCGGGCAATTCTTGTGGTGCAGTAATATCGCCACCCGTCATAATGTAGGCCAGTTTTTCCCCGATGTGTTGATCGTAGGCGGAAATGTACCCGGCCTCTCGCATTTGATCCAGACCCAGCAAAATGGCGGAGAGTACGCCTTCACCCACAGCAAGGATCTTTTCGGGCAACGGCTTTTTGTACCCTTGCATGGCCATGGCCAGTGCAGTATTTTTAGCATCCCCGATTTGGCGGTCCAAATTCATGGAAATGTTGTCGTATTCTCGGAGGAAGCCCAGCTTTTTGGCTTCCATGGCACTGGTAGCCACTTTGGCTGTTCCAATGATTTGGAAGAGATTTTGAATGAACGGGAGCTGATCCACATCTTGCAATCCCTTGAAACGCTTCACCGTACGCAACGTCATTTCTTTGGTTCCACCTCCGGCCGGGATTACGCCCACCCCCACTTCGACCAGGCCGATGTAGGTTTCCGCTGCCGCTTGCACCTTTGGCGCGTGGAGGGTCATTTCGCAACCGCCGCCCAACGTCATGCCAAAAGGAGCCACCACCACAGGCTTTTCGGAATATTTCACCTGCATGTTGACGTTCTGGAACATTCGCACGGCGCGGTCCAATTCATCCCATTCTTCTTCCTGAGCCAACATTAAAATGAGCATTAAATTGGCTCCGGCGGAAAAATGTTTCCTCTGGTTGCCAATGACCAGTCCTTCGTAATTCTTTTCGACCTCTTTCACTGCGTAACTGACCATTGACAAAATGCCTTCCCCAAGAGCATTCATTTTGGTGTGAAATTCCACCAGCGCAATCCCGTCCCCCAGGTCGTACATGGTGGCATCGGCATTGGATTTAATAATGCGGTTTTCCTTGTCTTTTTCCAGGGAAAGGACAATCACGTCTTTGTCAAAGCGGACGGGTTTGTACGCCTTCGTGGCAAAATCGTAATAATACAATGTGCCGTTTTCTTTTTTGTAGAAGGATTGAATTCCCGAGGCCAGCATGTCCTTTACCTTTTGAGGAACGGCCTTGCCTTCAGCTTCCATGCGTTTGACGGATTCTGCAACGCCTAAGGCATCCCAGGTTTCAAAGGGACCCAATTCCCAATTAAATCCCCATTTCATGGCGTTGTCCACATGCACAATGGAATCGGTAATTTCGGGGATTCGGTTGGCCGAGTAAATCAGCATGGCGCTGGCAGTTTCCCAGAAAAATTGTCCCGCTTTGTCCTTGGCATTGGCCACGGTTTTAATCCGTTCTCGGACGTCCTCAATCTGCTTGGCCATTTCCAGCGCCCCGTACTTGGCTTTTTGGCGGGGTTCATATTCCATTTTTTCGGGGCGCAGTGCCAAAATTTCCTTTTTACCTTCGGGTGTTTTGACCTTCTTGTAAAAGCCCTGGCCGGTTTTGTCACCCAACCAGCGCTTTTCTACCATTTTCTTAATAAATTCCGGCACCTTAAAATATTCTCGCATTTCATCGTTTGGCGCCGCGTCGTAGAGGTTTTCGGCCACGTGCACCAAGGTGTCAATACCGACCAAATCCCCGGTGCGGAAGGTGGCACTCTTGGGTTTACCCGTGGCAGGCCCCGTAATGGCATCTACTTCTTCGATAGTGAGGCCATCCTTCAACATTTGGTGAATGGTAAACATCATTCCGAAAACGCCCACTCGATTGGCGATGAAATTGGGGGTGTCGTTGCAGTACACAATTCCCTTGCCCAGAATCTTTTCCCCGAATTCCGCCATAAAGTGAACCAACTCCGGGTCCGTGTCCTTTGTCGGAATAATTTCCAACAAATGCATGTAGCGCGGTGGATTAAAAAAGTGCGTCCCAAGGAAATGTTTTTTGAATTCCGGGCTCATTCCTTCCGCAATTTGGGCAATGGAAATACCGGAAGTGTTCGAGGACACAATGGTGCCCGGCTTCCAATGTTCGGCCACCCGCTTCATCAGCGATTGCTTAATGTCCAGTCGCTCCACAACCACTTCAATAATCCAATCCACTTCCGTCAGCCAATCGAGGTTGTCCTCGAAATTTCCGACCGTAATCAAATCGGCCAATTCCGGCACAAAAAAGGCGGCCGGTTTTGCTTTCAGTGCATTTTTTAAACCTGTGGCCGCCAATTTGTTGCGAACCTCCGGACTTTCCAGTGTCAGCCCTTTGGCTTTTTCTTCGTCCGTTAATGCGTTGGGTACAATGTCCAATAGATAGGATGGAATTCCCGCATTTGCCAAATGGGCGGCAATTTGGGAACCCATCACGCCCGATCCCAACACGGCTACTTTCTTTATTTGATAACCCATGATTGCTCTCCAAATTAATTTATGTTCGTAATTTCAACGCTGACTTTTTCAACAACTCCACGACCGGCTGAATGGGGTGTTCCTTCCTCAAAAACAGGGATACCGAAAAATCGATCTAAAAATGAATCGGAAAAATAGGGCTCCCACACAGCCGTGTCAACGTGACGTTTTAACCCGGGATCGTTCCGCGTTGTGTAGACAAAATTCGGACGTTCGGGAGGTTACGTGGGATGAAGGACAAGCGGCATATCCATCACCTCCCTTCTGCAGAAAATGGGGCATTGATTTTGATCTATTAAAAAGGAACTGAAGATGTTCACATGAAATCTCCATCCAATAATACATTTTAATTTTACTAATTTTTTTTGATTGAAACAAGAGAAAAATCAAAAGTTTCTGGAAATTAATATTTTTCGTTCTTTGACCCTTTTTACCCAAAACTCCGTTCGAAAAGCTTTTTACCGGGCAGGCGAAAACGCTCGAAATGTCCAAACCGAAGTCCGTTTCTAAAGCCCCCCCTACCTGAGAAAAGATTCTTCCTGTGCGGCGGCACCGATTTCCGAAAGGCGCTTGGGCTTTCGACAAGAATCCCGAACTAAAAAATTCGGAGAATGGAACTTGCGGAAAAAATAGGGCGCAGGTCAAAATTAAGCCGCCTGGCGTAAAGAGCAGGCGGCACACCAATGTCGCCAAGGAAAAGTTTTCCCACAAAGCGGCGAGCTTCGGGAACAAGCAGTCCCGTTTTGGGTAAAGCCAGCGTCAGGGTGGCGTCCGCGCGAACCACTGCACCCGAAGCGGCGCCAGTAGTGGCGTTGAGTCCCGAGGGAACATCCAGCGAAAGCTTCGGAACGGCAGTTTGATTGGCAAGCTCGACGTATTTTTTCGCCCGGTCAGTTAGCTCTCCTCTAAGACTGTAGCCGACAAGGCCGTCCAAAAGCAGAGCAAATTTTTCTATTTTTTCAGATGGCGCTTCGTGCGTCAGAGGAACCCCCATTTTTTTAAGAATTTTCATTTGGTGTGCCGGAACGCCTGAAAATTTTTCCTCCGGTGCTGAAAGCCAGACCACCACGTTCGCGCCTGCGTTTGCCAGATTTCTGGCCGCTACAAGCGCCCCACCGCCGTTGCCGCCGCGTCCAGCTAAAATCAAAACATTTCTGTCAGCGGCCTGACCGCCCAAAAAGAGTCGCCGTGCCGCTTCAGCCAAATGACGTCCCGCATTCTCCATCATTTGCAAAAGTGAAATCCCGAAATCCTCTACCATGGCTCGATCCACTTCAACCATTTGAGAGACCGTGAGGGCCGGAAGCGGAAAGGGATTCCATGGAAAAGGAGGAGATTCTTTTTCGTTCGATTGAAAAAATCTCTCGGTAGAATTCGTCACATCTTGACCTTTAATCTTCACCCTCTTGGTACCGTCGAAAGAAACGCCGATTTTTTACTGAGCAAAAAAATTGCCCCTGAAATCAGGCAGGGGCACAAACATTTTTTCCCAAAGGAAGGACCTCTGACGCGCCACTGATTTCGTGGGGCCAAAATGTCCTCGATTTTATTTTAGGCGCTTAATAATGTGGTAACCCAATTTCGTGTGCACAATTCCGGAAATTTGACCAGGTTTCAATTGAAGGACCGCGTTTTCAAATTCCGGCAGCAAATCCCCGCGTTGAAAATATCCCAAATCGCCGCCGTTATCCTTGCTGGGATCGATGGAATATTTGCGGGCCAAATCTTCAAACTTGGCACCGGCTTTGAGCTCCGCCAAAACCTTTTCTGCCGTTGCGCGGTCCCTTACCAAAATGTGCGCTGCGTGCAATTTGAAACCCGCCACTTTGGTCTGGTCTGTTGTGAGGGACGGCATCCACATCCAGCCGGTGATTTCTACCTTGGCCCAATTGCCCTGTGTTTTCAGAACGGTAAGGCGCGTTCCGGCGCTAAGGCGCCCCAAAATTTTGCCCTTCGGAGCCAGCCGAATGTTTTCGTGCAAGGGTTTCACGTAGTACGTCTTTTTCGTCTGAGCCTGCAAAGACACCGTCGCCAACAGCACCCCAAAAACCGCCAAAACAATCGCCACACGCTTCATTCCTGAACCTCCGCTTTCTTTCTATTCTTGTATTTCCTCTTTTTCAAAAAACACACTGTTTCTTTCACGCAAAAATCGCAAAGTAGTTTCCAGATTGGGAATTCCCTCCCGACCACCGGGACGCGTACATTTGAGGGCTGCCACAGCGTTGGAAAAGGCCAAAATTTTCGGCAGATTCCACTCCCGAATCAACCCAAAAATGAAAGCACCGTGGAAAACATCCCCTGCTCCTGTGGTGTCCACCACCGAAACAGAAAACGCCGGGAAGTGAAAAAAGCCGCTGGAATCGATTCCGGCCGAGCCCTTTTCGCCTAACGTAACCACCACCGTGGAGGGTCCCCGCGCGCGAATGGCCGCAAGGGCCTTTTTCAAGGACGATTTCGGGGCAAATTGCCGCAGAAAATTTTCAGACGCCACAAAATAATCCACTATTTCGAAAAGGGATTCCATTTCGTCGCGCACACTTCCCACGTCAACGACAATTTTCCCGCCGCGGGATTTTACAAATCGTGCAGCGGGAATTTCCCAGTCGGGAAACCGGCCGTCCAAATGCAAATAGGGCGTGTTCTCCAAAACGTCCGTGTTCATTTCCTCCCACCTGGGCGGCTGCCAGTGCGTGCGATTTAAAACGATGCTGCGGTGACCATTTTCCGTATTCACCCAGACGAACGCTTGAGGGGTTCGCACAGAAGCCCTTATTTGCAAAGCGGAAATGTCCACCCCTTCGCGGCGAAATTCTTCCCGGACAAACCGTCCTTCTCGATCGTCCCCCACCCGTCCTACAAAGGCCACTTTGGCGCCCAATCGGGCCAGCGTCACCATGGCCGTGGCCACGGGACCACCGCCCTGTTCCGAATAGCCGATTGCCTCTGTTTTTTCATTCTCTCCCGGGTAGCGGTCGAGCAGGCAAATGTAATCGAAGGCACAATGCCCCATCCCAACACAATCGAATGAAGCGGCCTCTGAAATCCCTTTTACTTCTTTTGACACCTTTTTAAATCTCGCTAAAATAGTTGGTTGTGACAAAGCTGCTCACGCCAAAGAGTTGGGCTGAAAATGAAAGTCTTACCAATTCGAATTCGGATTTCGTGCGGCAGCAAAAAGTCCCCCTTTATTCATTCGGAGCGTGCACACTCTTACGCACTCGGTTCAACAGTTGGTCAAAAGTTTCAATAATCGGGTCCAGGTCACGGCTTAAATCGGGCGAAACCGCCCCGTAGCGGATCATCTTTTGAGCCGTTTTGTCGGCTAAAATCGACCCAAAATAGCTAACGGTGCCCTTCAGGAGATTGGACAGCTTCTCCCGTTCCACGGGAAGATTGAATGTTTGCCTGGCGACCGCAATCGTTTTTCGTATTTGGGCGAAAACACGCCGCACGTCCGCGATTTGTTCGGGATTGAGGTCGTTTTCAACGACAGCCAAAATCCCCCCGCCGGTGCCTCCTGCCAACAATGGTTCGATTTCGTCCAGCCGTTCTTCCAAAAGACGAAGTGCCACGCCCAAACTGCGCTTCTGCGCTGGATTTAGCCGCTCCGGCTCCAAATCTTCCACATTTTTGTTCGGCTGTGTGCGCGGAGCAGGTTTCACGAGTTTGCGGTCAAGGTTTTCTCCAAAAATTCCCGAAAGGGGTTGGCAAATTCTTTCCGTTTCAGGGCAAATTCCACAATGGTTTTTAAATAGTCCATTTTGTTTCCGATATCGTACCGTTTCCCTTCGATGGTGTACGACAGAATTCGGCTGTGTTGCAGCAGGATTCGCAGGGCGTCCGTCAATTGAATTTCGTTTCCCTTTCCGCGCTGTGTTTTTTCAATGGCGCGAAAAATTTCGGGGGGTAAAATGTAACGCCCCGCAATGGCCAAATTGGAAGGGCTTTCCCCGGGCTCCGGTTTTTCTATTAGATCGTGCACTTCCAAAATACGCTCGCTGATTTTTTCACCCCCCACAATGCCGTAGCGGGAAACCTTCTCCGGGGGAACCGTTTCCACCGCAATAATAGTGCTTTGGTATTGTTCGTAAATGTCGATTAATTGTTGGGTTACCGGAATCACCGAATCCAAAATCGTGTCCCCCAACAGAACGGCAAAGGGCTCGTCTCCCGTGTGCAGTCTGGCTTGGTAAATGGCATCTCCCAGGCCGCGCAATTCCTTTTGGCGAATGAAATGAATATTTGCCATGTCCGAAATGCGCCGTACTTCGTTGTACAGGTGCCGGTCGGATTTACTTTTCAGGCGCGATTCCAATTCGTAGTTTCGGTCGAAATGGTCTTCGATGGCCCGCTTGCCTTTTCCGGAAATAATCAAAATGTCGTCAATTCCGGAATCGATGGCTTCTTGAACGACGTACTGAATGGTCGGTGTGTCAATAATAGGCAGCATTTCCTTTGGCTGAGCTTTCGTCGCCGGCAAAAAACGGGTTCCCAATCCTGCTGCCGGAATGACTGCTTTTCGAATCATATCGGTTTTTCCTTACTTTAGCTGACGTACGGTTTAATCACACGAACATTTATTTTCTTCAATTCAATAATGAGGCGGGTCAACATTTCGTCGTCGAGGTACACCCCAATAATGGATCCGCCCGAACCCGAAAATTTAGCCGACGCACCGCATTTTCGGGCTGCTCGAATCATTTCCAGATTGCTTTCGCTGATGGGCATGATTTTTTGCCGCAAATCAAAATTCCGATCAATGGCCTGGTTCAGAGCCGGCAAATCGCCTTCCAACAACGCCCGTTTTCCGATTTCGGCTTGCTCGGCAATTTCCGCCAAGGTTTCCAACACCTCGGCATCCCCCTTTTCATAGCGCTCTCGAATATTATTCAGCACCACTCCGGAAACCTTGCCCAAACTCACTTTGTACCCCAGGTACAGCTTGGGAAGCCGTTCCGGGTCAATCGGTTCGTAGAGCCCGTACCCCTGTTTTTCCATGATTTGCCGATCGAAATTCATGTAAACACACCCTTCGTACACCTGAATAACCCGATCTTGAAGGCCAGCGTTAATACCCAATTCCTCCTTTTCGGCTTTCAAAATAAGATTCGGCAGAATTTCCCGCGGAATGTCCACCTCAAAAAATCGCATCAGGGCTTTCATGGTCGCCGTAATAATGGCACTGGAGCCTGCCAATCCCACTTGCCTCGGAATCGACGACCGGTAGCGAATGGTGAAGTTTTTGTTAGCGATTCGAATATTCTGGTCTTCGCAGTATTGGACAAAAGTGGTAATGGCCGCTTTAATCAATCGGTCTCCCCCGTAATAGCCGGTCAGGCGAACCCGTTCCACCAAATCGAAAACATTCCGGAAAATATTGCGATCTTCCTCTTGAGGCTCGATTTTCAGTTCGGGCGTTTCGTAGAGCGAAACGTGTGCGCCGAAATTGCGCACACTAATGGAAATGGTTTTGCCGAAATAACCGTCCGAGGGATTGCCCAATAGTCCCGCTCGGGCGTAAGCACGTGATTCAATAATCATCGTTTTTTCCCGAATCTTCTGTTTTCTTTCCAATTAGAAGCGATTTGACTCTGCCTTCAAAAATTCCAATTAAATGGCCTTTTCCACAGATTTTTCATCCCCGGCACAAAAAAACCATTTAAAATACCACGGGAGCCCGGTATTCCCCGAAAACAGCCCGCAGGGCGTCGGAAATTTCCCCGACGGTTGCGTACGCTTCCACACAGTCCAAAATAGGCGGCATGAGATTCTCCCCGGAACGGGCCGCTTCCTGCAATTTTTTCAGCGTACGATTTACCTTCATTCCATCCCTGCGTACCCGCAAAACGCGCAATCTGCGTATTTGGTCCTCCCGCACCGAAGGGTCTACCCGCAAAATTTGGGGCGGCGGCGTGGGACTGCCCGTAAATTTGTTTACGCCCACCACAACACGGTCACCGGCGTCCACCGCTTTCTGGAAACGGTAGGCGCTTTCGGCGATTTCCCGCTGGAAAAAACCGATGGAAATGGCCTCCACAGCCCCGCCCAACCGCTCGATTTTCTCCAAATATTCCCACACACGCTCTTCGATAGCGTCTGTCAGTGCTTCCAAAAAATAGCTGCCCCCCACGGGGTCCACTGTGTCGGTGACTCCAGATTCGTACGCAATAATTTGCTGCGTTCGGAGAGCCAGCCGCGCCGAGTCCTCTGTAGGAAGCGAAAGTGCCTCGTCCCGGGCGTTGGTGTGCAACGATTGGGTTCCTCCCAACACAGCGGCCAACGCCTGAAGCGTTACGCGCACCACATTATTCTCCGGCTCCTGAGCCGTTAGCGTAGAACCGGCCGTCTGGGTGTGGAAGCGCAATCGTTGAGCCGCCTTTTCCGTCACCCCGAATTTCTCGGCCATGATTTTCGACCAAATTCGGCGGGCGGCACGAAATTTGGCGATTTCCTCGAAAAAGTAATTGTGGGCGTTGAAAAAAAACGACAGCCGCTTGCCGAATCGGTTCACGTCGAGCCCGGCCTCTACGGCCGTCCGAACGTACGCAACGGCATTTGCAAAAGTGAACGCCAGTTCTTGCACGGCGGTGGCACCCGCTTCGCGAATGTGGTACCCGCTGATTGAAATCGGGTTCCACCGGGGCAAGTTTTCGCTGCAATAGCCGATTACGTCCGAAATCAACCGCAGCGATTGTTTGGGCGGGTAAATGTACGTCCCGCGGGCAATGTATTCCTTCAAAATGTCATTTTGAATGGTTCCCGAAAGCATCTCCGGCCGGAGACCCTGCTTTTTGGCCACTGCAATGTACAGCGCCAGCAAGATTGGCGCCGTGGCATTAATCGTCATCGACGTGCTGATTTTGTCCAACGGAATACCGTCCAAGAGCCGCTCCATGTCCTCCAGGGAATCGATGGCAACGCCCACTTTTCCCACTTCTCCTTCCGCCAGCGGGTGGTCGGAATCGTACCCGATTTGTGTGGGCAGGTCAAAGGCAATGGAAAGCCCCGTTTGCCCCTGTTCCAGCAAATATTTGTACCGGCGGTTGGATTCCTCCGCCGTGGCGTAGCCGGAGTACTGCCGCATTGTCCAGAACCGTCCCCGGTACATGGTTGGGTAAATGCCGCGGGTAAACGGCACATCCCCGGGAAAACCCAATTTTTTTACGTATTCGAAGTGTTCGTTCGGAAGGTACAGCCGTTCTTCCTCAATTCCCGAGGGCGTGGCAAACAGATTGAATCGCTCCCCCTGTTTCCGAAGAAAGGGAAGCAGAATTTTTTCTTCCCATTCCTGCCGCAATTTTTGTAAAAGGGACGCCATCTTTACTCCACGTTCAAAAATTCCACCAGATTTTCGGGAACGTCTGCCAAAAAATCGGTTTCGGTCAAATTGGGGGCGGGTTCTCCGAAATTCCCCGGCGTAAAAACCTGTCGGCACAGGGTCAATTCCCGCCGCGGACGCGTAATGGCGACGTAAAAAACCC
Source organism: uncultured Deferribacteres bacterium (assembly GCA_964579725.1). Classification (GTDB taxonomy): domain Bacteria; phylum Zhuqueibacterota; class JdFR-76; order JdFR-76; family BMS3Abin05; genus CAZOHG01. Next base: position 20,740 of record CAZOHG010000019.1, read on the forward strand.
GGGCTTCTTCGTCCAATTCGCCGGCTGCAACGGCCCAGTACGAGGGAAATTTTCCTGGATTTACGCACAAAACAAACACCGACTCCCATTCCAATCCTTTGGCCTGGTGAACCGTCGTCAACACAACAGATTCCTCTCGCGAGGTATTTCGGCTGTCGGTTTCGATTTCTTCCGCCAGCAAAATGTCCGCCAGAAATTGTGCCACTGTTTTGTACCGTCGGGCGATTTCACTGAGCCTTTCCAAATCCCGCTGGCGCTCCCGGTAATTGGCAAAATGCGTTTTCAAATAGTCCGAATAAAAATCCTCCAGCACGATTTTAAGCATGGCAGCCGGCTTTTTTTCCGACCGAATTTTGTAAAGTAGTTCTTTGAATTTTTCAAATCCCTCGGCCTGGCGACTGGCAATCAGGGTGTGAAGAGTTTCAAAGGGGTCGCGGTCTTGTTCCAATGCCTGCAGAACCCGGCTGGAAATGCGTTCTGCCGTTACGCGGCCAATTCCCTCAAAAAGCATGAGCGCGCGATCCCAGGCAATTTGGTCCCGGGGATTCACCAACAGGCGTAAAAAGGCGAGTACATCCTTGACGTGGGCACTTTCGGTAAATTTTACCCCGGAGTACACCTGAAAAGGAATGCCACGGCGGGTCAATTCCAATTGCAGCTCCAAGGAATGGGAATGCGACCGGTACAGAACGGCTATTTCCGAAGCCGGCGTTTCGGCTCGCAAAAGTTCTTCAATGCGCTGCGCCACAAAAAGCGCCTGCTCTTCACGATCCAACGTGGTGGCAATGACCGGTTTGGGCCCGTCGCCTTTGGTTGCACGTAATTTCTTTTGAAACACGTTGTTCGGAATATTCGCATTAATAAAATCCACAATTTGGCGGGTGCTCCGGTAGTTGTTTTCAATCTTGAAAAGACGGCAGTCGGGATGTTGGGCATATTCCAGAATATTTTCGTAGCGTGCGCCCCGAAAGGAATAAATGCTCTGGGCGTCGTCCCCCACCACCAACAGATTTTTGTGCACCGCTGCCCAGTGTTCGGCCAACAAAACCTGCACCAGGCTGGTGTCCTGAAATTCGTCCACAAGCACCCATTTGAATTGATCGGAAATTTTCCGGGCCAAAACAGGATTTTCTTCCATTAAATAAAGGGCAAAGGTTTGCAAATCTTCGTAATCCAGAGCATTCAACTTGCGTTTGCGTTCAATGTAATCCTGGTAAATGGCTTCAATGTGGTTGACCTGAGGGACAAACGCCGGGTGCAGTTCTAATAAGGCCTCCCGAAGGCTTACCAACACATTCCCCATGTAAGAAAAGAGATCAACGAGAGCTTTGGGAGCGGGCAATTTGGGCCGGTTTTCTTTGGAAAAGCGCCGCGACAAATATTCGCGTCGGGCAATTTTGACCAGAGAAACGGAATCATCCCGGTCCAAAATACTAAAATTCGGTGGGATTTCCACGTGGGCGCCGTAGCGGCGCACCAAAACATTGGCCACGTGGTGAAAGGTCCCCGCCAACATGTCCGTCAAGTCCTGCCGCACCAGAGCTTGCGCCCGTTGAATCATTTCGCGGGAAGCGCGGCGTGTAAACGTGACCAACAGGATTTCCGACGGCAACACCCCGTTTTGAATAAGCAACGCCACCTTGTGCGTAATGACGTACGTTTTACCGGAGCCAGGCCCCGCAATAATGAGACTGCGCCCCCGCGAACCCAAAACGGCCGCTCTCTGGTCGTCATCCAACCGATCCAAAAAGCTGTGCGTTTCATTCGGTCTTTGCAAACGATACGTTTTTTGCGTGGGGGTTCGGGAGGCCGGTCGAGACATTACGCGCTACACCACATCGTCTTCACTGGGACCGGCAGCCCCGCTTTTGGCATCGTATGCTTCCCGTTCCGCTTCGTCAATCAGTTGATCCAATTCCTCTTTGTCCATTTCGTCACCCAACTCGCTGCCCATTTTTTTCATGAATTTGGCAATGGATTTGGGGTCATTTTCGTCCAGGCCGCTCCAGGCGGACGGATCGGACAATTTTTCCAGGCGATCTTCCTCCGATTGAACGGTTGCAAAACGGGACATAACCCGTACCATTCGAGTGCTGCCACACCAGCGGCAGACAAGGTCGCGTTTCTCGTCGCGCTTCAGGAAAAGAAAATTGGTGCGCTTTCCACACTCCAAACAGCGGTATTCGTAAATCGGCATCTTTTCTTTTCCTCCCTTTATTCTGCCTCAATTTCCAAAAGCACTGCATTTTTTTCAATCGCCGTACCGGATTCTTCGCGAACCGATTTTACCTTGCCGGAAATCGGCGCCTTAATCTCATTTTCCATTTTCATGGCTTCTACCACCACCACGCCCTGCCCTTTTTCCACCCAATCGCCCTCGGCAACCTCCACACGCACAATCAGTCCGGGCATCGGTGCCTTAACCAAAACCACCCCCGTGACGTCCGATTCCTCGCCGCCGATTTTTTTAATCAGTCGACTGCGCTCGTCCTCAACGCGAACGACAAACGTGTCACCGTCTACCGCCACCAAGAGGTTCCCGTTTTGGGTTTCCGCCCACACGTCGTAGCTTTTTCCCTCTACCAACAGAGAATACACGGAGGAGGCCCCCGGAATGGGCTGAAGATCGACGGCCAGCGGTGTGCCGTCCACTTCAAGCGTCTCGTCCCCATTTTTCCCGTTTAGAAAAATCTCAAATTCCTTTTCACCCACGGTCACAAAATATTTCACTTTCACCTCAAATTTTGCAGTCGTCCGGTCACTTTCCAGGGACTTTCACAGGCAGAAGCATTCTCCACCGGTACCTTTAGAGCAGTCGATTTTCGATGCCGTTCCACCAAAACAGCCGCCACAGCCGCCACTTTTTCCAAATTTCGCCAGGGAAGATGGTTTCCGTGAAATTCCTTTTCAACGAAACCGGTGTCAAAATCACCCGTTTGAAAGGCTTTGTTTCTCATGACGGCCAGCCCGAACGGAATCGTCGTTTGAATGCCGTAGATGTGGTATTCCTCAAGCGCACGCGTCATTCGGGCAATGGCTTCGTTCCGATCCCTGCCCCACACGATTAATTTGGAAAGAATGGGATCGTAGTACAGCGAAACCTCGGCCCCCTCGTAAATACCGCTGTCCTCGCGCACACCCGGCCCATTGGGGACTCGGAGATGTCGAATGGTGCCGGCGGAGGGCATGAAATTGGCAAAGGGGTCTTCGGCGTAAATACGCACCTCAATGGCGTGTCCGCTTTGACGGATTTCGGACTGCTGGTAGCTCAGCGGAATTCCGGAAGCAATTTTGAGTTGTTCCCTCACCAAATCGATCCCCGTCACCATTTCTGTTACCGGGTGCTCCACCTGCAAACGCGTGTTCATTTCGAGAAAATAATAGTGCAAATTTTTGTCCACCAAAAACTCAATGGTTCCGGCATTGTGGTACCCGCAAGCTTCCGCTGCTTTCACCGCCGCCTGCCCCATTTCCCTGCGCAGATCCGGAGTCAGCAAAACGGAGGGGGATTCTTCCACAACCTTTTGATGTCGCCGTTGAATGGAACACTCGCGTTCCCCAAGGTGTACCACATGTCCGTAATGGTCCGCCAGAATTTGAAATTCAATGTGCCGGGGTTTTTCCAAAAATTTTTCGATGTACACGCGCCTGTCCCCAAAAGCCGATTGAGCCTCCGAACGGGCTCCCCGCAGGGCACTACCCAAGTCCTTTTCCTCCCTCACCAGACGCATGCCCTTGCCGCCCCCGCCCGCGGCCGCTTTTAGCAAAATGGGGAAGCCGATTTCCCTTGCGACCCGCAGGGCCTCGTCTTCATCCGAAACGGGCTCCACTGTTCCGGGAACGGTAGGCACGCCGCTTTCTTGCATCCGGTGACGCGCCGCCGTTTTGTCGCCCATGAGGCGAATGGCCGAGGCGGGCGGACCGATCCAGATCAATCCTGCCTGTGCCACCTTTTCCGCAAAATCGGCATTTTCCGACAAAAATCCGTAGCCGGGGTGAATAGCGTCCGCTCTGGCTTTCAGAGCCGTGGTAATCAGACGCTCCTGCACCAAATAGCTCTCCGCAGAAGGAGACGGCCCGATGGCGTAAGCTTCGTCGGCCAAACGAACGTGCAGACTTTTTCGATCTGCTTCGGAATAAACTGCCACGGTTTCGACGCCCATTTCGTGGCAGCCGCGGATCACCCGAACGGCAATTTCCCCGCGATTGGCAATTAAGACTTTTCGAATCACGCCTGTTCCTCTTTTTTAAAGTCCTCAATTGCCTCTTCTACCGACGAGTGAATTGACCACATGCGCCCCAATTGCGCAATGTCAATCAGTTTTTGCACCCTTTCCTGCGGATTGCAGATTTTAATCTTGCCGCCGTAATTTTTGGCGTTACGCATTCCGAAAAGAATCGCTCCCAGCCCCGTGCTGTCCACGTGGGTGACCCCGCTCAAATCCAAGACCACTTTCGGCGATTCTTCCACAAAAAGCCGCAAGAATTCCTTCTTTAAATCCGAAGCATTGTCTGCCGTCAGACTGGTGGCATCCGGGCGGCACACCACCACGTCACCGAAACGTTCTGTTAAGAGTTTCATGTGAAGTACCTTTGTCTCAATTTACGATCGCCGTACGAGAAAAAATCGGCGGATTTTTTCCGGCCGCCGCTTACCGTATCTTCACTTCAGATATTTCCCTTGAGGCAATTTTGCCCTTTCAGCCCCTCCTGTAAAAAGGACAGCCTGTTCGTTCGACTAATGGAGAAAAGCACGCTCTGTGCAAACCTGCCCCGATTAACGGCCCCTTTTAAATATACCAAACTTCTTCTCGAATAGCAAGCACTCCCCTTTTTTACCGCACGACAATTGTAACAAACGGGCCGCTGCCCAAATACCGGGCGGCCGCCCGCCGCACGTCTTCCGGCGAAACCCTTTTCAATTGGTCGAAAAGACCTGTCCAAAAGCGAAAATCGCCGTAGGCGTACTCACTTAAACCCAAAAAATAGGCCTGATTTTCCCGCGGTAGCTGACGCATGAGGTACCGACCGATCAGTTGATTGACGGATTTTTGCACCTCTTTCTGTGAAAAACGGGATTTCGGAAAGTCGAAGATTTCCTTTTGCAAAGCTTTGCTGGCAGCGGTTAGATTTTGAGGCCGGGTTCCCATGGTGACTACAAAATAGGGCAATTTGTCCAGTGAAACCGACGAACCAATCGAGTACGCCCACCCCTTTTGTTCCCGTAAATGAAACGCCAGTTTCGAGGAAAGAATCGCGTTGGCCACCATGAGTGCCGGAAGGTCCCCGCGGGTAAATCGGCCGAGCGGTTTGCCAATCAAAATAAACGACTGGCTTTGGCCCAATTTTTTCTCAAGACGAATGGATTGGGCAAGTTGAGTTAGAGCCGGGTTCGGAACAGCTTTAACCGGGCTTGCCTGCCAGGAACCAAAAGCCTTTTCCACCGCCGCGAGTATTTTGTCTGCTGGGGTACTGGTCACAACGGTCAGAATCAAATTAGAAGGGGTGAAATAGCCTTTGTAATACCTCTGAATATCGTTCTCTGAAATGCTCTCAATTTGAACCGGATTCCCCAAAACCGGACGCGCTAACAAGGAATCCCGAAAGATTTTCCGAAAGAACAAACGGCTGGCGAGCGAGCGAGCGGAACCCGCTCCGTGCCTCGCTTGCGCCGCCAGCTGCTTCTTCACGGCCTGGAGGTCACGGACTTTGAGCAGGGGATTTTCCACAATGTCCGCCAGAATATTCAGCGAAGGCAGCTCAAAATCGTGAAGAGCTTCCATTCGAATGTAAGAATAAAAAGGCGACAAATAATAGTTGTCGTACGGAATGTAGGGGTTGTCGTGCAATTTCAAGTGCGTGCCCATAGCCTCAAGCGTGTCTTCCAAAGCCTGTTTGCTCAAATGGCGCGTCCCTTTTCCCAACAAATAATGCAACACCTCGGTAATCCCGTTTTTGCCAGGTGGTTCCATGAGCAGGCGATTTTTGGCCAAAATGTGAAATCCTGTGACGTCCGAGCCGGGTTTGGACGCCACAATGACGGTCAGACCGTTACCCAAGATTTTCTTTCGAAATTGCACCTGTACAAGGGCCTTATTTTTACGGGATTCCTTCGGCTGGGGTTTTACAACCGTAACCACCGGTTTCATATTGGAAAAATATTTTCGTGCCACTTGCTGAAGCGTCCAAGGCGATACCGATTGAATTTTTTCGTTGTAAGAATTCAGAAAATCGTAGCCGCCCAGGTAGAGTGACGTGGCCTTCATCATACCAAAATAATGGGGACGTTCAAAAAGGTACGTGTTTTCGGACCGAATTGAATTTTTCAAATGACGAAGTTTTGTTTCCGAAACCGGATTGTCTCTCAAATCCCGCAAAACGCCTTCAATGGTCTTAACCGCAGCGGACGGGGCAACGCCCGGTGCCAGAGTGGCGTCGATTTTCAGAAGGGAGAGATCGGGGTGAACCTGGTAGTCCGAATAAATCTGAAACGCCTGTGGCTGCCCACCTTTTTGAAAAGCCTCTTGCAGCTTCTCGTTCAAAACAGCATTAAGCAGGTCAAAAGCGTAATAGTCCGAACTGGTGTACCGGGGTGCCGGAATGCCGAAAGACAGCAAGGGTTGTTTTACCTCTTCGTGCGTTACAAAAATGGCCTGACTCCGAATCGATTTTGGGGTGATTTTGACCGGAGCGGGGACGTCTCCGGGCGGGTACGGGCCGAAATATTTTTTCACCAGTTCCTTCATTTTCGATGTGGAAAAATCACCAATCAGAACCGCCACCATATTGTTGGGAACGTAGTGAGATTTGTAATAGCGAAACACGTCGTCCCGTGTGGTGTTGGCCAACGACGGGTAGGTACCCAATACCGGGTAGGCGTAGATTGTTCCTTTGAAATAAATGGAATTGAAAAATTCCTCCGCACGATACGACGGCTGCGTCAAATCGCGGGCAATTTCCTCCAACACGATTTTCCGTTCCTTCTTAAATTTTTCGGGCAAGATCGTGGAATTAAACAACATATCCGATTGAATATCCAGGGCCGTTTCAAAATGTTCTTTGGGCGCCAAAACCATGAAATCGGTGTAGTCCCAATCGGTGTGGGCATTGTTGTAGCCGCCGATAAAATCCATCTCGTCGTAAAGCTGTTTTTGTGTCCGCTTTTTGGTTCCGTTAAACAAAAGATGTTCCAAATAGTGGGAAGCCCCGTTTATTGCGGGTGTTTCGTTGCGCAGGCCGGTTTTTACAATGACCACCGAAGCTATCACGGGATTGGCGTGATTTTCCACGTACAGAACTTCCATTCCGTTTTCCAAAATGGAGAATTCAATGGGCGTGCCCGTTTTGGCAAACAAGTGACCGACCAACATAAGCCATGCCGCCAAGGCCAATCCCGCCACCCGTTGCCTTCGTTTTATGAGAGGTGACATAAAAAGTCCTTTCCATTAAAGTCCAAGAAGCCGGAGCAAAATCCGAATAAGTGGGTAAGCAAATAAAAAGGCCATAACAATGGCCAGCCATTTGAGTGAAGATTTCTGTTCCGGAAATTCATAGCCGCAATAGGGACACACCTTGGCGTCCTTCGGAACCGGCATGGCGCATCCGGGGCATTCCTTTTCATTTTTGCCGATTTCCATTACCGAACATCCTCTTTTTGTTTTTCCGTAACTTCCGTCGGTTCGGCCGAGCCGTTCAGAACCGCTTCCCGCAGCACCGTTTCTGCCTGGTCAAATCGCTTTAAATAGTAGTGCAATTTGTTCTCAAAGCTCGACGTCAAATTCGTTAATTTGTAACCGATTTTCATTTGCTGGTACCATTGCCGCAACGGTTCCTCGGGAACCGGCTGGTACTGACGACGAAATACGACAATGTCTTTTGGAAACCGTGGTGGAATTCCCGGAGAAGGAATTTTGCGGTATCCCAAGACCAGTGTGGCCACCGGCAAAACCCCGTCTGGGAGTTTCATTTTCTCCCGCAGAAAAGGGATGTCCAGAAGGCCGGTTTTTCCGGTGTCCGACAGCATGACAGAAGCAAGGCCCAGGGCTTCGGCTGCAATCGTCATGGCCATGGCCGCCAATCCCGCGTTAAAAACAGCCAGCGTGTGAGCCAGCAGGCTTTTCGTTTCAAATTCGGTTAGCACCCGCCCGATTCGGTGCACGTCGCTGCAAATGACTACGGCTCTGTCGCCGTTGAAGGGGATTTTTGTGCCAAAGATTTCGTGCCAGTCGTGCCGGTCAAATGCGACAAAAGACCATGTTTGAAGATTCACGGAACTGGGGGCGTACCGCCCGGCCTCCAAAATAGCGTTCATGATTTCATCCGGGACGGGATCGTCTTTGAAGCGGCGACAGCTTCGGCGTGTACTGAGTAATTTCAAGGCGGGATTGCCAGCAAAGCCATTTGGAATTTGGGCTTTTCCCTGAAACAAATAGAGAAAATTTTTGAAAAAAGCTCTCATTTTTTCACTTTCACGCGTCAATTCGAAATTTGGCTCAGAATGAATGAGGGACCGCGCTGACACTTTGAGTTTTGTGCTCACAAAAACCTGCTGCTTCTTCGGTCGCCTTTTCCCCTGCTCCCAATTTCTTCAGCAATTGCCCCCAAGAATTAGGGTGATTTAATCTCCCTCGCGCCCAAATTCGTCTGTCGCTTGGAGCCTGTTGGCGCCGGAATGCGCCTTAGGTCCTCTTCTGCCCTACAACGGAATATTGCCGTGCTTTTTTTTCGGATTGTGGTCGACCTTGTTACGGGTCATTTCCAGCGCCCGAATGAGTTTGGGCCGCGTTTCAGACGGCTCAATGACGTCGTCAATGTAACCCCTTTCGGCCGCAATGTAGGGACTGGCAAACCGGCGTCGGTACTCGTCTTCCAATCTGGCCAAAACCTTCGCCGGATCGTCGGATTTTTTGATCTCTTTGCGAAAAATTATTTCCACGGCCCCTTTGGGCCCCATGACGGCGATTTCAGCCGTGGGCCAGGCGTAATTGACATCCCCGCGAATGTGTTTGGAACTCATGACGTCGTACGCGCCACCGTAGGCTTTCCGCACAATGACGGTGATTTTGGGCACGGTCGCCTCGCTGTAGGCGTACAACAATTTGGCACCGTTTTTAATAATACCCCGCCATTCCTGATCAGTTCCGGGCAAAAAACCGGGGACGTCTTCAAACGTAATAATCGGAATATTAAAGGCGTCACAAAATCGCACAAAGCGGGCCGCTTTAATGGAGGAATCGATGTCCAGCACTCCGGCAAGGTAAGCCGGTTGATTGGCCACAATTCCCACCGAGCGTCCGTTCAGGCGGGCAAAACCAACCACAATATTGGGCGCGTAGTCTTCGTGAACCTCCAAAAAATCGCCTTGGTCCACAACGCGCGTAATGATGGCTTTCACGTCGTAGGGCTTGTTCGGATTTTCCGGCACAATGGTGTTTAGTTCCGCGTCCCGCCGATTGGGATCGTCTTTGTTTTCCACAACGGGCGGATCTTCCAGATTATTCTGCGGCAAAAAGCTCAAAAGTCGCCGTGTTTTCAGCAGGGCGTCCGCTTCATTTTCAGCCACAAAATGCGCCACGCCGCTCTTGCTGGCGTGTGTCATGGCACCACCCAATTCTTCAAAAGTAACATCTTCGTGGGTTACGGTTTTTACCACATTGGGCCCCGTAACAAACATGTGGCTGGTTTTCTTTACCATCAGGATAAAATCGGTAATAGCGGGTGAATAAACGGCGCCTCCCGCGCAGGGGCCCAAAATGACCGAAATTTGGGGAATCACGCCGGAAGCCAGCGTGTTACGCAAAAAAATATCGGCGTAGGCGCCCAAACTGACCACACCCTCCTGAATCCGTGCCCCGCCCGAATCATTCAATCCGATGACAGGGGCGCCCATTTTCATGGCCAAATCCATGATTTTACAGATTTTCTTTCCGTGCGCTTCAGAAAGAGAGCCGCCCAAAACCGTAAAATCCTGTGAAAACACAAAGACCAAGCGCCCTTCTACCGTACCGTACCCCGTCACTACACCATCCCCCAAAAAGCGCTGTTTGTCCAAACCGAACTCAGTGGAACGGTGCCGCACCAACATGTCGACTTCTTCAAAACTGCCTTCATCGAGAAGGAGGTCCAAACGTTCCCGCGCCGTTAGTTTCCCCTTTGCGTGCTGGGCGTCGATTCGCTTCTGGCCTCCCCCCAAAAGCGCCTGGGCTTTCAGTTCCCGCAACTGCTTGATTTTTTCCTCAGTGGTCATGAATGGATTCCTTCCGTCTCTTGGCTCGCCCGATTTTTCTCGTACCATTCTCGGATGTACCGCACAATGTCCTGGGTGTTAGTCCCGGGGCCGAAAAGCTTTCCGGTCCCCAGGGCCTCCAATTTTTTCATGTCTTCCTCGGGGATGATTCCCCCACCGGTGAGCAGGACGTCATCCAAACCTTTTTCACGCATGAGTTCCAACACGCGAGGGAAAATGGTCATGTGGGCTCCGGAAAGAATACTGAGCGCAATAACATCCACGTCTTCTTGAAGGGCTGCTTCCACAATCATTTCGGGTGTTTGCCTGAGCCCCGTGTAAATCACCTCCATTCCGGCATCCCGAAGACTGGCGGCCACCACTTTTGCCCCGCGATCGTGTCCGTCCAAACCGGGTTTGGCAATTAGCACGCGTATTTTTCGGTCGGTCATGGTACCTCTCCCACGTTTAAAGTGCAAAAACTTTATTTTTCGAACTGCCGAAAATACAAAGACACGACAAAAAACACAACGATTCCACCCACCGGTAGACTGGTGGGCGAGGTTTCAGCCCGTGTCCCGCAGACACGGAGGCAAATTTCTGAAACCCAAAATCGGCAATTCGGGATTTGAAATCAAAAATCCACACCCAAAAGAAGCTCCCCAGCCTGATTTCCCCTAAAAACCGTTTTTTGTCCCGCAAAAGCAACACCCTTTTACTCAAACCAACTACTCGGAGGGGAAGATTTTCCCCTTGCCCAAAGCAATTTCACCTCAAAAAATAATCGGTTCGCGGTATTCACCAAATTCTTCGCGGAGAACCTGAATCATTTCACCCAGGCTCGCGTAGGCACGGGCACACTCAATAAATCGCGGCATTAAATTGGAGCCGTCTCGTGCCGCATTCCGAAGTTTCTGGAGGCAATTTTTCACTTTTTCCCCGTCCCGTTCCGCCTTGACCTTTTTTAAACTTCGCACCTGTTCTTTTTCGACCTCGGGGTCAATGCGAAGAATCGGAATGTCAATCTTTTCATTTTCCTCAACATAATCATTTACCCCCACAATAATTCGCTCTTTTTTGTCAATTTCCTCCTGGTACCGAAAGGCGGCATCGGCAATTTCTTTTTGGAAAAAGCCCTTTTCAATGGCAGGAATGACGCCGCCCAAACTCTCAATACGCTCAAAATAGGCTTCCGCTTGTTCCTCCATTTTGTTGGTTAAGGATTCCACAAAGTAGGAACCTGCCAGAGGGTCAATCGTGTTGGCGACGCCAATTTCGTGAGCCAAAATTTGCTGGGTGCGCAGAGCAATTTTGACCGCCTTCTCTGAGGGAAGAGCCAGTGTTTCGTCCATGGAATTGGTGTGCAGCGATTGCGTGCCGCCCAAAACGCCCGCCAACGCCTCGTAGGCCGTCCGCACGATGTTGTTTTCCGGCTGCTGGGCAGTAAGGGAACAACCTGCTGTTTGCGTGTGGAAGCGGAGAAGCCAGGATCGCGGATTCCTGGCTCCGTATTTTTCGCGCATGTGCCGTGCCCAAATCCGCCGCGCCGCCCGAAATTTGGCAATCTCCTCGAAAAAATCGAGGTGAGAATTGAAAAAGAATGAGAGTCGAGGGGCAAAATCATCCACATTCAGGCCCGCTTTCAACCCGTACTCCACGTAGGTAAAACCATCGGCCAATGTGAAAGCCAATTCCTGAACGGCTGTGGAACCGGCTTCTCGAATGTGGTAGCCGCTAATTGAAATGGTATTCCATTTGGGAACCTCATCTTTGCAAAATGCCATCGTGTCCGTAATAATACGCATGGAGGGTTCCGGGGGGAAAATATATTCTTTTTGGGCAATGTACTCTTTTAAGATGTCATTCTGAATGGTTCCCCGCAATTGTTTAGAAGACACCCCCTGCTTTTCTCCCACCACAATGTAAAAGGCCAGCAAAATAGAGGCCGGTGAATTAATGGTCATGGAAGTGCTGACTTTATCCAGCGGAATGCCGTCGAAAATAATTTCCATGTCCTTGAGTGTGTCCACGGCCACGCCGCACACCCCGACTTCACCATGGCTTCGCGGATGATCGGAATCGTACCCCATGAGGGTCGGGAGGTCAAAGGCGGTGGAGAGCCCCGTTTCACCGTGCTTTAACAAATAATGAAAGCGCTTGTTGGTGTCCCGTGGGGTGCCAAAACCGGCAAATTGTCGCATGGTCCACAGGCGCCCACGGTACATGTTGTAGTGCACGCCCCGAGTGTAAGGGTACTCCCCCGGAAAACCAACATCCCGCAAATAATCTGCGTCCGCCAGATCATCCGGGGTGTAGAGTGGTTCCACGGGTTCCGAAGAAGTCGTTACGAATTTTTCTTTTCGATCCTTGGACTTCTTTTTCATGTCCTTTTTCCAGCGTTCTTTTTCTTGCCGGATTTTTTCGAGATCGTCCATTTGAATCTTCTCCTAAAAAATTTTAGGTTGAATTTGTTTCCCTTCGTGCACTTCGGACTAATCGTTCTCTCAGAAACGCAGGCATTTCCAGAAATTTACTGTTCCTTAATGTTCAATTCAAACTTTAGCCCGGAACAGGTAGATTCTCCCCGCGCGTGCAAATTTCTCAATAGAGTTTTCATTCCCATTTTTTACGCGAAATCCGTCCCATTTTGCAAAGATTCCGCTCTCTACTCCCCCTGTTTTCCTTTTTCAAATTCGGCCAATACCTGCTGCAAGGATTTTTTCCGATCCAAAATGTCCTCCAGTGCCCGGCGAAAACGGGTCTCCCTTTCCTTCGTCCAATACTGTTTCAGGATTTGCTCTTCCAAATAACGCCGAATCCGTTCTTCGACTCGCCGCCTGAATTTTTCTTTCAAAATGTTCTTCTCTTCCTGAAAGGTACGAAAGGCTTCTAACTTTTCGTAAAGTTTGTCAATACCCTTCCCCTCACTGGCAACGGTTTGGATGACGGGCGGATTCCATTCGCCACGTGCCGGCTTTAGTTTTAAAACGGACAGAATTTCAAGGTAGGCTCGGTCGGCTCCCTGGTGATCGGATTTATTTAAAACAAAAATATCTCCGATTTCCATGAGCCCTGCCTTCATCGCCTGGACCGAATCTCCCGATTCTGGAACCAGCACCACGACGGTGGCGTCGGCTGTTTGCATGATGTCCAATTCGGATTGCCCCACCCCAACCGTTTCCATTAAAATGACCTCCTTTCCAAAAGCATCCAGTACGTCGGCCACGTCTTGTGCCGCCCGGGAGAGCCCCCCCAAACTGCCGCGCGTGGCCATGCTGCGAATAAAAACGTCGGGGTCGAGTCCAATATCTTCCATGCGTACCCGATCTCCCAAAAGCGCCCCTCCTGTAAAGGGGCTTGTGGGATCTACGGCAATGACTCCCACGGTTCGTCCTGTTTTCCTGTAAAAAGTGACCAAACGATCCACCACCGTGCTTTTTCCCGCTCCGGGCGGGCCTGTAATGCCGACGCGGTAGGCTCCTTTCAAATGGCCGTAAATTTGATCGAGAAGAGGTTCAGCACGAGAATTTTGGTTTTCAACGAGCGTAATCAGGCGCGCCAGTGCACGTCTGTCTCCTTGAAAAAATCGTTGCAACAGTTCGGCCTGGGTCATTTCGCATCCTTTACCTGCCATTCGAAAAGCTTGGCGTATTTTGTGAACACGTAAAAGGCGGACAGTTGTGCCAATAGAAAACCGGGAAAGCCATCCAAAAAACCGGCTTTGAAAATGTACATTTTTAGAAAAAGGTGGAGCGGGCGAAACAACAAATCCCTTAGGTGAAAACGACGACCTCTTTCTCTCAGGTCTTCGGCGGCAAGGGTGGTGTAACGATTGAATTTGGTCAGGTAGTGCTCGAGTGTGGGGTCGGTGTAGTGAAGAAGCGGATTTTTGAGTCGCCCGATCCGAGGAGGCCTTTTCAAGCCTTCGTGCACACGCGATTCCTCAAAATGCGCCTGTTCGCGTCTCACCAAGCGAAGCACGTACCCGGGATACCAGCCACCGTGCAAAATCCAGTGCCCCAGGAAATTGGCTTTACGAGGCATTTCGTACCCGTCTTTTTGAGGGGAGGACAAAACTTGTTGAATCTCCGCCGCCAATTCCGGCGTAACTCGCTCGTCGGCATCCAACCACAAGACCCAATCTCCCGTCACTCGCTGAAGCCCCCAGTTTTTGGTTCCGGCAAATCCTTGCCATTGGGTTTCAAAAACCTTTGGCGTCCATTTTTTGGCTTTCTCAACCGTTCCGTCCGTGCTGCCTGTGTCAATGACCACTTTTTCGTCGGCCCAAGCTACGCTTTCCAGGCATTCCTCCACGTTGTGCGCCTCGTTTTTAACCAAAATCAGGACCGAAAGCTTAGGCATTTCGCCCCCTCCGGAGCCATTTTCCGGACTGCCACCATTCGGTGTAGAAACGCCCAAAGGCTTCCACGAAGCGATTCAGATCCAGATTGTAAATGCACTCCAATGTCCCGGTGGGACATCGAGGATTCCAACACGGGGCACAGGGCGCGCGACTCGTGATTTTTTCGCCCCGCCCGTACAAATCAATCTCCTGGGGACTGGTAGGACCAAACCAGGCCAGAACCCATTTTTTCAACGCAATGGCCACGTGCATGCCCAGTGAATCGCCTGTTACAACCACATCGGCCATATTTTCGTAGAGTATTCCCCGGCGCAGCCCCTCATTTGTGGGTGTTTCCAACACAAGCTCACCCACTTTTTGCTTAATCTCCCGATTTCGCAGAGTGTCTTCAGGGCCTCCTAAAAGAATCATTTTCACGTCAGGAAATGCCGCGTGCAAGCGGCGAATTAAGTCCACGTGCTGCTGAACCGTCAATTTCTTGTTTGGGAACCGCACCGAACACCCAGTATTGAACCCCAAAACCAACTCATTGTCCGCAATGCCCAAATTTCGTCGGAACATAATCGAGGCCTTTTTCTCTTCGGCCGTCAATTCCAAAACGTACTCGTCCCGTTTGTAATCCAGGCCGAAGGTTTCCGCCAAAATTTCTTGACCGGTGCGGGTGTTGTCGTAAAATTTCAACCGGTCGTCAATGCCCATTCGGTAATTGTAATCCGCTTCAGCCGTCAATGGTACAATGGCACCAAATGCGTTGAGCCCGAATCCCATTTTTCGGGCCGCTTGCAACGTTTGAATAAAAGCAGAAGAATTACGATTTTTGTCCGCATTTAAAGCAAGATCAAACTGCATTTGCTGCAAAATCAATCGGTTGTCACCGTTCCAGGCGAGAACTTCGTCCAGAAAGGGGTTGTTTTCCAACAGGGGAATGGCGTAGGATTTGGTCAGCCAGCGAACGGTGCTGACGGGGTATTTTCGCTTCAGAGCGGGCAAAATCGCCGTGGTCACCAAAACGTCACCGAGGGCGTCCAAATTAATGAGCAAAATATGGGTACCGATTGGCTCGGGCGTCTCGCAGGTCTCGCAGTTTTTAAACGGTTCACAAGGCTTGTACCCCGTAAATTTTTTGCAATCGGGAATCAACAGCCCTGTTTCAGTCAATTGCCTCTTTCTGATCATGAGTTCACCCTGCTGCCCCATTTTTCCGCTTGTAGGCTCGCCCCTTTTGTTTTAGGGAGAAGGTCCCGGAGCTCCGACAATACCATTTCCGGCGTCAGATACGTCATACAATCCAAAATGGGACACGTTAGCCGGTTGCATCCCAGGCAAGGAATTTTCGGGTTCTTCACCGCTCGATTTTCTTCCCCGAAGGGTCCCTGCAAATGGGCATTGGTGGGGCCGAACAATCCGATTGTAGGCGTCCCGGTTGTGGCCGAAATGTGCATGGGCCCAGCGTCGTTACTTACAACAAGCGTGAGCCTCTCGCACAGGGCTGCCAACTGTCTGAGCGTTGTGAACGGTGCCAGAAGAGCACCTGTGCCAATTTCGCGTACCACGTGCTCTGCCGCTAATTTTTCGCCCGGGCCCCAGAAAACAACAACAGAAGCTCCCCATTTTCGAACCAGTTCTCTGCCCAATCGCACCCAGTATTTGTGAGGCCAGCGTTTGGCCGGCCAACTTCCCGAAGGATTGAATCCGACGACCCAATTCTCTTGAATGCCGGTGCGGCGCCACCACTTCTCCACGTAGTTCCGATCGGCCTCATGCAGCCAAATTTTTGGCCGTTTGGCTTGAATCGGAACGCCCACTTTTCGCAGGGCGTCCAAATTGAATTCCACCTCATGGACTTCCGCCCCTCGGTTGTGAGCCACCAGGTTGTAGGCAAACTTTCGCCCTCGAAAATCGAATCCCACCCGTAAGGGTGCTCGTGTTACCCACGTCATGAAGGCGCTTCGGGGATTTCCGAAAAGGTCCAGCACCAGGGTGTACTTTTGGCGACGAAGGTGTCGTAAAAACCCAAGGTCTAAAATTAACCGCCTTCGCCCGGAAAACTTCTCCCATTTTTGGCGCGGGTACTCCACCACGCGGGTCAGGTAGGGATTGGTTTCCACAATGGGCACCGAAGGCGACTCGGTTAAAAAATCAATGGTCGCCTCGGGGAAAGCCGCCCTGAGATTTTCAATGACCGGCGTGGCCAAAACCACATCGCCAATGGCGCGCAATTTTATGATCAAGATTTTCTTAATTGGCCGTAACACAATAAAAGTATACGAAATTACACCCATTTTCGCAAGGGAAAAATCGGCGGCTGTTTTACCAATTCGGGGATTCTCTTTTTCCCCTGCGCACAGCAAAAAACATTTTTTCTCGGTATTTTGAGGAAACAAGGAGCGGTTCAACCCGTTTTCGAACGACTTTTTCACGCCTTCCAATGGCCGCTTCTCTTTTGGATTACCCCTGTTTTCGTCCCCCCTTTTCCCCTAAAACTCCGTTTGGCTTGCTTGCCAAGAGAAAAAATTAAGACAAAATTGTGTCCAATTTCTCACATGTTGTTTATTTTTTGCCACTTTTTGCCGATAGTAGGAATGAAGGGCTAAGAACCACAATTCGTAACTATTGTATTTTTAAGCAATTGAATTTAGAGCGTTCTATTGGGGGAAATGGCACAGTTTTTGTAAATCTATTAAACAGAAGGAGTTGACCACATGTTTCGATTATTCGTAAAAAAATCACCCAAGAAAAGAGCCGAGTCTCATTCCGAGTCCAGCCGCAATGAGGAATTCTCCGGCAGCCGCAAGGTTGTGCGAAAGCAGCTGGTTTACAAAAGCTACACAATGGGGCGACGGCTCGGTTACCGCTAATTTTTCGGAGGAAGACATGGGAAAGCTGATTGTCTGGTTTCGCGTTGCCTGGCTAAAATTCCAATTTCACTCCATTCAAAAACGCGTAAACCGGCAATTGCGCAAATCTTTGTTCCCGCTTGGTGAGGCAGAAAAAGTGCAATAGCCTACTGCTCCACCACGCGGTAGGACACCTTGTATTTTTTTTGCAGGGTCTGGCCATATTTTTCGGCCTGGGCAGCGTTTGAAAAAGACCCGACCCAAAGCAGGTAAAGTTTACGAGACCCCACCCTTTTGGTCCGAATTTGGCTCTTAATCCCCTTTTGTTCAAAAAACTGTTGTTGTAGAAGCGCATTTTCGCGCGAGGAAAAAGCTCCCGTCTGAACGAAAAAATGTGGTGTTCCTTTTTCGGGAGACGGGGATTTTTGCACGGCAAAATCTTCCCGCCCTTTTAATTCTTTCAACGCCAATTCGGAAAATGAATTCTTCGGGTATTTCTGCACCAAAAGTCTGAGGATTTTTTGAGCTGAATCCGCGGACGCCATGGCTCTCCAACACAAAGCGGCATTGTACAGAGCTTCGGGTGCCAACACGTGATTGGGAAACTGACGGGCAATCCGTAAAAATTCCTCACGGGCAGAAATGTAATATCCCTGAGCGTAGTGAAATTGCGCCATTCGCAAGAGAACCGGCGGCAGCCATTTTGCGTTGTGGTATTTTTGGGTAAAATCACTGTAGGCATTAAAAGCGGCTTTCCCGTCGGTGGTAAGAACGGCACGCACGTAGGCCAACATGGCACTGTTGGGGTATTTTTTTTCCATGGCCGGCAGATTTTGGCGAAGTGCAGAAAAATCGCCCTTTTGCAAGTAGGCCAAAACTTCCTGCTGGGCGTGGGCAGCTTTCGCCCCTAAGGCGGCTCCCGGCAAAATAAACAAAGCTAAAACAAGGGCTCGTGTTTCCCAAAAAGCCAAAAACGCACCAAAAGCACTTGTCCGAATTTTTGACAGGTTCTTTTTCACAATCGAAACTTTTTTAAATCGAACGTGTTCCAATTTCCACACTGGGGACAGTGCCAGAGCGGTGTGGACGACACGTACCCGCAAACGGAGCACGTAAATTCCCCTTTCGGCTGAAGAATTTTTTCCGTAAACGAAAGCACCTCACGGGACAATTCAGGAAAAGCCTTTTTTTGAGCCAGCAGGCGCATGAGAAGCAGTCTGACGTTTGGCTCTTCCGGTTTTTTCTCTAAAATTTGTTCACAAAGGTCAATGGCTTGGTCGATTTGTCCTTTTCGCTCGTAAATGTGCGACAGGGCGAAATACACATTCAGATTTTCAGGGTTTTTGTGAAGCAAATCCGTTAAAATAGATTCAATTTCGCTAAACTTACCCAAATTGAAAAGCAAATCTTGAAGTCGCGGGAAAACCAGGTGTGAAAAATCGGGCGCAACTTCAATGAGAGTTTTCCACGCCTTCAGGGCGTCGTCAGCGCGATTTTCCCGAATGTAGGAATCGCCGAGGGACAAATAGGCGGGCACGGAGTTGGGATCGATTTTCAGAGCCTCTCGCAGCTTAATGCGGCCTGATTTTTCTTTCCCGCGACCAAAAAGTTGTTGTGCCTCTTCCACACGGTAAAGCGCCAAAAGCGGTTGAGGTGCGGCGCGGTTGGGATCCATTTTGGCCAATTGACGAAGCGTTCGAAAGGCTTGTTCCCAATCTTCTTTTTCTTCAAATAGTTTCAGCCGAAAGTTCATTGCCCAAATATCTTTGGGCATTTGTTTCAGAATTTCGTCGACAGTTTCCAGAGCTTTTTCTAACCGTCCGGCGGCTCGGTAGTCCTTGGCCAGACTCCGGAGAATTTGCAATCGCACGGCGGGCGGCAGATTTCGCCGAATGAGCAGCTCTCTGTGAATTTTAATGGCCCGCTCCAGATTTTTCTTTTCCCGAAAAATGTCACCCAATTTCAAATAGGCGTCCACATTTTCGGTGTCCTTTTGAACCGCTTTACGAAACGCTTCAGCTGCCAGGTCCAGATTCCCTTCAATCAGGGCATTCAAGCCCTGCACGTAGGGCTCTACGACCGGCCGCTTCTTGGCACTGGCTGCGCGTGACTTAAGCAAAAAATAGAGCAAAAGCAGAATGATTAAAACAGCAAGAATTAAAATTGCGTACCAAATTTCCGACGTCATGGATTAGGACTCCTTTGGCGTTTCGGGCAAACCACCAGTTGCTCCAGGAAGGGCGGGTGTTTCTTCGTCAATGGACAAATTCCGCAATTTGTTTAGTTCGGCCTCCAATTCGTTTCGCTCGCGCCGAATCTTGCGATTCTCCTGCTTCAGTTGAAAAACCTTAACAACAGCAAATACAATGGATGTGATCATGCCCAGTGCAAAGGCAATGTAAATCACAAAATAGAGTGGCATTTCGGGCGACACCCAATTTCCGATGTAAACCTGAACCACCTGGTGCTGGTTTTGCAAAGCAAAACCCAAAATTAACAACGTCAAAAAGATGCCAACAATCCATTTAATGAGCCACATTTCGGTTCTCCTTACTCCATTTCATTGACCAGAGGCGTTTTGTCGGTCACCGGGACAGGGACTTCTTTTTCGTCTGCGTCTGTTTTCGGGGTCGTTTTTCCGTCGATTCGTTCCCCGAAAAGTGTCACTCCACGCACTTCCGTAATTCGCACGGGAATTAGAGCCCCCGGCCGCAATTTTGTGTTGGGCAAAATCACGATTTTGTTGTTTTCCAGCCGCCCCATTGCATCTTTTAGCGAGCGTTTGCTGGGGCCTTCGATGAGAATCTCAGCCGTTTGCCCAATGTGGGCGCGATTTTTCTGCAGAGAAATTTCCTTTTGAATGGCATTCAATTCTTGAAGCCGTTGGATTTTTTCTTCTTCCGTCAGTGTTTCTTTCATCCGAGCAGCCGGTGTGTGCGGACGCGGTGAATATTTGAAAATAAAGGCGCCATCGTACTCCACTTCTTTTACCAACGATTTGGTCGCTTCAAAATCTTCCTGCGTTTCTCCGGGAAAACCCACAATAATGTCGGTGGTAAGCCCCACGTCGGGAATGTAGCGGCGAATCAAATCAACCTTGCGGAGGTAGGTCTCCCGCGTGTAGACCCGATTCATGGCCTTTAGAATGCGTGTGGAACCGGATTGCACTGGTAAATGAATGTGACGGCAGATTTTGGGATGGGAAGCAATGGTCCGCACCAGCTTTTCGGAAAGGTCTTTCGGGTGCGACGTTGCAAAGCGCACGCGCAGCAGCCCCTCTACTTGCGCGACCATTTCCAACAAGTCGGGGAAGTCATGCCGACCGTCATCGTACGAATTGACGTTTTGTCCCAACAAGGTTACTTCAACAAAACCTTCGTCCACCAATTTTTTCACTTCGTCCACCACGTGTTCGGCCGGCCGACTCCGTTCTCGGCCGCGCACATAGGGCACGATACAGTACGCGCAAAAATTGTTGCACCCGCGCATGACGGCAATCCAGGCGCTGATTCCCTCTACACGCTTCGGGTACACGTCGTCGTACAATTCATTGGAGCCGCTATCATCCAGAAAAGCTCGAACCGAAAATTCTCCTCGCGAATGGCGGAGGTTTTGCTTCAAAATTTGAGGCAAGTGCCGGTAGGAGTCGGGCGCAACCACGAAATCGACGGCCGGGTGTTCGGCCAGAATTTTCTCGCCCAAATTTTGCACCATGCAGCCCAAAACGCCGATTTGCCTCCCCGGGTGCTGCTTTTTGTACACCGAAAGATTGTCCGCGCGTCCCAGAGCGCGTGTTTCGGCGTGTTCCCGTACACTGCACGTATTTACCAGCAAAATGTCCGCCTCTTCCGAGCGAAACACCTGCCTGTAACCGTTTTGGGTCAGAATGCCAGCAACGATTTCGGAATCGTATTTATTCATTTGGCATCCGTAGGTTTCGATATAAAATGTTTTCATATTTTGCCAACTTTTGTAAAAAGCAACCAATCAGCTGCAATTTTCTACACGCCTAATTTACCATAAGATAATCATTTTACAAAAAAAAGCAAGTCATTTTTAAGATTGAAAAAAGACCCTCCTTTTGAGCCAATCCGTCCCTTTTCCGGATACCCGCGTGCTCGTCTTAGCAAAAATGCCAGTCCCATCGACTGGCATTGAGTCTGACACATTCAACCCAATCTACCGTTGAAGCCGGTCGTAATATTGCGGACCCAAGTTGTGCTCGTCGGGCACTCCCAGCGCCATGGCTTTCTTAAAATGCATGAGTCCCTTGTTCAGGTCGGACATGACGTACATAAAGGCCAAGGCGTAATGCACCTCCCCGTAATTGGGGTTAATTTGCAGCGCCTTGTTGTAATATTCCAGCGTTTTTTGTACATGAAAGCCAAGGTTGAATTCCGTGTAGCCCAAGAGCCGGTACGCCGGAGCAAAATTGGGCATTTTTTGAATAAAATTTAATAAATCGGCACGCGCCGCCTGGTAGTCGCGCAGATTGCGATTTTCGGTAAAACACAGACGAAAATCATGTTCGAACCGCTTTCGCAGATTTTTGTTTTTAATCTGGCTTGCAGCTCGTCGCATTTCCTCCACACTGTTAATCCCTTTCAGTTTGAGCGGTAGAGGGTTGTCATCCGTAGCCACCATTTGGCCGGACAGCCCCGCATGGGGATTAACCATGCCGGCGTGAGGATTGGGAACGGTGGCTGTTCTCGGCGCCGGTTTTTCTTTTTTGCTACAGCTCACTGCCAAAAATAACGCCAAAAACAGAAATGAGGTGCTCCAGCGAATCCATTTTTTCATTTTATTTTTCTCCTTTATTGCCATTAATATTCAATAGGTTACGTATTCAGCAAAACCTTTTTCAACCATTTCGTCATTTATATTGACCCAGGTTCCTTTCTCATTGAGCCAAATTTCTCCCAAAAATCGCCCCCATTTTCCCCGCCTGTCTTTGAGGGTTTGAATCAAAACTTCTCTCCCCAAAATTCGGCTGCGCAGGTAATCGCGCGACGCGCGCCCTTTCTCTTTTTCGGAACCGCGCAGTTCCGGGGCATTAATGCGCGCCAGACGGATTTTTTCATTTTTCCGCCAGGTGTAAAGTCCCAAATCGAGGTCGGCGTGAAGCGTGTCCCCGTCGTACACGCTGACCACAACCGCTTTGTAATGGTAAAGTTGATTCGTCATGTCCGTTTTCCCGTCAGTAATTTGGGGCGGACTCTTTGTATTCGAGAACCGCCTGCTCACCACCGACAAACTTTGGCTCAGCGCTTAAACAGCAAGCGAAGGCTGCCTCAACGTTCTTAAAAGTTACTACAAATTGCCTGCTTACGCAAGTGTTTAATCCCTTTTACCCAAAACAAAAATGGGATGCCGCCTGTACGCACGCCATCCCATTTTATTGATGAAATCTTTGTTCAGCCTAATGTTCGTGTCCGCCCTCGCCGTGCACATGGCCGTGAGCCAACTCTTCAGGCGTTGCGTCCCTTACATCCACCAATTCAACCTCAAAGGTAAGGGTTTTGCCTGCCAACGGGTGGTTAAAATCGATTGTGACATCGTCGCCTTCAATTTTCCGAATGACGAACTGCTGGTTATTCCCGTCCGGCATGGTGGCCATAAATGACATGCCTTCCTCAAGCTCCACGTCGTTGGGAAAATCGGCACGATTGGCTACCTGAACCGCTTCTTTTACGTATTCACCGTAGCCGTCAGGTGGGGCTAAAACCACTGTTTTTTTGGAATGAATTAACATTCCCTGAATAGCCTCTTCCAATTTGGGAAGAATCTGCTGGTGTCCGCTGAGGAATGAAAAAGATTCCCGCCCTGTAGTGGTGTCCAGAAGATTTCCTTCTTCATCCGTAAGGACGTAGTTAATGGTCACAACCTGGTTTGATTCGATCGGCATTTTTTTCTCCTGCAATTAATTGTACAAATTCCGCCAAAAGACGGTTTTTCACCAATATCACATCACTTTCCCCCCTCAAACAGTTCTTTGGAAGGAAATCAATGAGTACTTCAATGTACAACGCAAAAAATGTGAAATCCACAAAAATCACAAAAATGCTGGGAAAATTAATTAATCCACGCAGATAGTGGCATTTTGGCCCAAATTCCGGCATCTCCATTGAATTTTCAAAATGGATTTGGGGAGGTTGTCTATTGGCCAATTGGGGGGATTTGCCACGCTCTCCATTCAGGCCTTTTCGGTATCCCCCTTTTTCTTTCGAAATTCAGCCCAAAAAATAATCAAAAATAGACATATTCCAAAAAAATTTTGGCTAATTTTTCAAAAGGCTTGATTTCTCGGAATCATTTTTTTACATTGTCGTTACCCTCCACGCTTGATGAATTTCTACCCCGCCCCTTGGGGAATTTGACATCCCTTAACATTGCGAAAATCGATTTATTTGCCAATGGTCAAAAATGAACCAAATGGGAGACTCACCTATGCCAAAAAAGCTTTCGCGCAGACGGTTTCTCAAGCAGGTTGCCGCTGGTAGTGGGTTTGCTGTGACAGGATTACTTTACAAAGGAAAAAACACTCATGCTGAACACCTCCTTCAATTTCCGACACAACCCAATTTCCTTTTCTTAATTACAGATCAAGAACGAGCCACGCAGCATTTTCCCGAAGGATGGGAGCAAGCAAACCTGCCCAATCTGACTCGCCTGAAAAACAACGGGCTGACTTTTACAAATGCTTTTTGCAATAGCTGCATGTGCTCACCAAGTCGGGCCACTTTTTTGACTGGTCTCTATCCTGCTCAACATCATGTGGTCGATACGTTACCGGAAGCGGAACACAATGCTTCGTCGGCAATAGAACCGGAATTGGACCCGCAATTGCAAAACATGGCTAAAATGCTGAAGTCAGCCGGATACCGTGTGTATTACAAGGGAAAGTGGCACGTCAGTAAACCCCAGGGGGAGGAATGGAGTCCAGAAGATTTGCGCCGCTACGGATTTGACGAGTGGGACCCGCCGGATGCCGGCGAAGATGTTTCGCCGGAAAATTACGGCGGTGGACGAGCCGCTCATGATCAACGGTTCGTAGACGATGCGGTCTCTTTTCTTCAATCCGTAGATACGAGTCAGCCTTTTGCGCTCTTTGTTTCTCTGGTAAATCCTCATGATGTGGCAGGTTATCCCAAAAATTTCGATCAAGATTATGATCGCAGCATGTTGGAGGGAGAGCTAAAACTGCCATCTACGGTTACCGAGGATTTGAAAACGAATTACAAACCCAAAGCCCACGCCGAGCTTTTGACCAAGCTGGGTGCCGGATTGGGAACGCTTCCCACAGTCCCGAAAAAACTGAATTATTTGAACTTTTACGGCAATTTGCTGAAATATGTAGATAATCAAATGGGTCAGATTCTGGATGCTTTAAAGGCCCCCAGAAGTGGAGAGGCCCCATTATCCGAAAGTACTCTTGTTTTTCGATTCGCCGATCATGGCGAGATGGGACTATCGCACGGCGGCTTACGCCAAAAAATGTTTGTGACGTACGACGAGGCAATCCACGTGCCGCTGGTGGTGTCGAATCCGGTGCTTTTTCCCGCTCCTCGCACCAGTGACGCGCTGGTTTCCCTGATTGACCTTTTTCCCACCGTCGCCACTCTGGCACAAGTCCCGAATCGAGAGCAATGGGAATTCAGAGGCATGGATTTTTCCAGTATCATTCTGGAACCATCGAGCGGTGAGGTGCAGGATGCAATCTTGTTTACATTTGATGATGTCAAGGTCGGAATGGAAAATGTCGAGCAGTTTGTCGATCCACCCAATCGAATTCGTTGCATCCGCGAGAAAAACTGGAAATACGCCCGCTATTTCGACGGTGAAGGTCAGGTTGATCCGGAATATGAGATGTACGATTTGATCAAAGACCCTCTGGAAATGGAAAATCTGGCGAACCCTTCCCACCCTCGCTACAACGATGCCGAGGTAGTCGCGCAACGAGATCGATTGGCCGCCAAGCTGAAACAGTTGGAAAAGGAGAAATTGGCACCATTGGGCACAAAAATCGGGAGACCTGGAAATAGGCAAATCCCTCGTAAAATCAGGCTTTGGCAAAATTACCCCAATCCATTTTCCGTATCAAATGCGTCCAGGAAGGATAAAAATTCAATGACGCATATAAAATTCCAAGTCATTGAAAATGGTCCGGTTCATCTCAGCATTTACAACACAATCGGTCAGGTTGTCAAAACGCTGGTCAACGAAGAAAAAAGACCCGGAATATATCTGACATTCTGGGATGGCACGAATGCTTCCGGCCGCAAAGTGGCGGTTGGAATCTATTATTTTGTATTAAAAACGGCTGGGCAAGTGCTTTCCAGACAGATGGTCTTGACAAAATAATTAGAGGGAAATGGCTCCTTGCTCACCTTGGGAAAAAATAGTTACCGTCCAAAAAATTTGGAGGAAAAAATGAAACAGACAGGCACCCATCCGTTTATTGTTCTTGTAGCATTCTTTTTTTTCCTGTTCACTCCCTTTGAGACTTTCGCTAACAAAGTGGCCACTCCCGTATTTAATGTCCAATCCGGGAAATATCACCATCCAATTACGGTTACAATTGACTGTGCGACCCCGGGAGCCACAATTTATTATACGATTGATGGCACCTTGCCCGACACTGCTTCAACGATTTATCGCAACATTCCTATTCTGGTGGCCAATCACGCCTCTGGAGACACTCTCACGGGCACGGCCGATAATGATCCCGCTCCCACGGACTCTTCCTTTGCCCTCACATTATCTTCCATGACTATTAAAGCAATCGCCATGAAATCGGGCATGGAAAACAGCGATGTGGCTTCTGAAACCTATGTCATTGATTTGGTCGATGGAACCTTTAACATCCCCTATGCCGATCCTCCGCCGGCGGACGGGGGCAAACATCTGCTGGATGTCTACCAGCCCCACGGACGACGGAACACGCCGGTGTTGTTGTTTATTCACGGTGGAGCCTGGCGACAAGGCGACAAAAATATGTATCTTGAACTGGGAAATACTTTTGCAGGCTATTATAATGCGACAACCGTCATTGCCAGCTACCAACTCTCCTGCGATCCTTGGAACGCCAAACATCCGACCCACGTCAAAGACGTCGCCATGGCCTTTCGCTGGGTTCATGATCATATTGCCGAATATGGAGGGGATGCCTCGGATATTTCCGTTTTTGGTCAATCCGCTGGCGGCCATTTATTGTCATTATTGGCGACAGATAGTACGTACTTGGATTCGTTGGGTTTGCGTGTATCGTCGATCAAACGAGTCATTTCGATGAGCGGGGCGTACAATCTATATGATTTGGTCAAGTGGCCGCTGAATCCTTTGGGATTGGGTGCCCAGGACGTTCTTATGTACAAGAGCCTTTGTGAAAACACTTTTGATAGTTGGGAAAAATCAGTTTTGGACGCGGCTTCTCCGTCCAGTTTTGTCAATCCGAATCAGCCGCCGTTTTATTTAATCACGCTGGAAGAAACAGATACCTTTCAGGATATGCCGGGGTTTCCCAAAGAAGCCGAAAATTTTTACAATCGGATTCTGGCACTCAACGGTCCTTACGCACAATTGGACCTATTGCACCAGAACGATATTCCTCCAGAAATTCTTGCCCTCGACTTTCCCGGGGGCAGGAATGGGCACTCCCAGGAAATCTATGCCATTAATACTCGAAATTGGGACAGTCGCTCCTCGAAAATGGTGGCCTCTTATTTGAATTTGTTACCAGAAGTTCCGGTTTTACTGAACCCACCCGCCGGTGCGACGAATCTTCCTAAAAACGTTACTTTTCAGTGGCAAGCCAGTAAAATGGCCACATATTATCGATTACAGGTGTCGGCAGGTGGAATTTTCGATTCCCATAACATCATCTTTGATGCTTTAATTGGCGATACAACGTGGACGGTGCAGGGGCTTTCTCTTAACTCAGAATATTTCTGGCGGGTACAGGCTATTAGTGCTGCCGGAGAAAGTGATTTTACATCGCCTCAAAATTTCTTTTCCTCGAATCCTACAAAAGTCACAGAAGAAACACATCTGCAACCCCACAAATGGCATCTTGCCATGTACCCTAATCCTTTCAGGGGTGGTGTTCATCTAACCGTGCGCGCACCCTGGCCCAGAGAAACGGGTACAATGGCCATATACGATTTGGCCGGACGCAAGGTACTGGTACGGAGTATTTCGATTCGACCAGGTGAAAATACGTTTTCCTGGAAACCGGACAAATCAATAGCCAGCGGTGTCTATGTAGTTTATTTTAATTTGAACGGCGTACAATTGAGGGGGCAAGTTCTTTTGTTAAAATAATTCTCATTCAATCGTTGACAATGGCTGATTCCGAAAGATACAGCCATAAAATTAGCGCCCATCGTCGAGGTGGTTCGGCCGCCGGTTATTGAATCGATGGCCATTCAAAACGAATGCTTTTAGAAACGGTTTTGCACCCATCTTCTTAATTTTTGAGCCCCAAGTCAGTATGGGGACAGGGCAAGAGATTTTAAACGTCGGTTTCGGAGGCTGGAAATAGCCTTATTGTTCAAGAAAAAGATTTTCGGCCTCCAATTGTCCCGGCAAAAGTCCTGGGGCAAGCGGCTCGGGCCGGGTGCAGGTGCTTTGAATCCGTTGGTGCCGGCCTTGTTCCGAGGCCTCCTGAAAAGAAAGCAAAACGTCCAACACGTGGTAAGCCATTTCTGCACTGGCCCGGTGCGGTCGGCCTTGTTGAATTGCCGTTGCCAGATCCGCCAACCCGATCCCCCGTCGCACCTGATCGCTGTGCGTGAGTGGGATTGTGGCCCATTCATCCGAACGGGCACGACGCAGTCGTACGGGCCCACCAAACCCATTTGGATCGGGCAGACTCAATGTACCTTCGGAGCCGTAAATTTCAATAAACGGCAAATGGTGCCCCCAAACGTCAAAGCTGCTGATGAGCGTAGCCACCACCCCATTGGTAAAGTCCAGAACTCCCGCCACGTGCGTCGGCACTTCCACAGGAATGTGCGTACCGAATTGTTCCTCGTTGGTTACTAACCGTTCCGGGAAGCTGATTTTGGTAGAGCCGGTTGTGCGTGCCACGGGGCCAAGCAGTGAAACCAAGGCCGTTAAATAATACGGTCCGACGTCCAAAACTGGTCCGCCCCCTTTTTCGTAAAAAAAGGCGGGATTGGGGTGCCAGCCTTCGGGGCCGTGCGAGGCCACAAAGGCGGCTGCCGCTACGGGTTTCCCGATCCAGCCGTCGTCAATGAGCTTGCGGCAAGTCTGGAGACCGCCGCCCAAGAAAGTGTCCGGAGCACTCCCTACGCGTAGATTTTTCCGGGCGGCGATTTCCAACACATTTTTTGCTTCCGTTTGATTGACGGCAAAGGGCTTTTCGCAATAAACGTGTTTCCCCGCTTTGAGAGCCGCCGCATTGATTTCCGCGTGTGCTTTGGGAACCGTCAGGTTCAAAATCAAATCGATCTCCGGATCGCTTAGCAGCTCTTTCACGGAACACACCCGAGAAACGCCGTATTCGTGAGCCTGTTCCTCGGCTTTCGCGGGGATTTTGTCGGCACAAGCAGCCAAGGTTAAAACAGTGTACGGTTTCATGCCTTCAAGGTAAGCGCTGCTAATGTTGCCACAGCCAATGATGCCCACTCTAATTTTTTCTGCCACGAGCCAATCCCTCCTGAATTAAGTAGGTGTAACTTTTCTGCACAGCCGTCATCATGTCCATGTCGGTTTCGTCAATTTCAACGATCATCCATTGGGTGGCACTGCCACCCGCCCGAACAATGGCGTGGAAATCTACCTCTCCCTCACCCACGGGACGCATGGGAACTCCCCTCTGACAGGGCCCGTCTTTAATGTGCAACAGCGGGGCTCTTGCGCCCAATTGCGCAACAATTTGGGCAGGGTCGACACCGGCCGTCTGCGCCCAATAAGTGTCAATCTCAAAAAAGACCTCCGGCGCAAGATTTTCCAATAAGATGTCAAAAGCCAATTTATTCCCAACTGACAGAAATTCAGCCCAGTGATTGTGAATCCCAAAGGAAAGCCCGTGCTTTTGCACTTTTTCAAAGGCCGCATTAAATTTTCGGGCTGATTCCCGAACCGCTGCCTCGGTTGCAAAATCGGCTTCACTTAATCCTGAAACAAGGCGCGGTGCTCCTAAAATTTTCACTTCTTCAATAATCTGATCGGCCGCTTCGCCGAGCGGAAGAGGAACGTGGGCGCTGGGAACCTCCAACCCCAATCGTTGAAAAAGTACGGCGGCTTTTTCCGCCGTGGTTCCGGGAAAACCCGCCGGCTCAACTCCGACAAATCCCATTTCAGCGATTCGTTCGACGGCACCGGCAAAATCCCTTTCCAACTCGTGCCGAATCGTGTACAATTGCAAAGCAATCGGTGCAGGCATTCTTTTCTCCCTTTCTCTTTCCATTTGTTCCAAATTGACTTTTTTACCAAAACGGCCGATTTAAAAGGCACGCTTTTCGCAACCGAACCTGAGAACAAGCAAATTTCAGGCAATTTTCCGGCGGGCTTCACCCGTACAACACTTCCCCTCCCCGCCCCTGCTGAATGAGAGGCACGTAGGTTTCAAGTTCCTGCTGGATTTTCGGGTCCGTTAAATCGATTTTTTCGCCCCGCTCGGCAGACAGATAGGCGGCCATGACCAGGCGTGTAATTTCCAACCCGTAACGCCAGGGCAAAAGTCCGTCTCGCCCCGCCAAAAAGGCGGCGGCTGCGTCGGCGTTCTCGTCCGTGTAGCCGTACAAATCGGGTTCATTATATTGAACCGAAAGCAATCCGCGGGAAGCGGTGGCCTTTTCCAGCGCCATTTCAGCGTTGGCGACCGCCTCTGCAGCCACGTCACCCACAAAAATTTGCAACGGAGAGATCAACGTGTTCACCTCAAAGGCGTACCCGGGGCCCATGCCGTCCATGAAAAGCCGCAGCCCCTGTTTTTCAAACATCCAGGAATCCGTAAACTGGGCTTTTACTTGCTGACCGCTTTCGGGATTTTGGAACGTAACCAGCCCCGTGGCAAAATCCTCCGCAGGGGTTCGCGCGTAATCCACACCGCGCTCCGCCCGTAATTTTTCACGCCATCGGGGAAGTCCCCATTTTAGAAGGGCGGTTTCTGCCGAAACCGCGACGGGGCGCAAAAAAGTGGGCGATTGACCGGCGGGCGTGAGCAGGTACCACCCCACGGCAATGCTGTGGCACCCCATATCTGACAACACCCCGCCTCCCTGACGGGTCGGGTCCCAGAACCAGGGTTCGTGGGGTCCGCCGTGTTCCTCCGCCGAGCGCGTCAGAACAAGAGGCCCCATGGCTCGTTCCTGCGGAGCCAATTGCGTTTTTTGGGTGCGAATGGGCTTCATAAAAATCTGGTTCTCAAAATAGGCCGTGTGCAAGCGGACGGACTCCGCTAAGTGTACCAAACGACGAGCTTCTTGCACATTTCGGCCGAGGGGTTTTTCGCAAATGACGCCCCTCAAATCGGCTCCGGCTTTTTGAGCGTCGACAATTTCTTCCATGATTTCGAGTCGTACAAAATTAGGCGCAAAAATGGCAAGAGCGTCTACGTGGGGCACCATTTCTCGGACAGAGTCAAAAACTTTTCCCGCGCCAAGCCCCTTGTCTCGCACCACGCGAGACAACGCCTCGGCCTTTTCTCGTGTACGCGACACGATCCCGGCAATTTCAACCTGCCGCACCTGTTCAATAGCTCTGGCGTGAAAATGGGCAACAAATCCCGCTCCAACAAAACCCAGACGAAGTACCGAAGACATTTTGGAACCTCCCTTTCTAACAAAAGAACAGCATTTTTTGTACCGAAATCGATTGCATTTCTTGAATCCATCCTCCAAAGGGGGAATTTTACTGAGTAAAAACGATGACCTTTTGATCCTGGTTCAGCGACCCCAAAACCCCCAATCCGTTTTTGACATTAAAATCCTTTTGTGTCAGACAGGCAGAAAAGAATTTTTCGCGGAGAGAAAAATAATGTACGTACTGTTGGTCCACGGCCTGCACGTCCAGCCAGAGGGTGTCTCCGACCATCGGGGCAAAATCACTGAAAAAAATATCGTAGTGATTGGTATTTTTGTCCAACCATTCTTCGTCCTCGGCAATGTAAGCAATGGATTGGCTGCGCCGAATCTCAATTCGGTAGCCTGCGGCACCGGCCGCCTTTTTCCACTTCACGTGCACTCTTCCCGACGCAAGGGAAACTGTGGAAGTCGTCGGTTCCAGAATAACCGGTTTTTCGGGAACGGTCGTTGAGGCCGAAATCGGTTCGTACCCAGCGGCCGTCACGCGTACGGTGTAGGTTTTCCCCGCTTGAACCGGATTTTTTTTCTGGTCGAAGGAATAAATCGGCGTGGTTGCTTCGAATTCACCTCCTTGAGGCGTGTAAATTCCCTGGCGGAAATCCCCCACCTTTTCCAATTGAATCGAATCGAGAAAAATGTGTGCCTGCGTCATCGGCAACAAAATCAAACGCTCGTTTTTTTTCAATGTGCGCTGCACGACCAAAAAATTGTACCGAAGAGTGGGGTAAAGAAATTTTTGTGGAAGCGAGTAGCTTCCCGGCGCCAAAACGCCGAAAACAACCAACTGAGGTTGGTACTTTTCGGAAGGCAGTTGAGGATTTTGGCTGCAAGCCAAACCGAAAACAGCCGCTCCTAAAAGACCGAAAATAATCTGCGTTATTTTTTTTCTCATTTGAATGCTCGCTCTAAAAATCAATGTGAACACCCACCGTCGGAAAAATCGGCAGGCCCTGCATGGCTTCCCTCTCCTGAGGCATGCCCATGTTTTCCATGGAAAAATAGTAGAAAAAAACATTGCGGCGATTCAACAGATTCACAATCTGAAAATAGGGCTGAATGTGAAAACCCCGGCGCCGGGTTGATTCCCACTTGAAAGAAACGTCCACCCGCTGGTAAGGTGGGTAGCGGGCGTTGTTTTTGTGATCAACAAGGCAGCGGTACGTCACCTCGCCATCCTCCTGAATGAGCGGCACGACGCCAATCGGCTCGGTAAAGGGATTCCCCGTGCTCACCACGTAATTTAAGCCGAAGCGGATGTGACGGGTAAGGGGCCATGAAAAGGTTGCCGTCAGACTGTGCCGCCGATCGAAGCTGGCCGGGAACCAATCCTGTTGAGTGGGAATGTCGGGGAAGCGCCGCTGAACATAGGAAAAACTGTAGCCCAACCAGCCAAACCAATTTCCCACATCCTTTTTAATCAGCAATTCCAATCCGAAACTGCGCGCTTGGCCCGGCCAAAAAATCGATTCGTTTTGCAGCTTTTCTTGCGACATTTTCGGGTAAAAGGAAAGAATATTTTTCATCCATTTTGCGTAGCCTTCCACCGAAATCGAAGCCAACGGCCAAATGCGCGTTTCCACCCCCAGCACAACATGGTTGGCTTCCACAGGTTTTTGGTTTTTGTTCAACGGAACCCAAATATCGAACAAGCGGAAATGGATGAGTTCTTCAAGATCAAAGGTCGTTAAGAACTGGGAAAAGTGCCCTGCCGCAAATTTAAATTGGTAAACGGGGTTCAGCCGGTAGCGCAGATTGAAACGCGGTTCCCACACCAGGCGATTGCCTCGGTTGTAAAAACTCAACCGAAGCCCGGGTTGTGCCGTCCATTTGCCAAGGGCTATTTTGTCCTGCACAAAACCCGCCCAGTACCGGGGCAAAATTGTAATGTCAAGGTATTTGTTCAGGCGATCGCGCACAAGGGTTTGAAACGTGAAGCCTGTCTCTTCTATCCCGCCTTCAATTTCGTGGCGTTTTCCGCGGAAGTAGGTCAGGTACGACTTCAGAGAAAAATCCGTAATTGTGTTTCGCGCCTCCATCCAATCCTCATTGGTGCGGAATTCCTGCGAAATAATAAACCGGCTGCCCGAGAGAATGGTTTGTACCAAAAGATTGGGGCGAAGAATTCCCCGCCACCGCACCCCCAGTGTGCGGTTTCCCCAGTGGAAGTCAAATTTGTCCGAAGAGGTTTCGTCGCCTTTGGGGCGCAGAACATCGTTGCCAAAAAATCCCATGAAGGTAAGGGTGTGATTGGGAGAAATGTCTACATTCATTTTTCCCTGAAAATCGTAAAAATAGTAGGGGAAATTTCCTCTAAAGGCCTGCACAATTTTGTCAAAATAGGTCCGGCGAGCCGCAATGGAAAAAGAGCCCCTCGGAATGGGACCTTCAAGCAAGCATTTGGAACTGAGCAAACTCACATCGGCCGTGGCGTCGTAGTGGTTGCGGTTGCCGTCTTTGGTAATCACACGCAGCACTGAAGCGTTCCGATTGCCGTATTTGGCGGCAAAACCACCCGCCTGAAAATCGACTTCCTTAACGGCGTCGGTGTTGAATGTGCTGAAAAGGCCGAAAAGATGGTAGGGGTTGTACACCGTAATGCCGTCCAAAAGCGTGAGATTTTCAGAAGGGTCGCTGCCGCGCACGTAGAGGGCGGCATTGTAATCGCCAGAACTCTTCACGGAAGGTAACAATTGAAGGGCGCGAAAAATGTCGGACTCCAAAAAAGCAGGCATTTTTTGAAGCTCACGAGGAGAAATGGTAACGGTACTCGGTTCGACGGCACGATTCAAGTGGCGCTCCGCTTCAGCCGTAACATGTACCTGCCCCAATTGGAGAACTGTTCTTTGCAGCTTTACGTGAATAACCCGTCTCTCGCCCGAACGCAGTCGAATGGGGATTTTTTGCGTGCGAAATCCAATATATTGAAACACGACCCTGTACCGGCCTGCGGGAATTCCTGAAATGACGAAAAATCCGCTGGTGTTCGTGGCAGCTCCCAGTCGGGTATTTTCCAGAAAAACATTCACACCAATGAGGGGTTCACCGCTGGTGGAATCGGACACGGTTCCCGAAAGGGTCCCCAATGGTTGAGCGTCTAAAGGGGAAACAAAAAGAAAAATAAACCATCCGAACCAGAGGAAACGAAATAGAATTCGCATAAAAGATTCCGAAAAGGGAAAGTAAAAAAATGACAAAATATTTACGTCAATTTCGGGAGACGCAGCGTTTTGGTCGCAGCCCTTACTTTTTCCTCAAATAAAAAAATCACACCTGTTTCGATAAAACAAAGGTTCATTTCACCCCAAAATTTGCGCTCTTTGTCCCGTGCGTACCCCTGCGGTCTTTTGTAGCCAGAGACATTTAAAAAACAAAAAATGCCTTTGCCGTGAAAACGCACCCCCTAAAACCGTGTTTTTCAACTGTCCCGCACCCAACGTCAAGTAGCGGACGGAGGTGCTTTATCTGAGACGGGCGGTTCTTCTTTCCAGCGGATGAATTTCCCGCGCTCCAATTGCTGAAAAAACAAACCGAGGCGGTCGAATACCGGTTCGACCGCCTCGCCAAAACGTTCCCGCAAAATCATTCCGATTGCGTACACGGTGTGTTTTCCGTCGATGAAACGCCATACAAAGCTCCCGAATTCATCCAAATTTACGTAGTAATTGGGATTTTTCATGGTGGCTTTGATTTTGCGCCCAAGCCAGTGATCTCCAAATTTGGGAACCAAAAGGCGAATTTTCCCCTCACCGGCTTCCTCCCACTCTCGCGTCTGCTCCGGAATCAAATCAAGCAGATTTTTGGGCTCGACGGGTTCTTTTCTCTTTTTAAGCCGCACGTGACGTTCTCCGCAGCGGAATGGTAATCATCATGTAGTACAAAATCGGGAAAACAAGCAACCCAATCCAGGGTGATTTGCTAATGACGGGCAAATTCACGTGGGCCAAATACAGACCGGCCAAAATCACCCCAGTAAGCGCCTCTCCGGCTACAAGCCCCGAAGCTACCAATATTCCTGTATTTTCAGTGAACTCCTTTTGGGCTTCCGTGAAACCTTTTTTCTTCATGAGCCCTTGAAGCGCCCATTTAAATAGACCGCCCACCCAAATGGCTGCCGTTGTCTGAAAGGGCAGGTACATGCCTACCGCAATGAGCATGGGTGAAGGCGAATCGATTAAAATAAGTCCCACGGCGAACATCATGCCCACGATCACCAAAGGCCAGGCCATGTGCCCACCGACGATTCCCTTGGCCATGAGCGCCATAAGACCGGCTTGGGGTGCGGGAAGCAGTTCACCTCCAATGCCGCCGGGTGTCGCCTGGTCCAAAATCGTGATTGGCCACACCATGACGACCGAAGCGGCCATGACGCCAATTATTTCGCCCAACTCCATTTTCCACGGGGTACCGCCTAAAATGTGCCCCACTTTCAAATCCTGCATCATGTCTCCGGCAATGCCAGCCATGACACACACCACGGCGGCCACGCCTAACACCGCCGCCACACCATGTTGGCCCGTTACACCCAGTGCCACCATGAGCAAAGCTGCCACAATGAGGGTGGAAAGGGTTAGGCCCGAAATCGGGTTGCTGGAACTGCCAATAATACCAACCAAATAACCGGCAACAGCGGCAAATAAAAAGCCCAGAACCAACATGACCAGCGTGGCGACAATCGCACTGCCAAAATTGGCCGTAAAATGATTGTAAATCACGATCATGGGAATAGCCAGTACCAAAACGGCGATGATAATTTCAGTGAACGGCAAATCTTTTTCCAGCCGATTTTTAGTATCTTCACCGCCCTGTCGGGCCAATTTGGCATCGGCCAAACCTTTAGAAATTCCCGAAACCAAAGAGCTTCGGAGTTTCCAGAGGGTGTAAAAAGCCCCCACCAACATGGCCCCTACGGCAATGGGTCGGATTTGGTAGTACCAGACGGCATTTCCAATTGCGTACCAATTGGAAGGCCCGCCCTGCGTAACCATTCCGGCCAGATTGGTGTTGAAAAAGGTAGCAAGTGGAATGAGCAACAGCCATCCAAACACGCCACCGGAAAAGGTAATGTTCGCCAGGCGGGGACCAATAATGTACCCAACACCCATCAATGCGGGCGAGGCTGCGGGGGATTTCCAAAAAATGCCGCCGCCGTAGGTGACGGCTTTTCCCAACTTGCCGCCTTCTCCGTTAAAAAGCTGCATGACCGATTGTTTAAATCGAATAAAGCCGCCGAAGTTTTCCACAAAGATTTGAATTCCTCGGCTGTTTTTGAACAACTCGAGGAGTGAAGCAAGACCCATTGCCCCGAACACATACGAAGCACCCGATTGCCCTTTTTGTCCGGCCTTGACGATTTCGGCACACGCTACACTTTCGGGAAAAGGCAGATCCGCTTCCTCCACAAGGGTCCGCCTGAGTAAAACCACAAAAAGAACGCCGAGTGTCCCTCCCACGAACATAATGGCCGTACTGGCCCAATAATGCAGATGGTCCCACACGCCCGAAAGCAAAAAGGCCGGAATTGTAAAAATGGCTCCCGCCACCAGAGCTTCACCCACAGAGGCGGTGGTTCGGGCCAGGTTTTCTTCCAGAATGCTACCTTTAAACGGACGTAAAACCGCAATGGCAATCACTGCCGCCGGGAATGTGGCAGCAACCGTCATACCCGCCTTCATGCCCACGTAGGCGTTGGCTGCTCCTAATAAAACGGCCAGCAAAACACCCAAAATAATGGCTTTCGGCGTGAACTCCCGCAGGGAAGTCACAACAGGCACATAAGGTTTGAACTCTTTGTTTGCCATAAACACCCTCCTCATTTTAGGTTGAAAAGACAATCCGCTGCATTCGGAAATGTTATTCCATTTCAATCAC
>CAZOHG010000020.1:0-57541 GCA_964579725.1 uncultured Deferribacteres bacterium
GTTTGGGCACGGCAAAGGGATTCCGGCCTTCCGACAAATTCCGAAAATACCGGCGGGTGGCCATGCCGTAGTATTTCATCAAGGAATCCCGTCCCGTTGCCACCAGCGCATCCTTTTCTTCATCCGTCAGCCCTTCACCCCCGTGCTGGGCGTTGTACCAGGAAAGGCCGATCTTCCGACAATTTTTCCGAGAAAGCCCGTTGATGACCACCAACATGGTGATGTGAATATCACTTCCAAAGGGCATTTCGTAGGGCCCCACGCCCAAATAAGCATAGGGAGCCGAAACATGCTGCGGATCGTTTGGTTCCGTGTAGCCCATTTCCTGGGGACTTTTCATGTGAGTGCCGCTGAACAAAAACTGGTACAATTTGTCATAATCCTTTTCCCCCCAGCGCACCGTTCCGGGACGCCACACCGTGGAAAAGGGTTGAGACAAATCATTGGATTCGTCGTCTACACTCTTGTCCGCGTGTAAAATACCCCAGCCCACATAAGCAGGTGAAAGAATTCGGCCATGCCCGGAGGTGGGTTCGATGTACCCGACATTTCGATCCGGGTCGCCGACATCGTCCCCGGGCAGCAGATTGTTGTCGCCATCCCACAAAATCCAGAGACGCAGCGAATCGGCTGTGGGGTCACCTGCTGGATGAAGCGGGTCGCCGGAGCCGATGTAATCCAAATAATTTTCCCCGTAATATTCCACCCAATCGTCATTGGTGTCTTCCCAGACGGCGTGATTTTGATTGGCGCCTTCGTAGGTCACACAGGGCTCCGGCATGTACGCCCAGCACAAGCTGTGGAGCGTTTGGTTCCGGAGCTCAATTTTCGAATTGGAATTGGTATTGCCCGTGTTCGTAAAGGTTACGTCCAAAATCATGTACATGCCCGCATTGCTGGCCGCACTGGAATACCAGGTCATGTCGGCGGTTACCCCGATGGGAAAATTAACCTTCCCGTGAATAATCCCGTCCACCGGAAGGGTTGGGTCAATGCGGTCGTAGGGATGCCGGGCGCCCTGGAGCTTGCCGTCCACATAGACATCCGGGGGACGTACCCGCAGCACCTTTTCAAAGATTTTGTACGGCTCGGCAGAGGCATCCGACGTGTGCAAAAACTGCCCCGCATTTGAGGAGCAAATATAGTAGGAATGGAACCGCTTGCGTCGATCTTTCCAGTTCCTGACGCCAAAGCCAGATCCCACGAGTCTGGCATTGGTTCCCATACTTTTAATATCTCCCGGAATTCGCTCCCGCCATCGATTTCCCGGCCAAATCCAGGACGTCTCCCAGCCGCCGGAAAAATCATCCTCTTCGTAATGCCAGAAGTCCCCTAAGGCCAAAAAGCGAACGGATTTCTGGGCATGGAGCGGATGAAAAATCAATAGTATCATAAAAAAAGTCAACCCGAAAATTGAATAACGTTGCAATGTAAAATCTCGATTTTTTTTTGCGCAATAAGAAGCATTCTTATTGCACCTGCTCCCCCTTTCGTACAACGACAAATTTGCCTGTGGTGCTTCCAATGTCACTTTCAACGGTAAAAATGTACACACCCGAGTACACAATCTGGTTGTATTCTGTCAACTGATCCCAGGGCTCCTCGCCCGTGCCATTCGTGTGATGCAGGGTTTTGACCAGATTTCCCGTCACCGTGAATATTTTAATCGTACATTTGGGCGGCAGGCCCACAA
This sequence comes from uncultured Deferribacteres bacterium, assembly GCA_964579725.1. Classification (GTDB taxonomy): domain Bacteria; phylum Zhuqueibacterota; class JdFR-76; order JdFR-76; family BMS3Abin05; genus CAZOHG01. The sequence goes on from CAZOHG010000020.1 coordinate 1,694, forward strand.
ACAGAATCTTGTTCTCCTCGTCCGGGAAATTCATCGGCCGTGAAGCGTAATTGTACGGATTGGGCACCACCCGTACCTTGTCTAATGTTTTCACTTGCTCCGGTTTGTAGTACGGGTGAACCGGCATGTTTTTCTGCATCATGTTCCAGTACTTGCCCGACTCCAACGGCTTGCCGTCCTCCCAATTTTGTGTGCCGTCGTCGTAGGCCGTCACGTAATACCAGTAGGCAAATCCCCGTTGAACCGTCCGATCCACAAAGGTAGTGTCCACTGGATTCCCGCTGTCTCCCCCGCACTCCCAGATTAAATCGTAGGGCCCCTCATTTCCGCTAAAACCCGGTTCACCCGAACTGTGCGAACGGTACACCCTATACCCCGCAAAATCTCGTACCCCTGTGTCCGGGTCGGGTTCCTTGGATACGTCGCTCCAATGTAGTTTCACGCACTTATTACCGGCCTCTACCCACAAATCCGGTGCCCGCGGCGGTTTGGGCACGGCAAAGGGATTCCGGCCTTCCGACAAATTCCGAAAATACCGGCGCGTGGCCATGCCGTAATACTTCATTAAAGAATCCCGTCCCGTCGCCACCAGCGCATCTTTCTCCTCGTCCGTCAGCCCTTCTCCTCCATGCTGCGCGTTGTACCAGGAGAGCCCAACCTTTTCACAATTCTGGCGAGAAAGCCCATTAATCACCACCAACATGGTGATGTGCACGCTACTGCCAAAGGGCATCTCGTAGGGTCCCACGCCCAGATAGGCATACGGTGCCGCTACATGTTCCGGGTCGTTGGGCTCCGTGTACCCCATCTCCTGGGGACTCTTCATGTGGTTGCCGCTGAACAAAAATTGGTACAACTTGTCGTAGTCGGTTTCTCCCCAGCGGACTGTGCCCGGCCGCCACACCGTGGAAAAGGGCTGGGAGAGATCGTTTGTTTTGTCGTCCACACTTTTGTCCGCGTGCAGAATGCCCCATCCTACATATTGGGGAGATAAAATCCGCCCGTGCCCCGGGGTCTGTTCTACGAATCCCACATTCCTGTCGGGGTCGCCCACGTCGTCGCCCGGCAGGAGGTTATTGTCCCCGTCCCACAACATCCAGAGCCGGAGGGAATCGGCATTCGGATTCCCCGCCGGATGCAGCGGATCGCCGCTCCCAATGTAATCCAGATAATTTTCGCCGTAGTACTCTACCCAGTCATCATTATTACCTTCCCAAATAGCGTGATTCTGGGTGGCACCCTCAAAGGTCACCATGGGTTCCGGCATGTACGCCCAACACAAACCGTGCAGGGTCTGGTTCCTCAATTCAATTCGCGGTGTGCTGTTGGCGTTGCCGGTGTTGGTCAGTTTGACATCCAAAATCAAGTACATGTCCGCATTTTTGGCTGCGCTGGAATACCAGGTCATGTCGGCCGTGACTCCAATAGGAAAATTGACCTTGCCGTGAATAATTCCGTCCACCGGAAGAGTGGGGTCAATACGGTCGTAGGGATGGCGATCCCCTTGAAGATGTCCGTTCACATAGACCTTTGGCGGGATTACGCGCAGCACCTTTTCAAACGTTCCGTATGGTTCGGAGGCCGCATCGCTCGTGTGTAAATACTCCCCCGCGTTGGATGAACAAATATAATAAGGGTGAAACCGTTTGCGGCGATCTTTCCAATCCTTGACGCCGAAACCCGGCCCAACCAACCGGGCATTGGCACCCATTTGCCTGATTTCACCCGGCAGCTTTTCCCGCCAACGATTCCCAGGCCAGATCCAGGAACTTTCCCAGCCGCCGCTGAAATCATTTTCCTCGTAATGCCAGAATTCACCCAAAGCTAAAAAACGCGTCGGTTTTTGGGCATGGGCAGTTGTTATACCACTTAGCCACGCCAAAGGCAGTAGCAGAAAAATGCCTACGAAAAGTTTTCGTTTCATGTTTTGACCTCACAAAATGTAAAAACAGCGAATCGTCTTTCGTAAAAACAGATTATTTCTTTCGCATATTTTTCGTTTGAAACAACCTATTCAAGTTGTTCCCCTTCTCGCACAATCACAAATTTGCCCGTGGTGTTTCCGATGTCACTCTCCACAGTGAAAACATAGACGCCCGAATACACGATTTGATTGTTCTCCGTCAATTGATCCCAGGGCTCCTCGCCGGTGCCACTGGTGTGGTAAAGCGTTCGGACCAAATTACCCGTCACTGTGAAAATTTTAATGGTGCATTTCGGTGGCAGGCCCACAAATAGAATCTTGTTCTCCTCGTCCGGGAAATTAATCGGCCGAGAAGCGTAATTGTACGGATTGGGTACAACCCGTATCTTGTCCAATGTTTTCACTTGCTCCGGTTTGTAATATGGGTGTACCGGCACGTTCTTCTGCATCATGTTCCAGTACTTGCCCGACTCCAACGGCTTGCCGTCTTCCCAATTCTGCGTACCGTCATCATAGGCCGTCACGTAATACCAATATGCAAATCCCCGTTGAACCGTTCGATCCACAAAAGTGGTGTCCACGGGATTTCCGCTGTCTCCCCCGCACTCCCAGATCAAATCGTAGGGCCCCTCATTTCCGCTTTCTCCAGGCTGTCCCGTGCTGTGCGAACGGTATACCCGATATCCTGCAAAATCGGGAACACCTGTATCTGGATCGGGTTCTTTGGACACGTCACTCCAATGCAGTTTGATGCATTTGTTACCGGCCTCCACCCACAAATCCGGCGCCCGCGGCGGCCTAGGCACCGCAAATGGATTCCGGCCTTCCGCCAAATTTCGAAAATAACGGCGCGTCGCACGGCTGTAATATTTCATCAAGGAATCCCGCCCGGTTGCCACCAGCGCATCCTTTTCTTCGTCCGTCAGCCCCTCTCCCCCGTGCTGCGCGTTGTACCAGGACAATCCAATATCCCGACATTTTTCGCGTGAAAGCCCGTTAATCACCACCAACATGGTGATGTGGATACTACTGCCAAAGGGCATCTCGTAGGGCCCCACCCCCAAGTAGGCATACGGCGCCGCCACATGCTGGGCATCGTTTGGTTCCGTGTAGCCCATTTCCTGGGGACTTTTCATGTGAGTGCCGCTGAATAAAAATTTGTACAATTTGTCGTAATCCCTTTCCCCCCATCGCACTGTTCCCGGCCGCCACACCGTGGAAAAGGGTTGAGACAAATCATTAGTCTTGTCGTCGAAACTTTTGTCTGCGTGCAAAATCCCCCACCCCACATAGGCTGGGGACAAAAGCCGTCCGTGCCCCGGCGTTTTTTCATAATAAATCGGATTGAGATCCGGGTCTCCCACATCATCTCCCGGTATTTTGTTGTTGTCGCCATCCCACAAAATCCAGAGCCGAAGCGAATCGGCATTCGGATCACCGGCTGGATGGAGCGGATCGCCGCTGCCCAGATAATCCAAATAATTCTCCCCGTAATACTCCACCCAGTCGTCATTGTTATTTTCCCAAACCGCCTTGTACTGGTTGGCCCCTTCCGACGTCACCATAGGCTCGGGAACATAAGCCCAACAAACCCCGTGCAGGGTTTGGTTCCGCAATTCAATTTTGGGTGTGCTGTTGGCGTTGCCGGTGTTGGTGAAAATCACGTCCAAAATCAAATAATTGGCCGCATTCGAGGACGCGTAGGACAGCCAGGTCATATCTGCCGTAATTCCAACCGGGAAATTTACCTTCCCGTGAATGATTCCGTCGCAGGGAAGGGTGGGATCCAATCGATCGTAGGTGTGCCGGGGTCCCTGAAGATGCCCGTCTACGTAGACGTCCGGCGGATGCACCCGCAGCACCTTTTCAAATGTGTTTCCATAGGGCTCCGCCGACGCATCTGTTGTGTGCAAAAATTCTCCGGCATTGGCCGAGCAGATATAATAGGAATGAAACCTCTTCCGCCGGTCTTTCCAATCCCGTACGCCAAATCCAGGCCCCCCATTTCTGGCATTTGCCGTAACCATTTTCACAACGCCAGGGCCTCCCTGTAAATAGCGGTTTCCTGGCCAGAGCCAACAACGCTCCCAGCCGCCGCTGAAATCATTTTCTTCCTTGTGCCAAATCTCTCCGAGAGTTAAAAGACGCACGGGCTTCTGCGCAAAGCTCGCCTGCATAAAAATGAAAGGTATTCCATAAAACACTCCCAAAATAAAAACAGCTTTGCGAAATCTCATTGAAGCCACCAATTGTTTTTCTCACGACCAAGCAAAAGATGACACTCGATTGCCAATAATATTCAGAAAAAACGCCCTGATTTGGAAATTCACCACGCGGCCGTTTGGATCATTTTATTTCCTCTTTCACCGCCAATTCATTCCCAGGCTGATTTGGTGTACAAAGCCCAGAACCCCGAAAGGAACCGCTGTGTAATCTGCCGAAAGCCAAAGATTGCCAATCTGCTGGCGGTACCCAGCACCATAGGTTAATTTCTCCTCATCGTAGCCACCTCGATATCCAAATCGTAGAAACGCCTTTTTGTGAAAGGCATATTCCACCCCCACGTTGAAGTGCTCCGAATAATCCTTTGGGTGGAGAAAATCGGTGGTGACCAAAAGCTGATGGGGAGATTTTGGGGATAAAAATAAATCGCTGACAAACATTGCCATTCCAAAACCAAAGGTAAGGGGTAGCGGTTTGTTGGCGAAATTTCGAATGTACATTCCGATCTGGAGACTTTTGAATCCCGTGTGGTAATAGGTGCCCAGATCGTAGGCCATGGTTTTTTCGCGATTGTTGACGACCGCAGAATATTCAAATTGGGTTCCCCAATATTGCCAGATTTTACTGGTTCCCAAATTTTGGTAGGCATATTTAACTTGTGCGCCAAAAGCAAAGCGATCAGTCAACTGTTTCGCGTAGGCCAGTCCCGCCGCCCATTCCGCCACGGTAAAAGTACCCTTTTCCACGTACCCTTCCCAGGCGTGGGCATCCACTTCTGTGCGGTAAAATTCGCCGTAGTCCATGTAGATTAAGCTCAATCCCACAGTTCCCCAATCGCCGAAATTGGCAGCAAGGGATCCCCCTTTGTAGCCAATACCGGCAAACCATTTCGTTCGGGAAACCGAAAATCCAACGCCCCGGACATAGGCCAAACCGGCGGGATTGTAAAAAATGTTATCCGGGTCACCGGGGACGGCAATAAAAGCCCCCGACAGGGCTTGAGCTCTTGCTCCCACTTCCAGGCTCAAAAAGGGCATGTAACTTTGCGCCACTTTTTTCATGCTTTGTGCCCACACCCCGGGTGTGGTTAGCAAGGTCAACAAAATCGCAAGTGTGAAAATCTTCTTCCCATTCATGAGAAATTCTCCAAGTAACGTTTGGGGTGACATGAGTCTACTTTAATTCCACATGAATTCCCAAATAGATTTCCTTGGGCCCCCCTTGATGAATAAACAGCGGTTCTCCGGGTTTGCTTCTGGGATATTTCAAATAGGATTGTTTGTAATCTCCCACCCGATCTCCCTTCTTCAAGGAATCGTAATATTTGTAGATTTCGGATCCCGGGTTGATGGCCAGTCCTCGCAAAACTCCCACATTCAGCATCTTTCTGGCAAACAGGTTGCGCATGTCCAAATAGGGGCTAATGGTGGAATTTTTGATTCGAAAGTCTTTGCTAAAGTATAAATCGATTTTGTAGTAATTTTTCCATTGGAGGTTGTCTCGAATAAACGGTTTGTTATCCGGGTTCCAGGTAAATTTTTCTCCGGCGGCCCAATGCACAATGGTGTTCACATGGAATCCGTCAAAAATGGGATGCCGAAAAAGTTTAGGGCCCCAGCCCCAGGGTGAATGAATATCGATGTACCCCTGAAAACTGGGACGCCACCGCCAGAGACGAATGACCGGCACCGAAAATCGGGAATAGGTGGGTACGTTAAGCGGGTCGTCCGGTTGGTACAAATGTTGGTATCCCACTTCTCCGGCACGTTTCCCCATAAATTGGGTCTGCAACCATCCCGTCACAAAATCGCCTACCCGCTTATTGAGCCGAAATTCCCACCCAATAATATCTTCGTATTTTTTGTTTTGCCAGGTTTTGTAATTAGTAATTTTGTCAATACTGGTGTAATAAACAGAGCCTTCTTCATTGGTAACATCCTTGTAAAACACATCGGTGTGCACCAAAAACATGTGGTAAAGGTCCATATCGAACCCCAATTCGTAGGCAATGGTGCGGGGCGGTTTGAGATTGGGATTTCCCATAAATTCGGCCTGGGATTCGTAGTCGCTCCGATTGTAGAAACCGTACAAGTGAAAGGTAAGCGGAGGAGAGTAAAAATGGCCGTAGTTAAAGTAAATTTTGCTATTTGCCGTCATGGGATGTGAAATACCGAGGCGAGGACTTATATAAAGATATTTCTTGCTGTGCGTGTACGGAAGGCTGTCTCCGTCAATTCGCTCCCAAAAACCGGGGCCAAACGCGCGGGAAAAGGGATCCCCTGGCTCGTACACCTTACCGTGTGCGTCAAAATATTCTGCACGCAACCCCACATTGGCAATCATGCCCTTCACCTCAATCCGATCCTGGACGTAGACAGCCGCTTTCCGAGGCGGCGATGTAAAACTCAGGCGTTTGTGGCGTTGGAAGGTCAATTCCCGATACCGCCGGTCCAATCGACTCATGTCCATGTACAATCCGGTTTTGATCTGGTGGTACTTATTGATTTGGCTTGTGAGATCAAATTGAAAAACCGTCGTCCAGCCTTTGGAGGAATCGAAATCAATACTGGTGTTGTCTAAATTTACTTTTCCGGGCTGGTCGTTGAAGGTCTGACCGCCAATGATCCATCCGTGGGGCGTTTCATCGTAGGAAGACCCGGGAAACCAGGCACGGTCTCCCTTGTAAAAGGTGGTGTCGTGTTTTACGTAGTGGCCGGTTTTGGGATTCCAATAGCCCGGCACTTTCAACGTTTCCGCCTGCACGGTGTACCAATCGGGCGCAATGGTTTTTATTTTCGTGGTGTCTCGATCGGGCCCGTGGGTAATGTGGTAGTACCGTTGCATTCGGGACAAGCGCATTTCATAAAACGTACGCGGACTTAATGTGTGCGTAAACGTTAGATCGAACATCCGGGTCGTCAAATCCCCTACGGGATATTCGCACCCCCCGTACAGTTTGCCCATACCCGTATGAAAAATAAACAGTCCGTTGGGAGAATGAGGATCCGCCTTGGCCATTCCCCACTCTTTGGCAAACATTCCTGAGAGGGTTAGTTTCATTGAAGGAGTCACGTGCGTGGTCACTTTAAAAATCGAATTCCGATCGAAGAAATGGTTGCGCACGGCAGGTTGTGCGTATTGCACATTATTGAACCGATGAGAAATCATAAATGTGGTGCGCCGTGCGAACGCCCCCCAAATGGGCAGCGAACGCCCCGGAATCGGGCCGGTAAGTGTGGCATCCAAATAATGATCGGGCTTGTCGCCGTGAGGAAATCCCCGGTGCCGCCAGAGCCACAGTTCCCGCCGCTGCACGGGAGACAGGTCGTTGGACGAATCACTATCGGTCATCTTGTTCTCGGAAAAAGCCACCCAACCCATAAAATAGTCCTCGGGGTTGGGAAACAATTGCCGCAACTGGCTGGAATCCATGGAAACGGCGCTGCCGTACATAATGTAATCTTTGTGCGCCGGTGTGAATAACTTGGGCCCCTCGTATTTGAGGGAGGGTACTCGATATTTGTAATCCAGACTCAAATTGTACCGATTGCCCCCTTCTTTGGTCACAATATTGAACAAGCCGGAGCGCAAATTTCCGTATTCCGCATTGAACCCACCCGTTTGAATGGACACCTGCTGAATGGCCGATCGGTTCATCGAAAGAAAGGGCCGGTTGAACAGGTTGTCCGTCATGGAAACGCCATCCACCAGAACCAGGACCTGGTCCCCCCCGCCTCCGCGTACCGTAATAAAATTGGTTTGATCGTCAATAAAAACGCCGGGCGTCAGGCGAATGGCGTCTTGAATCGTATTCACCGGCATCACCTGCGTGCTCTTCCCTTCAATTGTAATCTGGCTGGCCGAGACATCCATGGGAACCACTTCCCGCTTCGCCGTCACCACTACGGGTTTGCCTGAAATGACCGAGGGACTTAGTTTGAAATTTACCCGAACGGTTCGGTCAATTTCCACCAACACGCCGGTTTTCTCCACAATCTGGTAGCCGATCATTGAAGCTTTGACCCGGTACGTGCCCGGAGGAATGTTAATGATAAAATAATCCCCGTTGGCATCGGTCGCCGCACCCATTCGGGTTCCCACCAACATGACATTGACTCCGGGAAGAGGCGTCCCGTCCTTGGCATCCACCACGTGGCCGACAATTTTCCCCGTGCTCCCCGGAAAAGCCGCTTGCGGCAGAAATGCCAACATGAAAAGTAGAGCCAATGTGCTTTTCCAGAACAGTCGTTTCATTGACTTTTCCTTTCGATTTAGTCTGAAAATATTTTCTATGAACGACAGCCCCTCGGCCCAATGATCCGACGGCTGCGAATAAACGCACCAAACAAACGCGATATTTTTGAACCTGCGTTCCCCAATTTTTTACACGGCCCCAAACAACGCCCAAATAGGTTCAGGGGAAAAGCACAGTGCTTACCTCACAATGACCAAACGTCCCACCGCACTGGTTCTTTTGGGTTGCGCTCCTAAAAGAATGTCCGCCTCTTCCGGCTGTGCCTCAATCTTGTACAAATAGACGCCGTTGGCCAGCAGGTCCCCATCCCGGTCACGGCAAGACCACCCCTCCTCCGGAATCTTGTTAAAGCCAAATCCGGCATCTGCGCGAAAGCTTTCCACCAAACGACCCGAAAGAGTGTAAATTTTCACCCGCACTTCCGCAGGCGCCGAGAGCCGAAAGGTAAAAAAGGTTTGGTCGACAGCCGGATTGGGGTAAGTCAAGACGTCCGACAATTCCACTCTCGGCGAGACGATTTGTGCCTTCCACCGAAAATACGTCGGATTGTACGCTCTGTCCCAGGCCTGAATCTCAAAAGTGTGCTCTCCCAAAGATAAATTCGGGCAATCGAATTTGACAAAGGCCGTTTTTCCGGTGGAATCGGATCGGACTATCTGCGCGGTCAAATTCCATCGCTCATTCGAGGAATCCCCTTCCGCGCGCAGCTCCACCGGATACTCTTGGGGGCGATCGGTTAAGAGGCCGCTTTTTTCATCCTCAAAATGAAACTGGCAATGGAGCACGGGAAAGCCGGTTATTTCCTCCCCCTCGGTTATTTTATTCCCATTAACAAAAACCCGAATTTGGGGGCCGGTAGAATCAATCTCCGAAAGAGAATGAATAAAATCCCGTTTCATTGGAATCGAATCCACCCGGGCGTCCACCTGCTGAAAGCGATTCCACGCAAAGGCAAAAAGCTGTCCCAAATTTCCGCCCCGAAGCGCAACGGTGTTGGGGAAAAAACGGGCGTCCGCTTTTCCGTTCTTTAATTGGAGCGTGTCCTGGTAAATCACCTCTCCGGGCAAAAAATAGCTGTACCCAACGGTACGGTGTATTTTCCCGGATGCCCTGAGCTGAAAGAAAATTTCCCCTTCGGAAGAGGTCGCCAGCCGCCCGCTTTCAACGGAAGCCTCAATATGCGTTCGTTTGTGCAGCGAAATCGAATCGGGATCCATTTGGACGCGCACCCTCGGGAGGGGCAACGCCAACCGCAAGGCCGGATCACCAAAAAGGGTAATCAGTTCGCGGTGATCGGCGTAGCGGGAGGTCAATTTGGCGGCTAACAGGGCCTCTCCAAGTGTCAGTTTTTGCCGGTGAACGGGGGCAAAAAGATCGTGCACAAAGGCTCGGTTCACCCCGTAGTTCAGGGCGTGCCAGGTCCAGCGCGTACTGGCGATCGTAGCAATCATCCCGCGCTCCGGCAAATTGGTGAGATATTCGGCCATGCAGGGCTTCCGATCGTAATCGAACTGGCCAACGGCGCAGGTTCCGGCAAAAAACAGGGGGTAGTGCCGCCCGTTTTGAACCCGATCCAGATCCTGCGGGGTGTAAAAAATGCTTTCATGCGTCAGTACTTCCAGATTGGCGTGGCCTAAAAAATTCACAAAAGCCACTCCGTGATTTAAATCCGCCAGAAAATCACGTTTGGCTCGCTCTTTCGTTCCGGAGGGATCGGGTAAATAGGCATCCAAGTACACCTTTTCCACGGCCAAATCGGAAAAGACCGAATCCTGCGAAAGGGTTTCGGTGTCGCGACCAAATGCACTGTCTTCTTTTTTAAAAGTAGGAGAATTGGCATCGTCCGCAATGAACAGAACGCGCCCTTGCCAGGGGCCCGGCGCGGAAAGGGCGTCGTAGTCCAGAATCTTTTGAACCACATTGTGGAGTTCCTGCCGATTTTGTACGGAAAGCCGTCCAATCAGCACGTCCATGATCCGGTCACCGTCCAAGAAGGCAAACCAATCGTCCGTCACCCGTTGGCCGTCTTCGTGGGTGGGCACTAACGTTGGGGGACTTGCACTTGAATTTCGCTTCATATCGTAGCAGGCATTTCCCACCAACAAAACATAGGACGGCGGCGTGGCCCAATGTACAAGCGTGTACTTCAAAAAATTTCGGATGGCCGTGGGATCGGGCACGCCCCAGGAAAAGGCATCGTAAATCTGTTCCATGGTTACAATTTTGACTGCGGGAGCCTCTGAGTGCTGCGCCCAGGCACGGGAATCCGAGCGGTGAGCAGCCAATCGGGACAAATCGGGCCCCAGCAGATCTTTTGCCGTAATAATCAGGTAGTCGGCGCGATTTTCGGCATTCCGCAGTCCGGCCAATGGACTGGGAACGCGTTGGATTTGAGACACCGAAGCTATTTGTTCCGGTGTCACTGCCACATATTTTTTCTGTCGACCCGAAGAAACCAGGTCGGTAAAAAACCACTCTTTTGGATCGGAAGGATTTCTTTTCGCTTCCGCAAAACGAACAGCAAAAGGGTCGGAAACATCGAAAACCGTCACCTGTCCTTCTTGAAATCCTGACAGAACATAGGTAATGGGCTCCGTTTTTTGAGGGGAGTAGAAAACCAACCCTGCAGAATCGGCCGTAAGCGTGGCCTCGTAATTTAATTCCACCCAATCCAACAAACTCTTGTCCGCCCGACCTTCGGTTGAAATTTGCCGAATGGTAAGGGTATTTTGCCCCGTGTTCAGCCCCCCTGCCCGCGTTCCGGCAACCACCAGCTCCCGTTCGTAGGGGAGGTCAATCGTTGCGAGCGGGGTACCGTTTAGAGACACTTTCAGGCTGTGGTGATGAAAAGAAGCACCCAAAAAACGCAGTCGGTAGAAGAAGGAATCTTGCGCCACCGCATTCTCAAGCGGCAGCGTGAAGCGGCGGGTCGTATTGCCCGAAAACTGCGCCCAGTACCATTGAATGCCCGATTTTTCCGGATTTAATTTTTCCACTTCGCGGTAAAAATAGCGCGGAGCCGTTCGGGTGGTTTCCGCATTTGCAAGCGATTGAGCCATCGATGCCATGGGTTTCCGAAAACCTCCGCCGACGGCAAGCCAATAGACATTTTGCCGCGCGTAGTGATGAATAATATGATGAAAACGTTTGTCTAACGCTGAAAATTGCCATCGATTCAGAGATTCGGCATAAAAAATCAGGGCATCTTCCTTACCAAAAACCCCGTCGCCGTTCGCATCAGCGAAATACGTTGCCACTTCCCGCAGCCTTGGTTTGGGTGCTTTCACGTCCCAGGGAAGTTCGCTTCCGCCGCCGTAAAAAATGTGCAGCTCGTCCGCTCGGATCGTCCCGACGGCCAGGCCAATTTTCCGGAGACTCAATTGGTCAATTTTCACCATACCCGTTTTGGCAATTGGCATTTTAAACCAGAGTCGAAAGGAATCCCGTTCCGCAGCCCTTTTCTGGACAAATGAAGACTTGGGCGTCCAGTTTTCTGCCTGGTTGTCGTTGAGCAAAAGGGAGCGTGCAACGGCTGTGAAGGCTGCTCCCGCAGGCCCCGTGGGCCCGGTCGGATGTTTTTCGGGGAGAAAATCCACCGCAATTTCCACAGAAGAATACAACCGTGCTTGCTGCCGGGAAAAATCAACCCGAATGGGAAAAACCTCAATTCGTGCGATTTTTTGGTTTCGAAGCCACCCGAATTCCGCCACTCGCGCCACAACAGAAGGGTAAAATCCACTGGATGTCGCCGCGGTGAATTGAGCCGGCACTCTCTCCCTGCTTAAGGCAAAATCGGATTTTTCCCGTGGAGGCAACTGCACTTTTTCCAAGAGTATTTGCTTTTTGTCGTGAAACTGCGCCGCCAGAATGTGAACTGCGGGCCGCGTTTTGGGCGGAACACCCACCCAAAAGCTTTTACACGGCAACAAGTACCCCTTCTTTAGGGGAATTGAGCTCGCGTTTTCTATTTCCCAAAAATATTCCGGTGTTTCCGGATTTGACATCTGCTGCCTTTCTTTGATCCGCGGATTGTAGCGAAAAACAACCCGCTTTTCATTCGATTGCAAAACCGTTGTCCCGGCCCAAGCAGAAGAAAAAGCGAAAAGAATCAGCCACCCGGTCACCCAAAAAGCAGGCGTGCCATTCTGAAAACTCCATTCATATTGGGAAATCTTCATGGCGTTACAGCCCCGGTACCTTGCTTATTTGACGGCCCGACAGGATTCCCGAACGACCAATTCCACGCTCAGCAAAACTTTTTCGATGGTTTTCTGCTCCTTTTTTCCATTTTCAATTTGTTCCACCAGCGTCTGCGCAGCATGCCTTCCGATTTCTTGAAGGGGCTCCCGAATCGTCGTGAGCTGGGGACTGGAAAAAGAGGCCATCATAATATCCCCGAAACCCAAGATGGACAGATCTTCGGGAACAGAAATTCCCCTTTTTTGAAGGGAGTTCAAAATCCCGATAGCCAGTGGGTCGAACGGAACAAATAGGGCTGTCGGGGGATTGGGTTGCTTCAAAACACGAAATAAATTTTCTTCATTCACAATTTTGTTGGGAAGAAACATGCGTACATTTTCCCACACAAGGGTTTCGTCAAAGGGAATGTCGTGTTTGGCAAGAGCCTCCCGGTAGCCCTGAAGACGCTCTTTGCCGGACAAGGATTCATCTCCGAATGAGACGTACCCGATCCGCCGATGACCAAGTGAAATCAGATATTCAACGCCCATTCGGGCCGCCTGTACATTGTCAATACAAATCACCGAAGCGTCAATATCGCCGCTTTTTCGCCAGGCGTACACAAACGGAACACCATTTCGGTGAATTTCCCGAATCATTTGGGCCATTTCTTCGCTCACAAAATCGGGCCCGACGATAATCATCCCATCCAAAAATCCGCTGTACAGGGCATGGCCCAACGAGACTTTTTTGTGGCTGACAATCCCCGCATCCATAACCAAAATGTGGTACCCGGATTCGTGCACAACGGTTGAAATCCCTTCCATCACGCGGGTGTCATAATCACTCACAAACAGTGAATTTTCATTGACAGCCAGGACCCCCACCACGCAGGATTTCCCCGTTGACAACAATCGTGCGCCATAATTGGGCGAATAGTTTAGATCCTTGGCTGCCTGCAAAACCTTTAAGCGGGTTTTTTCGCTGATCCGAATGCCACTTTCCTTGTTGTTTAACACAAGAGAGACCGTCGCTTTCGAAACGCCTGCCCGCTCTGCAACGTCACCAATGCGAACTTTTTTCATTCAGAAATCACGTTCTTTGGATTTGACTGTTTTCATTTTTTTTATTCTGGAAAATTTACCCGGCCCCGTGGAAAAAAGAAAGGAAATTTTAATCGGTTAACATATATCGATTGTGCTAAACCGATTTACCCAAATGTACTCATTTTTATTTTGTTTGTCAAGTATTTTTTTAGCGAAAAAAATTTTTTTTGCTTGAATGCATTGTACGCAAAAAGCCTCGACGGATTGAACCCAAACCGCGGTACTTTTTAGCCACAACACACCATGTGGAACAGACTCCGTGCACAAAAATCGCTTGCTTTTAACGCTTTTTTTCTTACATTTTAATAGCCAATCTTTTTTCGAATAACAACAATGAATGAGGCGGAGCACTTTTATGGTTCCTGCCGTTTTGCTGGCCGCGGGTAATTCGCACCGCATGGGGGTGCCCAAAGCCCTGTTAAAAATGCCGGGCGGTTCCAGTTTTTTAAAAACGATTACCGCCAATCTTCACCGGGGCGGTTTTGGTCCTATTCTTCTGATTCTGGGGCGGGAAGCCGCTCGAATCCGTCCTTACGTACCTGAAGAAGTTGACCGGATTTTGGTGAACGAACACCCCGAACTGGGACAACTCGCTTCGTTTCAATTAGGCATTCGGCATTTGCCGCCCGGGGTTCCCGGCTGCCTGATGGCTTTAATCGATCACCCTCTGATTTCGGCGAGCACTTTTCAGCGGATTGCGGAACACCTTCAACAAGCGCCCGACCGTATGGCCATTCCGTCCAAAAATTTTAAAAAGGGACACCCGACCTACTTCCCTGCGCGTTTTTTCGACGAAATTTTGTCCGCCCCATTGGAAGCCGGTGCTCGGCAGATTTTGAAAAATCATCCGGAGGCAATTGATTACATTTTGGTGGATGACGACGGCATTTTTATTGATTTTGACACGCCCGAAATGTACACGAGCTATTTTAAGACGGAACGGGTCGAAACGATTTCGGAATTTTCTTCCCTTGCCGACGTTTCGAACTTTTCCGAATAAATCACAATCACATTTCACGAACCGACGCAGAGGAGACCGCCAAATGGGGTAGTTGGCCAATCCGTTCCCCGCGTAGATGCCAGAGCCAAGGTCTTGGGTAAGGGCATTTTTGCGGCGGACTACTTTTTCCCCCACATGCTTTTTGCCCGTGTCGTCCGCTCATCTCGCCCGCACGCCAAAATAAAAGCCCTCCATTTGGACGGGGCCTGGCGGGTCCCCGGGGTGCGGGCCATTCTTTCGGCTGAAGACATCCCCGGTCGCAATGAAATTCACGTGGTATTGAATGACCAGCCGTTTTTGGCACCGGGGGTGGTTCGGTACGTGGGGGAACCGGTAGCTGTTCTGGCCGCCGAAACGGCTGAGAGCGCTGAAGAGGCTCTGGAGAAAATTCAAATCGATTACGAGGATTTGCCGTCACTTTTAGACCCCTTGGAAGCGCGGTGGCACCCGAAGGTTCATCTCTTCGGAAAGGACAACATCTACAAACATCTCAAAATACGGCGGGGCGATGTGACAGCCGGGTTTGCCGCTTCCGACGTGGTAATTGAAAATGAATACCGAACGCCCTACCAAGAACACGCCTACCTCGAGCCGCAGGGAATGGTAGCGGTGCCGCGTGCCGACGGCTCCATGGAAGTTTACGGCTCCATGCAGTGCCCCTTTTATGTTCAGGAAGGCGTGGCCACAGTATTGGGACTACCTCTCAGCCGCGTGCGAATCATTCAAACCGCCACCGGCGGAGCCTTTGGCGGGAAAGAAGACGTCCCCACGCTGGTGGGGGTACAGGCGGCTATTTTGGCCCAAAAAACGGGGCGACCCGTCAAATTGATTTACAGCCGCGACGAAGATATGATTTCGATGAGCAAGCGCCACCCCAGCATTATTCGGTACAAGTCGGGGGCCAAAAAGGACGGAACACTGCAAGCTATCGAGGTTGAATACATCCTGGATTCCGGTGCGTACGCTACGCTGAGCCCAGTGGTGCTCTGGCGTGGCACGGTACACGCGGGAGGCCCCTACCGGATTCCGAATGTGAAAGTGGACTCCTACGCTGTGGCCACCAACAAGGTGCCGTCCGGTGCTTTCAGGGGATTCGGCTCCCCGCAAATTCTCTTTGCAGCGGAATCCCAAATGGACGAGTTGGCGCACGCACTCAATATGGATCCCGTCGAGATACGCGAGAAAAATCTCTTGCGTTTGAATGACGAAACGATTACAGGCCAAAAGTTGACGGTTAGTGTGGGAAACTTGGAGGCCTTTAAAAAGGCGGTGGACACATCGCGCTACCACGAAAAAAAAGCGACTTTTCACCCGTCGGCAGGCCCCGTTAAAAAGGGCATTGGAGTGTCCTGCGTCTACTACGGCGTGGGACTGGGTGCGGGTGGGGTTCACCTGGCCAGAGCCGGTGCCTACGTGCAAATTCTGGCCGACGCCTCCGTTCAATTTGCCGTCGGAACCACTGAGATGGGCCAGGGCATGGCCACCGTCCTCTCTCAAATTGTGGCGGACGAGCTCGGACTCCCTCTTGAAAAAGTGACCATTTTGGAAACGGACACCAGTCGGATTCCGGATTCCGGCCCCACGGTGGCCTCACGCGCCACCACCATGTCCGGCAACGCCCTGCGAGACGCCTGTCAAAAACTTCGCGTGCCGCTTTTGCGCGCGGCCTCGGATTTACTCGGCCTTCCGGCGGAGCAAATCCACCTTCAAAACGGCTGGGCCCGAAATACTGAAGCCACCGATAACAAAATCCCCCTGCAAGAGGTAGTTTCCGAATGTTTTCGCCGTCGGGAAAACATGGCCGCGGCGGGTTTTTACCGGTCACCCGAGGTTTCGTGGGATAACCACACTGGGCAGGGCAACGCCTACATTGCCTTTGCGTACGCCACCAACGTAGCCGAAGTGGCTGTGGACACCGAAACAGGCGCAATTCGCGTACTGCGGATTACGGCCGCCCACGACGTGGGGAAAGCCATTAATCCGCAGCAAGTAACGGGGCAAATTGAGGGGGGAACCGTCCAGGGCATGGGCTACGCTCTGACGGAAGAAATTCTGTCCGAAAAGGGCGTCATTCAAAATCCCCACTTTTCAACCTACATTATTCCGACGATTAAGGAGGCCCCAAAAATTGACCCGATTATCGTGGAAGCGCCTTTTCCCGAGGGACCCCGCGGGGCGAAGGGTTTTGCCGAACAACCCTTAATGGGCATTGCTCCCGCCATTGCCAACGCCGTCTTTGACGCAGTCGGGGTTCGAATCCGGGAACTGCCCCTCAAACCCGAACGGGTGTGGAAGGCACTCCAAAATCAACAAGCGCAAACGGCGTCCAAACAGGACCATCGGACAGTAGGACTGAACTATGATTGAACTGACATTTACGGTAAACGGAGAACAGGTTTCGCTAAAAGTTCCGGGAGCCAAACGGCTTTTGGACGTGCTGCGGGAGGATTTAGGTCTTTTGAGCGTTAAGGAAGGGTGTTCCAAGGGTGAATGCGGCGCCTGTTCCATTTTGTTTAACGGGAAGATCGTCAATTCCTGTTTGCTCTTGGCCTGTCAGGCGGAGGGCAGCCAGATTACCACTCTCGAAGGCCTTTCCAGGGAAGGCAGACTGGACCCCCTGCAGGAAGCATTCATTCAAACAGGGGCGGTTCAGTGCGGATTTTGCACGCCAGGATTTATTCTGGCCGGGCGGGCATTGCTGAACCAAAACCCGGCCCCTACGGAGGAGGAAATTAAGGACGGCCTGTCGGGAAATCTCTGCCGCTGCACCGGTTACCAGAAAATTGTTACCGCCGTGCAATTGGCAGTGGAAAAGGAGCGGGATGAAAAAAAGTGATTTCTTTTATGGGGGCTTTTTTAGGCGAGGCAAATCCGAAGACGGCGGCTTGCCAGGAAAAACGACGGCGTAAAATAGGGGCTGTTTTCGAAAGCAGAACGCAATGAATCTTTACGAAAAAATACTGGAGCTTCAGCAGCAAAAAATTCCTGCTGCACTCGTGACGGTCGTGCGTACGGAGGGATCCACCCCCCGCAATGCCGGGGCCAAAATGTTGGTGGATTCCCACGGAAAAACCTACGGCACCGTCGGCGGGGGAACGGGAGAAGCCAAAATCGTCCGAAAGGCTTTGGCTTGTTTGCGCGAAAATCGCACGGAAATCGTTGTTTACAATATGCTTGAGGACAATCACAAGCCGTCCGCCATGATTTGCGGGGGGACCATGGAATTTTTCATTGAACCGCTTTCCGTAGCCCCGACCCTCTTTATTTTCGGTGGCGGTCACGTGGGGCATGCTCTTTATCTTCAGGCGCGGTTGCTGCCTTTGACCTGCGAAATCATTGAAGACCGGCCGGAAGTTCTCACGCAAGAGCGCTTTCCGGAAGCCCGAAAACGCCACCTCGGAAATCCCGGCAAAGTGGCCGCGGAATTGGTAACCCAGCCCGGTGATTTCGTCGTGATTGCCACACGTCACCACAAATTCGATTTGGAGGTATTGCGGCAACTCATTGACCGACCGCTGCGCTACCTGGGCATGTTGGCCAGCGTCCGAAAAAAGGCTGAACTTTTCCAAAAACTTCGCGAAGAGGGCGTTCGGGAAGAACTTCTGAAACGTGTGCACACGCCCGTTGGGCTCGCCATTGGTGCGGAAACACCCGAGGAAATTGCCGTCAGTATTCTGGCCGAAATCATTGCGGTCAAAAATCAGCACGACCCGAAAACGGTTCGCCCTTTAAAATTGACCTTGACGGAATCGTTACTCAACACGTAAACAAGAGGAAGTGAGACCATGCGTGTCTCGTCGATTCAAACCACGTCACCCAAAACACTAACCGACGCTCTTGAAATTCTTTCTCAACATCACGAGCGCCTGTACATTCTCTCCGGAGGAACCGATTTAATTGTTCGCATGCAAGACGGGGTGGTTCACCCGCGGCATTTGCTCAATTTAAGCTTCATTTCCGAATTGAAGGAGATTTCCATTGAGAATGATTGGCTAACATTCGGTGCCAATGTGACTTTCGGCGACATTTTGGAAAATGACCTCTTTCAAAAACACGCTCAGCCTTTGTACCAGGCGGCTCGCCTCATGGGGTCCCCTCAAATACGCAATGTGGCCACGGTGGGCGGAAATATTGCGAATGCCTCGCCCGCCGCAGATTCCGTCCCGCCGTTGTGTGTGTTGGAAGCAGAAATTTGTCTGGAAAGCACCAACGGAATTCGGTGGGTTCGCATTGAGCATTTTGCGCAGGGGCCCGGGAAAACCATTCGCAAGCCCACGGAGCTGCTCACGAAAATCCGATTTCCCATCCGGCCCGCCCACTGGCGGGGTGGTTTTTTGCGCCTGGGTCAACGGGAGGCTCTGGCGATTTCAAAGGTCTCGCTGGCATTCTGGGGGGATTTTTCGGGGGGGACCATTCGAACCGTTCGTCTGGCTTTAGGAGCCGTCGCACCCACGGTAGTGTGCGCCCCCAAAACGCAGGCCTTTTTGTCGGGGAAAAATCTCACGGAAGCTGTTCTCAAAGAAGCGGCAGCCTTACTTAAAACCGAAGTTCAGCCGATTTCGGACATCCGTTCGGATGCCGATTACCGCCGCGAAATGTGCGGTGTACTGCTTAAACGAGCCCTTTCGCCCTTTTCCGGGTGAACCCGATTGCCGTATTGGAGTCGAATAAAATCAGAGCCGCGTGGCATTTTTTACAGGTGAAAACGAGTCAAGACAAGAGTTCCCGAACTCTGTTCTGAAATTCGGAGGAAATGGCCATGACTTTCTCATTGTCCAGTCCCGCATTTGAAGCTGGAGGATTCATTCCGCCGCAGTACACCTGCGACGGAGCGGACATTTCTCCGCCGCTGATGTGGCAGGGCGTTCCTAGCGACGCCAAAAGCCTTGCCCTGATTTGCGACGATCCCGACGCACCGATGGGAACCTGGGTGCACTGGGTGTTGTACGACCTCCCGGCCTCGGAAACCGGTTTGCCCGAAAATGTGCTCCCACTAAAAGAGCTTTCGAACGGTGCCAAACAAGGCACCAATGATTTCGGCAGGATCGGGTACGGCGGCCCCTGTCCGCCTGCGGGCATTCACCGTTATTTTTTCAAGCTTTACGCCCTGGACGACTTTTTGAACCTTGCCCCCGGGCTCACCAAAAAGCGCTTGCTCCGTGCCATGGAAGGTCATATTTTGCTGCAAACCGAATTGGTTGGCCGGTACAAACGGTAAAACGTCGCAAAAACTTCCGTCCCGACGGTTTTGCGGATTGACAAATGGCGGCGTCCTAAGGCTGTTCGCTGGGAATGGCTTTTGCTCTTTTCTTCCTTCTCGGAATTTGAAGTTGTGAAAGAACCATTCCCGAAAACATGAGAAGGCAACCCACTGTTTCCCGGGGTGAAAGCCTCTCACCGAGAACCAACCAGCCGCCGAGGGCGGCAAAAACCGATTCCAAACTCATAATAATCGCCGCATGTGACGGGTGTGCGTGGCGCTGCGCCACAACCTGCAGCGTGTAGGCGATTCCCACGGACAAAACGCCTGCGTACAGAATCGGAATGGCTGCCCGGAAAATCTGCGACCAAAGAATTTCTTCGGCAAGAAGGGCTGCTGCCAAACTGAAAACGGCGCAAATCGCAAATTGAAAAAAGGCCAGCCGCAAGGTGTCAAATTGAGGAGAAAGAAAATCGATTAGAAGCACGTGCGACGCCCAGAAAAAGGCGCTGGCCAGCACAAGCAGATCGCCCTTCTCCATGCCAAAACTTCGGGTCAGGCTCAAAAAATAGAGGCCCCACAGAGCCAACAATGCACCTGCCCACGTTTTTAAATCGGTGCGATGCCCCAATTTCAATCCCAAAATGGGCACCAAAATCACGTAGAGCCCTGTAATAAATCCGGCTTTTCCGGCCGTTGTGTACACAATGCCGATTTGTTGGAAGCTGGAACCCAAAAAAAGCACGGTTCCGGCCGCAAGACTTCCCCAAAGAAACGCACGTGACGTGACGGTTTTACCCGAGGGTGCCGGTCGGTTTCGCCAAATCCACAAAAAGGGAGTAAGAACCAGCGCTCCCAGGCTGAATCGCATGGCATTAAAGGTAAAGGGGCCCACCAATTCCATTCCGGCGCGCTGAGCGACAAAGGCAAATCCCCAGATAGTGGCTGTCACCAGCAGCAGGGCGTCCGATGTGAGTGTGGTGGTTTTCATTTTGCGGAAGTCTCTCGGCGGCCATTCCCGTTCATATTTGCCTACCGATTGGCCATGACGATCTCAATTTCTTTCACCGTTTTGGGAATGGGGTCTCCTAAGACCCGGTGCCCCTCTTCCGTTACCAACACGTCGTCTTCGATGCGAATGCCCCCAAAATCCCGAAATTTTTCCACTTCGGCGTAATCAATAAAGTCGGTGAATTTTCGGGCAGCCTTCCAGCGGTCAATGAGCTGCGGAATAAAATAAATCCCCGGTTCGACTGTTAAAACAAATCCCGGGCGAAGCCGTTTACCCAGGCGCAGGTAAGCCAAACCGAACTGGTCGCTTCGCTGAATTTCATCGTCGTAACCGACCCAATCCTCTCCAAGCCCTTCCATGTCGTGGACGTCCAGCCCCAACATGTGCCCCAATCCGTGCGGGAAAAAGAGGGCGTGCGCTCCTTCGGCCACGGCTTCATTGACGTCCCCTTTCATGAGTCCCAACTCCTTTAAACCGGATGCAAGTACGCGGGACGCCAATAAGTGGACGTCTCGGTAAGGGAACCCCGGACGGACGGCTTCAATAGCAGCCAATTGCGTTTTTAGAACAATCTGGTAAATTTCCTTTTGCCGGAGGCTAAATTGACCGCTCACCGGAAAGGAACGGGTAATGTCGCCGGCGTAGTGGGAAGGCGCCTCGGCGCCGGCATCGTGCACAACCAAATCACCTTCTTCCATTTTATTTCCGTGGTACTCGTTGTGCAAGGTCTCCCCGTGAACCGAGAAAATAATGGGAAAAGAAACCCGGCCGCCCTGAGAAAGAGCGACTCCCTCCACGGTACCGGCGATTTCCCGCTCGAAAAGCCCCGGACGGGTGAGGTGAAGGGCTTGAAGGTGCATTGCGCGGGTGATTTTTAGGGCCTTTTCGATCTCAGCAATTTCCGCTTTCTCTTTGACCGAACGCTGGGCAATCACGGCTTTTGTCAGACGAGGCGAAGCGTACATATTGACAAAATCGGGTTGAATACCCAAAAGTTCACCGAGAAAAATTTTGTTTTCGGCTCGGTATTGAGGCAAAAAATGAATTGACCGCCCCGTTTGAATAGTTTTGCGGAGCAACTTCCCCAGTTCTTTTTTAGGGAGCGTTTGCCAAACTCCTACTCGGGCAGCATTTTCCGCCACACTGGGTTGCGGTCCCGTCCAGACGATGTCGTCCAGGTCCGGGTCATCTCCAAAAATAATCTCTCGCTCCGCCTCCACGTCAATGACGGCGCACAAACCGGGCAAATCGAGCCCCCAGTAGTACAAGAAAGAGCTGTCCTGCCGAAAAGGGTACACATTGGCCGGGTAGTTCATGGGAGTTTCTTCGTTTCCCAGAAATAACAAAAGCCCCGATTGAAAATCAGTTTTGAGCCAATCACGGCGCTTTTTGTAGGTTTCGGCGTTAAACATGGTACATTCCTTGTTTTTTTTGATTTTCATCTGGCCGAATTTTGCTTTTGGCGAGTTGCTTCAGGTTTTTTCACACGAAAATAAGAGCCCGCGCGCCTCACCGTTGAAAGAGTTATTTCGACCCGTAAAAAAACAGAGGACCTTTCGTTTTGAACCCTTCGTGTTTTTTTGACCGCCATAAAAATAGGCGGGATTTTTCACAAATACAAGAAGAAAATGCAGGGAGGCTCGGACGAATTGATTCCACCCCTTCAGGGCGTGAATCTGCTGCCGGTCATTCTCCGTCCCGGGACGTTGCTCCGGGCTATTGTACAAAACCTCTTTGAGGCCTATTTTTTGAAAAACAGGATTTCCCAACATTCCGAATTCCATTCGGTCCGGCGAATCTCCAACTTTCCCTCCACACCTCTATTTTTGAAATAAAATCCATCCATTGGAAATGAGCCTTTCGCCGCCGGCGTCACTGGGGTGATTGGCAATTTTCCCCTGCACGATGATTGTGGTCGACCCACCGCCGTCCAGATTGAGGGCGTTGTAGGCGCCCTGTTTCCTTAAAAAATCGGCCAGTTCCGGAAGAGTCATGCCAAAGCTGTAGTCGGGCTGGCGGCCGTCCACCACCACCCAGAAGAGGGTGCAGCCATCCTTTGAAATCCCTACGGCCGTGCGAGGGTGACGTTTTAGGGTAAAATCTTTCTTAGGGAATTTCAGAGTTGTTTGTCCGTCGGTTAAAATTTGTGGGAGGCCACCCGTAGCCTCCTGTACTCCGTCTTTAAGCGGTGAAAAATCAAATAAAAGCCGAACGGTCTGGCCCGTTTGTACATTTCGGTTGACCCATTTTTCGGCTTGCCCGTGGCAAATGAGAACGGCTCCCGTTTTGGGGATGGCTTCCTTGTGCCTGCGAGAAATCCGAATCACTCGAAATCGGCGCCTACCGGCTTTCCATTTCTTCCCTAAAGCGCGCAAAACCACAGCCGTCCCCCAAAAATTGGACAGTGTGGAATCCCCGAAAAAGGAATTGAAATAGACCATTTCATCCCGTTGCCACTGGCGATTCACGCCGTCCACGGAAATACTTTTCCCGCTTTTCGAAATCAATTTGCCGGTTAAATGCAATCTCCGAATAAAGGGGTGCCCAGAATCCGTAAATCCAAATACGGGGTAGGCAATCGGTTCCCGAAGAATTTCTCCCCTTTGCGCCTGAAAATTAAGAGGGATGCCGGATTTGTTGAAAAAATCTCCGTTTACAGCGGCCACCACGCGACCTGCCTGAAAACTCCGAACCATCTCGCTAAGCCGTGCCAATCCCGCCAACCGATTTTTAGCCTTAACCGTTTGAAAATGCAAGTTTTTTTCTCGCAGATTGATTTTTAACAGAAATATGTGCCGCGGAATCAAGGTGTCTTCAATGGTTGTGTAGCGTACACCCGGAACAAGCTCCCGCGTTTGGAGATGCTGCCCCCAAAGCCAATTTGGCAGGAGAAGCAGCCCGAAAAGTACCCCTAACCATTTTGCCTTCATTTTAGAGACCTCGTGCGTCAGTTCGAAAACCAAACCGAAAAATGGTCACCGTTGGCCAATGCACACAAAACCCGCGATTTGAGAACACCTCGGTGTGTGGCCGGAGGAAAATGCCCCCGTTTTTGGGCCTCCTTCCCGCTAATCCGCCCCTTCAGGGCTTGAATCTGCTGTTTGTCTTGTCCTGTTTCGGGGTGTTGCCCTGGGCTATCTTGTGAAACCCCTTTGGGGTTTTTACTTCTCCGGAGAATAGACACTTCCAGAAAACCAAAAATGTTTTACGGAATTCATCGATTTTTTTCTGATGTCGCCAAATCGGCGGTTAAAATTCCTTCAAAATAATGGACGCCGCCTCTTCCGCACCCGTTACTGAAGGCTGCACCCACTTGCCTTGCAAGTCGGGCACTGTTTTCAGAGCTGACGCCCACTGCCCGGCAAAAAAATCCGTTTGGGGCAGAAAAACTCCCGCTTTCATTTTCAGAATTCCTTCGGCCAAAACATCGTATTCCCGGAAATCTTCCCGACTGGTAAACAAAAGCGGTGTTCGATTGGCCAGACATTCGGACACAATTCCGTACCCGGGTTTGGAAATCACAACATCGGCTGCCTGCACTAACTCCTGGTAAGGCAGAAAATCGGGTGGCAGCGAAAATACATTTGGCATAGTGGGTACGGGGGCAAAAACAAAAAACTGAAAGTCAGTGATTTTCTCCAGCGCCGAAAGAGAGATCCTTTTTAAATCCTCTGCGCGCAGGGAAATCAACCCGATTTTTCGGCCGCTCCTCCCTTTTGCTTCCAATTTTCGTCGAACCTCGTCACGCGGCAAAACCGCCTTTCGCGCAATGAAGGAAATATCCCGAGGATTGGGAAAAGCCGATAAATCGCCGTGCAGCGGGAGGCGGAGCAGTGCGTCCGCTTTTCCGTAGATCATTTTAAGAACCGGAATGACCCAACCCAGTTCCGGTGCGTCTGTCACGTAGGGTTCGTAAATCCAGTCCCACGAAAAATTCGCCACCGCAATTCCCGGGACACCTGCCGCCCGGGACACGTCGAAAGCCAGAGGCGCAATATCGCCCACAATTAGGTCCACGCCGTTTTCCCGAACCAGGTGCACCTCCGAGGGCACGCGCTTGTTGAAATCCAGGTAGAAACGGGCAAAGGTCTCCAGCGTCTTCTTGCGATTTGCACGAAAGCTGTCGTTTTGCACAACCCCCACATCGCAGGATTCGGGGATCAGAGTCACCCGGCTTTCCGGCAAATTGAGGTGAAAAAACCAGGCGGGGGCGTCTGTTTTGACCACAATTCGAATCTGCGCGTCCCTTCGCAACAGGCTTTTCATGACTTCAATTTCGCGGGTGACGTGCCCAAATCCGTGCCCGCTAATGTAAAACAGAAGAGTTTTTGCCATCAAACTTCTCAGAAAAATATTTTGAATAGCGCCTTTTTCTCTCCCTCTGTCCGCAAATCGAAAAATTGCTTCTTCTTTTCGCAAAGGAAAAGGGAGCTCACCCCTTAAAAAATTGCACTTTTTCCCGCACCTCCTGTAAAAAAAATCCCGGAAACCCATTGGTCTCCGGGATTTTTTGGCTTTGTTGGCACGTTTCTGTTATCCGAAGTTTTTCCTGAGCGGCCCCCGCCCTCGCGGGGAGCCGAGCTAAAACAGATGAATAAACCAGACGTGCAATTTGATAATGACCGGCCCGAAAACCAGCGACACCACCGACATTAATTTAATGAGAATATTCATCGAAGGGCCGGAGGTGTCTTTAAAGGGATCGCCGACCGTGTCACCCACAACAGCAGCCTTGTGAACATCGGAGCCCTTTCCGCCCAGATTGCCCTCTTCAATCCATTTTTTGGCGTTGTCCCAGGCCCCCCCGCCGTTTGTCATCATTAAAGCCAACAAAACGCCCGCAGAAGTGGCCCCTGCTAAAAGTCCGCCCAGGGCTTCGCCCCCCAAAAGCCAGCCCACGACGATCGGAGCACTGACCGCCAAAATTCCGGGGGCAATCATTTCTTTCAGAGCGCCCTTGGTGGCAATATCCACACAGGTTTCGGGGTCCGGTTTGGCTTTGCCTTCCATTAAGCCCTTGATTTCCCGAAATTGCCGGCGCACTTCCTCTACCATTTTAAAAGCGGTTCGGCCAACCGCTTGCATGGTTAGGGCGGCAAAAATAAACGGCAAACCCGCTCCCAACAGCAGCCCAATGACTACATTGGCGTTGGTTAGGCTGATTGTCGTAATGCCCACCGAATGGGCGTAGGCGCTAAACAAGGCCAGTGCCGTCAGCGCCGCCGAACCGATGGCAAAACCTTTGCCGATAGCCGCCGTGGTGTTGCCCAGTGCATCCAGGCGGTCGGTGATTTTCCGAACCTCGGGGCCAAGACCCGACATTTCCGAGATACCGCCCGCGTTGTCCGAAATGGGGCCGTAGGCGTCCACGGACATGGTCATGCCGATGGTTGCCAACATTCCCACCGCCGAGATAGCAATTCCGTAAACGCCCGTTGCCAAATAAGCAAAGAAAATAGCCGCCGCAATGGAAATAATCGGCCACGTGGTACTTTTCATCCCGATTGCCAGGCCGGTAATAATATTGGTGGCCACACCGGTTTCACTGGATTTGGCAATTTCTTTAATCGGAGGGCCGGACGTGTAATATTCACTAAAAAGTCCGATGGCCACACCTGCCAGTACGCCGGACGCCAAGGCCCAGAACGGTCCCACTGTTTGCACAACGGATTTCGTCAAAAAGTACGCCCCTATCAGAAACACTAAAACAGCCACGTACGTGGAATAGCGGAGCGCTAACTGAGGATTGCTATTTTGAAAGAGACGCACCGAGTAAATTCCGATAATGGAAGCAACCAGTCCCAGGGCAATGGCCAAAATCGGAAGCAACATCCACTGCGTGGGGTTGTGCGCCATCATGGAACCCAGCGCAATGGTTGCCACAACCGAGCCAACATAAGATTCAAATAGGTCGGCGCCCATTCCCGCTGTGTCGCCCACATTGTCCCCCACATTGTCGGCAATGACAGCCGGATTCCGGGGGTCATCCTCCGGAATACCTGCTTCGATTTTACCCACCAAATCAGCCCCGACATCCGCCGATTTGGTGTAAATCCCCCCACCCACGCGCGCAAACAGGGCAATGGAACTGGCTCCCATGGCAAACCCGTTAATGACCAGCGGATCTTTAAAGATCAGGAAGAAAACCGAAAGGCCCAACAAGCCCAGACTGGCCACCGCCATTCCCATGACGGCCCCGCCGGTAAAAGCAATGACCAACGCCTTGTTTTGCCCCTCTGTGGCTGCCTGTGCCGTCCGCACATTGGAACGTGTGGCAGCATTCATGCCGATGTAGCCGGCCAACATCGAAAAAATCCCCCCTGTAATAAACGCAATGGCTGTGTAAATACTAATGGCCAGCCAAATAATAACAAAAAGGGTGACCAGGAAAATCGCCAAAATCTGATATTCGCGGTTCAAAAATGTCATGGCACCGCGATGAATCATTTCCGCGATCTCCGTCATGGTTTGGTTCCCCGTGGGGTAACGTGTCACCCAATAAAAAAGGACGATCGCAAACAAAATCCCGACCCCGCCCAAAATAGGGGGCCATATTTCCAGTCCCATTTTACCTCCTTTTCTTAATCCATGCCTTTTCTAAAATCAACTGCTCTTCTTCACCAATAAACCGAAATGTAATGATTTACAAGCCCAAATTCAACATCTTTTGCCTTCACTAACACAATTGTTATTCCAAATCTTTTTCCGTCCGATTTGCGAGATTTTCCCCGGCGCTGTCCGGCAATTCCTCAAATTTGCGGCTGAAGACGGCAAGCAAACTGCTCAATGCCATAAAAAGCACCAACAGCTCATTTTCAGGCCAGGCCGAGGTGCTGTCCGGCTTTAACAGTTTCTGAAACAAATACTGGTACACAAAAGGCTGTTGAATGGGGAATTTCTCCTGAAATCGCGTCAACATTTCCTCTTCGGAAACGTGTTTCATCTGCAGAAAAAAGTTCTCAATCTCCTCGAACATTTTCTCCAATTCTTTCATTTGGAGGGAGGGAAAAGCCCCTTTTGCAGCGGAATCAAAAATCTTCCACAAAACCATGGACAAATAAACCAACAGGTTGCGACCCTCCTCGGACAATTCCTTCCCAAGACTGGTCGCAAATTCAGCCACGGCAGGTTGTTTTTCTTGAAATTCTCTCAACGCCTGACGCGACTGTTTCAGATCAGCATGCGCAAAATAGTGGTCGGTTGCCAGCACCAACTCATCGGGAATGATTTTTTCAAACGATTTTAACTTAGCCATTTCGGTGTCTTTCGCTACACGTGAATAATTCCGTCTTTGATGAGCGTCCGCTGAGACCCGTCCTTGTAGGTCACCACAAGAGTCGGGTCTTTGGTGAGAAAATCCCGATGCGTTTGGGAGGGATTTTTCCCGCCGGGCATTTCATCGTTGTTTCCGAACGCAATGTGAATGGTGTGAAACGCTTTTTCATCTTCCAACAGATTTCCGGTAATTCGGGCTCCGGGATTAAGGCCGATGCCCAACTCTCCGATGACGCTGGCCCATTCGTCCACGCTGGTAAGTTTTTGAACCTGTTCTACCAACGTCTGGTCTACGCTCTCCAATCCCACAATTTTGCCCTTTTTTACGGTGATTTTCAGGGGTTTTTTGACCATGCCAATATCCCCGATGGAGCCGTCGCACACAAAAATCCCGTCGGCGCCGTCTTCGTGGGGGCCGCACCAAATTTCGCCGGCGGGGAGATTACCCCAGTGCTCGTTGGTAATGAAGACATCCGTCATAAATCCGCGGTCCTCAATATTCAGGGTCAAATCCGTTCCTGCCGGAGAGGTCACGTGGGCAGAGCGGGCATTTTCCATTGCCTTTAACATGCGATTGACCAGGTCCTTCATTTGGGCGTAGTCGATATTCATGGGACCGTGCAGCATCATGTCCTCGGTAATGCCAGGGGCATGTCCCAGGCGTTTGTTCCGAGGTTCAATCACTTTTTTGATCCATTTAATGCGAAAGGGCGTTTCTTCGGCCATTCCGACAAAAGCATTAATAACCACATTTTTGCCTTCCAAAAGGGGCGGCAAATCCTCCGGGATATCGGAAAGAGGACGCCGGTCGTCGGGTAGAAAGTACAAATCAGCCGATGCGCCGGCGGCCTCCGCCGCGCGAGCAAATGCCTCACCAATGGTTTTCCGACGGGAATCGGTTACCACCAACACCTTTTCACCCGCCTTTAAATCCATCGTGTGGATCATGGCTTGTTTGGCCGCTTCAACCATTTTTTCAAAATCGGACATCTCTTTTATCTCCCTATTTCTTGTTTCAACCCATTCAGCAAAGAACCGATTACGATCGACATTTGGGTTCCCGCTTTAAACGACAGCCTATTCTTTTGCCGCGCGTTTGGCGTACCAAAACATGTAGATACAAAGTGCGGTAAATAAAATAATGCTGGTCCATTCCCCCGCAATTGTGTCTCCGAATCCTGTATTCAAACGCGGAATCACCCCGCTGCTTTCTCCAAGCGAGAGAAAGGCGCTAACGACCCCCATAATGGCGCCTCCGGCTACAAACCCGGAGGCGATGAGAATTCCCCGGTCTTTTCGGGCTTTGCTGACCTCGTCATTCTTGCTGCTTTTTTCCACAAAATAGGCCACCAACCCACCAGCCAGAACGGGTGTATTCAATTCGATCGGCAGGTACATACCCAGAGCAAAAGCGAGGGGTGGGACACCTAAAAATTCCATAATAATGGCCATGAAAATTCCGGCTGTGTACAGGAGCCAGGGAGCCCCTTTCCCCATAATAGCCGTAATGACGGCCGCCATGGCATTGGCTTGGGGCGCCGCCAGAGCGTTGGGATTGCCGGGCGTCTGCACAAAGCCGTACACTTTGTCCAAAAGCAAAATGACGCCACCGATGGCTGCTGCGGAAATGAGGGTTCCCAAAAATTTCCACTTTTCCTGATTGGCGGGGGTGGCACCGGTCCAGTAACCGATTTTCAAATCCGTTACAAAGCCGCCGCTCATGGAAAGAGAGGTAC
Organism: uncultured Deferribacteres bacterium; assembly: GCA_964579725.1. Taxonomy (GTDB): domain Bacteria; phylum Zhuqueibacterota; class JdFR-76; order JdFR-76; family BMS3Abin05; genus CAZOHG01. Next base: position 31,604 of record CAZOHG010000020.1, read on the forward strand.
ACACCACCCCTCCAATAATCAAAGCGGAGACCATGCCTTCTGTTCCCTTTAACCCCAGGGCGACCAAAATAGCGCTGGCCAAAATGAGCGTCATGAGGGTCATTCCCGACACGGGATTAACGCCGACAATGGCAATAGCCTGAGCCGCAACCGTCGAAAAGAGAAAAGCGATCACAAACACGACAATCAGCGCGGCAATGGCAATGGTCCACGTGTCCACAACCATCATGCGGAAGAAAATCAGCACCAAAATCAGGGTCAGGCCGATGAGGGCAATGACAATTGACATGGGAATGTCGCGTTGCGTTCGTTCGGCGTCTGCCGAGGCTTTGGCACCGCCCAGTAATTCCTTAAATCCCAAACTAAAGGCAGACACAATAATTTTGGAATATTTAATAATGCCAATGATTCCCGCCGCCGCAATGCCGCCAATGCCGATATGCCGTACGTAGCTGCCGAAGATTTGCTCCGCCGACATGTGGTCAATCGGAATGGTGCCCGGCGGAATAATGGCCGAAATATGGGCACCGAAATACCAAATAGCCGGAATCAATACCAGCCACGAAACAAAACTGCCCGCGGCAATAATCAGGGCGTACCGCAGACCCACAATGTACCCCAAGCCCATGACGGCCGCTCCGGCATTCATTTTAATGACCAGTTTGGTTTTGTCGGCAAGAGTTGCCAAAAGCGGCACCACTCGAGTGGACACCACTTCTTTCCAGAGGCCAAATGTGGCAATGGCAAAATCGTACAATCCGCCTATAATGGCGGCGTACACCAGAACCTTTGCCTGATTGGAGGCGCTTTCTCCCGTTACCAGCACCTCCGTCGTGGCGGTTGCTTCGGGGAAAGGAAGCAACCCGTGTTGCTCCGCCACAAAATATTTTCGCATGGGAATCAGGAAAAGAATGCCCAGAAAACCGCCAAACAGCGACGAAAGAAAAATGTGGACAAAATTGACGGGCAATTTTAGAATGTAAAGCGCCGGAAGCGTAAAAATTGCCCCGGCCACCACCACGCCGGAAGCCGCCCCAATGGATTGAATAATGACGTTTTCCAAAATCGTGTTTCTGCGCTTGTACATGGCCCCCAATCCTACAGCCAAAATAGCAATGGGGATGGCGGCTTCAAAAACCTGTCCGATTTTCAACCCCAGATACGCCGTTGCGGCGGTAAAAATGAGTGCCATGAACACGCCCCAACTCACCGAACGGACGGTAACTTCAGGAGGGTGTTGGTCGGCGGGAATGAATGGAATGTATTTTTCCCCCGGTTTTAGAGGTGTGTACGCATTTTTCGGAAGTCCAACCCTTTTTTCAACCATAGAGCCTCCTGTTTCAAATGACCAAGATGGAAATCACAAAGAACTTCGGAATGGCCTAATATAACAAAAATCAAAAAATTAAGCAAGAATAAAATAAGTCTAAGGCTTTCTATTTCGCATTCGGACTGCACCGGTATTCCGTTGCTCGTGTTCCATCTGAACCTCCCGCTGAAAATGGCCCCTTTTTCGGAAAAATTCCCTGACGCAATCCATTTTTTTCCTGTGAAAAGCCCGCGGTCTTGCTTGACTGCGACAAATGAAGAACCGCGGCCCAAAATATTCTCCCCGAAGGAGCTTTTCTTTTTGAAATTTCTAGCCCGACTCATTTTTTACTTGCGTGACGGGACAAAATTCCTTATTTTTAGTCCATATTTTTTCACCCAAATGATTTACCTTCGATTTTTGGGATTTGACCATTGACCACGGGAATTGGAAATCGCCTTTGGCAACGATTTTTGAGAAAACACCCGTTTTCTCCTTGCCTGGCTACGCCCATTTCCGGATTTCCTTCTTTCAGGGTACCCAGGTAAAAAACAAACTTTCCCGGGTATCCTGCATCTTCAAAAATTGACCACTTTTTTTACATTCTAACGGCAATCGATACTCGGGACTAACCATTTGCACAGGTAAGAGATAGATGGATTACAGAACCACGCAAATTGCACAGACGGACGAATCGGACAGCTGCGCCATCGTTGCTTTTGTGAAAAAAGACGGCGTTCCGACCCACGGAAATGTGCGCCGCACCCTCATGGCGCTGGATGCCATGGAACACCGCACGGGTGAAATTAACTTCGAAAGCGACGGAGCCGGCATTCAAACGGACATCCCGCGAAAGATCTGGGAGAAAACCCTGGCCGTCAGACGCATGAACGCCTCGCTTGCCTACGACCCCTATTTTACGGTAGCGCATCTCATGATCCGCCGGAGCGCCCCGCGCCAAGTTAGCCGAATGCTCAAGCACATTTTTGCCATTCTCTCCGATCACGGGTTTGAGGTCATTTTCCACCAAAAGGCCAAAACCATGCCCGAATATTTGGGGCCCAAGGCCCGGGCAGCCGAACCCCTTTTCTATCAGATCGCCTGCCTGCCCGCCCGTTTCCGGGTTTCCACCGATCGCCAAACCTTTTTAGCTACTCTGGCCATCGAACACGCCTTGCCGTCGGTCCATGTGGCTTCTTTCAGTAAAAACAGCGTCATTTACAAGGTGCGGGGTGACACCAGTGCCCTCATGCGCTATTTCCCGGAATTGCGCCACCCCGATTTCCGGTCGGCCATTTCGCTGGCTCACGGCCGCTATTCCACTAACACCGATTCCGAGCCTCAGCGCGCCCAGATGTTCTCCACGCTGGGGCACAACGGCGAGATCAACACGATTCGCCGTTTGGAAAAAGAGGCCCGACAACTCGGATTCCAATTAGTCCCCGGCGGAAGCGATTCGCAAAACCTGGACCGTATTTTGGAAAGTTTTATGTTCGCTTTTGACCTCTCGCTCATGGAAGCCATGGAAATTCTTTTTCCGCCCACCTGGAGCGAAGTCAAACGCCTGCCCGAACGATTTCACAGCATGTACGCCTATTTTCGGCGCGCCTGGGGCATGTTGGCTCAGGGGCCTGCCGCCGTGATTGCCCGCCAGAGCAACGAAATCGTCTTCAGTGTGGATGCCCTCGGCCTCCGCCCGCTCTGGTTCGGCGAAACGGAGAAGGAATATTTTGCCAGTTCCGAAAAAGGGGTGGTCGATTTGGACAACATGCAAACCGATCCCAAACCGCTGGCGCCGGGAGAAAAAATGGGTTTTTTGCTTCATCGCCAGACAATGGACCCGAATTCCGAAGGAAGGTGGCGTCCGGGCTTTGTGGAAATCTTTTCCTACGACAAAATTCAACAAAGAGCGTTACGCACGTTCGAAAAACGAATCGGCTCCCAAATTGCGGCCCGCGGCATTTTTCGGCCGCAAGCGGCGAGTGTGCGTACGGCCGTTTTTTCGGGTGCCAAAACGCCGGAAAAACTTCTGGCGGCTTCCGGCTGGAAAAGAGAGGATTTAGCGGCTTTATTGGAAATGGCAACCACCGGGCGCGAACCCATCGGCTCTACCGGGTACGACGGCCCTCTGGCCGGATTTGCCCCCTTACCCGTCAACCTGCCTGAATTTTTTAAGGAAAAAGTCGCCGTTGTTACCAATCCGGCCATTGACCGTATTCGGGAAAGTCAGCACTTCTCAACGGCCGTTTTCTTAGGAGGAAAACCCTCCCTGAAAGGGGAAAACACCGTTCCGGCTCAGGTGTTTTTAAACATTCCGCTCGTTCTTTCGTCAATGGCGGACAGCGATTTTCCAGAGCTGTCAACCGCTGCGGCCGGACGTTCGGTCGCAACACTCAAACAAATAGAAGCGTTGGCCTCGGAAGAACTCTTTGTGTCCCGCATCCCGCTGACCGCCGAAAGCGAAAAACCACTAAACGAACACCTGGAGGATTTGCACCGACAGGTTGACGAAATCGTCTCCGAACACACAAGCACTCTCCTCATTCTGAGTGACCGGGACTTTTTGCGCAAGCCGAAACACACTTTGTTGGATCCCTTTGTGGCGCTCGCTTCCCTGGACGATTATTTGCACCGCCGGGTTGAAAAGGGAGAAAGTCTCCGCCGCCGCGTAAGTCTCATTCTTCATTCGGCCCAACTCCGCAATATTCACGACATCATGGTCGCGTTGGGTCTCGGAGCAGATGCCGTTTCGCCCTACCTGGCCATTCAAAAAGTACTTGAGAATTTTTCAGCCAATCCTCTGCCTGCTTTGGACCGTTTTATTCAAGCCCTTCAAAGCGGCATGGAAGAGGTGTTGTCCACTTTGGGCATTTACGATTTGAACGGCTACGAGCGCCTGTTTTCGGCCATTGGGTTAGGGGGGGACCTGGCTCAACGGATGCACGTACCCCATTTTTGCGGCTCGAAAACGGCCGGTTTCGGACTGGATCGCCTGGCCCTCAGCAATCGCGAACGCCAGAAGATTTTGCTTGAGCGGGAGCGGCGCCTGCGGCCGGAGGGACATTTTTATTCCCGCCTCACGAAAAAGATTCACGCCGTGGCCAGCGAAAAAGAGAACTACGCCTCCTACGATCGCCTGTTGGCTCAATTGGAACAGACGCGTCCCATTTCGCTGCGGCATCTCCTGCGTTTTAAACCCACGCCACGGCCCATTTCCAGGGATCAAGTGGACATTACCATTCACGACTACGACGCACCCGTCTACTTTGCGGCCATGAGCTACGGTTCGCTCAGCGAGAGCATGTTTCGTGCTGTGGCCGAAGCAGCCTACCGTCTGAATATTTTGGCGATGAACGGCGAAGGGGGGGAACTGCCGGAGATTTTGGGGCATTACCGGCACCACCGGGGCCAGCAAGTGGCCAGCGGCCGTTTTGGCGTCAACGCTTCCATGTTGAACTCGGTGGACACGATCGAAATTAAAGTTGGACAGGGCGCCAAGCCGGGAGAAGGCGGCATGTTGCCTGCGCGCAAGGTCACTGCGGAAATTGCTCGGGCACGCCACACCCCGGCGGGAATCGACTTGATTTCCCCCAGCAACAACCACGACGTGTACTCCATCGAAGATTTGGCTCAATTGGTAGAGGAATTGAAAACCATTAACCCCCACGCGCGCATTTCGGTCAAAATACCGGCCATTCCCGGAATCGGTACCATTGCTTCCGGCATTGCCAAATCGGGAGCCGACATTATTGACATCAGCGGGTACGACGGCGGTACGGGAGCCGCGCGGCAGCACGCCCTGAAATACGTGGGCTTTCCCATTGAAATTGCCGTGAAGGAGGCCCACGAAAGCCTCATCCGAAACCAATTGCGCCGGCGCGTGGAGATATGGGCAGACGGCGGAATGAAATCTGCCGCCGACGTTTTAAAGCTCATTTTGCTGGGAGCCAATCGGGTAGGCTTCGGGACACTTTTACTCCTGGCCGCCGGTTGCCTGCGCTGTCACAGCTGCCACACAGGCACCTGTGAGGTGGGCATTACCTCTCATTTTAAGACGGAAAAAGAAGCACTGGCCTCAGGCCTTAAACGTTTTACCTTTCTCCAAACCGAGCAAGCCACCGATCGCATTGTGGCTGTTTTTTCCGAGCTGCTCACCGATCTGCGAACAAAAACTGGACAAATCGGTTTGTTCAAACTTCAGGAAGGCGTGGGGCGCTGCGATTTGCTGGAACAAATTCCCGAAAATCAGGCATTCGATTTGACTCGCCTGCTTCGGAAATCCTATTCCGAAGCCTGGCGTACACTTGACTTGAGCAAAAACGGCAAGAGCACGCTGATTCGCCGCCCCCGCACCTCGCTGACGCGCATTATTAGCAATTCCGTCTGCCGTGCTTTTGACAAGGGCGATCGGCACGTGGTCTATTTCGACGACGAAGTCAGCAGCATGGACCGCGCCATCGGGACCTACCTTTCCGGGAAAATGCACCGCTTGCCGGCCCGAATTTACCCGGAAACCCACCACGCCATCATTCAATTGGTCAACGGAACGGTACCGGGCAACGGTCTGGGCAGTTTCACCACCGAATCCATTGAGATTCACATTGCGGGCGGGGCTCAGGACGGAACGGCCAAATGTGCCTCCGGTGGAAAAATCGTCATTCTCAAGGGAAAAAACCACGACGGCAAATTGATTGACGGCTCGGTGGGGAAGTACTTTGCTTACGGAGCCCAACGGGGAACCTTTATTGTCCAGGGAAACGCAGACGTGCGGGCCGGTATTCGGTTGTCAGGGGCGGATGTCATTATCGGAGGAGAACTAAAATCCCGTCTGAAGGACAATTTGGGCAATTGGGCCACCCGTGCCAATATAAAAGGATTTGCCTTCGAATACATGACCTCCGGACGAGGGTTGGTTTTGGGGGATCCGGGCCCCTGGCTGTGCAGCGGCATGAAAGGCGGAGTGATTTATTTCCGGCTTTATCCCAAACTGGGACTGACCCCAGAGGCTTTAACCCGGCGTCTGGCCAATCCGGCGGAGGTGCACATTCTTCCGGTGGACGAGTCGGACGGCCCAAATCTGACGGATCTGTTAACCCGCTACTACGAGGCGTTGGTGGAAGGAAATCTTTTCGGAGAAGCGCGCCGAGTGAAATTCCTCCTGAAAAACTGGGAAATCCATTTCGCAAAGGCGGTGCCTGTTTCGTCTTCGCACAAAGCCAAGCTTTCCCCTTAAATTTGGGCGGTTATTTCGGTTGGCCTATTTTTCACTTGTTTCTTTTGGCCTTTTTGTTTATTTTTTTCACCGGTTAATGAAAACGTTTGTTTTCAAATTGATCGCACTGTTCCATCCAAAAAATGTAGGGAGAAAATCGTGTCCTCTGTCAAAATTGTGTACATTGGTGCCGGGAGTTTAGCCTTTGGCCCCAAATTGGTCAGCGACGCCGTTCTGACACCCGAGATCAAAGGCGCACAACTTGTTCTTGTGGACGTGAACGCCGAAAATCTGGAGAAAATCTACCGCCTCGCCCTCAAAATGAACGCCGCCAACGGAAATCCTCTTACCATTGAAAAAACAACCGACCGGCGAAAGGCGCTCCCGAACGCAGATTTTGTTCTGATTTCCATTGCCATGGACCGCTTCGAACACTGGAAATACGATATTGAAATTCCGCGAAAATACGGCATTTACCAGGCCAAGGCGGAAACCGGAGGGCCCGGAGGAATTTCCCTTATTTTGCGCAACATGCCGGTGCTCATCGACATTGCTCAGGATGTGGAACGGTTGGCGCCGCAGGCCTGGGTGCTCAACTACACCAACCCCGTAAATGCGATGATGTACGGCATCAACAAATGGACAAACGTCCGCTGGATCGGTTTGTGTGACGGCATGTTCGGGCGCGTCGGCGATTTTGCTCGCCTTTTCGAAACCACATACGAAAACATCGATTTAAAGGTTGCCGGAATTAACCACTGTGTGTGGCTGCAAGATGCCCGCAAAGTGGACACGGGAGAAGACCTGTTGGCGCAGCTCCCCGAAAAACTGGAAGAAAATCCCGACTACCAGCCCCTTAGCCAGTACCTCATGAAAATCTTCGGTCTTTTTCCAGGCCCGGGAGACCACGAAATCGGGGAGTTTTTTCCTTTCGCCATGGAATTTCTCGATGCTCCCGGTTTCGAGTATTCCATTCGGATGCAACACAAGCGGGAAAATCAGGAACGCATTGATGCCGTTCTCTCTGGCAAGCGGGATTTGGGCGATTGGGGACACAAGCGCTCACGGGAAATTGCCCTGGATTTCATGGCGGACATTCTCCTGAACCGCGGGCGGCGCCGTTTGAGCGGCATTGTGGAAAATCGGGGCAATATTCTCAATTTACCCTACGACGCCATTGTGGAGGTTCCTATTGTCATTGACGCAAGCGGCATTCACCCCTTAAAAATGGACGTGCTTCCCGAGGGTTTGGCCAAATATCTTACGTTGCTGTTACAGGTTCAAAAATTGGCGGTGGAGGCCGCCATGACCGGCTCCCGAGAATTGGCCTTGCAGGCGCTTTTATTGGAACCTTCCGTACCCAGTGCGCGCGCCGCCGAAAAGATGTTAGATGAATTTTTGGATGTTCACCGGAAGGTTCTACCGGACTATTGGTTCAGATAGCGATCGGCTGCAAGACAACTCACGCAAACAGCTCGAAAATGGCGTCGCTGAGCCAAAAGCCTCGAAGCGTCAGTCGGAGACGATGGCGGGTTTCCTGAAAAAGGGGCTCCGTTGTTTTCTGCAGGGCTCCGAAACGCTGTAAAACCTCTCCGATAGATTTGCGAAAATCGTCCCCGAATTTTCTGCGGTACGCTTCCAAATCCAGGCCTTCTGCCTGCCGAAGCGACAGAAAGATCATTTCCAAGCGTTGCTGCTCCCGCGTCAGCGCTTCTTTGCCGGCAGTCGGTTCTTCTCCCCGCTCCGTCTTTTCGTTGTAAAGCGAAACGCTCCGCACATTCCACCAACGGCGGTTGTGGTGAAACGAATGCGCCGAGGGCCCGAATCCCCAATAGCTTTTCCCCTGCCAGTAGGTGAGGTTGTGCCGACATTCTTTTCCGGGCAAAGAAAAATTAGAGATTTCGTAATGACGGTAGCCTGCGCGCGTTAAAACGGCATCCGTACGGCGGTACATCTCCCATTCAACGGTTTCATCCAGAGGACGGATTTTACCGGTTTGTCGCCATTTGCCAAAAGGGGTCTCCGGTTCGTAGATTAAATTGTAGGTGGAAATGTGCGTGGGGCGAAGGGAAAGAGCCTGTTTCAACGAATCCTCCCAATCCTCAACCGATTGTTGCGGCAGCCCGAAGATTAGGTCGAGATTAATATTTTCAAACCCCACGTTTTGGGCCAATTTCACGGCGGCTCTAGCTTCCGACGCGGTGTGAATGCGCCCGAGCCGACGCAGTTCCGAATCGTGGAAAGATTGAATCCCCAGGCTCAAACGATTGAATCCCAGAGCCCGGTAGCTTTCGAATTTGGCTTGGTCTACCGTGCCGGGGTTGGCTTCTACCGTCCACTCGGCCTCCGGCGAAACGGAAAAGTACCGTCTCACGGCCGAAATCAGGCGTTCCATTTCGGGCACGGGGAGAACAGAAGGCGTGCCGCCGCCAAAAAAGACGGTCGTGACCCGAAATTCGGAGCTTGAAAAGCGTTCCGCCCGCATTTCCATTTCACGAAGGAGGGCTTGCACAAACCGGTGTTGACTCTCTTTGCCGTCCACAACGGAGTAAAAATCGCAGTAGGGGCACTTCCGCTCACAAAACGGAATGTGAAAATAGAGGCTTAGTTCCTGCATTTTGGGCCGAAAAACGGGTATTTTAAGGGGCGAAAACACACGCCCTACTTAATGAGCATCCCGATGCGTTTCCAGCGTACCTTTTTGAAAAATCGGTACATGGGAATGGTTTTGTCCCAGGACCAGTAAATAATCAGGGCTTCGCCCAGCACGTTGTCGTGGGGCAAAAATCCCCAATAGCGGCTGTCGGAGCTGTTGTCGCGATTGTCTCCCATCATGAAATAGTGGTCGGGCGGCACAACCACGGGACCGTAATTGTCGCGATTTCCGGCGCCCGGTGGGTAAATTCCGTACTCGATTTGGCCGGGAGGAATGTAGTAATCCGAATATTTGACGTGCGGTGGATCCTTAAAGGGCTTACCATTGACGTACACCTTTTTCCGAATGACTTGTACCGTGTCGCCACCTTCCGCAATACAGCGTTTAATATAGTCTAATTTAGGATTTCGTGGGTATTTGAAAACCACCACGTCGTGGGGCTTCGGGTCGCGGATCGCCGGGAGTCGCGTATGTGGGATTTTGATTCCGGTCAGCGGGATGGTGTCCGGTGTACGAACCCCGTAAATAAATTTATTGACCAAAAGGAAATCCCCCACCAGGAGGGTGTCTTCCATGGAACCCGTGGGAATGCGAAAGGCTTGTACGACAAACGTCCGTAAAATGAGGGCTGCCACCAGCGCCCACACAAAAGCGTCCACGTACTCCCGAACAATCCCCTTTTTCTTTTTTTCCTTTTTCGGTTTCAGACCGACAACTTTTCTCCAATCCATTTTCCGTTCCTTAATCTTCCATCTGCAAAATCGCTAAAAAGGCCTCTTGCGGGATTTCCACGCTCCCCACCTGTTTCATCCGCCGCTTGCCCTCTTTTTGTTTTTCCAGGAGTTTCCGTTTTCGTGTAATGTCCCCGCCGTAGCACTTGGCCGTAACATTTTTTCGAAGGGGTTTAATGGTTTCACGTGCGATAATTTTGGAGCCGATTGAAGCCTGCAGCACCACTTCAAAAAGCTGCCGGGGAATCAGTCGGCGTAGCTTGGTAATGAGCCGCCGCCCCCAATCGTACGCCTTGTCCCGGTGTACAATGGACGAAAGAGCGTCCACCGACTCCCCGTTCACCAACACGTTCAGTTTGACAAGGTTTCCCTCCTTGAATTTCCAGAAATCGTAATCGAAGGAAGCGTAGCCTCGAGAAATAGATTTCAATTTGTCGTAAAAATCGAAAATAATTTCGGCCAGAGGAAGATAATATTGTAAATTAACACGCTTTCCATCCAAATAAACCGTATTTCGATAAATTCCGCGCCTTTCCAGCGCCAATTTCATGATGGGCCCGATGTAATCGGTCGGAGTAATAATGGAGGCGTCGATGTACGGTTCCTCCACCCGCTCAATTTCCCCTGCCTCGGGAAATTCAGCCGGATTGTCAATAAGTTGCACACTGCCGTCTCGCAATACGACGCGGTATTCCACATTGGGAACCGTGGTAATAATGTCAATGCCGTATTCCCGTTCCAGCCGTTCCTGCACGATCTCCATGTGCAAAAGCCCTAAAAATCCGCACCGAAAACCAAACCCTAACGCTGCCGAAACCTCGGGCTCAAAGCGCAGCGAGGCGTCGTTCAGGCGCAATTTTTCCAGCGATTCCTTGAGCTCTTCGTAATCGTCACTTTTTGAGGGGAAAATACCGCTGAAAACCATGGGTTTGGCCTCTTTGTAGCCCGGCAGCGGTTCCGCGGCGGGGGAAAGTGCGTGCGTAATGGTGTCGCCCACTTTGGTGTCGGCTACCTCCTTTACACCGGCGATGACATAGCCCACTTCCCCCGTGTTCAAGCAAGGGGCAGGCACGCGTTTGAGCTGTAAAATGCCCACCTCCTGCACCTCAAAATCCTTTTGGGTCGAGAAGAAGCGAATTTTGTCCCCGGTGCAAAGCCGTCCGTCCACCACCCGGACGTACGCCACGGCACCCCGGTAATTGTCGAAGGCGGAGTCGAAAATCAGTGCCCGCAACGGCGCATTTGGGTTTCCGGAAGGCGGGGGAATTTCCCGTACAATTCGCTCTAAAATGTCTTCGATGCCGATGCCTTCTTTGGCGCTCGCCAGCAAAATGTCGTCGGGGTCTCCGCCCAAAATGTCCAAAATCTGCTGTTTGATCTCGTCGGGACGGGCGCTGGGCAAATCGATTTTATTAATGACCGGAATAATCACCAGATTGTGCTCAATGGCCTGGTAGAGATTGCTCATGGTTTGTGCTTCCACCCCCTGAGCAGCGTCCACAACCAGGAGAGTACCCTCGCAGGCGGCCAAACTGCGCGAAACTTCATAAGAAAAATCCACGTGCCCGGGTGTGTCAATAAGATTGAGTGTGTACGATTGCCCGTTTTTGGCTAAGTAGGGCATGGTAATGGCGTGCGCTTTAATTGTAATCCCCTTTTCCCGCTCCAAATCCATGTTGTCTAAAACCTGATTGGTCATTTCTCGGGAAGAGAGGGTGTGGGTCTTTTCCAAGAGACGATCGGCCAGAGTCGATTTGCCGTGGTCAATGTGCGCAATGATTGAAAAATTCCGAATGTGGTCTTGTTTCATTTCGCCTGCAATTCTAAGTTCTGAAAATTCAGCAAAAAATATAATCATTTGCCGTTCCTAATTCAACTTTTTTTGGGGCGATTTGGTTCGAGCGCTCCGCAAAAATGTTTTGCGATTCAATCTAAAAAATAATATATTGGGGTAGTTTTTTGGAATCTATTTCGGGACAGGTTCTTCCGACACATTGAAAGGGGGCCTTTTGTGAAAAATAGACTTTCCATTTGGCCTTTTAACGTGAGGATGCTCCTCGCCAACTTGCGCAGCGGAGGACTGGCTTTTTGCACACCAATCATTTAAAAGGACATATTTTCCATCACCCATTTTGAGGCCGTTTTATGAAAGACCCGCGCATTGAGAAGCTCGCAAAAATTATTGTGAATTACTCACTTAAACTAAAAGCAGGGGAAAAACTGCTCATTGAGGCCTTCGACGGACCGGAAGACCTCACGGTAGCCGTTTTTCGACAGGCGGTTGAAAAGGGGGCTGTTCCCCTGATTTCGTGGCGAAACAACCGACTTTTGCGGGATATCTTCCGCAACGCCACGGAAGAGAGCATGAAATTGATTGGCGACATCGAAGCCTATCGCATGAAGCAAATGGACGCCTATGTCGGCATCCGCGGTTCTCAAAATATTACCGAGTTTTCCGACGTGCCCGACGAGAAAATGAAGTTGTACCAAAAATACTGGCTCAAACCGGTTCATTTAGACCTGCGCGTGCCCAAAACCCGGTGGGTGGTCTTGCGCTACCCGACCCCTTCAATGGCTCAACAAGCGGGCATGAGCACGGAAGCGTTCGAGGATTTTTATTTTGAGGTGTGCACCGTGGATTACGCGAAAATGTCCCGGGCCATGGAGCCCTTAACCGAGCGTCTTCAAAAGGCGGATCAAATCCACATTCTGGGGCCTGGAACCGACTTACGATTCTCCAAAAAAGGCATTCCCGTGCTGAAGGGGGACGGGACCGCCAATTTGCCGGACGGGGAAATTTTTACTGCGCCTGTTCGGGATTCCGTGAACGGAAACATTTCTTACAACACTCCGTCACTTTACCACGGCTTTGTTTTTGACTCCATTCGCTTTGAATTTCGCGACGGGAAGATCGTTCACGCGGAGGCAAACCATACGGAGAAAATCAACGAAATTTTGGATTCCGATGAGGGCGCCCGCTACATTGGTGAATTCGCATTGGGCCTGAACCCGAAAATCACCCACCCCATGAAAGACACGCTTTTCGACGAAAAGATCGCAGGCTCTTTTCATTTCACACCTGGGGCGGCCTACGGGGAAGCGGACAACGGCAACCGATCCGAAATCCACTGGGATTTGGTGTGTATTCAAACGCCGGAGTACGGCGGCGGTGAAATCTACTTTGACGGCGAACTCATTCGGAAGGACGGACTTTTTGTGCCTGACGATTTGCAGGGGCTGAACCCCGAAAATTTGGTTACGCCATGAAAAAGATCGGCATTATTTCGGACACGCACGGCGGGTTGTGTCCCGATGTGTTTAAACATTTTGAGGGAGTGGACGCCATTTTGCACGCGGGGGACATCGGGACGGAAGAGGTTTTAATTGAGTTGGAAGCCATCGCCCCCGTGTACGCCGTCCGCGGAAACGTCGATTTTTTTCAGGCGGCGCATCACCTTCCGCGCAAGCGCGTCGAGGTTTTTGACGGCGTTCGCTTCGGCCTCATTCACGGAGATATTTTTCCCAAATCCACCATTTTGGACCAACTGATTCCCTATTTTGCAAAGGACCACGTGGACGCCATTGTTTTCGGGCACACGCACGAGCGGTACCTCCGAAAAAGAGGTTCCGTCTGGCTCATTAATCCCGGGGCGTCTAATCCCCGGCAGGCCAGCAGTTGTCACTCCGTTGCGGTTGTTCAGGTCGATTCCGGCCACATTTTGAGTGTGACGGATATGGCGCTGCAACCCTTCCAAACCGACGATTTGTTCCCGGATTGGGAGGACGAAATTTAAGGAGAGAACCATGATTGTTACTACCACACCCACCGTCGAGGGCAGAAAAATTCTGGATTACAAGGGAATTGTTGCAGGCGAGGCTATTATGGGTGCCAATATTGTGCGCGACCTCTTTGCCAGCATTACCGACATTGTGGGCGGAAGGGCCTCTGCCTACGAAGAAAAATTGATTAAAGCCCGCGAAATCGCCATTGAGGAAATGACGGCTCACGCAGCCCAATTGGGCGCAAACGCTGTGGTCGGTGTGGACCTGGATTACGAAGTCGTGCGCGAAGGCATGCTCATGGTCACTGCCGCCGGTACAGCCGTCCTGATTTGACCTTTTCGGCTTTTGGCTTGACTTTCCTGGTATTTTCGCTTAAATTTTAACGTTTTAGAACCGAAAACGCCGAACTTAAAACCAGGAATTTCCGGCCACCACATGGACTTATTTCAAAAAGAAGCCACTCCGTGGAAAAAACCCGCCCCCTTTCGACCGTTACCGGACCGCGTGCGGCCTCAAACGCTGGAGGAATTTGTCGGGCAAGAGCACATTTTGGCACCGGGCAAACTGCTTCGAGAGGCCATCGAACACGACAATTTAATGTCCATGATTTTTTGGGGGCCGCCCGGCGTGGGAAAAACCACCCTTGCGCGGCTTATTGCCCGAAAGACCAAATCCGATTTTGTGGCCCTCAGCGCCGTTACGGCCGGTGTGGCCGACGTGCGCAAGGCCATTGAGCGCGCCAAGCAAAACCTCCGGGCCAACCGACGCACCGTCCTTTTCATCGACGAAATCCACCGCTTCAACAAGGCGCAGCAGGACGCCTTGTTGCACCACGTGGAAGACGGAACGGTGTATCTCATCGGTGCAACTACGGAGAACCCCTCCTTCGAAATTAATTCGCCCCTGCTGTCTCGCTGTCGCGTCTTCAAATTGGAACCGCTTGCGCCCACTCACATTGAAACCATTGTGACGCGAGCCCTCGAAAAAGATGCCGTTCTCCGCCAATTCGACATTAACCTCGCAGAAGACGCCCGAAATTTGCTGGTACACTTCTCCTCCGGCGATGCCCGAATCGCCCTAAGTGCCCTTGAAATGGCCTTTAAAATGGCCAAGGAGAAAGCGACCGACCGGCAGGTCACCATTTCACGGGAGCTTGTCGAGCAAGCTTTCCAAAGCCGTGCCCTGTTTTACGACAAGAAGGCAGACTACCATTACGATATTATTTCCGCCTTTATTAAAAGCCTTCGCGGCTCCGACCCGGATGCCGCTCTGTACTGGATGGCTCGCATGATTGACGCCGGAGAAGACCCCAAATTTATTGCCCGCCGGATGGTCATTCTGGCCTCGGAGGATGTGGGCAACGCCGATCCCCAGGCTCTGCTCATTGCTACAGCCGGGTTTCAGGCTATTGACGTCATTGGAATGCCGGAAGGACGCATTGTTCTTGCGCAGGTTGCGACGTACCTGGCTTCGGCGCCTAAAAGCAACGCCGCTTACCTCGCCATTGGAAAAGCATTAGAGGATGTCAAAAAATCGCCCATTGAGCCCGTCCCGCTTCACATTCGCAATGCACCCACTTCTCTAATGAGAAAAATGGGGTATGCCGAGGGTTACCAATATCCCCACGATTTCCCCGGCCATTTTGTGGAACAGTCTTATCTTCCCGAAAACAAAAAGAATGCCATTTATTACGAACCCACGGAAATTGGTTTCGAGAAAACCATAAAGGAACGACTGACGCGTCTCTGGAAAAAACGTCGGCTAAAGTTGAAACGCAGCGATGAGGAGAACCGAAAAACATGAAAGACAAGGTCGCCATTGGGGTTGATTTGGGTGGAACCAATCTGAAAATTGCTCTGGTATCCGAAACAGGGGAAATTCTTAAAGAGATTCGGCGGGACACACAAGCCGAAAAGGGGCCGGAATTTATTCTGAGCGAAATTGAGGCAGGCGTTGACACGCTTTTGAAAGAAACTGGAGACGCTGCCGTTGCAGGTATTGGAATGGGCATTCCCGGAGCAGTGGACTACGACAATGGAATTGTCACCTATCCTCCCAATTTACCCGGCTGGAAAGAAGTTCCTGTCCGCGACCGATTCAGCCGAAAATTTCATCTTCCCGTCTTTGTGGACAACGACGCCAACGTTGCGGCACTGGCGGAAAAAGCCCACGGAGCCGGAAGGGGAGCCAATCATCTCATTTGCATTACGCTGGGTACGGGCGTGGGTAGTGGGCTCATTCTGAACGGAAAACTTTTTCACGGGGCGGTTGGCGCCGCCGGAGAATTCGGACACACCACCATTCGATACGACGGCCCCCAGTGCAACTGCGGCAATTACGGCTGCATTGAGCGTTACGTGGGCGCCCAATACATTGTGGAGCGCGCCGTGGACAAATTGGCGACGTACCCCGATTCCGCTTTGCAACAGTTTCTCCTGGAAGGAAAAGACGTTACTCCGAAGGTTTTGAACGAACTCGCCGAAAGAGGAGACGCTCTGTGTTTGGAAACCCTTCGGGAAACGGGTGAGTTGCTGGGAATTGCGCTGGTCAGCGTGGTTAATTTGCTCAATTTGGAACTGATTGTCATTGCGGGCGGCATCTCCAACGCCGGCGAAAAGCTGTTCGAGCCCATTCGGCGGAAGATCCGGGAATTGGCCCTTCCGCTGCCGCGCAGCACGGTTCAGGTCAAAAAGGCGGAAATGGGTGATCGGGCCGGCGTGGTAGGTGCGGCTCAACTAATTTTTGAAAATTAAACCTCCCCATGAGGGCACTCGCCGGAAAACGATTTTTGTGGGGGATTCTTTTGGTTCTCGGCTTGTTTCAGACGGAACAACTTCCGGCACAGGCTCAACCGGCAGTGTCCGACTCACTTTCTCGGGCCAGGCGTTCCTCGGAATTGGACACCACTATTTCCTACACGGCTCAGAAAATTTTCAGCGAGGTCTCGGCAAAAATCACCCATCTTGAGGGCCAGGCTCACGTTAAATACCGAAAAATGGAACTGACGGCCGGTTCAATTACCATCGACTGGGACAAAAATCTTTTAACAGCCACCGGCCTGCCTGACACCCAGCGGGTCGTTTCGAAAACCAATCCCCACGACACGCTTTTGGTGCCCGGGTACAAGGAATTACCGGTTTTTACGGATGGGCGCGAGAAAATAACGGGCTTTAAAATGACGTACAATTTTGAAACCCGAAAGGGTCGCGTCACCCGCGGGCGCACCGCATTTGAGGACGGTTTCTATTCCGGCCAAATTATTAAGCGCATTTCCAAGGACGTGTATTTTGTGAAGGGCGGCACCTTTACCACCTGCAACTTGCCCCAAAATCCCCATTACCATTTTTACAGTTCCAAAATGAAGCTCATCGTGAACGACAAAGTCATTGCCAAACCCATTGTCCTTTACATTCGGCACATTCCCATTGCCGCTTTGCCGTTTGGGATGTTTCCCAACAAACCGGGCAGACATTCCGGGTTTCTCATTCCGCGGTACGGAGAAAGTGCCGTGGAAGGGCGGTATTTGCGCGACATCGGGTACTACTGGGCGGCCAGTCAGTACTGGGACACGCGCCTTTCCATGGACTACTTTGAAAAAACGGGATTCCTTTTTCACAGTACGGTTAATTACGCACTGCGGTATTTGTTAAATGGCCATGTTTCCGCGTCGTTGGTGCGGAAAACCACCGCCGGAGGCGGCAAACAACGCCGCTGGGATTTGTCTTTTTCCCACCACCAGACATTTGACCCCACCATGTCGCTGAATGCTTCCGGGCTTTTTGTGAGCGACAACAGTTACTACCGAGATTTCAGTTCGAATTTCAATCAGCGACTAAATCGTGAAATTCGCTCCAACGCCACTTTTTCCAAATTCTGGCGAAAATCGGGCAGTAGTATTAGTGTGAATGTCTCGCGCACCCAAAATCTCGACTACAACACAACCACCGATGTGCTTCCTCAAATTTTCTTCCGGCTGGGCCGAAAACCGCTGGGTGACTTCTTCCGAAAAAAGAAATCCGCCTCCTTCGGAACGGGCCCTGGGCGCTCTCTAAAAAGAAAAAAACGGCGCTGGTACGATTCGATCTACCTTTCCTACAATTCCCAGTTTTTAAATCGGCGCCTGGTGCGTGCCCCTAACAACGGGCAACGCTCAACCGAACAAAAGTACGGGATTCAACACCAACTTGTGGTGAACAGTACGCAAAAGGTGTTGCGGTGGATTTCCACCAGTCAAAACCTGTCGTTGCAGGAAATCTGGGTGGATCGCTTACGGGAATATTCCTTGAACCCCAAAACCAACGCCATTCAAAGCCGTGATGTGAAAAAATTTGCGGCGCGTCACACCTACGCCCTGAGTTTTTCGGCAAACACCAAACTGTACGGGACTTTTTTCCCGAGAAAATTCGGGGTACTGGCTTTGCGGCACGTGCTCACCCCCTCAGTTTCACTGCAATTTCGGCCCGATTTTTCCGACCCGCGCTACGGCTACTACGAAACGCTGGTGGACACAAACGGGGTTGTTCATTATCTGGATCGATTCGGAAACACGATTTTCGGCGCTACCAGTCGGGGTGGAAGCGAATCAGCCAGTTTTTCGGTGTACAATATCTTTCAAATGAAAGCGGGATCGGAGGAAAAACCCAAAAAAATCGACTTATTTACGTTAAATCTCTCCAGCGGGTACAATTTTAAAGCCGATTCGCTGCGACTTTCCCCCCTGGTCAGTTCGTTGCGCTCCCAACCCAGCCGAAACACCAGTTTTTTAGTGAGCGCCGGATTTAGCCCCTACCAAACCCTTCCGGGCACCGGGCGGGTGGTGAATCGGTGGTTGGCGGCACAAAATTTTTGGAGGCCGTTCCGAGTCACCAATCTAAACAGCAGTTTTACTTTTCGCCTGAACAATCGAATGTTCCAAAGGAAAGGAAAAAAGACGACGGCGGACAGCACGGCTCAAACTCCGGCAACCCCGACCAATCGATTTTCGGCAGTTGAAACCTTCGGAACGGGCAATCTGCCGTGGGCTGCGAATTTCTCACTCACTTACAATCTGAGCAAATACAATCCGGTTCGATCCAACAAAACATTTTGGCTCAACATGAATTCCACCTGGCAAGTGACCAAAAATTGGAAGCTGAACTATTCGATTCGATTCGATCTGCGAAAAAACCGCGTGGTTTCGCAAAATATTGTGATTTACCGGGATTTGCACTGTTGGGAAGCGCGCCTTGTGTGGTACCCCACCGGTCCCTACCGGCACTTTTACCTGCGGATTAATATTAAATCGCCTCTGCTAAAGGATTTAAAAATCGAGAAGCGTTCCGGTCGGGCCGGGTACTTTGGCTCCTTTCAAAATTGGTAATTCACTCCTCAAGGGCTTCCTTTTTGACAGGTTCTCCCGCAACTTTTTCGGGCGGCTGGCAAGGAATCCCTGCCAGTCGACGGGGGAAACGGCACTTCAGGCAAAATACCCGTCGCGCATTTTTGCTGAGTTTCCTCTGATTTTTCCGTTCGCATTCCTTTCAACCCCTTTTGTGAGCTACCGGCACAAAAAAATCACGGTTCTCGAAAAAAATGCTTGCTTTCTCGAATAAAATCTTGTACATTTAGTCCAATTTTTTAGCCAACAAATAGAGGCGCCTGTTGCATCAGTAGCGGCTTTTTTTCAGAATGCGGTCTGAAAGAAAAAAGTCGTGAAAGGGTAACGGGCCGAAACAGTTTGCCCCGCATGGCAAATTGTTGGGTCAGTGTGTGAAGAACCACTGGACTGTCACGGAGAAGATTTTTCCGTGGAGCGCTATTTGGACGGCCTACTTCAAAAGATAATCATAAAAAGTAGGTTGATTGAATCAGAGCTCTTCGGTTTAATCAGCCTTTTTTTATTTTAGGCCTGATTTTTCGCATGGCGTCCCCACTCTTCCCGTAGCAGATTTTACCCTCTCTTTTCTTTTTGGCTAACCCATTGTTTTTTTAGGTCAGGGTGAACCGTTCCGCCGGGCGATTTTGCGGATTGACGGGCAAAAAATATCTGTTCCGTCTCCTTTCGACGGAATCCCCCAAAAACGGAAAAAGGCTTCTTTTTTAAATGGAAAGGGCGAGCTACGTCAACGCTCCTTGGCGATTTAGCCCGCTCTCGAAAAAAGCATGCTTCGCGGAAAGGAGTTGCAAAATGAATTTGGCACTTTTGGGTCACGGCAAAATGGGACAGGCTGTGGAACATCTGGCAGCACAGCGCGGACACAAGATTTCCGCCGTCTTTGACCGGCAAAATCCCTTCACCCCCCATTCGGATTTAAACGGGGCGGACATCCTGATTGATTTTTCCAGTGCGGATGCCGTCCTTTCACACCTGAAATGGGCAGCTTCTACAGCCACCCCGATTGTGGAAGGCACAACAGGATGGTATTCGGAACTCCCAAAAATCCACACCTTTCAGGGACTGACCCTCTTGTACAGTCCCAATTTTTCCCTCGGCGTTTACGCCTTTTCAAAAATTGTGGAATCGGCGGCACGGCTTTTTGACCGAATCGGCGGCTACGACGCTTACATCCACGAGTGGCATCACGCGGGAAAAGCCGACAGCCCCAGCGGAACCGCCAAAAAACTGGCCGACGTGCTGTTGGCCAATTTTACATCAAAAACGCAAATTCAGGCCGAGACCAGTCACGGAAAGATCGACTCGACCCGCTTGCACGTGACGTCCACCCGTGCCGGTGCGATCTTCGGCACGCACGAAATCGGTTTCAGCTCTCCCTACGATTGGGTTACCCTTCGGCATCAAGCGGTGACCCGGGAGGGATTTGCAGAGGGGGCGCTTCGGGCGGCCGAGTGGCTGGCAGGCCGAACCGGCATTTTTACAATGGACGATCTGATGAATGATCTCTTACAGTTCTGAAACGCACAACCAAACAAAAAAGGAGTTGAAAATGAACGGAACACAATTTCGAGGAACAACCGTTGCCCTGGTCACCCCGTTCAGGCAAAACGGAGAAATCGACGAAGAGCGGCTTCGTCAGTTGGTGGATTGGCATATCGAGCAGGGAACGGACGTGATTTTAGCGTGCGGAACAACCGGAGAAAGCGCCACTCTTTCCCACGAGGAGCACCACCGCGTTATGGAAATCATCATTCAGCAGGCAAACGGCCGGGTTCCCGTTCTGGCTGGGGCCGGAAGTAATTCCACGGCCGAAGCCATTTCCCTGACCCAATTTGCCGAAAAGGCCGGAGCGGACGGAATTCTTTCCGTCGGCCCGTACTACAACAAACCCACTCAGGAAGGATTTTACCAGCATTTCAAAGCCATCGCGGAATCTACCCAACTTCCGGTGATTCTCTACAACGTGCCCGGGCGAACTGGAACCAACATTTCCGCCGAAACCACACTCCGGCTGGCTCAAATCCCCAACATCGTCGGGATCAAAGAAGCCAGCGGAAAATTTTCCCAAATCATGGAAATTCTCCGGCAGCGTCCCGAGGGCTTTGTGGTCCTTTCCGGCGACGACTCGATTACCCTACCCCTAATTGCATTAGGGGGCGACGGTGCCATTTCCGTCGTGGCAAACGAAGTACCCGCGCTGTTTCACGAAATGGTACACCTTGCTTTTCGCAACCAGTGGGAAAAAGCCCGCGCCCTTCACTTCAGACTACTCCCGCTCATGGAAATGAATTTCGTTGAAACCAATCCCATCCCCGTCAAAACGGCTCTTGCCCTAATGGGAAAAATCGAGGAGAATTTCCGGCTGCCGTTGGTGAAAATGTCTCCGTCAAATAGAGTGAGCTTGCGTAACTTGCTACATAGTCTGAAACTAATTGCTTAACTCAAGCGGAACAAACGAATAGAATATCCACAGCTCATCTCAATTGGAAGGAAATCAAGGAATGGAAGATTTAGCCTTAAAAATAAAGGAACTGTACGAACAGAAGAAATCGCTTTCTCCGGGAACTTTTGAACCGATTTTTAGGGAATTCGTGAACGGATTGAACAGCGGCATTTTCCGCGCCGCGGAATTTCACAATGGGCGGTGGAGGGTTAATTCCTGGGTCAAACAGGGCATTTTGCTTGGATTCCGCTACGGGAAGATTCGGACGATTTCACAGAATTCGGTTTTCTATTTTTCGGACAAACACACCTTTCCCACTCGTCCGATGGCGGATTCCCGGTCGGTACGCGTGGTTCCTGGCGGAACCACGCTTCGTACAGGGAGTTTTATCGGCAAAAATGTGGTGATTATGCCCCCGGCTTACGTGAACACGGGCGCCTACGTAGGCGACAACACGCTCATTGATTCGCACGCACTGGTGGGCTCCTGCGCCCAAATCGGCTCCCACGTGCACCTGAGCGCAGGAGCTCAAATCGGGGGCGTTTTGGAACCCGTGAGCGCGTTGCCTGTCATTATTGAGGACCACGTTTTGGTGGGAGGGAATTGCGGTGTGTACGAGGGAACCATCGTCAAACGAGGGGCTGTGTTGGGAGCGGGAACGATTCTAACCGCTTCTGTTCCGGTGTACGATCTGGTTCACCAAAAGATTATTCGAGCGTCAAAAGAAGAGCCGCTAATTGTCCCGGAAAATGCGGTGGTGGTCCCCGGAAGCCGTCCCGTCACAGAAAATTCTTTTGCCCGGGAAAATTCCCTGCAGATTTCCTGTGGCCTTATTGTTAAATACCGGGACGACCGAACTGAATCGGCCACGGCCTTAGAAGACCTGCTGCGGAAAAATTGAATGGGAAAACGCACCGCCGCACCCACCCGTAAACGAGTGGGCTCCAAATCGGTCTGTGTCCTGCGGACACGGGGAAATGTTGCAAGTCAATTGTTCCTTTGGAAGGGGGAACTACAGGGGGATGTTTTTCGGGTTCACCCCAACCGCCCGGATTTGCAGGAACAACACCGTCATGGAAGATTAACAGCTTCGGCTTCTGCCTTCCGGATTGGGTTTGGGAGGCAGAAGCCAGCAATAGAGCCTGTGAAAAATCCCCCTGCTATCGCGTTTTTGTTCATCTGCGTTATTTTTTCTGAGCCATATTTTGTAAGATTTGCTGAAGCTGACCAAGTTCCTTGCCGTAACCTGCCCAATCGCCTTTTTTCAAATATTCCCTTGCCTTGTTGTAATGTTCCAAGGCCTTTGCTGCCATTTCCGGAAGCGATGTTGTGACAGGGGTTCCCGAAATGGCTTGTTCGGCTTGCAGCGCCGGGACATTCTCCGCCGAAAAAATGGCCCGAAGCGCCTCGTCCAGCGTCTGCCGCATTTCCAGTTTTTCTCCGAATGCCGTGACCACCCGCTTGAGCTCCGGCATTTGACTCTGCTCAGACTGCAGGTAAATGGGCTCTACATAAATAAAGGAATGCTCAATGGGAATAATCAACAGGTTCCCGCGAATCACCCGTGAGCCCTTTTGTCCCCAAAGCGTCAATTCCGACGAAATATCGGGCTTCTGATTAATTCGCGCCTCAATTTGCATGGGCCCGTAAATCAATTTTTCCTTGGGCAGTTTGTACACAATTAACTCACCGTAATTGGGGGCGTCACACCGAGCGCACATCCACGCCACCATGTTGTTCTTTTTGGACGGTGTGAGTGGAAGCATGAGAATGAATTCTTCGGAGACACCATCTGGCAATTTCATAATAATGTAATAGGGAAACATGGGCTGTTCGGTGTCCTGGTAAACCTCATTGGGAATGTTCCAATAATCTTCCTGATTGTAAAATACCTGCGGATCGGTCATGTGGTACACATTGTAAATTTTGGCCTGAATGAGAAACAAATCCGTTGGGTAGCGAAAATGCTGTTTCAGGAATGCCGGCATTTCGTCAACGGATTTAAAAAGTCGGGGGAAAATTTTCTTGTAGGTTTGAATGACAGGATCGGTTGGATCAACCACGTAGTAATTGACATCTCCATTGTAGGCATCAATAACTACTTTTACGGAATTTCGAATGTAATTGAGCCCCCGGCCGCCTTGAGCTGTTTGCGTCAGGGGTTCGGAATAAGGGTACATATTGGTTGTGGTGTAGGCATCGTGGATCCAGTACAACTTGCCGTCTTGTCCCACCACCAAATAAGGGTCGGAGTCATAGCCCAAAAACGGGGCAATGGTTCGGTCGCGTTCGGTAATGATTCGGTGGTACATGATTCGGCTTTGGCTAGTAATGTAATTTGTTAACAGAATTTTAAGATCGGAAAAATCCCACGCGTAAACCAGGCGGCGAAATAAATTTGAAATCCGCACCCCCCCTTTCCCCTGGTAGGTTGCGTACACATTTTCGTCACCTTTAGGGTAATCGAATTCTTTGGTTGTAGTGTGAACAATGGCGTACTCGTCGGTTTCTTCCCCGTAGTAGATTTCCGGACGCGTAACTTTAAGTGCCACATCTGCTTGTGGGGGGATATCCTTCACAATAAATTTCGGCATGCCTTCGGGAGTCACGACATTCACCGGGTTCATCACCAATCCGTATCCGTGCGTGAATTTCAGATGCGTGTTCACCCAGGTTCGAGCACGACTCGGAATTTGAGAGGGGGGAAGTTCCCTTGCAGCCAGTGCTACCTGAGTGTACCGTTTAAAATGGTACCGATCCACATCCACGCTTTTAAAATCGTAATACAAACGGATTTCTTGCAACTGTTTGTATGTTTGAATAAGTGGCCGGCGGTCCCAAAGGCGAATATTTTCAATGGTGGAGCGATTTTCCTGAATATCTTTGTAGGAGATGGTTTGGGTGACAGGAAAATCCTTTTCTTCCACTCGATTTAAACCGTAGGCTAATCGGGTGAATTTAATATTGTTTTGAATGAAGGGTTTTTCCTTGGTTAATTCATTAGGGCGCACCACGTATTGTTGTAAGAGATTGGGGTAAATCCACACGAAAATAATTAGAACAATCACGTACGCGGCGAGAGCGTACACGGTCCATTTCCAGCGGCGGACCAGCGGTGACAAAAATAGAAAAAATGCCACCAAAAGCGTAATACCCAACAAAATCCAATAAGCGGGAATTTGAGCATGTACATCGGTGTAGCTGGCGCCGTACGCAACTCCCCGGGTGGAGTACAGCATCCCGTACAATTTCAATCGGTACACCCAGCCGATTCCCAGAAAAAAGAAACCACCCAAGAAGGCCAAATGGTATTTGGCTTTTGGTTCCAAATAAAAACGATTTCCTTGCACTGTGAGCGCCTGATCTACGTAATAGGAAAGCGCCACTCCGAAAAAGACCAAAAAAACAGCATATAAATACCAACCTTCCAAAAACTTGTAAAGCGGCAGTTTGAAGACATAAAAACCGATATCCCGAGTGAAAATAGGATCGGTCACACCGAAGGCGGTACTGTGGAAAAATTTAAGAAAGGTTTCCCAAGAACTGACGGCTCCCAGGCCCATAATAATGGCAAAAAATAGAATAGCGATACCCCAGGCCCAAGCGGCATATTTGTCGCGAAAAAGCGCGTCGATGGAAGGGATCGGTTGATCCGGCGCCACCAAAATCATGGAACGTGTGCGGTGACCGAATTTCCGCGCAAGGGCAATATTGAGCCACGCAAAAAGGGCAAAGACAATAAAAAAAATGAGAAAAACCATGATTTTAGCCGTAAACATCGTGGTAAAAACACTGGCATAGTTCATATTGCGAAACCAGAGCCAGTCGGCATAATATTTAACAAATAGCGCCAGAAAAATGAAGGCGGCAACCAGAACCGCACTCAAAATCAACCAAAAATTTTTGTTTCGCATTTTTTTTCCTCCTCAGGAAAAATATACCACTTGAGCCTTCTCAAAATACTTGTTTCTCAGTTTGAATGTAGCGATTTCGCAAACAAAAAACAATTGAAAATCGCCCCCATTCAAAATCCATAAAAAAACCCACCAAACGGGTGGGTTAAAAAAGCACTTAAGCCTTGGCTTCCAGTTTTTTGCGCTTTTTCTTCATTTTTAATTTTTGCCGCCGCTTAATGCGCATCCTTTTCTGTTTACTCTTGCTAACAGACACAAAAGCCTCCGCGATTTTGGTTACGGGAAAAAATCTTGACCAGGAATCTAACCTGTTTAAAAATAATCGCTCAAGCTGAAAAAAGCAAGCCTTTTCTGAAAAAATGTTCTGTTCGAGGTACCTCAAAGGAGAATTTTGTCTTGAATCGAAGCAGGAAAAAACAAATGCTGCAGAAAAATCGATTTTCCCATCTTCGCAATGTTTGGAGAGCTTTCCTTAGATTTTTCTTGATTTTAAATCGCTTTTCTCGTAATTTTAAA
>CAZOHG010000021.1:0-57253 GCA_964579725.1 uncultured Deferribacteres bacterium
GAAATAAACAACGGAAATGCGTCGGAGAAACATGGTGCCCCCCAATTATTCTCTTGACAATTCCTTAATTTGTTTTAAATTATTGTTCGGATTTCATCGAGAAAAAGGGCGTTCCAATCTTTTCGGTGAACGATTTGCGATCTTGTTCGTTTAAAAAAAGAACTTTATTGCCATTGCTGTACTCCCCCAGCCGAGGGCTGCGAGTTGCGATTTCAGTTGAAGGAGGATTCTGATGAAAAAAATTGTGCGAGCCGGTCTTTTCTTTGCATTGCTCGTTGTTTTTCTTTTCCCACGAACGGCCGTGTTTGCCCAGGTGGTACACGCGGACATTAAACTGCACCTTGAGAAAATTCCGATGGACCACCGCCACAAATTGGCGGATTTACAGGAAAAGCTCACCGCCTACGTCAATGATTACGAATGGACGGACGACGAAGACCTGGGCAACCTTTACCTGAATATTCAAATATTTCTTCAGGACATTAGCTCGAATTTTGAAGACCGCTACGCCGGGCAATTTTTAATTTCCAATAATTCCGATTTGCAATTTTTTGACAAACATTGGCGGTTTAATTATTCCCCGGGCGACGCGTTCTACCACCAGGAAAATGCTTTCAATCCCCTGACCAGCCTGATCGATTTTTACGTCAACCTCATTTTGGGCGGTGAGTACGACAAAATCGATAAATTGGCTGGTACGAAATACTACATTATTTCTCAGGACATTGCCCACCAGGGACGTTTCGGCCGTTTTCCGGAAGGCTGGGAACGCCGTCAGGATCTGGTGGACAAAATTTTGGGCGAAAACCACAAAATATTTCGCCTCGGCGTAGATGCCTATTATTTAGGCATTTCCTACCAGGACGAAAATCCGAAACTCATGCTCAAACAGTGTGCAAAGGGAATTCATCTCATTGCACAAGCCTTGCAGAAGGATCCGCAAGATCAAATCGCACGCCAGTTTGTGAAAAGCCACTCACAGGAAATCATTGACATGTTTAAGAAATCGGGCAATGAGGAGGTGTTCAAAACCCTCATGCAATTGGACCCAGAACACAAAGCCCTTTACAGCAAATATATTCAAGAATAAACCCGACCCCCGGAAATGCTCCGGGGGTTTTTAGTTTCCGAATTACTCCAGAGGATATTTTTCGCCCAAAACCGGAATAGTGGCGTTGGGGTAACCTATTTTTCGCAGCCCATCTACCAAAGCCTCGGATTGGTCTGAATCACCGTGAACCACAAAAATGTGTTTTAAACGATTTTTATTCATATTTTTGACGTAGTTCAAAAGCCCGTTCCGGTCGGCGTGGGCGCTAAAACTGTTCATGATTACCACCTCGCTGCGGAGAGGATACTCCTCGCCGAAAATCTTAACGACCGGTTCCCGCTCCACCAGGCGGCGTCCTAAGGTGTTTTCGGCCATGTACCCTACCACTAACACCGTGTTTTTGGGATCGGTGATATTGTTTTTCAAGTGGTGCAAAATGCGGCCAGCTTCACACATTCCGGACGCCGAAATAATCATACACGTGCCCTGACATTCGTTTAATTTTTTGGATTCTTCCACGTCCCGAATGTAGCGCAATCGGCTGAAGCCGAAGGGATCTTCATGTTTTTGCAGAAATTCTTCCTTCATTTCCTCGTCGTAGCACTCCGGGTGTAATCGAAAAACCTCCGTTGCGTTGACGGAAAGCGGACTGTCTACGTAAATGGGAATGTTGGGAATCCGCTTTTCATTAATGAGTAGATGAAGTTCGTACACCAATTCCTGGGTGCGTCCCACGGAAAATGAGGGGACGATGATCTTCCCGCCGCGACCGTACGTTCTATTAATCACTTTGGCCAGTTGGTCGCGAACATTGGTGATTGGGTCGTGGTAGCGTCCCCCGTAGGTACTTTCAATAACCAGATAGTCAGCCTCTGTTACTTGGACGGGGTCCCGAAGAATGGGCAGCTTTTTTCGCCCCAAATCGCCGCTGAACAAAATGCGTCGTCTTTTGCCATTCTCCTCCACGTCTACAATAACTTGAGCCGAGCCGAGAATGTGGCCTGCGTCCACAAAGCGAACCTTAATGGCGGAATTGACCAAAAATTCCCGATTGTAGCCCCAGGCCGCAAAATATTCCAACGATTTTCTAGCATCCTCCATTGTGTAAATCGGTTCTACCAGAGGCAAACCCTTGTTTTTGTGCTTTTTATTCACGTACTCCGCATCCTTTTCCTGAATGTGAGCGGAATCCCGCAGCATGACGGCACACAAATCCCGCGTGGCAAAGGTGGTAAAAATATTGCCTTCAAATCCCGATTTAACCAAATTGGGAATGTTGCCGCTGTGGTCAATATGTGCGTGGGTTAAAATCATATTGACAACCGAATCCGCCGGAAAGGGCAAATGTCGGTTTTTCTTTTCGGCTTCTTTGCGGTGTCCCTGGTAAAGTCCGCAATCCACCAATAATTTTTCACCATTTGCGTGCAACAGATGCATGGACCCGGTAACGGTTCGTACGGCACCCATAAATTGTAATTCCATGGAAACTCCTTCTTCAGTCAGATTACAGCCATTTCAAATAGAAGACCAATTGTATGTAGGTTAAGATTAAGCCTGCCAAGCCACCGGCCAAAACCTGTGCCACGGTGTGGGCTTTCAGTTTCACCCGGGCCCACCCGATGGCCAACAGAAGCAGGTAAAAGGGGAGAACCCACTTTCCAAATGCGAAACTAAAAGCAATCAACGGCGCGGCGGCTCCCATCATGTGCGCGCTGATTTTCCAGAAAATAT
This sequence comes from uncultured Deferribacteres bacterium, assembly GCA_964579725.1. Classification (GTDB taxonomy): domain Bacteria; phylum Zhuqueibacterota; class JdFR-76; order JdFR-76; family BMS3Abin05; genus CAZOHG01. The sequence continues at coordinate 2,783 of CAZOHG010000021.1, forward strand.
TGACGATGAAAATGAAAAGCGTGTTGCCAAGGGAAGCCAGCGTGGCAGCCAACAGAAGGGTGGGAGCCTTCAGAATCCAGAGAAAAAAATAGGTGAGTACGAGGAGTGCTGCGCTGAGAAGATAGGGCGCATGGCGCTGCGAGCGCAGGGGGATGTGAAATTGAGAGACCTTACCGTGTTTGTGGAGCCACGCCACATACAAAACAGGTAAGACGGCGGCAAAAAAGGAACCGACGCCTCCCCAGAGAAGAATTTGTTTGGCCGAACGGCCGAAATAAATGGAAATCGCCCAAATGAGGGCAATCGACCAGGTTGGCGGTATGAGAATGTTGGAAATAAAGCGAGCCGCCGGGTGGGGTTTTGCCCCCGTCGTCAGTTGGTTGGCCATGCTGATTCTTTCGTGTGACGTTGTTCCGCTTTCAGATGCCATCCCATCTGGGAATGAAAAAAACAGAATGCTCACCGCAATTTGTACAAATGCCCGAAAATTGCAGACTTTAAAATTAAGCCAATATTTTTGTGAGAATCAAGAAGTTTTTTCTTGATTTTGCAGATGTCTTTTCGTATTGTATGGGGGCGATTTCAGAAAGGCAAAATGAGGCGAAAAATGACCGAACTCATTGATTTGAGAAGTGACACCGTCACGCAACCGACACCGGAAATGCGTCAGGCCATGGCCGCTGCTCCTGTCGGAGACGATGTTTTCGGCGAGGATCCAACCGTTAATCAGCTTCAGGAAACCGTTGCGGAAATGTTTGGAAAAGAGGCGGCTCTTTTTGTGCCCAGCGGCACCATGGGCAATCAGGTTTCCATTAACGCTCACACTCAGCCGGGTGATGAGGTGATTTGCGATTACAACGCTCATATTTTCAATTACGAAGGAGGGGCTCCGGCTTTGCTGTCGGGCGTGCAGCTTCATCCCCTCCTCGGGCGAAACGGTGTCATAACAGCCGAACAAATCGAAGCGGTTATTCGCCCGGCTGACCACCATTTTCCCCACACCCAATTAATTGAAATTGAAAACACCCACAATCGGGCGGGTGGGGCTATTTTCCCCCTGAATGAAATGAAAAAGATTTACGAACTGGCTCGCCTGCACAAGTTGGCCGTCCATTTGGACGGGGCGCGCATTTGGAACGCCTCGGTCGCAACGGGCATTCCCCTCACTGAATACGCTCGGTACGTAGATTCTGTCAGCGCTTGTTTTTCCAAAGGCCTGGGAGCGCCGGTCGGGTCAATTGTGGTAGGGAGCCGCGCATTTATTGAAAAGGCTCATCGCTACCGGAAGGTCTACGGCGGGGGCATGCGCCAGGCGGGAATTCTGGCCGCTGCGGCTCTTTACGCCCTGCAGCACCATTTGGACCGGCTGGCGGAAGACCATCATCACGCCCGAACGTTGGCGGAAACCCTGGCAGAATTCGAGGAAATTCAGGTGGATTTAACCACCGTTCAAACCAATATTGTGATTTTTCATGTCGTGTCAGAGCGATTGAGCGCAGAAGATTTTGTGGCCCGGTGCCGACAGGCAGGACTTCTCATGCTGGCCATCGGGGGCGACCGCGTCCGGTTGGTGACCCATCTGCACATTTCGGATGACGACGTTGCCCGCGCCATTGAGATTTTGACTTCCGTTTTGAAATAGTGCCAGCAAACACTGCCCCGGAATTTCCCTTGCATTTTTGAGGCAATTTGCTATATTTAAATTCCGTTTTCGTGTTGAGGGCTTGCAGGCCCTTGAAGAAGTGAAGTCAAACGCCGCAGCCAAAATCGAGGCCGCCAGCGTATTTTTGCTGGTCTGTTTTTAATTGAAGACAGGATTTTTTTGTGCGAATCATTATTGTGGGTGCCGGACGGGTGGGGTCCTATCTGGCCAAAATGCTTTCAACCGAAAATCACGATGTGGTGGTCATTGAACCCGATCCCAATGTTTGCCGTCGGATTGAGGAACATCTCGACGTCATGGTCATGCAGGGGTACGGCACGGATGTTCATCTCTTAAAGCAGGCCCAAATCGACCAGGCCAAAATGCTGTTGGCCGTTTCCAATTCGGATGAAGTGAACTTGATTGCCTGCAAAATGGCGGCAGCCTACGGTGTGCCGCACAAAATTGCCCGTGTACGCAACGCCCATTTTTACACCGATCCCCCTAAAATCGGGTTAGAAGATTTTAGCACCGATATTGCCATTCATCCCGAAGAGGAAACCGCTCGCGAAATTGTTCGGCTCATTCGCCGGTCGACAGCCAGTGAGGTGTACGATTTTGCCGGGGGGCGAATTCAATTGGTGGGCATTAAACTGGATCAACCCTCCAATCTTTTGGGGCGAAACCTCATGGAAATCGGCCGGGAGATCCGGGACATTCGGTTTCGAATTGTGGCCATCTTTCGGAACAATCGAACGATCATCCCCACCGGAAAGGATTATTTGATTCGCCGCGACGAAGTTTTCGTGGTGGCCCGTACCGAGGACATCCCCAAAATCATTGCCATGACCGGAAAATCGGAAGCAAAAATCGGGAAAGTTATGATTTTGGGGGGCGGAAAGATTGGTCGTTCCACGGCAAAATTTTTGGAAAAAGAGGGCGATCTGGAAATTAAACTCATTGAGTCCAATCCGGAAAAAACCTTTAGCATTGCCGACCAGTTGGAGCGTACTCTGGTAATTCAGGGAGACGGACGGGACATTGACCTGTTGGCCTCCGAAGGCGTTATGGAAATGGACGCTTTTATTGCTTTGACCAGCGACGAAGAGACCAATATTTTGACGGCTCTTTTGGCCAAACATTTGGGCGTGAAACGAACTATTGTTTTGGTGAATCAGGAAAGTTACCTGGCCATCATGGCACCCATTGGCATCGACGCCGCTGTGAATACCAATGTGACCACGGCCAATGTCATTTTGCGCTTTATTCGGCGGGGCGACGTGCTCTCCGTGATTAGCATTCCCGGGTTGGATGCCGAAGTATTGGAATTTGTTGCCCACAAAAAATCGCGGGCGGTGGGAACCCCTCTGAAAAAACTGAAACTGCCGAACGGTTCCATTATCGGAGCCATTACCCGCGGCGAGGAAATTCTGGTTCCAACCGGAGAAACATACATCGAACCGGAGGACAAGGTAATTGTTTTTGCCCTTCCCGAAGCGATTTCAGCTGTAGAAAAGTTATTTTAACCGGCAAGGTCAATAATCAAACCGTCTGTTTTTCCAACAAAGCAGAGAAAAATGACCCCCATTTTGCAAGTCTCACATCTAAGCAAATCCTTTCGAATCGGCAGAAAGAAAAGTCTGAAGGCTTTGCGGGACGTTTCTTTTTCGCTTTCTCAAGGGACAGTGACCTGTTTGGTGGGGGAGTCGGGCAGTGGCAAAACCACCCTCGCCAATCTTTTGCTGCGACTGATTTTACCGGATTCGGGTGAAATCTTTTACAAGGGCATTCCTGTAGTCAAGGCGGAGAAAGAAACGCTCAACTTTTTGCGGCGAGAAATGCAGGCTATTTTTCAAAATCCCTACCTTTCGTTCAATCCGAGGATTAAAATCAAAACGGCCTTTGACAACGTGTTGAAAGTGGCTTTTCGGAAAATGAAGCCAAGCGACCGGTTTGCGGCGATGGAGGCGCTTTTGCAGCAGGTCAACCTGCCCGTCGAGTCCGTGCAAAAGTACCCCAGTCAATTTTCCGGGGGACAGCAGCAGCGGCTGGCCATTGCCCGCGCCCTGGCGCCGGGACCTCGACTTCTGGTGGCGGACGAACCGGTGTCGTCTTTAGACGCCTCCAACAAAAAACAGGTGTTGGCACTCTTGCAAAAACTGCAGCGCGAGAAGAACCTGACGGTTTTTTTAATTAGCCACGATTTGCGCGTGGTGCGGCAAATTGCCGATTTTCTGCTGGTGCTCTACGCGGGAGAATTGGTGGAAATGGTCGGTTCTGCGGCGTTTTTCAGCCACGCGGCCCACCCCTATTCCCGAGCCCTGTTGGACGCCACTCCGCGGCTGGGCGCGGGGAAAGAAACGGCGCGAATTTTCCTCGCCGGAGATCCGCCCGATCTCACCCAAACAAACAAAGGCTGCATTTTTGCGCCCCGATGCCCCCGGGCAACCCCCGTCTGTTTTTCCGAAAGTCCCGGCTGGCAAACCGTGGACGCGGCGCACCAGGTGCGGTGTCATTTTCCTGTCGTGTGAAAACAGAGACAAGGGGGGCTTTTCAAAGTCGACCAAATTTTACCCGACTCCGACGGAAGAGAGGGATGTCTCTTCTTCAAAATACCGCATGCCCACCTTTTTAAATTCACGCCCGCTTTTTAAAACCACGAAATCCCGGAGGTCGGTCTCCCCGGAAATGGCTTGAATGACAGCTTCCAATTTTTGTTCCGTACCTGCGTGAATCATCGTGTAATGGCTGTAGGGCCAATGGGGGTAGGTGAGGCGGCGGTAGCAGTGGCTCACCTGCGGGAAGGAGGCCATTTTTTCCCCGATTTCCCGGGATTTTCTTTCCGGTACACGCCACACCACCAGGGCGTTGGCAGTAACGCCTGCGCGGCGGTGGTTCAAAACCAGGCCCAATTTGCGCAACACGCCCGTCTTTTTCCAGTGGGAAATTAGACCGAGTACTTCGCTTTCGGAGAAGCCCGCCAATTGTCCGATCTTTTGGAAGGGGCGCGAACAGAGAGGCATTTGTTTTTGAAGGAGACGAATCAGAGCCTTCTCTTTCGGGGAGAAACTTTGAATCGAAACAGGAACTGGATTTGACCGGTCGAGGGCTCGATTTTCTCCCGTTTCGGGGTCTAAGGCCACATTTAATTTGTAATATTGGAGCGCAGGTAGTTTTAGCAAATCGGTCACTCCTTGCTGTGTCCGAACTTCTTGGAGAAAATGGTCGATTGAAGCCTCCGAAAGCGCCGTCAGGGTGAACCAGAGGTTGAATTGGTGGAAGCGTTCGTAATTGTGGGTGACCCCAGGATTCCGGTTAATGAAAGTGGCCACCGTCTCCAGATTTTCAGGCCAAACCGCCGTGGCAATTAGAACGCTGGTGTACCCCATGGCGCGAGAATTGAAAGAAGCCCCGAATCGGCGAATGAGACCGGAGTGAAGCTGGTCTGACACCCATTTTAAAAGATCTTCCTCGGAAACGCCGATTGCGTCGGCAACGGCCGCAAACGGCCGCTCAACCAACGGAAACGTATTTTGGAGTTTGCGAAGCGCTTGGTTTTGCTGAGCTGGATGAAAAGTCATCTATTGCCCTCCGGTTCGTAAAGACAATAAGGATCGGATTCCAGAAAATCGCCGGTGAGCGCAAATGCGCGGGAGCGGGAACCCCCGCAAATGGCGCGAAATTCGCACCGGCCGCATTTTCCCTTCAGGCGATTGGGATCGCGCAACGCACGAAAAAGCGGAGAATTTCTGTACACGTCCACGAGGGAAGCCGCACGGACATTGCCGCCAGAAACGGGCAAAAAGCCGGAGGGGTAAATTTCGCCGATGTGCGAGATGAAAACGAACCCCTTTCCGTCATTTATGCCTGGCAGAAAACGCCCGTTACCGGAGGTGGTTTCTTCGATGAGCTTTTTTGCAGGAATCCGCCTTTCCTGCGCCAACCGTTGCAGCACAACCCGGCGGTAATGCGGGGCTTCCGTTGTTTTGATCCGAAACGGGTAGGTTTTAGAGAACGTGTACAATTTTTGGAGCACCTGTTCGTACGCCTCGGCAGGAATTTCGTCCTCAATTTGGCCCCTTCCGGTGGGAACCAGAAAGAAAAGGCTCCAGCGGGAAATCTTTAACTGCGCCATGAGAACGGCCAATTCGTCCAGCCGGTTCCAATTGTGGCGGGTAATGGTCGTGTTGATTTGCAAATCCATGCCCAACTCCCGGGTCCAATTTGCTCCGTCTAAACACCAGCGAAAGGAACCGGGCACCTTTCGGAAGGAGTCGTGGCTGGCGGCGTCGGGGCCGTCAATGCTAATGGAAACACTGCGCAAACCGGCTTCGTGGGCTTTTTTCAGATTTTCCCGGGTCAGTAAAGGCGTGCCGCTGGGACTCAGTCCCACACGAAGGCCGATGAATTTGGCGTAGGCAATGAGATCGAACAGGTCGTCCCGTTTTAAGGGATCACCCCCGCTCAACACAAAAAGAGGGCGTCCGAATTGCCGGATTTCGTCCAACAAGCGAAATCCCTCCTGAGTGGTCAGCTCCAAAGGATGACGGTGTGGCTGTGCCGAAGCCCGGCAATGGCGGCACGCCAGATCGCAGGCGCGGGTGATTTCCCAAATAACCAAAAAGGGGGATTTTTCAAAGTTGACCCCCCGCAAAAGGTCGCTTTTTTTGGGCATGGTTTCGATCATTTTTGGAGCTCCTCGGCTGCCGAGCGGGCAAAATAGGTAAGGATTAAATCGGCACCGGCTCGTTTTATGGCGGTTAGCATTTCCCACATGACCGAGCGCTCGTCCAGCCAGCCCATTTTGGCAGCGGCCTTGACCATGGCGTATTCGCCGCTGACGTTGTAGGCGGCCACCGGGCGCTGGGTTTGTTCCCGAACGTCCCGAATAACGTCCAGGTACGGAAGTGCCGGTTTAACCATGACAATATCGGCCCCTTCTTCCAGGTCAAGGGCTACTTCCACCAGCGCTTCTCGGCGATTAGCCGGATCCATTTGGTACGATTTTCGGTTCCCGAAACCGGGGGAAGAATGCGCGGCGTCTCGGAAGGGCCCGTAGAAAGCGGAAGCGTATTTGGCGGAATAGGCCATAATGGGAATGTGGTACGCGCCAATGGCGTCTAAAGCCTCGCGAATGGCCTGGACGGCTCCGTCCATCATACCCGAAGGCGCCAAAATATCCGCTCCCGAACGCACCTGCGTCACGGCGGTTTTCCGAATCAGGTCCAATGTTTTGTCATTGTCTACGTCCCCGTTGTGCACAATTCCGCAATGGCCGTGGTCGGTGTATTCGCAAAAACAAAGGTCGTTTACAATCACCAGCTCGGGGACAGCTTCTTTAATGGCTCGATTGGTACGTTGAATAATGCCCGCTTCGTCGTAAGCTTCCGTTCCGAGGGAATCCTTAGTCTCGGGTATTCCGAAAAGAATGACCGCCGGAATTCCGAGACGATTCAACTCATGACATTCCTGCACGATTTGGTCCACAGACATCTGAAACACACCCGGCATGGACGGTACTTCCCGACGAACCTTTTCTCCCGGACACACAAACAGGGGGGCAATCAAATCATCCGGGCGCACGTGGGTTTCGCGAACCATGTTTCTGAGATTTTCAAGTCGCCGCAGCCGTCTGGGGCGGTGAATAGGAAAAGCCATGGGAAAATCCTTTCGGTTTGTGCGCTTTTTGGAATCTTACAGAGTTGCTTCGGCCTTGATTTTCAGGCCGATTTCTTCGTCCGTCAGGTAGCAGGCCGGGTCGGGTGCCCAAACGTTGCCCGTTACAGCTTCCGCCCGGACGCGGAGGTTCCCACCGCAGATGTCCAGCCAGCGGCAGCGGGCACAACGTCCGGTTACGTGAAGTTTTTTGGTCTTTAATTTCATTAGAAACGAATTGCTTGTGTCCGTCCAGATCTCACTAAAAGGACGCTTTGTTACATTTCCGAGGGGTTTGTCGCGCCAGAATTGATCCGGGTAAACCGTACCGTCCCAGCTTACGCTGGACACGCCCACGCCGGTGCTGTTCCCGCCGTTCATTTTAAGCAGCTCCAAAACCTTTTCCGCGCGTTCGGGGTCTTCTGCCAGAAGGCGCAGGTACAGGTAGGGGCCATCGGCGTGGTTGTCTACGGTTAAAATCTCCGCCGGAAACCCGCGATCGTGCATTTGTTTGGTGCGGTCGAGAATGAAATCCACCGCGCGCCGCGTTTCCTCGTGGGACAGATCGTCGCGAACCAATTTTTCGCCGCGTCCTGTGTACACCAAGTGGTAAAAGCACGCCCGTGTAATTCTCTTTTCTTCAATAAGATCGAAAATTTGAGGCAAATCCTGGACGTTGCGCCGGTTCATGGTAAAACGGAGTCCTACTTTGACGCCGGCTTCCTGACAATTCCGAATGCCCTGCATGGCCAAACGGAAGGCCCCTTTCATGCCTCGGAAGCGATCGTTGGTTTCTTCCATTCCGTCCAGGCTAATACCGACGTAGGAAACCCCCATTTTTTTCAGGCGATCGGCAATGTCCCGGGTAATGAGCGTGCCGTTCGTTGAAAACACGGTACGAATTCCCCTTTGAATGGAATAGTTGGCCAGTTCGAAAATATCCTTCCGCCGGAAGGGTTCGCCACCCGAAAATAAAAGAACGGGAACGCCGAATTTTGCCAGATCGTCAATAAATGCTTTGCCTTGTTCCGTGGTCATTTCACCCGGGTATTCCCTGTCCTGGGATTTGGAATAGCAGTGCACGCAGTGCAAATTGCAGCGGCGCGTCACATTCCAGACCACAATCGGTTTTTTGTCCAACGAGAACTGCAGCAAGTGCGCGGGCAGTTTTGTGGAGCGCCTGCCGTACCGCAGCGGGTCGGAGGGCTCCACCGTGCCACAATACAATTTTGAAATACCAATCATGCCTGTGTCTCCTTTTCGATGGTACCGTTGTGTAGAAAATTCAATTGTGATTTTTTTTCATTTACTTGCCTCGCTGTATTCCAAAAGGGCCTCCACAATTCCTTGAAGAGAGTACGACCGTGCTTCCACGGTAACGTTCCACCCGAATTTCCGAACCGTTTGCGTGGTAATGGGGCCGATGGTTGCCAGGCGCACCCGACTTTTCATTTGATTTTCTTCGCTCGAGGGGAGAAAATTAAAAAAATTCTCCGCGGTAGAGCTGCTGGTAAAAACAATCCAATCGGGCCAAAAGTCCTTTTCTGTAAAAGTTTTCCGCCATTTGGAAAGGGCGGTTGGCTCAGGCCGGGTTTGGTACACCGGTCGTTCTTCTACCCGGGCACCCGCTTCGGTTAACTTTTGACGGAGAAAATCCCGGGTTTTTTCTGCCCGGAGCAAGGCGATTTTTTTACCCGCGACGCCCCTTGACAAAAGCGCTTCGGCCAGACTTTCTGCAATAAATTGCTCAGGTTCCAAGTCCGGTTGAAGGCCGTAGCGTCCAAGTGCCGCCCGGGTCCCGGGTCCAATGGCGGCAATACGGGTCCCGCCAAACCAGCGGACGTCCAGGCCGTGTTGACCGAGGCGTTTGACGAATTGAGCCACACCGTTTGCACTGGTAAAGACCGTCCAATCGGGGCGGGTGGCGCGGCGAATCAGCTCGTCCACCGGTTCCCAGGAGGTTGGGTCGGTAATTCGAATGGTAGGAAGCTCAAAAACGTGGGCGCCGAGGGCACGTAATTTTGACGACAGTGCGCCCGCTTGGTGTTGGGCGCGGGTAATGACGATTCGGCTACCTCGAAGCGGCAGTTTGTCGAACCACCCCAATTGCTTGTGCAGGCGAACGACGTCACCTACCACAAGAAGTGCAGGCGGGGAAATTCGAGCTTCGGCTGCCTTAACCGTCAGAGTGGCCAGCGTGCCCACCACCAGGCGCTGGGTGGCCAAAGTGCCGTTTTCCACCAGGGCCGCCGGTGTTTGGGGTGCTTTGCCGTGCGCCAAAAGCTGCGTCACAATTTTGGGGAGTTGCGACACCCCCATGTAAAAAATTAAAGTGCCTTTTTCGCCGGCCAACGCTGTCCAATTTAGGTCCGAGCGGGTTTTGTTCGGGTCTTCGTGACCGGTAACAAAGGTCAGGCTCGATCCGAATCCCCGGAAGGTCGCCGGAATTCCGGCAAAGCTTAAGGCCGCTACCCCCGCCGTGACGCCGGGTACGACCTCAAAGGGAATCCCGGACTGGTGAAGAAAAAGGGCTTCTTCGCCGCCGCGTCCAAAAATGTACGGATCGCCCCCCTTAAGGCGTACCACAATGGAATGGGTTTGGGCTTTTTCTCTAAGCAAAGCGTTGATTTTTTCCTGTGTCAGCGAATGCTTTCCGGCCTTTTTCCCGACGTAGATTTTCTCCGCTGTTTCCGGAGCCTCGTTTAGCAAAACCGAATTGGCCAGATGGTCGTACACCACCACCTCAGCCGTGCGCAGAATGGAAAGTCCCTTGACCGTCAGCAGTCCCGGGTCTCCAGGACCCGCGCCGATCAGGTACACCTTGCCCGGGCGGCCAGAGGAAGGTGCGTGTGGGCGATTTTCACTCATTGAAAAATTTCCTCCAGACTCCCAACGATCGCTTCCAAAGCGATTTGTAGATCATTTTGCGTCATTACGGCGGACAGAAAAACCGTTTCAAAGGCGGAGGGCGGAAAATAGACGCCTCTTTCCAGAAGTTTGTGAAAAAACCGGGCGTACAAAGCGGTGTTGGTTTGGGAAGCGGTTTTAAAATCCGAAACGGGTTTCTCGCAAAAAAAGAGCGAAAACATGGAGCCCACCTGATTTAGCTGAATGGGGAACCCTTTGGTGTGAATAGCGGTTTGCAAAGCATCGGCAAAGGTTTCCGCTGTTCGGTTCAAACGAGGAATGACGGCTTCTTTTCGAAGCGTCTCAAGCGTGGCCAAACCGGCAGCCATGGCCAGAGGATTTCCAGAAAGAGTTCCGGCCTGGTACACGGAACCTGCGGGAGCAAGGGCGTGCAAAAGGCGACAGCTCCCGCCTACGGCCCCCACAGGCAAACCGCCGCCGATGATTTTTCCCAGACAAGTCAAATCCGGTTGAATTCCGTAGAGTTTTTGGGCGCCTCCTTCGGAAACGCGAAATCCCGTTATGACTTCGTCGAAAATCAAAAGGCTGCCCGATTTCTGTGTCAAAGTTCGCAATCCGTCCAAAAAACCGGGTTGAGGCGGAACGGTTCCCATGTTTCCGGCAATCGGTTCCACAATGACGGCCGCAATTTCGGTGCCCCTGAGGCGGAAGAGTTCTTTCAGCGCGTCCAGATCGTTGTAGGGCGAAAGAAAGGTGTCGGCAGCCAGCGCTTTGGGAACCCCGGGAGAACCGGGGATACCTAACGTTGCCACGCCCGAGCCCGCTTGCAGCAGAAAGGCGTCCGCGTGGCCGTGGTAGCACCCCGTAAATTTGACGATTTTGTCTCGTTCGGTTAAGGCGCGCGCGAGACGAATGGCCGTCATGGTGGCCTCCGTACCGGAATTGACCATTCGAACGCATTCCACAGAGGGAACCATTTCGGCCACCTTTTGAGCCAAAGCAATTTCTTCTTCGGTGGGCGCGCCGAAACTGGTCCCCTTTCTTAGTGTTTTTTCGATGGCTTCAAGTACCGCCGGATGTCGGTGTCCCAAAATCAGGGGGCCCCAGGACGCAACAAAATCCAGGTAGCGGTTGCCGTCCACATCGAACAGGTAAGCGCCCTCACCTCGGGTGAAAAAAATCGGGGTTCCCCCCACCGCTCCAAAGGCTCTAACCGGGCTATTCACCCCGCCCGGGATATATTTTTGAGCCGTTCGAAATAATTCCGCCGAGTGCGTCGTGTTCATTTTTCTACAGGCCTCCGTTTGAGTTGCGCAAAATAGTTTCGGCTCCCGAATCGAGCATCTGACGGGCGAGCAAGGTTCCAACCTCTTCCGGGAAGGCCCGGGAACCAACCGCCTCCTGCCGAAGCACGCGGCTGCCGTCAGCAGTAGCAATGACGGCTTGCAGGCGAATTTTTTCTCCCAGAACCTGCCCTAAAACACCGACCGGGTGGTGACAACCGGCGCCCACTGTTTTCAAGAAGCACCGTTCAGCTCGAACGGCCGCTTCCGTTTGAGGCTCGGAAAGGGTGTGTAAAAGAACTCCGATTTCGGAACGTTTCCGCAAAATTTCCACTGCAAGGGCGCCCTGCCCAGCGGCAGGAAGGCAAATCTCTAAGGGAATAAAATCCGCAATGAACGGCAGAGCCCCGAGGCGTTTTACACCGGCCCAGGCGGCCACAATGCCCGTCCAGTCGGCCTGCTGCATTTTTCGAATGCGGGTGTCCAGGTTGCCGCGAAGAGGTTCGAGATGGAGATCGGGGCGGTAGTGTAAAAGCTGAGCTTTTCGCCGGGGACTTCCGGTAGCCAAGTGTGCGCCCGCGGGCAATTTTTCCAGCGTTACAGCCCGAGAGGACAGCAAAACGTCCCGGGGGTCTTCGCGGGCCGTAATAGCCACCAATTCGAAATCAGCGGGCAGTTCCGAGGGAAGGTCCTTGGCACTGTGCACGGCAAAATCCACGAGCCCCTTTTGAAGAGCACGTTCGATCTCCTTGACGAAAACACCACTGCCGCCCAAAGCCCCCAACGGAAGGCTTGTGTCTCGGTCGCCGCGTGTTGAAATCGGGACGATTTCCACGAAGAGATTCCGGTTGACGTTTTCCAGTCGCGTTTTAACCCAATTGGCCTGCCAGAGCGCCAATCGGCTACCCCGGGTTCCTAATTTTAAAAGGCGTTTGCTCACGATTCATCCAGTTCAAATAGCTGTTTAATCAGGCTGATTTTATGAATGCCATCCGGGTTGTCGAAAAGTTCTTTCAACTTGACCGTGGGCGTGTGCAGCATTTTGTTCGTCATACGACGCGTCAGCTCTTCTACGGTTGACCAGTCCTCGTCGGAAAATTTTCGGCGGAAATGTTGTAGCTCCTCCTGCCGAATGGTTTCGAAGCGTTTCCGAAGCTGCTGGAGCGTCGGGGTGATTTCCAGGCCCTTCAGCCATTTTAGAAAGATTTGCACTTCCTGGGCAATAATCGCTCGAACCAAAGCGGCTTCTTTTTCCCGAATGCGGCGGTTTTGTTCTACAATGTGACGCAAGTCGTCGATTGTGTACAGGTACACATTTTCAAAACGGCGAATACGAGGATCGAAATCCGCTGGTACCGACAGGTCGATGAAAAAGAGCGGACGGTTTTCACGGTTTTTCACAACTCGGCGCAACATTTCGGCCGTCAGCAAAAATTCGGGTGAATGCGTGGCACTGACCACCACGTCAGCACGAGGTAATTCCTGTAAAAATCGATCGAGAGGAAGCGGCCGCCCACCGATTTCATCGGCTACCGCCTGTGCCCGAGCAAAGGTTCGGTTGGCCACCGTGAGTTCCGAAACGCCGCGTTCGCGAAAATGTTTGGCCGTCGATCGGGCCGTTTCACCGGCACCCAAAATGAGAACTTTGCATTTGGACAGGGGGTAAAAAATCTTTTCCGCCAATTGGACAGCAGCGTGTCCCACGGAGACGACCCCCACTCCGATTTGTGTTTCCGCCCGAACACGCTTGTTTACTTCAAAGGCTCGGTGAAACAGACGATTCAGAACCAATCCCGTAGCCCGATTTTCGGTCGCGGTTTGGTACGCCAGGCGTACTTGCCCGGCGATTTGTGTTTCTCCAATGACGAGCGATTCAAGGCCCACAATCGTAGCAAACAAGTGCGTAACCATTCGATCGTTGCTGAAATGGCGAAACGGCTGGTCAAGGAGATCGGAGAAATTCCGCCCGAAATGGGTTTCGAAAAAGGTTTTCAGCACCCGAACGCCTTCGTGTAAATCGGAAACGACGGCGTAAATTTCACTTCGGTTACAGGTGGAGAGAACAAGAGCTTCCTTCACAGTGGGGAGCGAAAGCAGTTTTCGGTAAACCTCGGGAAGATCTTTCGGAGAAAAAGAGACGGCATTTAACAAACGAATGGAGGCATTTTTGTGGCTGAAGCCTGCGGCGACTAAATCCATTTGGACAGCTCTTTTCTTTTTTGAACGGAAAAGCCGCCCTTCAGGCCGTCTAAAATTTGGGGCAACAAAACCTCATCGATGATTTTTTGACGTTGCTTTGGATCGGCGTACCGGTGTTTCAGGTTCTGGCGAATGGTCGCTGCCAGATGCAAAATTTCGGCAAAGGATTCGTCGATTTCGCCTTCGAGCCATTTTCGAATTTCGCGCGCCAGGGCCGGAAATTTTCCGTTGGTCGAAACGGCAATCTGCAAGTCGCCGCGGCGGACGACGGCCGGCACGTAGAAATCACACAATTCGGGGATGTCAACCACATTGACCCACACACCGGTTTCGCGTGCTTCGGTGAATATTCTTCGATTGACATCCGAATCGTTTGTAGCGCTGATGGCCAGAACAAATCCCCGAAGGTCTCCCGGGTGGTAAGGGCGGTAATGGCAGGTGATTTTGCCTTCCGTCCACAGTGTGAACAGATCGGACGAGAGATTCGGGCTTACCACGGTTACGTTCGCTCCGGCCTGAAGAAGCGCCTGTACTTTTCGTGCCGCAACGCGGCCGCCCCCGAAAACCACGCATTTTCGATTTTCCAATTGGAGAAAAACGGGGTACACGATTACCTTAGCTCCTTGCCTCGCTGAAAAACAGGGACCCACAACAGCCCGAATGAAAATGACTTGGCAAAGAGAATTTCAATTTCCGTGCCGCGGAGAATGAAATGGGAGAAAAAAAGAGGAGAAAACTTTGCCTAACTCCTTAAAAATCAAGTCACTGAAAAATAAAAGGTCAGGTGGGTTTACCGAAAACCGGTACGACGGAATTGGGTTTTTCAAGGTGAAAAACGCCTGTTTCAAAGTGAAAAAATCAGGCGCTTTTCGTTGACTGAATCCCGTAAGCTTTTAGTTTTCGCCAGAGGGTGGCCCGGCTGATGCCAAGAAGCTCTGTGGCACGCCCAAGATTCCAATCCACGTGGTTCAAGGTTCGTAAAATGTGCTGCTTTTCCAATTCCTGAAGCGTGGGCCACCGGGAGCCGGAGGTTTGCGCGGATGGCGAGAAAAATTGAATTTCTTGCGGTAAATCGGTGGAGGTAATGCGCCGACCCATGGTCATGACGACGGCCCGTTCGACGGCGTTTTCCAGTTCCCGCACGTTGCCAGGCCACGGATAGGCTTTGAGCAAGGCCATGGCCTCCGGTGAAATGGTGGTCAAATGTTTGCCGAGTTTGCGTCCGTAGCGTTCCAAAAAAGAATAGGCCAATTCTTCCACGTCTTCTGACCGTTCCCGTAGCGGCGGCACTACAATGTGCAACACTTTCAGGCGGTAGTACAAATCTTCCCGAAACAGGCCTTCCCGAACGCGTTCAGCCAAATTTTTGTTGGTAGCGGCAATTAACCGAACATCCACGTGCACGGTGGTAGTGCTGCCCACTCGGCGGATTTCCCCGTTTTGCAAAACCCGCAGGATTTTGGCTTGTGTGGAGGGCGACATTTCCCCGATTTCGTCCATGAAAATGGTGCCGTGGTCGGCTTCCTCAAAAAGTCCCTTTTTGGAAAAAACAGCCCCTGAAAACGCACCCTTTACGTGGCCAAACAATTCGCTTTCCAAAAGCGTGTCGGGAATTGCCGCGGAATTGACCACGACGAAGGGCTTTTTTGCACGCAAACTGTTCCGGTGAATGGCTTTGGCAATGAGTTCCTTGCCCGTGCCGCTTTCTCCCTCAATCAGCACCGTGACATCGCTGGCGGAAACCCGCGCAACCATTTCCAAAACCCGCACAAGAGGACGGCTTCGTCCGATGATGCCGGAAAATTCGAAACGCTCACGGGCGTAGAACCACGAAAGGAAATTTTTGACTGTTTGTTCGATTTTGGGGCGAAGAGTCTCAGCGGCTTTTTGTCGTTCCGTGTAATGGTGTTGAATAATGGTTTTAAGATCATCCCGACTGTAAAACAACAGGGCCTCCCCTTTGGGCACGGTCATGGGTTGGGGAGACAGGTCAACAAAAAGAATCGGTTTGTACGGACGGTTTTTCAGTCGAAGCGCGAGCCTTTCCTTAAAATCAGAGGCGAGCGCGTGCTCGGAAAATCGAATGAAAATGTCGAAATCTCCTAATGGGGTACCGCTCGTGGCGTCGACAAAGGAAATATCTCGATTGCGGAGGAAGCGCCGCACAGCGAGGGTCTCGTTGGCATTTCCCCAAATGAGGAAGCGCTGATTTTTTGTTTCCCCGAAGATTTTCTGAGCAAGCTCCAAAATCACCTCCGGAAGAGAATCGGCCCCTTGTAGCACCGGAGATTCTTTCTGGGCTTTCCGATAAAAGGTCACGCTTGTTTGAAAAAGACGGTTTAGAATGGCACCGGTCATTCCGTTTTCCAGACAAAGGGTGTAGCCTTCTTTCAGGTTTTCCAGAAACAAAATATTGCCGGGCCAGGGTGTGTCCAATCCCAAAAGCACATGAAAATAATGGCGCACCGCTTCGCCGCCGGTCAGGAACAATGCCTTATCGGCAGAAAGATTCGGGAAAAGGTCATTAAAAAACCGAAAAGCTGCCGAACGGGTGGTCGGCAGGTCTTCCGTCACAAAGAGAGCCTCAAAATGAAAGGGAGTTTCGTACATCATCCATTCGGCAGCGGGTAGTCGGGGCACGCGGGTGCGGAAAATTTCGGCCAAAGTGAGGCGTGGCCGCTCCGGAGAGGGAGTCGGATGCGGAAGCCGCACTCCGACTAATAAGATTTCAATCGCCATTGTAGAAAGCCCCGCGTCTTTTAGTAAGCGTGCACATTGGAGACAAAGCTACTCAAAATAAAAAAGGAAATTAAAATCCACCCAAAACCGGCTAAAGACAGATAGGCGCTTTTTCGGGGCGATGCGTTGAAAAACCACCGTGCCGCCAGGTAAAAGGCGTAGATTAACCAGGTGGCGAAAACGCTCAAAATTTTAATGTCCAAATACCAGGCCCGAATTAGATATTCCGAACCAATGGAAAGGGAAACGAAGATTCCGACGGTCAGGAAAATGAAACCGACGGTCAGGGATTCTAATCCCATTTTGTCCAGAAGTTCAAGGGCAGGAAGCCGGGAGTAGAAGAAATTTAGCGTTCTGTTTTTGAGCTCCTTCAGGAGTAGAAGGTACATGGCACTGGCAATAAAACTCAAGGCAAATCCGGTGTAGGCAATCAGCATTAAAAAAATGTGAATTTGAACCCATTTGTCCTGGAAGTATTCCGGCAAGGCACCGTGCCGGTAGGGCAGCACGTTAGAAATGAGCAGGAAAATGACGAATAAGGTGACAATGAAGATTCCGAAAGATTGCTCCCGAAGGCGGACTTCCAGAATCCAGTACAAAAGCGCAAAAAGCCACACCCACGTAAAAATGGCATTTCCCACACTCATGACGGGAAAATGCCCTTCGGAAATCCAAAGGAGCAGCACCGTTGCCGTGTGGAAAAAAACGGCAACGCTCAGGAACAAAACGGCTTTTTCCCCGAGAAAATTCAGCTTTTTCTCAAAATAGCGGGCGTAAAAAAATAGGCTTACAGTGTACAGCAAAAAAACAAACCAACGGGCTATTTCAAATGTACCTGTCATGAAGCGTCTCTTTTTATTTTGCCCGTCAAATGGGCAGGTTACCGGCGAATTGTCCCTTTGGGACGCGGCTGAATTTGAACTCGCCCGTCTATTAGCGGACGAGAGGCAAGAACGTGCTCTTCCTCGGCAGATTCTCGCCTAGTCAAAAAAAGCGTGTGTTGAAAATCGGTACGTTTAGAAAATAGGAATTTGTCAAGGCGGTTGCAAATAAAAAAGGCGAGGAAAGAATCTTCCTCGCCTGAGTGTAATTCTTTTGGGAATTAGCCGGTGTAGGTGCCGGTCAATTTGGCGCCTGCCTCTTTGTCTACAATAATGGTCGCTTTGCGGTGCATTTGCACGATGGTGGCCGGAACCATAGCCGTAATGGGGCCTTCCACCGTCATTTTAATGGCGTCGGCTTTGTTGGGGCCGTTGGCCAATAGCAACAATTCTCGAGCGTCCATGATGGTGCCAATGCCCATAGTAATGGCATATTTGGGAACCTGGCTCATGTCGTTGTCGAAGAAACGGGCATTGTCTTTGCGTGTTTTTTCCGTCAAAGTTTTGATGCGGGTTCGGGAGCCGAGGGAAGACCCCGGTTCGTTAAAAGCAATGTGGCCGTTTCCACCGATGCCCAAAATTTGCAGGTCAATACCGCCGGCCTCTTCGATTTTCTTCTCGTACCATTCGCAAAAGGCGTCGATATCATCGGCCATGCCCATTGGAATGTGAACTCGGGTGGGATTGACATTCACATGTTTGAATAGATTTTCCCACATAAAATAGTGGTAACTTTCCGGGTGTTCCGGGCGCAGGCCGACATATTCGTCCAGATTGAATGTGGTCAACTTGGAAAAATCGAGACCTTCTTCCTTGTGAAGGCGAATCAATTCCTTGTACAGGCCAAGGGGTGTGCTCCCTGTGGCGAAACCAATAACGGCGTCCGGTTTTTTCCGAATCAAAGCCGCCACAATTTTGGCACCTTCCACACTCATTTCTTCGTACGTGTCTTTTCTGATGACCAGCATGTTTCTTACCTCCTATTGGTTTGAAGTGAGTCTATTTTAATGAATCTCTTTCCTTTTGGGTCAGGCGAAAGACTTCACGCACCGCTTTTTCCAAAGCGGGGGTAACTTTTTGATCCCGCCGTTTCATGACTTTGTCGGCCGTTTCGAGGGCTTTTTCCAATTTGTGGGTTACGAACCCATCGGCACCGCCCCAGGAAAACGACGGAATGAATTTGGGCGGAAAACCGGCGCCAAACACGTTGCTCATAATGCCGACTACCGTACCTGTATTGAACATGGTGTCAATGCCGGCCTTGGAGTGGTCACCCATGGTGAGCCCCACAAAAAGAGAACCGGAATCAACGAACTCTCCGTTTACCCAAACCTTGACGTTGCCGTAATTATTTTTCAGATCGCTGTTGTTGGTGTCGGAGCCTAAATTGACCCATTGCCCCAAATAGGCGTGGCCCAGGAATCCATCGTGCTGTTTGTTGGAAAAAGAATGAATAATCGAGGCCTCTACCTCGCCGCCGATTTTGCTGACCTCCCCAATGGAGACGCCGTCGTACACGTAGGCTCCGGTTTTCACCAGACTTTTGTTTCCTACAAAGGTGGGGCCGTCAATGGTCACATTAGACAAAATCTTGGCGCCTTTACCAATGTAAATGGGGCCTTCTTCGCCATCCAAAACCGTCCCCGGTTTGACGAATGCTCCTTCGTCCACAAAAACATTTTCTTTGTTTAAAATGATTACCCCTTCGTAGATTTTACCCAAAATTTGTCCGCCTTTGCCAAACAGTTGAAATTCGCGTTCGATTTCCTCAGCATTGTTCAGCACCAATTCGAAATTGTAGCGGAAGAGTTTGGCCGAAACGGATTTTTCCGGCAATTCCGGAAAATCCGCCGCAGTAAGAAGGGCACCGCTTTTTTCCTTGAGTCCAGCCATCTTGGCGGCCGGAACGTAAGCGGCTACAACCGCTCCGTCCGAGGTGTAAAGCGCCGGTTCCGTGCGTTTAATTTCCTGGACCAACTCGGTTGTGACCAGGGCGCGCCCATTTACAAATAAAACGTCGGCGTCGGGTAGCCGGTTAACGGGCACCCCGGGATTTTGTTCCTGCACCAGGTCGGCCAGATACGCCCGGGTGAACAGAAAGACGGACGTGTCGGCCGGGAATTCCTGTACCACTTTTTCACGAAGGGTACGAATGCCGAAACGAAGGTCGTACACCGGTCTCAAATGTGTCAACGGAGCAAAATTCACCGTGGTTTCATCTTCAAAGATGCAAATGTTCATGAATAGCCTCCTTTACGATTTAGATTTCGATTTTAGGGTAGAGCCAATTCTCCCAAAATTGTTTCCGATTGCGCTCCCGTCACCGACGGTAGATTGGCCGGGTGCCCGGCCGCAAATTCATTGGCCAAAATGGCGAAAGCTACGGCTTCTTTGGCGTCAGCCGGCAGACCCAGTTCGTCAGAAAGTCGGAGCCAAGCGGGCGCCAATGCCTCTTGAAGAGCTGCACGAAGCACCGGATTGCGGGCACCCCCTCCACTTACAATCCATTCGTCAATTGCGACTTTGGGGCGGATCCACCGATCGTTGGCCAGCGCAATGGTCTCCACGGTGAACTGAAGCGCCGTTGCCAGTAGGTCAAATCGCGTTAAATTGAATTTCGGCCCCGCATTTAGAAATCGCTTTACAAAGGTTTGGCCGAAATACTCCCTGCCGGTGGATTTGGGCGGTTGACGGTCAAAATAGGGGTCTCGCATGAATTCCGACAGCAGTTCAGGCGACGGGCGACCCTGTGCCGCCAATTCTCCGTCTTGGTCAAACGGCACCCGGAAAAGCTCCTGAGCCAGGGCATCTACCAGCATGTTGCCCGGCCCCGTGTCAAAGGCAAAAACCTGAGCCTTCGTTGCTTGTTTGGGAAGAACCGTCACATTGGCAATGCCTCCGATATTCAGGAACGCACGATTTTGGGTCTCGCTGCGAAAAAGCAGGTAGTCGGCATAAGGAACAAGGGGAGCGCCCTGACCGCCAAGAGCCATGTCTCCGGTGCGGAAATTGGCTACCACCGGAATGCCCGTTTTTTTGGCCAATACGGCGGGATCGCCGATTTGCAAAGTGGAGCGAACGGCAGATTCGCCAAACGGAACCGGCTCAGGCTCGTGAGCCATTGTCTGACCGTGGGAACCGATTAAATCGATCTCCCTGGGTTCGTACCCGGCTTTTCTCAGAAAACCGGTAACAAAATCCGCCCACAGCTCAGCGAGGTAGAAATTCAAACGACTGACACAAGCCGTGCTGCCTTGCGAAGGAACGGCACAATCGAGGATGGCCGATTTCAAAGCCTGGGAATACGGGACGGTTTCAAAACCGAGAAGCTGAAATCGCATGCCGGGTCCCGCCCCTTCAATCTGTACCAGAGCTATGTCCAGGCCGTCCAGCGAGGTACCGGACATCAGACCAAGGACGAATTTTTTTTGCTTTCCCAAAAAATCAAAAGATGTCATAAAAACTTATTTTCACTTGGCAGACAAAACCAAGCGTTTTTTTGTTCTCCTTGCCGTTTGCTTTATTGAGAAAAAGAGGTCGCCACATTTTCCAAAATTTCCAATGTGAGCGGAATCCCTTCCTTTTTTAACCCCACAAGGGCTGCACCCACAGCGGGCGGATATTGAGGTTGTTGAAATTGAAGGTTTGATGAAACAGCCTTCAATTCGGCCGAAATAAACGGCACCAGTTTCTGTTGTTGATTTTGCAGCACCGACCCAATGGGCGCCACGCGAATGGGTTGGTTGTCTAATCCCAATTGGCGAGCCACGGCTACGGCCATTTTCCCCAATTCCGTTCCGGCGCGCGCCACAATTTGTTCCGCCACAGAATCCCCCCGTTCGGCCGCTTCAAACACAAAGGGTGCCAGACTGGCTACGTCTTCTTTGCGAATGCTGCCCGCGTAAATTTTGGGAACGATCAAATCAATGCTGGCAATGCCGTAAAAGGATTCGAATTTCTGTCGGAGCACCGTTTGGGCTCCCCGCCCGTCCAGATCTTTCAGAGCCGCAATGAGCGCCTGATTTCCGATAAAATAGCCGCTGCCTTCGTCGCCCAACAAATAGCCCCAACCGCCGGAACGGGCCATTTTCTCTTCGGCATTCATGCCGTAACAAATGGACCCGGTGCCCGAAATCAAAATAATGCCGGGTTCACCGGAAAAGGCGCCCACCAGGGCAATGAAGCCGTCATTTTCAACGGTCACGCGCCCTGCAAAACCCAATGCTTCCACGGCTTCTCGGACGGCCAATTGGTCGGATGGGCGCCCTGCGCCTGCCAACCCCAGCACCCAACGCACGATTCCCTCAGTTGCCAGATTCTGCTGCGGCAAAGCCTCCAAAATGGCCGAACACACGTCTTGAATCCCCTTTTTGCCGGCTTGTTGGTAATTGGAGGGCCCCACCGTAACCTGTCCCAAAACCTCTCCTTGGAGGGAAAGAAAGACGGCATGGGTTTTGGTTCCGCCGCCGTCAACGCCAATAATGAATTTTTTCATGATTCATATTCCTAAATTATTAAAAAATTTAAATAATAATGCAATAAAAATAAAATATTTTAGAAATAGCACTTAAATTTAGCCAATAATCCCGTCAATATCAAGACTAAAATCAGATTTTGCGGCAAAAAAATTTGAAAAGGGAGAAGGCGGGGCGCGAAGGAAAAAAGAAAGGTGGCTCCGAGCGTTTCGGAGCCACCTTGGATCGGATTAATCGATTTGGGGAACGTCTTGCATGGCCTTTTCGATTAATTCTTTCGGGTAGGCGTAATTTTGAAGCTTCCCGGCCAGATAATCGTCGTAGGCAGCCATGTCAAAGTGTCCGTGGCCGCTAAAATTAAACACAATGGCCTTTTCTTCACCGGTTTCCTTGCACTTGAGCGCTTCCTCAATGGCGGCGAGGATGGCGTGTGTGGTTTCGGGAGCCGGGACAATGCCCTCTGTGCGCGCAAAATCAATTCCGGCCTTGAAGGTGTCCAATTGGTGGTAGGCACGCGCTTCGACCAAACCCAATTTGTTGGTCAAACTCACCAACGGAGCCATGCCGTGGTACCGCAAGCCGCCTGCGTGGATACCGGGCGGAATGAAATTGTGCCCCAAAGTGTGCATTTTCATGAGAGGGGTCATTCCGGCGGTGTCGCCGTAATCGTAGCGGTAGTAGCCCTTGGTCATGCTGGGGGAGGAGGCCGGCTCAATGGCCAGAACCTTCAGGTCCTTTTTCTTGCCTGAGATTTTGTCCTGCAAGAAAGGAAAGGCCAGACCGGCGAAATTACTGCCCCCGCCCACACAGCCGATCACGGTGTCGGGGTAATCGCCAATGAGTTCAAACTGCTTTTTGGCCTCTTGACCGATAATACTTTGGTGAATGAGAACGTGATTCAGCACGCTGCCCAGAGCATATTTGGTACCCGGGTGGGTGACGGTGTCCTCAATCGCTTCGCTAATAGCAATCCCCAGACTGCCCATATTGTTCGGGTCATCGGCCAAAATTTTCCGGCCAAATTCGGTATTGTCCGAGGGACTGGGGTAAATGGTGGCGCCCCACAAATGAACCAGCGAACGCCGGAAGGGCTTTTGGTTGTAGCTAACTTTCACCATGTACACCACGCATTCCATGTCGAACAAAGAGGTGGCAAACGACAGGGCGCTGCCCCACTGCCCGGCTCCGGTTTCGGTGGCCAGACGGTGGTTGCCTTCTTTTTTGTTGTAATATGCCTGTGCCACGGCCGTGTTGGGTTTGTGGCTTCCCGGAGGACTCACACTTTCGTTCTTGTAGTAAATCCGGGCCGGTGTGCCCAAGAATTCCTCCAATCGGTACGCTCGAACCAAGGGAGAAGGCCGCCACATCCGGTAGATGTCCAATAGCTCATCCGGAATGGGAATATAGCGATCGGTGGAAACCTCCTGCTTAATCAATTCCATTGGAAAAATGGCCGCCAGATCCTCGGGGCCCGCGGGCTTGTGTGTGGCCGGATGCAGGGGCGGTGGCGGCAACTCGGGTAAATCCGCCATAATGTTGTACCATTGTTGCGGCATCTCGGATTCGCTTAGAATGATTTTGTGTTGCTCCATTTTTCAACCCTTTCTTTAGTTTAGTGAAGAACTAAAAACAAAAAAGCCCGCTCTATTGAGCGGGCCTTTGAGAAGATAAAAAAGTGGTGTAATTATACCGAACGCAAGCCCGCTCTCCCATTGTAGACGTACCAGCCCCACCACCAATTGGTGTTCAGAGAAACAAACTTGTGTTCGGAAAAAGAATTCATTCTGACTCTCACCTTCTGTTGAATTGCTTTTAAGTGTACAAAATTTTTTTCCCAAAAGCAAGTTCTTTTTTCCTTTTTTGTATTTTTTTTGGGGGTGAAAGGAACTGCAACTTCCGTCACATTTCTGTTTTGATTTTTGGTTACTTTAGATTACTCCGATTTTTTCGGTAAGTTCTTGTTCTGTGCAGGAAAGAAGTTTTCAGGGATTCAGGCGAAAAGGTCGCAATTTGCGCGAAAGAAGAGCGGCCAACACGACCTTGAGAATTTCGCCGGGTAAAAACAAGACAAGGCCGGAAAGGAGAAGGGCACCCGCGTTCAGCCCCGCATGGAGGTAAAGATTTTGAATACAAAACAAACCGATTATTCCCACAATCAAAATGAGAAGGGCTGCCGAGAAGTACGTGAAAATCAAAAAGCCGACAGAGGGGTCGGGCTTTCGCCCGGCGAGGGCACCGGTCAATCCGGCGGCCAGCGGAAAGGCAAGAAGGTACCCGATGGTGGGGGACAGAAAAAGCCCGGGGCCGCTTTCGCCTGCCAATACGGGCAAGCCTGCCAGCCCCAATCCGACGTAAAAAACTTGGCTGACGGCTCCCCAGCGCGTGCCCAAGAGTCCGCCAGCCAAATACACGAAAAATGTTTGGAACGTAATCGGCACAGGTGCCATTGGAATGCGAATCTGTGCGCCCACGGCGGTTAAGGCGGCGAAAAGAGCGGCCAAAACCCAGGGGCGAACGCCGTCCGGCCGTGCCAATCTATTTGACGAGTCCCAATTTTTTATTGAGTGCAATGCGGCGCCGAATGGCCATTTGGCGTGCCAGAGTTTTGTTGTAAATTTTCATCTCCGGCTCTCGCTTAATGTCCGTGTTGTCGGCGTGACGGCGGTAGCGGTAGCACACCTCGTGCACCCGGCACACGTCGTATTTTTCGGAAACTTTGAGTACCAGATCGTAATCTTCGCCGTAATTGCCAAAATGTTCGACGTCAAAACCACCCATCTCCAAAATGACTTTCCGATGCCAGGTACGTACGGCACCAGCTCCATCCACCCGCAAAATATTGTTGCGATTGTATTCGAGGTGCTTAATAATGCCGAATTCCTCCAACACTGTGCTGTTGACGTCGATGAGTTCGTAGTAGGAAATGGCCAATCCGCATTTGGGATGCGTTTCCAGATACCCCACCATCGCTTTTAGGGTAATCGGGGTGTACTCGTCGTCGGAATCGAGTTGCGAGATGTATTTGGCGGTAGAAGCGTTGACGGCCAAATTTAAAGAAAGTCCGATAATATTTTGCTTATTTTTGATTAATCGGACGCGGGGGTCTTTTTTGACGTAGGATTCCACCACCTCGACGGTGTTGTCGGTCGAACCGTTGTCCACAACAATAATGTCAAAATCCTGAAATTGCCCATTTAAGACCGATTCGATGGCTTTTCCAATGAATGTGGCGCGATTGTACACGGGAATGATCACACTAACCATGGGTGAAAAATGTTCGTCCGGCGCGTAAGTTACTTCGCTGTTCTCGTGGGTTAAAAAGGCACCGATGCGTTTCAAGTAATCGTAGAAGGCTCGTTCAATTTCCTGTTCTTCCTCTTTGTCGTAGAACAAATAAGAAAAACCGCCGTACTTTCCTTCACCCGGATAAAAAAGTTTGGAAGCACCCACACTGGTTTTTTCGGCGGCTTCTTCCGTGGAAATGTAGACGTCGTACAAAATTTCGGGGATTCGAATGAGATCGAATTTTTCCGACAGCTTGAGTCTGAAATCGTATTCTTCGGCGCGATTGAAGCTTTCGTCGTAGAAACCAACCGCCTCGGCGGCCTGGCGGGCATAGCCCTTCACGTAGCCGTAATTGCCGCGCTCGGTAATATCGCCGTCGTAGTTGCGCAGAATTTTTTCTTCTATTTTTCCATCGGGGTATATTTCTTCGTAATCGGCGTAAAGCATGCCAGGCCGGTCACTGTTCCGAAAGGCGGCCTTGAATTTGGCTACAAGATTGGGCTTCAGACCGATGTTGGGCGGCACGTAGATGAGCAAATCGCCCCGAGTGTGGGAGAATCCGAAATTCATCATTTCGGCGATATTCTTGAACTGGTTGCTTTCCCAACGAGCCTCGGGCAGAAAATCCCGAACCTCCGCCTGAAAATCGGTGGTTTTTTTTAGGCGTTGGTCTAAAATGAGCACATCGGTTTTCTCACTCTGGTCGCGAATGGTTTTCAAATCGCGCGTTACATTTTGCTGATTGCGAAAAATGGGGTACACAATGGAAATGTCTGACATAAAACCGAACTCCTCTTTTTTTGAATACACAATATAGTGGCATATAGTATAATGAATTTTTACAGTAAAGTCAATGGTAATTTCCCTTGATTTTGAATTCCAAAATGATTAAAATTTATGGCATTTAAGAATAAAGGAGTTGTGCGTGGGAAAAATAAAATATTGGGCGGGTTTGTTCATTTTTTTAGGAATAACGCTTCCGGTTTTTCCACGAGAACCGGTCGTATTTCATCTACAATTTGACACCCATCCGCGCCATTCCCCAACGGCCTTGTGGAGGCCCCTTGCCCACAAAAAAATCGGCCTGGCTCTTTCGGGAGGGGGCGCCCGGGGATTGGCGCACATCGGAGTGCTTCAGGTGCTGGAAGAGAATCACATTCCCGTGGATGCCATTGCCGGAACCAGTATCGGAGCCATTGTGGGAGGACTTTACGCCTCCGGTTTTTCCGCCAGGGAAATCTGGAAAATCGCCCGCCGTATTCACTGGCAAACTATTTTGGTGGACAAACCCAAGCGCACCAGCCTCTTTCTGTCCACCAAGCAACTCAGTGATCGGTATTTTGTCAGTTTGTATTTCGACGGTTTTCGGCCCGTTATTCCCACGGCTGTCTCACCCGGCCAACGCTTGTACGACGAGTTGGCGGCCGTCATTTTGCGGGCACCCTACCACGTCATTCATTCCTTCGACGATCTCAAGTATCCCTTCCGGGCCATTGCGACCGATGTGCTTCACGGCAGAAAAATCGTGTTTAACCGCGGCAATCTGGGGCTGGCCATGCAGGCCAGCGCCACCATTCCGCTTCTCTTTCAACCGGTAGATTTGGATTCCCTCTTGTTGGTGGACGGGGGTGTGGTGGAAAACATTCCGGTCTCGGACGTCAAAAAATTGGGTGCTGATTTTGTAATTGCTGTCGATGTGACCTCGCCGCTGCGGCAGCGAAAAAATATTCGTGCTCCCTGGGAACTGGCCGATCAAGTCACGACCATTATGCAATTCGATCAACGAAAACGCGAATTGGCGCAAGCCGATGTGGTTGTTCGCCCCAACCTTGGCTTGCGTACCAACACGGATTTTTCCAAACCCGAACAGGCGTACAGAGCGGGGGTAGAGGCTGCCTGGAAAGCGATGCCCCAAATCCGCCGAATGCTGCTTCAAAAACCTCGTCCCTCGGAGAACCGCGTCTTCACCGTCCGAAAAGTGGAGACAACGCAAAGTTTTCCTTCCGATGCGCGTTTCATTCCGTTTGGTCAACGCCTGTGGACGGGGTTTGAAATCCGGCAGTTGATTGAGCGCATTTACCGCCAGGGAATCTGGAAAAACGTGTGGGCGGAAATTACAGGGAGCCCGTCTGCTCAGGTGCTGGTGATTCACCGGGTTCCAAATCCCGTTTTGTCCAGGGTGATTTTTGAGGGAAATCATCTCTTGGCCGATTCTCTGCTTCTTAAAAGAGTGAAATTTCGGTTTCAACAGCCTGTTAATTGGAGGCAATGGGAGAAAAATTGCGAAGCCATTGTCCGATTCTACCGAAAAAAGCAACTTTCGCTGGCGTACATTTATTCCGTTCGGTTCGACACCCTCGCACACACCTTAACTTTGGGTATTCGGGAGGGGAAAATCGATCGGATTTCCATTGAAGGCAATCGTCACACGCGCAATTGGGTCATTTTACGGGAATTTCCCATGCGTGCCGGGGACGTTTTTTCGGCGGACAAAATCCAGCAAGGATTGATCAATATTTACAGTCTGGGATTTTTCAAGCGCGTTTTTTTAGAATACCGCTGGGAGGGGGCCTTTGTGCATTTGATTATTCACGTCAGCGAAAAACCGCACATTCAGGTGAGCCAAAGCTACCGCTACGATCGGGACAGGCGTCTAAAATTGCTGATTGAAGGTACGTACCAAAATGTTTTGGGAATGGGCGGGCGGCTGGCACTGTCCCAAATCGTCGGCAAACGAGACCTTTCCACCCGGCTTTCTTTTCAGAACGATCGCCTCTTCAAAACCTATTTGACCACTACTTTGGATTTCCACTACACCAAAATCAAGCACTACGTTTTTCGCAAAGGAAACATCGCCGGTGAATACCAGGAGCGCCGCACGGGTTTCAATTACGCGTTCGGACGCCAGGTAAAGCGTTTGGGAACCACTTCTTTGTCCCTTCACATCAATGAAATTGCTCTTCGGCAGGTTTTTGGTGGGGGGTACCCGATTATTAAAATACGCGAAGCCGGTCTCCGTTTGGAAACCATTCTGGACGCTTTGGACCAAATGCCGTTTCCAAAACACGGGCGGTATTACCATTTTTACTACGAGGTTTTCGGGCAATTGTTAGGCAACGACATTGCGTTTTCCAAATTGTACACCTCGGTGGAAAGCTACTACACCTATTTTCGTCGCCTGACCGTCCACCCGCGGTTTCTGTGGGGAACGGCCGATCGGGTAACTCCGTTTCAGGAAATGTTCCGGTTTGGCGGGGAAAATTCTTTTTACGGTTTTCGGGAAGATGAAATTCGGGCGCGCCGCTTTTTGATCGGTTCTCTGGGATTGCGGTACGCTTTGCCTCTGAAATTGCCTTCTTCTACCCTTTATTTCCATTTTCGAGGAGATTGGGGGGCATTCTGGAAAAACAGCCTGGCGACTATTGAGGGCAAAGATTTTACGTTGGGCGGCGGCGGCGGCCTTTCTCTGGAAACATTGTTGGGCAACTTTTCGTTTCAATATGGTGTGAATTCACGCGGACGGAAAAATTATTATTTCTCGGCGGGCTTTCGGTTTTAGCGCACCTTTAAAGAGAGCGATTTTTTTGTCCCCGGAAAATTCCAAAAATGAGGGGCATTTTTACGGTTTCCAGTGCAGGTGAACGGCTTAAAACAAAAGGAGGCAGAAAATGAAACGCCTGTGGGTTTTTGCGGTTTTTTTGGCCATTTTTGCGAGCAGCCATTTGGGGTTTGCTGAAAATCAGGAAGGGCGTCTCTTGCGGTTTCCGGACATTTACCAGAACAGGATTGTGTTTGTGTACGCCGGGGATTTGTGGGAGGTTGACAGCGAAGGAGGCGTGGCGCGCAAACTGACCTCACATCCGGGATTGGAACTTTTCCCAAAATTCTCGCCGGACGGGAAATGGATTGCATTTACCGGGCAATACGACGGAAATATGAATGTGTACGTCATGCCCTCGGATGGCGGCGTGCCCCGCCAATTGACGTTTACAGCCGACGTCACGCACATGCCGTTGCGAATGGGGCCGAACAACGAGGTAATTGATTGGTTTCCGGACGGTCAGCACATTCTTTTCCTGTCGCGCCAAAACACGTACAACGATTGGTTCGGACAACTGTACAAAATTAGCGTCAAGGGAGGACTTCAGGAAAAACTCGTGCTTCCCAAAGGCGGACTGACGGCCTTTTCACCCGATGGCAATCGCATTGCCTACAACCGCATTTTTCGCAATTTCCGCACCTGGAAACATTACAAGGGGGGAATGGCTCAGGATATTTGGCTCTACAATTTTAAAACCAATAATATTCAACGGCTCACCACCTACCCGGGAACGGACACCTACCCCATGTGGTACGGAAATAAAATTTATTTCGGTTCTGATCGCGGACCCGAACAACGAATGAATCTGTACAGCTACGATTTGACCACGAAAAAAGTGACGCAGCTCACACATTTTAAAAAGTACGATGTCAATTGGCCAAGCATCGGCGGCGACAAAATCGTGTTTGAAAACGCCGGTTTTTTGTACGTGTTGGATTTAAATTCGGAGAAAGTTCGTAAACTCACCATTTTTGTGAAAGACGATGAGGTGGCGAAGCGTCCGCGGTGGGAGAATGTTCAAAAGTACGTGCACAGCTACAGCCTTTCTCCCAAAGGAAAACGGGCTCTTTTTGAGGCGCGAGGCGACATTTTCACCGTGCCCGCCCAAAAAGGTAACACGCGTAATTTGACGGAAACCTCAGGCGTTCACGAGAAATTTCCCACCTGGTCGCCCGACGGGAAGTGGATCGCCTACGTTTCGGATAAAACGGGTGAAGACGAAATTTACCTGCGCGCCCAGAACGGAAAGGGGAAGGAAATTCGCGTGACAAGCGACGGCTGCTGTTTCCGTTTTCAACCGGTTTGGTCTCCGGACAGCAAAAAACTCGCCTACGCCGACAAAAATCACCGCTTGTTTTATGTGGATATTCAAAAGAAAAAGCCCGTTTTAATCGACCAGGCCCGCACCTGGGAAATTCGGCAATATACCTGGTCTCCGGACAGCAAGTGGCTGGCGTACGCAAAACCCGGGAAAAATCATTTTTATTCAATTTACCTGTACGCCGTGGATACCGGGAAAAAGGCGGCAGTGACCACCGATTTTACCCAGGATGCTTCCCCGGTGTTTAGCCCCGACGGGAAATATTTGTTTTTCGTTTCCAATCGAAACTACAACGCCTATCTGGGCAATTTTGACGGAAACTACGCCTATTTAAAAACAGCGGGCATCTATTTGGTGACCCTTCAGGCGGATTCCCTTTCACCCTTTGCCCCAAAGAGCGACGAAGCCGTGGTGGAAAAGGCACCGGCAAAGACCAAAAAGAAAGCAAAGAAGGGGGCAAAACAGGCAAAGAAACCCCTAAAAATCGATTTGCAGGGGATTCAAGACCGCGTCGTAAATGTGCCCATTCCTCCCGCCAACATCGGCGGATTGCGAGCGGTAAAAGGGGCCATTTTTTATATGACCTTTCCGGTTTCGGGACTTTCGGGGCGGATGCCCGGGGAGAAACCGGCACTCCACCGGTACGATTTGGCCAAACAGAAGGACACTGTGCTGCTTTCGCCTCTTAGCGGGTACGATTTGTCGTTCGACGGTTCCAAACTGATTGTTCGGACCCGGAGCGGATACAGCATTGTAAGTGCCAAAGCTAAGAAAATTCAACCTGGCAAAGGGCGGCTGGATTTGTCCCATTTACAGATGAAAATCAATTACGCCCAGGAATGGAAACAAATGTTTAACGAAGCGTGGCGTCTGGAACGGGATTATTTTTACAATCCCAAAATGAATGGTGTGGACTGGAAAAAAATGCACAACAAATACGCCGTTCTTTTGCCCTACGTCGCCAATCGATTCGATTTGAACTACATCATCGGCGAAATGATCGGTGAATTGGGCAATTCCCACACGTATGTGGGTGGAGGCGAAATGGCCAAATTAAAGCCCGTTTCTGTGGCCATGTTGGGCGCCGACTTTCAAGTTGATCCAAAAACGGGGCTCTACCGAATTCAAAAAATCTACAAGGGTGAAAATTGGAAAAAGGCCGTTCGCTCTCCTTTAACCGAGCCGGGAGTAGATGTAAAAGAAGGCAATTACATTCTGGCGGTAAACGGCAAGACCCTGCGGGCACCGGACAATATTTACGAATTTTTGGAGAACACCGGCAGCAGCGTTACCCTGTTAGTCAATTCAAAGCCGACGGAGGCGGGGGCACGCGAGGTAACGGTAAAACCAATTTCCTCCGAATATGAATTGCACCAAAACGACTGGGTGGAAAATAATCTGAAAAAGGTTACCAGGGCTTCCGGCGGAAAAATCGGGTACATTTATTTAACCGACATGAGTGCTCCGGGACTGAATCAATTTGTCAAAGAATTTTACCCGCAACTCCGCAAACAGGGATTGATTATCGATGTGCGCTACAACGGCGGGGGTTTTGTGGACGAAATGATCCTGGAACGCCTGCGCCGTGTGCTGGTGGGAATGAGCATGTCCCGCAACGCCGGAGACGAAACCATTCCGGAACACACCTTTCACGGCTACCTGGTGTGTTTGACCAACGCCTATTCCGCCTCCGACGGTGATATTTTCCCCTACTTTTTCAAAAAGTACCATTTGGGGCCGGTCATCGGAATGCGTACCTGGGGCGGCGTGCGCGGTATTCGCGGCTACACGCCCTTGCTGGACGGCGGCTACGTGACGATCCCGGAATTCTCCATCTACGGATTGGACAGCCATTGGGTGATTGAGAATCACGGCGTCGAGCCGGATATTCAAGTGGACAATCGACCGGATCTGGTTGTGCAGGGAAAAGACCCGCAGTTGGAAGCAGCCATTCACTATTTAATGAAAAAAATCAAAGAGAAACCGCCGGTGCTTCCCAAACGACCGCCCTACTTGCCTGCTTATCCTCAGCAGTAATTTTTGACCGAATTTTCAGGAGCAGGGGCAATCGAAATTGCCCCTGCTTTGTTTTTCCTTTTGTGGTCGACCATTTTGTATTTCTTTTCTCCCGAAACAAAACCACTAAATGGCCTTTTTTCCCTACATTCGATTTTCCTACTTGAAAAAGTGAAATTATTTCTTTACATTCAAAAGTTTAGAAAAAAACGGAAAGAGAAATGGCGGAAAAGAATTCTCGGGTTACGAACAGCCTGGGAGAAATTTTGTTGAATTATCTCGACCGCATTAAAATGGCCGAGCACACGTTCATGGTCATTTTGGCGGTCATTATCGGATTGGTCACGGGCTACGGCGCCCTCGGACTTCGGTATTTGATCCATCTGATTGAAGTCGTGTCCACCGGACACATGACCTATTCCCTCGAAATGGTGCGTCACCTTCCCTGGTACCAAAAATTGCTCATGCCGGCTATCGGCGGCTTGATCGTGGGCCCTATTGTAACTTTCTTTTCAAAGGAGGTCAAAGGCCACGGGGTGCCGGAGGTCATGGAGAGCATTGCTCTTCGGAACGGCCTCATTCGTCCCCGCGTGGTCATTGCCAAGATTTTGGCCAGTTCCATTTGTATTGGCAGCGGGGGTTCCAGCGGACGTGAAGGCCCCATTGTCCAAATTGGGTCGGCTATTGGGTCAACTTTGGGGCAATGGCTTCAGGTGTCAAAGGATAAAATGCGGACGCTGGTGGCAGCCGGTGCGGCGGGAGGCATCGCCGCTGCGTTTAATGCGCCGGTGGCGGGCGCCTTATTTGCCGTCGAAATCATTTTTGGCGATTTCGGCGTCATGCAATTTAGTCCGATTGTGATTTCCTCCGTAACTGCTACGGTGGTCTCCCGTCATTATCTCGGGGATTTTCCCGCCTTTATTGTTCCAAAATACGCGCTGGTGACTCCCTGGGAACTCTTCTTCTACGCGGGCATGGGCCTTTTGGCCGGAATTGCGGGTCTTTTTTTTATTAAATTGCTTTACGGGTTGGAGGATTTTTTTGACGGGTGGGATTTCCCCGATTATTTAAAACCCGCTCTGGGGGGGCTCTTGGTGGGAGCCATGGGCATTTACGTGCCTTCTATTTTCGGCGTTGGGTACGCCGGAATTAACCGCGCGCTGATGGGGCATTTGTCCTGGGAATTTTTGTTGCTTTTGTTGGTGCTCAAAATTATTGCCACCTCTCTGACCCTGGGTTCAGGAGGGTCGGGAGGTATTTTCGCCCCGTCGCTTTTTATGGGAGCCATGTTAGGAGGCGCCGTCGGCACGGTCGTCCACGAGATTTTCCCGACCATTACGGCCACCTCGGGTGCGTACGCCATGGTGGGCATGGGAGCCTTTGTGGGAGCTGTCACACACGCCCCCATTACGGCCATCGTGATTATTTTTGAGATGACCAACGATTACACCATTATTTTGCCCCTTATGATTGCCACCATTATTTCCGTGCTTTTCACCACCCGCCTTCAGGCCGAATCGATTTACACCCTAAAGCTGGTCAAACGAGGGATTAATCTTTTTAAAGGCAAAGAAATCAATGTGTTAAAATCGCTTCGAGTGGCAGATGTGTACCAAAAAGACGTGGAAAAAATTCCCTTTAATATGCCCTTTCAGGAATTGGTTCCCATCGTTTTGAACAGTGAGCACGAAATTTTTTATGTGGTGGATCAGGAGGGTAAATTTCTTGGTTTTATTACGCTAAATGACGTGAAAAGCATTTTGGAAGACCCGGGTGCCGTCCAGAATTTAATTGTGGCATTCGATCTGATAGAAGCCACTCACCGGGCCGTGACGCCCGAAACGAGTCTGGACGACGTCATGAAGGTGTTTAGCCAGATTAAGATTTCGGAAATACCGGTGGTCGATCCCAAGGACGGCAAAACCCTTCTGGGGTACGTGAGCGAAAAAGACGTGATTGAAGCGTACAATCGGGAATTGGCTCGGCGCGAATTGACCTTGGGGATGGAACGCGCCTATTCGTCTTTAGTGCCTTCCGAGACTACCGAATTGGTGGACAACTATTACATCCTCGAAATTGCCGCCCCGCGCCGTTTTGTGGGGAAAAGCTTGCGCCAATTGGATTTGCGCAATAATTACAAAGTACAGGTTATTTTGATTAAACGGAAAGAAGGCGACGAGGAAAGAAGAATTGTCCCGGATGCCTTTTACACCATTAATGAAAACGACGTCCTTCTTTTGGTGGGTGAGAAACAGGCATTGGAAAAGGTGAAAAAGTTGTAGACGGCCAACATGCAGGCAAAAACCGAACAAAACACAATGCCCCTGCCCGAAGCAAAATCGGCCAATTTTTGGCGGCGGCTGTTTTTGTTTCAAAAGCGGGCGGGCCAGTTTTATTTTCGAACCAACATTTCGCGGTACGTGGCGCATGTGGTTATTTCCATGATTCTCGGTGTTCTGGCCGGACTGGGAGCGTTGCTTTTTCACTACATGTTGGAGGAAATGCGCTACTTTTTTGAACCGCAAAATTTCACCGCCAATTTCCACGTCGATCGCTATTTTATTGTTTTTATTCCTATTCTGGGTGGAATAATAACCGCCTTTTTGACCCGCTTTTTCCCGAAAATTGCCAGCGAACGCGGTGTGGTCAGTGTTATACGCGCCATCATTGTGAACAACGGAATCATTCCTCTCAAGGTAACCGTTTTCCATTTTTTTGCCTCCGTGGTTTCGATTGGTACTGGTGCTCCTCTGGGACCCGAAGGGCCCGTGGCCAAAATTGGCAGCGGAATCGGCTCGTTTCTGTCGCAGGTGCTCCACCTGGACCGCAATGATATGATGATGTACACCGCCGCCGGAGGCGGGGCCGCCATTGCCGCCGTTTTTAATGCTCCCATTACCGGTGTGTTTTTTGGGATTGAAGTTATTTTACTGAATGACTTGAAAAACAGGGCCTTAAGCAGTTTGATTATTGCATCCGTTTTCGCCGACGTGGTGGCGCGCGCGGTGTTGGGAAATGAACTCATTTTTCAAATTCCCGAATACAAATTGGGCTCGGTTAACGACTACCTGTTTTTTCTCCTGTTGGGAATTGCCGCCGGTTTGGTGTCCATTTTTTATTTTTGGCTGCGGGAATGGTCGAAAAAATTCCTTCGGGAAACACTCAAATTGCGCAACGAATATTGGCGCATTTTGCCGGTTAGTTTGATTTTCGGCCTGGTTTTGGTGAAGTATTACCAGCTTTTCGGCATGGGTTACACAACGATCAACGACATTTTCCACGGGGCGTTTTCATTTCAGGAACTGGTGATTTTGCTGGTATTGAAAATTGTGTTTTTCACCTTCTTTCTGTCAGCCGGAGGCTACGGCGGAACCTTCACGCCGTCTCTTAGCATCGGGGCATTTTTGGGGTCCGGTTTCGCCATGTTAATGAATATGCTCTTTCACACGGCGCTGGATCCTCTCACATTCGCCCTGGTGGGAATGGGAGGCGTTTTGGCGGGATTTAATTCCGTTCCCCTGACGGCTATTATGCTGGTTTTTGAGGTGACCAACGACTACAAATTTATCTTGCCCCTGATGTTGGTGTCGGTTATTTCGTACCTGGTAACCATTTACTACAACCGAATGGGTATTCATTCTCTGGAGTTAATGCATCAGGGAATCGACGTTACCAAACGGGGTGAAATGGATTTGCTGGCAAAGGTCAAGGTTCGCGAACTCATGAAAACCGATTTCGACCAGGTCAACCACAATATGAATTTTCGGGAACTCCTCAAGGTGTTGTTAGATGCCAGATACGGGGACGTTTTTGTGGTGGACGATAAAAACCAGCTCATCGGAATCATTTCGCTGAAGGATGTCCGCCAGGCGTTGGTGGACAACGAATTGGTGGATTTGTTAATTGCGCGGGACGTGAGTATGCCCGTTCCCACTGTTTTGGAGGATGACCCCGTTTCTTTGGCCATTCGTAAGATTGAAAAATACAATATCGAGAATATTCCCGTCATTCGGTCCGAAACAGACCGAAAAATTGTAGGTGTTTTAACGTACCACGATATTATTCGCGCCTACGACAATCTCATCCGCAATTGGCAAAACAACGAATATTTGGTGGATTACTAAAAGCAAAACGTTGTGAGAGCAAGCCTTTGGTGCCGGATTCACAAAATCTCCTCATAGAAAACGCCCGATTTCCTACTTCTGAGGGAATGCGAAAAATCAATCTGCTCGTTCAAGATGGACGCGTCGCTGCGTTGGGAGAAACCCTGTCGGTTCCCGATGTTCCCCGATTGGACGCCGCTGAAAGTTACCTCTTGCCCGGGTTTGTGGACGTCCACACCAACGGAGCAGCGGGATTTGATTTTTCGTACGGCCTGTACGACCCCCAATCGCGTACATTTGACGGAAGCCGCGACGCCTATTTTCGGGGATTGGAACGCGCCGCTAAATTCTACCTGCAGCAAGGAGCAACGACCGTTTTGCTAACCACTATTGCTGCCCCTGTTGAAAATTTGGAGCGCGCCTTTCGCTTTTTTGCTGAATTTAAACGGCACTCGGCACTGGCCGATGTTTTCGGCGGAATTTACATCGAGGGCTCGTTTATTGCCGATCCCCATTTTGCCGGAGCCCACAACCCGGAGTATTTTTTATCCCCTTCTTACTCTCTTGTGCACCGCTGGCAAGAATTGGCTGAGGGCGGCATTCGGGTGGTCAATCTTCCGCCCGAACACGGGCAGGTGGCTTTGGATTTAATCCCCCGATTAACCGAAATGGGCATTCTCACCGTTGCCGGGCATTCAGGTGCCTATTTTGACGAATTTGAGGCGGCCGTCCAAAAGGGACTTCGCGGAGCTGTTCATCTTTTCAACGGGCCGATGCGCAGCTTTTACAAATCCTTCAGAGGCGGCGGCGCCTTTGAAGCCGCACTTTCGCTCAGGCCTGTTTTTGCCGAATTGATTTGTGATTTTTACCACGTGGCCCCGCAGTACCTACGGGATGCCATTTTTCGCAAAACACCGGAACGCATTTTGGCCGTGACCGACAGCATGTTTGTGACCGGCATAGAGAAAATCGATACCTTTCGGATTTCCCAAATGGAAGGCAGCGTGAGCGCAAATGGCGGCTATTTGCAGGTGAAGGGAAAACCGGGCACTTTGTTCGGAAGCGTACTGACCATGAAACGCGCTTTTGAAAATTTGGTCACATTGCTGGCTGAGGGAGGTCCTGGCGTTTGGCGAGAATACCACCCGGCACTGCCGTTCGAAAAGGCTCTCTTCCAGGCGGTCCAGATGACCAGTTTAACGCCGCACCTGTTTTTGAAGAAAACTCCCCTGGTACTTCGTCCCGGCGCCCCCGCGGATTTTGTGTTAGCCGATATTCAAAAAACTGGAAATTCTGTGAAAATCGCACTCCGCCATATTTTTAAAAACGGACGAGCAGTGGCAACTCGGGAATTGCCCAAAATAAATCCTAAAACTGATTAAAACTCTTGCAAGAGGTCAAAACTATGAACACACGACAGCTTGGTAAAAACGGGCCATTCTTGACGGAAATTGGGTTTGGCTCCTGGGCGGTGGGCGGTCCTTGGGATTGGGGATGGGGCAAACAAGATGACCGCGATTCCATTGCGGCTATTCGACGGGCGTTGGATTTGGGCGTGAATTGGATTGACACCGCAGCGGTGTACGGCCTGGGCCACGCCGAAGAAGTTGTGGCCAGAGCCGTAGAAGACCGCCGTCAGGAGGTGTTTATTGCCACCAAGTGCGGCCTGGTGTGGAACGACAACGGCCGTGTCCGAAACAATTTGCAGCCCGAAAGCATTCGCCGTGAGGCCGAAGCCAGTCTCCGCCGCCTTAAAACAGACGTCATTGACCTGTACCAAATCCACTGGCCCGATCCCAACGCTTCCCTTCGGAGGGCCTGGGAAACGTTGGTCCAATTGCAGAAAGAGGGGAAAGTGCGCTACATCGGTGTCAGCAATTTCAATGTGCCTCAGCTCAAGCAATGTTTAAAAGTGGCACCTGTGCAATCCCTTCAACCGCCGTACAGCCTGTTGCGCCGCGAGGTCGAACGGGAAATCCTCCCCTTTTGCAAGGAAAACGGAATCGGCGTGGTGGCGTACAGTCCGATGGGTTCCGGCCTGCTCACGGGAAAATACGATCCGAACCGGTTGGCCCGGGACGATTGGCGCCGAAAAGTCAGCGATTTTCAAGAACCCGGGGTTACCCGAATCCTCAATTTTGTGGAAAAGCTGCGACCCCTGGCCGAACGCCACGGGAAAACGGTAGGCCAATTGGCCGTGGCGTGGGTGTTGATGAATCCGGCGGTAACGTCGGCCATTGTGGGTGCTCGTAATGTTCGGCAGGTGGAAGAAAATGTGCAGGCAGCGGGCTGGCGTTTGTCTTCGGAGGAAATGACCGAGATTGAAGCGCTTCTCCAGGAGCTTGGTGAAAAGTAGGCGCTGAAACGTGAAAAACCCCTTTCGGCGCTGTTTGTAAGCAGCCTGTCACACGGTGTAAGCGTCCGGACGGCGCTCTTCAAAAAGATGGTTGCGCGGGGTAATCCATTTGTCCCGTGCCGCTTCGGGGTGAATCTCAACTACACGCAACCGTTCCTCCCGCTCTGAAAACTGAACCAGCCGCTCCCCGTTAGGGGCAACCACCTGACTTTTTCCCGTAAAAACGAGCTGTGGCTTGCCCCCTCGGGCTTCCGCCCCCACGCGATTGGCGGTCACCGTGAAAACGCGGTTTTCCAGGGCGCGGGTGACCATGGCATCCTGACAGTAGGGTAAAATCAGGTTGGCAGGTTGACACAAAACATCGGCTCCCTTCAGTGCCAAGGTCCGCGCTGCTTCGGGAAAAATCCAATCGAAACAAATAAGCAGCCCGATCTTGGCCGTACCGATGTCCCAAACGGGCAGGCCCAGGTTCCCGCGGTTGAAAAAAAGCTTTTCTTCGTCAAACAGGTGGAGTTTTCGGTATTTCCCGACCAGTCCCTCCGGCCCGACAAGCGCCGCCGAATTGTACAACTGTTCTCCCTCTTTTTCAGCCAGGCTGGCCACAATGTGGGCGCTTTTCTCCCGAGCCAATCGGGTGAGGCGCTCTGTCGTGGGCCCCTCGGGAATGGCCTCAGCCAGTTCGACTACTTCCTCGTGGGAAACGAATTGGTAGCCTGTGGTGCAAAGCTCGGGCAGGACGAGGAGATCGAAGTCAACACCTTGGACAGCGTGTTCTATTTTTTGCAGATTGGCCTCGACCTGAGCAAAACGCGGTGCGAATTGAAAGATCGCGATTTTCATGGTTGACCCTCGTTTTTAGGAAGCAATTCGGCCTTTAAATGGTAGGTCCACTGATCGAAGTACAAATTGCCCCCTTTCCATTCCACCTCACCCCGCTGAAAATCCACGTTGTCCGACCGAAAATAGCGTTTGGGGGGGAATAATTTCTGCCCGTGATCGGCATTAAAAATGAGTCGGAAATGGTCAATTCCCCCGAAATAGAAATCGGTAAGGGATTGTTTTTGTTCCGGCGAAAAAGTGGCGGCATACTGATGAATCCAGATGGCCATGTAGGGCTCTACGGGAATCCACCCGTAGGGTTCAAAATAGGCTTCCGCCCAGTCGTGAATGGTTTCTTCGTCCGGGAACACGTACCAACCGGATTGCCAGCGCGCAGGAATACCCAGGATTCGAGCAAGGGTAATGAAAAGCAGCGCTTCCTGACCACAATCCCCGTAGCGATGGGTTAAGGTGTACATGCTGATGTTGGGGATTGTCGAGTATTCGTTGGCGTAACTGTACTGAATATTTTGCCCGATCCAAAGGTAAAGAAGCTTGGCTTGTTTCAAGGGGTTGGTTTCCTTCCCGACAATTTGGTGGGCCAAATTCACCAGCTCCTTGGTGAAAACCACGTGGGGCGGTTCCTCCTGGGTAAAATGCCGGTAGGTGCAGCTTTCCTTCTGGTAGGGTTGGATTTTGGCGGGGTCCACGCGGGAGTTCACTGAGTACATTCGGTACGTATATTGAATTTGAAAAACGGTCGGTGAATCCTGTACGGCCGTTTGTTCCAAATAAACTGATCGAATGGGGCTTTCCGGTTGGGCAATCCAAAGGGGTTGGGAGCTGGCTTTTATAAAATGAATATTTCCCTGAAAGGAGTAAGCGCGGGGGTACGGCAGCCAGCAGCGAATCTTCTCCCCGGCCGGTACAACATTCGGTTTAACGGTGAGTGTCATGGTCATGCGGTAATCTTGAGGAAACACGTTGCGGTCCGGCGTCCCCTGACCGGCTACGATCATATTGGCGTAATTTTTCCAGAAGGCTTGTTCGTACGCAGCCCGTTGTTTGGGGGGAATTTCCCGATCCCGCAAATCTTTGTACCGCTTAAATAAATTGCTCACGCTGGCGTAGAGAAAAAATGTTTTGCCGTCAATGACGCGGGTGTCGAAACGGCCCTCTTTCAGCCAGGTCTTAAATTCTTTCATTTTGAAATGTGCGACCCGTTTTTCCAGTTGGTTCACGATTTCCTTTTGCGTGTACGGGTAGTCCAAACGGACGCGGTGCATCCAATCCAATTGCCAGAGCAAAGCCTGCCGCGTCGAATCCGGCAGATTTTTTTTCAATTGCTTTTGAATGAACTTTTCCGATTTGGAAAACGCTCCCTTCTGCTCAAAAGCGCGCACTTTTTGTAAAGCCGTTTTGCTGCTACAGCCGACGACAAAAAGGAACAGCAAAGGCACGACGGGCACAACCGTTCGCCTGAAAAATTCCGTCAGGTCACTCATGTCGATTTCCTTTCCAAATGGTGAGGCGTCTTTTTACCTGAAAAATGAAAAAAATACCGGTTGCCTTCTTTTTCTAATGGTACAAAATTTTTTTCACGCAAACAAGCCCTAAATGAACAGCCGAAAAAATCCTAAATTCGTGCTTTTCGTAACTCAAAAGAAATCAAAGAAAAGCAAGGGATTGGTAATACACTCAAGACGAAAACTTGATTTTTCCTTCAGAAAAAGCTATATTTACGAAACACGGTGGCAGGCATTTGTTTGACAAAAAAAGACGGAGGAGAAAACATGGCTTCTGCTAAATTGTGGCTGCGGGCGAGTCGCCCCTTTTCATTTACAGCGTCGGTGACGCCCGTATTTTTAGGGACAGCGTTGGCCTGGTACCAGGGCTTTTTTAACGGGATTTATTTTCTTCTGGCGGCTTTGGGAGCGCTGCTTTTGCACGCCGGTTCCAATCTTATTAGCGATTATTTCGACTACAAGCGCCAAGTTGACCGTCAGGGCACCCTGGGAGGCAGCGGGGTTTTGGTTGAAGGCCTCATGACGCCCAAAGCCATTTTGTGGGGCGGTTGGACGGCCTTCGGAGTGGCCACACTTATTGGTATTTACCTAATTTCCCAGCGGGGCCTTCCCATTTTGGTGCTGGGTCTCGTGGGCATTTTGGGCGGATTTTTTTACACGGCCGACCCCGTGGAGTACAAGTACAAAGCCCTTGGTGACGTGGGAATTTTTCTTTTGTTTGGCCCCCTCATTGTGTTAGGCGCTTACTATGTTCAGACGGGTGTTTTGAGCTGGCTGCCGGTTTGGATTTCATTGCCCATCGCTCTGTTGGTGACGGGTATTCTGCACGCAAACAATTTCCGCGACATTCAAAACGACGCCGCGGCCGGCATTAAAACCATCGCCATGATTTTGGGACATGAAAAATCGGTAGTGCTGTACAAAGCGATGGTCATTCTGGCCTACGTCATTACGCTGGCCCTTTCCGCCGCCAGCATTATTCCCTGGTGGGCCTTGTTGGTTTTTCTTTCCTTCCCTTCGGCGGTCAAGGTTTTTCAGGTTTTGGGGGGAAAGGAAATAAAAGGCCAAAATATGGTTGCAATGGCAGACGTTCTCACGGCGCAGCTTCACATGCAGTTTGGCATTTTGCTAACGCTTTCGTTTATTTTGGCGAAGATTTTTTAGACGCTCATGTCCCTGCCGCGCAGAGAAGAATACCCTTTTCTCGTCCTCGGGCTGCTACTGGCCACTCTTTTTTGGTTGGAATTATTCCGGTGGCGGCTGGCTAATTTTTGGCTTGTCATTACGGTGGCTGCAGCCGTTTTAACGGCGTTTGCTTTGTGGAGAAGGTCGAAGCTTCTCACGCAACCCAGCAATTGGATTGAGACGCTGGCTCTGGCGCTGGGTTCGGCTGCTTTGCTTTACGCCCTTTTCTTTTTGGGCGCTCAATTAACCGCTGTTTTGCCTTTCCAGCAACAGGAATTGGCCGCCATTTACGGGAACAAAAGGGGCACGGCACCCGGAATTATTGCGTTGGTCATGGTTCTGGTTGTGGGGCCAGGGGAAGAAATTTTCTGGCGGGGGTACGTACAGGGCACGCTTGCCGAGCGGCTCGGCGGTTTTTGGGGTTGGTTTTTGGGGAGTTTCTTTTACGCGGGGGTTCATTTTTGCTCGGGAAATTTCATGTTGATTGGAGCCGCCGCGACCGCCGGTTTGTTCTGGGGGTGGCTTTACTGGCGCTACCGGAATTTGTGGGCGAATATTTTTTCCCACGTGTTGTGGGATGTGACCATTTTCCTTCTTCTGCCGAT
This sequence comes from uncultured Deferribacteres bacterium, assembly GCA_964579725.1. GTDB lineage: Bacteria > Zhuqueibacterota > JdFR-76 > JdFR-76 > BMS3Abin05 > CAZOHG01. The sequence continues at coordinate 45,342 of CAZOHG010000021.1, forward strand.
CCAATAAACCCGTTTGGGAGGTTGCCATGCCGATTGGAATGATTGGTTTGGGAAACATGGGAACAGCCGTTGCCGCTCAAATCGCCGCCAATGGCTCAGCGGTTTTAGGATGGGAACACCACCCGGAAGTGGTAGACGAAATCAACACCACTGGCAAAAACAGCCGGTTCTTGCCGGACATTTCCCTGCCGAAAAATCTTCAGGCCACACAAAATCTCTCGGATATTTTTGAGGCGTGTTCCATCATTTTTGTGGCCATCCCGACCGTGTTTTTCCGTCCCGTGCTGGAAGCTTTTACCGGAGTGTCCGGCAGGCTATTTGTCAACCTGGCCAAGGGAATGGATCCGGCCACGCTTTTAACGGCTTACCAAACGCTTTGCACGATTTTTCCCGACAATGGGGCGGTACAGCTTTCAGGGCCGTCCATCGCCAACGAATTTGCTCGCGGCCAACCCACTGTGGTCATGGTGGCTGGGCCGGAAATGGGTGATCTGCTTCGGGTGGCGCAGCTTGTGGAAACAGACACCTTCCGCGTGCGGTTTTCGGACGATGTGGCCGGGGTGGAATTGGGGGGTATTTTGAAAAATATTTACGCCATTGGTCTGGGCTTGTTCGACGGTTTGGGGATTCAAAGCATTAATTTCCGGGCAAGTTACCTGACGTTGGCTCTTGAGGAAATGGCACGAATCGGTTCGGCTTTGGGGGCTCGGCAGGAAACCTTTTTGTACCTGGCCGGAATGGGCGATTTGTTGGCCACGTCTTTGAGCGCCCACAGCCACAATCGGCGTTTAGGAGAATGGATGGCCAAAGGGCTACCGTTGGCAGAGGTCAAACAGAAAATGGGCGTGTTGCCGGAGGGCTACAACACACTGAAAATCGCCCTCTACCTGGCGGAGAAACACCATCGCGCCATGCCGCTGGCCAAAGGGCTCTGGGACGTACTGCACGGACGGCTGTCGGCTCACCATTTTGTACGAACGTTTATTCGGGATTTTGTGGAATAATAGCAATCTGCTCCGCGGAAAGGAATCGCCATGAAAGTGATTTTAGCCATTGATTTGGGAACGACGGGAAACCGCGTCATTGCTTTCTCAAAGGACGGGCGCATTGTGGCGCGGGCCTATTACGAGTTCCCCCAAATTTTTCCCGAACCAGGGTGGGTGGAACAGGATCCGCGGGAGATTTGGCGCACAACGCTGAAGGCGCTGCACGATGTTGTGGGTCAAGTGGGTGTTGAAAATGTGGAAGCTATCGGCCTGACCAATCAGCGCGAAACCACCATTTTGTGGGAGCGAGCCACTGGAAAACCTGTTTACAACGCCATTGTCTGGCAGTGCCGTCGGACGGCGGCCATGTGTGACGCCCTGCGCGAGTACGAACCGCAAATCAAACGGAAAACGGGGCTTTTTCTCGACCCCTATTTTTCGGCCACAAAAATCAGGTGGATTTTGGATCACGTTTCCGGGGCGCAAGAAAAAGCGGAAGCGGGAGCGTTGGCGTTCGGCACAGTAGACACGTGGATTTTGTGGCAGTTAACGGGCGGTGCGGTCCACGCGACCGAGCCCTCGAACGCTTCCCGAACCCTGCTTTTCAATATTCACACGCTGGCGTTCGATGACGATCTGCTGAAGCTTTTTGGGATTCCGCGGCCTCTTTTGCCGGAGGTGAAGCCCAGCGGGGGGGCGTTTGGCACCACAACACGCGCGCTTTTGGGAAAATCCATTCCCGTAACCGGCATTTTGGGAGATCAACAAGCCGCTTTTTTTGCGCACGGGGGGTGGGAACCGGGTGTGGTTAAAAATACGTACGGGACCGGCCTTTTTGTGGTGACCTCCACCGGCAGAACCGTTCCCGATTCGGGCAAATTGGTAAACACAATTGCCTGGCAGCTTGACGGCGAAACCACCTACGCACTGGAAGGAAGTATTTTTGTCGGCGGGGCGGCGATTCAATGGCTCCGTGACGGGCTCAAAATCCTGGAAAGTGCAGCCGAATCCGAGGAATTGGCCGTGTCCCTTTCCGACAATGAAGGGGTTTATTTTGTTCCGGCGCTGACCGGGTTGGGAGCACCTTACTGGGACCCGGAAGCGCGCGGTACCTTTTTGGGATTGACCCGAGGTACCACCCGAGCACACTTCGCGCGCGCTGCTCTGGAAGCGCTGGCCTACCAGACCCGGGACGTAATAGAAGAAATGGTCAAAGCCACGGGAGGGCAGAATCTTAAAAAATTGGCCGTGGACGGCGGAGCGTCGAAGAACAATTTTCTCCTGCAATTTCAATCCGACATTCTGAATATTCCGGTGGAACGTCCGCAGGTGGTGGAAACCACCGCGTTTGGTGCGGCAGGAGTGGCGGGGCTTACGGCCGGTTTTTGGGATCGTGACGCCTTTTTGCGCGCTCGGAAAATAGACCGGATTTTTTCGCCCCGAATGAAAGCCGAGGATCGGGAACGGTTCTACGCCCGCTGGAAGAAAGCCGTTCAGCGTGCCCTAAAATGGGTTGGGTAGGCAACGCGCCGTCATCTGGCCGATTCCCGAAAAAATCCGTTTTAACCTTTTGGTTCGGGAAAACACCTGAGTGGGGACTGATTTCCACCCCTCCCGCTTCTTAGCTTTGTCTTCCCCTGTGTTTCTCTAAACGATTCTCCCCTTTTTCCTTGATTTTGGTGCGATTTTTTTTTACCATTCAAAAGAAGGTGTCCATGTCTTTTTAATCTTTAAAGGCGGGAAATTGAAATGGAAAAACCCATTCGCGTGGGAATTGTGGGTGCCGGTGCCAACACCCGAGCTCGGCACATTCCCGGCCTTCGCGCCATTTCGGGGGTGGAAATTGTGGCGGTTTGCAATCGGAGTCGTCATTCTTCTGAAAAAGTTGCCCGGGAGTTTGGAATTCCGAAGGTCTACACGCATTGGCGGGAACTCATCGAATCCCCGGAAATTGACGCAGTTGTCATTGGAACCTGGCCTTATTTGCACGCTCCGGTCACAGTGGCCGCTTTGGAGGCAGGCAAGCATGTGCTGTGCGAAGCGCGAATGGCCATGAACGCGGCCGAAGCTCGTGAGATGTTCGAGGCGTCCAGGCGGCGTCCCCATTTGGTTGCGCAGGTGGTTCCCTCTCCCGTTTCACTGCACGCGGACGCGACCATTCAGCGGCTGATTGCAGAGGGATTTTTGGGGGAGATTTTGGCTGTGGAGGTCCAAACCCACGGCGGTTTTGTGGACCAAACCGCTCCGTTGCACTGGCGCCAGGAGGCCGATTTCAGCGGATTCAATGTGCTGAGTTTGGGCATTTGGTACGAGGCGATCATGCGCTGGATCGGGGAAGCGACCGAGGTAGCCGCCATGGGGCGAACCGTGGTTCCCGTGCGGCGAGACCCCGATTCGGGTGTGTTGCGTGCCGTCCGAATTCCCGACCATGTGGACGTACTGGCTAAAATGGCGTGTGGCGCGCAAGCTCATTTCGGTTTGTCTGCCGTTCGGGCATTCGGCGGGCCGGATGTCGCTACCCTTTTCGGCAGCGACGGAACCCTGCGTTTTTCGGCAGGGGAATTGTTCGGTGGGCGCCGTGGCGATTCCCGGTTGCGGCCTATTTCGATTCCGGACGCCGAGCGCGGCGGTTGGCGCGTGGAGGAAGAATTTGTCAATGCCATTCGCGGAAAAGAGAAAATCACCCGTACCACTTTTGCAGACGGGTTGAAATACATGCTGTTTACAGAAGCGGTGGCGCGTAGCATGGCCGAAAGAAAAACAGTTGCCGTTTCCTTGGTGTAAATGAGAGTGTTCTCCGATTGAGAAAGCGAGGTGACATGCGGGCTCAAAATCCCTATTTAAGGGGACAGGTAATTAACCCGAAGCCGATTTCAGGTGACATGACGCTTACGGAGCTGGTTGAAAGCAGTTTCTGGGCGTACAATGCCGCACGTTTGAAGGAAGCCGCCCACCTCTTCACCCAAAAAATGCTGGAGCAGGACGTTACGATTGGACTCAGTCTGACCGGAGCCCTTACCCCGGCAGGTCTGGGCATTTCCACCATTATTCCGTTGATTAAGGCGGGTTTTGTGGACTGGATTGTCAGTACAGGTGCCAATCTCTACCACGACGCTCACTTCGGAATCGGACTGGACTTGTACAAGGGGACACCGTTTGTGAACGACGCCGAGCTGCGGGAAAAGGGTATTGTGCGCATCTACGATATTTTTTTCGACTACCGGGTTCTGTTGAATACCGACGCCTTTTTCCGCGAGATTATTTCGGCACCGGAATTTCAGAGAGAAATGAGTACGGCGGAATTTCACCATTTGTGTGGGAAATATTTGTCTGAGCGCGAAAAAAAGCTGGGCCTTACCGAGCGTTCGATTCTGTCCGTGGCCTATCGCTACGACGTGCCGATTTACACCTCGTCTCCGGGCGACAGTTCCATTGGGATGAATGTGGCGGCAAAGGCGTTGGAAGGCAACGGGCTGAAAATAGACTGTGCAAAGGATGTCAATGAAACGGCCTCCATTGTGTGGAACGCCAAACACTCGGGGGGCAAGAGTGCTGTTTTCATTGTGGGCGGGGGGTCGCCCAAGAATTTTATGCTGCAGACGGAGCCTCACATTCAGGAAGTACTGGGCATCTCGGAAAAGGGGCATGATTATTTTCTGCAAATAACCGACGCCCGCCCGGACACGGGGGGACTTTCGGGCGCTACGCCCAGCGAAGCCGTGAGCTGGGGCAAGGTGGACCCTGAGAAGCTGCCGGACGCCGTGGTGTGTTACGTGGATTCAACGGTAGCTCTGCCTCTTCTGGCGGCCTACGCTCTGGCCAACCACGCTCCGCGGCAGCCGCGCCGTCTGTTTCGGAAACGGGAACAATTCCTGGACGAGCTAAAGTCGGCCTACCAAAAACAGGGGATCGCGTAAACCATGCCCCACGCCGTTCTCAAAACGCAATGGCTCCCGGAGGATTTGTTTGCGGGGAAATTCCCCGCCACGCTGAAATGGTCGGACTATTTTTTAAAATTCCGCAAGGCGTTTTTCGATCCCAAAACGCACACGGCGTTGGTAGAAACAGTGGTCGTGGAAAAGAATCTGACCCGAAATTTCTATTGCATGGTGACGGTTCAACAGCCGGGAGAAATGAGGGTACGGCTGGACCCCATTGGGAAAATCGAACGTTCCCCCGGGATTCAATTGGCCGTGGCTTACCTCGCTTTTTTATGTCTCAAGTGGGACCCGCAGGCGACGGTGACGGCCTCCAATCTAAAGCGTTTCTTCTCCTTTTTTCAAGCTCCCGAGCAGGAATGGCCTAAACACTACGCCCGACTCCTTGCCCTGTACCGCAGGCGTTTAAAGCGACTGTACCACCGGCAGGTGGGCGAGGCGTTTGTTCTTTCCGATTGGGAGTTTTGGCTCCCCGGCGACTGGGAACGTGTTTTCGGTAATCAAGCCGCGGTTGAAGTGGAAGTGGGCCCCGGCAAAGGACGGTTTCTTTTTAAGGAAGCGCGCCGCCGGCCGGAGGTGAATTTCCTTGGGATCGAATGGGCGAAGCGTTACCTTCACGAATTGGAAAGGAAATTGGGTCGAGATCGCCCCTCCAATGTCCGTGTGGCTTTTGCGGATGCCCGTCGCCTCTTTGCGGACTGGATTCCTGAAAATTCCCTGCAGGCGGTGCACGTGTATTTCCCCGACCCGTGGTGGAAAAAACGGCACACCCGGCGCAGACTGGTAACACCGAGCTTTATTCAAAACCTGGGGCGCTGCTTGTGGGAGGGCGGTCTTTTTTATTTCGCCACAGACGTGCCCGATTACTTTCAAGTGGTTGCGGACATGATGGCCGGGTTTGAAAATTTCAAAAAGATTTTTGAAAAGCGGTACGCTCCCGACGCCTCCGACAATCCCGATCGATCCAATTTTGAGGCCAAAATGCGGCAGCAGGGGCGCTGGATATTCGAAGCCCACTGGCAAAAATGGACACCGAACGTAGAGGTTGTTTCCCTTGTTCGGTAGAGCGCTTTGGCCGCTTTGCCGGAACAAACCAAGCAAGCGTTGCCGCGTGTCCGGCAAGCCCCGATTTCTTTTCGTTGGTTCGCGCGGCGAGAGTGTTGTGTGAAAGGAATGGGAAATGGCGAATAGACCCACCAAGCGTGTGTCGGAATCGATGGTCGAAATGACCGAACTGGTACTTCCTCAGGACACCAATCCGTTGGGGAATATTTTTGGGGGCCGTGTCATGCAGCTCATTGACGTGGCAGGCGGTGTGGCAGCCATGCGGCACGCCCGTCGGGTGGTGGCCACTGTCTCGGTCGATCGAATGGATTTTAAGCACCCCATTAAAATGGGTCAGATCGTCACGCTCAAAGCCTACGTGGTGTACACGGGCCGTACCTCAATGGAAGTGCGCGTTGACGTCTATTCGGAGGAACCCATTACGGGCGACCGAGTCCACACGACGTCCGCACACCTGGTTTACGTGGCGCTCAACCAGTCGGGACAGCCGGTGCCCGTCCCCGCCGTTGTACCGGAAACGGAAGAGGAAAAGGCCCGCTTTGAGGAGGCCAAAAAACGGCGGGAACAGGCGCATTCCGAAAAAGCTCATTGAAATGAGGGACAAATATTGGGGGCAATTTAGTTTCGTGTGCTTTTTGGCAACATAAAAGAAACCGTTTTTTGCCGTTTTGCGGGTCAGGTGTTTGTTGACATCGGGCAAGAGAAAAAGCAAGAAAAAAATTCGGGAATTAAGACCAAAAACCGTCGCGGGAGTCGAAATGGTCGTAGCGGGTTTGAATGTGCCACTGCTGGCGAAGCCAGTTCCGCACAAAGCGCTTGAGAACCGTCCGGCTGGCTGGAATTAAACACAAAAATCCCGTTAAGTCGGTTAAAATTCCCGGTGTGATCAAAAGCAGGGCTCCCGCCAGAATGAGGGCGCCGTCTAAAAGGGAATCTCCGGGAAGCTGCCCGGCATGGAGCTCTTGTTGAATACGCGTAAGCGTAGCAAAACCCTGGCTGCGGGCAAGGGCTGCTCCTAACAATCCGGTGAGGATAACAATGGCCAGGGTGGGAACAAGCCCAATGAGCGTGCCGAGCTTAATGAGAATGGCAAGCTCTAAAAAAGGAATAACCGTGAAAACAATGAGCAGCTTCAAAAACATTGCGTGTCCTTTTTTTGTTCCAATTGAATGTAATAGGTGAGGGCAGCTTTTGCAAGTATTTTCAACAAATCGGCTTCCGCAGTTTGTGTTTCTTTTGGGGGCAGGACTTTTTTTCGCCGGTATTTTTTCCGGTTGCAAAAACCCCTTTCAATTGCGGAAACCGGAGCCGCCGAAACAATCGGAGACGCGCCGGGTACCGGCCACCCAACCGGAGGTGGTCTTGAGCAATCTTAAAAGTGCCATCGCCAATCGGAATCTTGAAAATTATATGAAATGTTTGGCAGATTCTCTGCCGGGGGGGAAGAAATTTCGTTTTGTGGCGGACCCGACCTCTCAAATCCAAAATCCCGGCCTGTTTGACCGCTGGACTCTCGCGTCCGAAAAACGCTACGCCAATTATTTGTTTTCACAGATTCCGAAGGATTCCACAGCACACCTTGATTTTAAGGTGACCAAGGAGTACATTCTTCAGGACACCACCTTTTTTCAGGGGGATTACACCCTTTCGGTCCACCACAAATTGGACAAAAAACAGTACCCGAGACAGGCGGTGGGACGGGCTGAATTTCATCTTTGTCAGGTGCAGGGGGAGTGGTTTATTTTTTATTGGGAAGACCGTGGAAACGGGAAGGAACCCAGTTGGAGCGATGTAAAAGCAGCTTTCGGAAAGTAAGAACAGGCATGGCAAGGCGACTGAAAAATCAGGGATCGTGAACGTTTATGACATTCGATCGTAGAAATCGTTGGGGTTCAGCTGCTTTACGAAGGCAGCGACGGCCTGCTTCCCAAACCCGCTGGAATCGGCTGCCTGCTGCCGGCCGCTGGTTTTTCGTGCTCTTGTTGTTTTCCTTTTTTAATGCCAGTTTTGTGGCTCTTCTTTGTACAAAAAAAGAACCGAAACCCACCAAAACCTTAGCGGCAACGCCTGTATCCCCGAAAAAACTTCCGCCGCTTTCCATTCCCGGGCTTCGAAAAGCCGTGTCGGCTGTTTTAAGGGCACACCAGGTACCCGACAATTGGCTAACGTTTCGGCAGGAATCCCCCAAAAGTGACGGCGATTCCTTGAAACTGGGGTTTCGCCTGAAATACCCGACCCGCTTTCAAAAGGACTGGCTCACCAACGACCTGTTTCAGACCATTTCGGGTTTAGGGTGGCGGACGGTGGCTGTTCGGACCAGTCTCACCCATCCCACGGAAACCTTTGTTTTTGTTCGTCCTCCTGGAGCCAAACTCACGTTCAGGCTGGTGCGCTACCCGAAAATCGAATGGCACGATCGGCAGATTGGCATTATTATTGACGATTTTGGTTACCGGCAGGGGAAATCTCTTTCGGAATTTTTGAAACTTCCGGTACCCGTTACGTGGGCCATTATTCCCGGACTTCCGCACACCAAAAACGTTGTGGCCATTGCCCGGAAAAATCATGTACCGGTCATCATTCACTTGCCCATGCAGCCTCTGAAGGGTCGCATTGAGCAGGAAGGCTTTACGGTTATGATGGGCATGTCGGAGAAACAAATTGCTTCGATCCTCAAAAAAGCGCGGGCGGAAGTGCCCATTGCCGAAGGGGTAAACAATCACATGGGATCGCTTTTGACCACACACCAACCCACGCTTATTCGTCTCATGCGTGTGTTGCGTCGGAACCACCTGTTTTTTATTGACAGCATGACCAATCCCAGAAGCATTGCCTACAAGATTGCGCGCAATCAGGGTGTGCCTTCCCTGAAAATGTTTACCTACTTGGACAATCCGAAGAGCGGAGAAACGCTGGCGCAAAAGATGGCGGCGGCCGTAAAGGAGGCAGACCGGGAAGGGACGGCCATTGTAATCGGTCACGACCGACTCAAAACGGCGGAAGCGTTGGCGCCTGTGATTGCGTACTGGCGGGCAAGGGGGATTTATTTTGTTCCGGTGCGGGATTTGGTTCGCCAATATTGGGAAAAACGGCGCTATCGTCAAAAATTGAGGCTTTTCCATTAAAAACGTTTGCGGGAAAATCGTTTTGAGGTGATCTGAATCTCGCAAAAAAACCTTGCTTTTCCGTGAGAAACCGAAGGGAACCAGGGGAAAACAACCGTTTGAGACCCGAATTTTCCAAAATTTAGTGGCATTAAGTTATTTTCAGGAAGTAAATTGTAGTGCTCGGAAAATGGAGGGAGAATACCCTCCAACTGAGGCGAACCGACTTTCGACGGAGGAAAAGAATGGTACGTTTGTGTGTGAACATTGACCACGTGGCCACAGTGCGAGAAGCTCGAAAAGGGCGGGAGCCCGATCCGGTTTTTGCGGCTGTTTTGGCCGAATTGGCCGGCGTGGACGGTATTGTGTGTCACTTGAGGGAAGACCGCCGCCACATGAAGGACCGGGATTTGAAAATGCTCAAAGAAGTGGTCCAAACGCATTTGAATTTGGAAATGGCGGCAACGGACGAAATGGTTCAAATCGCGACCGAGGTGTTGCCGGACATGTGCACGCTGGTTCCTGAAAAGCGTCAGGAGCTGACCACCGAAGGCGGACTGGATGTAATTTCTCAAATGGAACGGCTGAGTGATGTCATCTCCGAACTTCACGCCCACAATATTGTGGTTAGCTTGTTCATCGATCCAACGATTCAGCAGGTCAAAGCGGCTTCGCGCGTGGGGGCCGATTACGTGGAACTCCACACGGGAGAATATGCCAACGCACCGGATATGAATCGTATGAGCGAACGGTTGGAGGAGATAGCAAATATGGCTCTGGCGGCTTCCAAACTGGGACTGGGCGTGAGCGCCGGCCACGGCTTGAATTACCAAAATGTCAGCGCAATAGCTAAATTGGATCGAATCGAGGAATTGAACATTGGACATTCGATTATTTCACGAGCGGTCTTAGTGGGATTGGATCAAGCCATTCGAGAAATGAAGGCGCTGGTCAAATAATTTCGACGGGGGAATAAGGAGAAGGCGTGGAAGCATTTGTGGAGGTGGAACGGGGCGATCGGTTGGAAAGTCGGCACCGGGTGCGCGGTTTAGCGGTGACCCAAAACGGAGACATCCTGGCCCGGGTAGGGAATCCGGATTTGTGGACCTATTTCCGTTCTTCGGCCAAACCGTTTCAAGCTTTGGCCGTTTTGGAATCCGGCGCGGCAGAGGCGTTTGATTTCGACGAGCGTGAAATAGCCGTAATCTGTTCTTCACACGCCGGAGAGGATTTCCACATTGAAACGGTGCGGGGCATTTTGAAAAAAATCGGTCTGGGCGAAAAGAATCTTCAGTGCGGATTTCACCCTCCACTGGATCAGGCGGCGCGGGAGGCTTTTTTTCGGGAAGGGCGGCAGCCTTCCCCCATCTACAACAACTGTTCGGGGAAACATGCCGGAATGCTGAGCGTGTGCCGGTACAAGGGGTGGCCCCTGGACAATTACATGGAGCCCGACCACCCGCTCCAACAGGAAATCCTTCGGATCGTGGCCCGGTACTCCGGTTTGGCGCCGGGTGCCATTCACACCGGCGTTGACGGCTGCGGGGTGCCCGTTTTTTACCTTTCCCTTGAGCACATGGCCAAAATGTACGGGCGTTTTTTTTCGGAGGATCGGAAAGAGGCGCAAATCATTTCTCAAGCCATGCGGAACAACCCCGAAATGGTCGGCGGAACCCGCCGATTTGATTCCGTTTTCATGCGGGAACTCAAGGGAAAAGTGGTGTGCAAGGGCGGTTCCGAGGGATTGGAAGCGTCGGCTTTTTTGGGCGAGGAACCGGTTGCGATTGTACTCAAAGTGGAGGACGGCAACGAGCGGGCGAGCTGGCCCGGGTTAATAGAGTTTTACGCACAAATGGGGCTGATTGCCGGAGAAGATCTCTCCCGCTTGGACGCCTTCTGGCATCCCCCGGTAAAAAATGTGGCAGGGAAAATTGTGGGTCGCATTTACGCCAATTTCACCGTGGCAAGGGTGTAGCGCCTTGGTGATGGAAAGAAGTTTTGAAGCCTGAATAATTGGGCTCCCGAGGTTTCAAAAAAGCGGGGGAAAAGGCACCCCATTTTCACAAGCCCGGGGATTTTCGGTATTGCCTAATTGAGAAAGCCCAATTGTTTTACCAAAAATCGAAAAATGTGGATTTTATGGTGCTGTTCGATTGGTGTCAATATGCTTTTGCAGGTACCCGCTAAAGGCTCCATTTGTTCATTGACATGATTTCGGTGACCTGTTATTCTGAGAGCAAAGCAAAAAGTAGCGGTAATGGCTTGCACTGACGACAGGGTCTGATTCAGGCGCGTTGGAATGTCTTGGCTTTCATAGTCCCTTTGCTGTAGAAGATCCCCCGGCGATAGGCGTCGTCACCATTGCCAGAGAATAGTGCTCAATCAAAAAAGTTGGCCAATGTCAAACGAACCTATTTTTTGTTTGATTTTTATTGATTCCGTCAAAACTGAGTGCTCTCGAGTGAATTTACGGACTTTTTGACAGATTTTAAAAAGATTTACGCGTTTCAGTACTGAGTGAGAAAAAAAACTTAGTTTACTTCCCCATTCTTTTTTAATGCTTTGAAATTCCAGGTCGTGTTAAGCTGAGTAGTAACAGTGATTTACAAAAATGTTCAAAAAATAGTCACTGCGGCCGTTCTTTTTTCGGTTGGATTTTCCGTATTTCTTTCTTCCTGTGAACGGCACAGGGAAGTCTTAATGCCGAATGAAAAGAAACCTCCATTTTTGTTTTTGGTGGTGTGATTTTAGATCCGAACTACAAACCTGCGGGTCATTCTACCGTTACTCTGGTGACAAAGAATGGTACCCTTACGCAA
>CAZOHG010000022.1:0-32785 GCA_964579725.1 uncultured Deferribacteres bacterium
CCGGAGTGGACGAACCTCTAGTGTACCAGTTGTCACGCCAGTGGCAGTGCTGGGTAGCTATGTTCGGACGGGATAAGCGCTGAAAGCATCTAAGCGCGAAGCCCCTCCCAAGATAAGATATCCCTTCCGCCTTTTGGCGGACTGAAGGCCCCTCAGAGATGATGAGGTTGATAGGCCACAGGTGTACGTGCGGCAACGCATTTAGCCGAGTGGTACTAATAGGCCGTGAGACTTAACCGAAATTCTTGTTTGCGGCAGATCATTTTTGCTCTTTGGTAGTCGCTTTTATTTCTCAAACAGTTTTCATTATTCCCGGTGGCTTTAGCAGAGGGGCCACACCCGATCCCATTTCGAACTCGGAAGTTAAGCCCTCTAGCGCCGATGGTACTGCTTGGGTGACCTTGTGGGAGAGTAGGTCGCCGCCGGGATTTATTTTTTAAAGGGAAGATAATTTATCTTCCCTTTTTTGGTTTGAAGAGATTAAAAATAGAGGTGCCCATGCCAACGTACATGACCCACGCCGGTTACGAGAAAATTCGCAATGAAATTGAAACGATTCAAAAACAATTAAAAGGTGAGGTGGCTCGCAAGGTGGCCGAAGCCGCTTCTCAAGGCGATTTGAGCGAAAACGCCGAATATGATGCCATTAAGGAAAAACAACGCATGCTGGCCAATCGCCTCGAAGAATTGAGCCGGATGATTCAGGGAACGGAAATTATCGAAATGATGGATCTCCCGGACGGAGTTGTGACCGTGGGGAAAAAGGTGTATTTGCGTAACTTGGATACGGACGTATTGGACGTGTACACAATTTTGGGCCCGGTCGAATCCGATTGGGAAAACAATGTTATTTCGTACGAAACGCCCATTGCCCGTCAGCTCATTCTGAAAAAAGAAGGTGAGGAAGTTTCCGTTCAAATTCCCGCCGGTGTCATTCGCTATCGAATTGAAAGAATCGAAAAATTCCAACCCGATTCTTGAAAAAAGTCAAAAAGGCGGCCTGAAAAAATCCCTTTTTTACGGAAGTCCCGCGAAATGAAGGCGGCCAGTTTGACTGACCAATTGTCGTCCGTAGCGCTGGATGCGGGCGAATAAAAATACTCCCGGACATTTTTGCTCGTTTATTATCTATTTGATTTCAATGTGCTTAGAGCAAAAGCCCTCTTTTTTATTGACCCAAAAATTTGTGTCGTAAAAATACCTGCCGCCAAAAAGTGAATCCGGCCGTCTATTTTTGTCTTGATTCCTTTCTAAAACTTGCTTACATTTCTGAAAATTAACTACTGCCTAAAAGAGTCGTCCCTCGTAAGACACACGCAGAAAGGGGTTCGGAATGCTAAGAAAATCGACGGTAAAATTGGCGGGTTTTCTGATTCTCGTCAGTCTTGTGGCTTGGGTTCTTTCGTGTGCCGTCAATCCGGTGACGGGCAAAAAAGAACTTATGCTCATGAGCGAATCGCAGGAAATCCAATTAGGCGCCCAAAGTGACACGCAGGTCATTCAAACGTACGGCCTTTATCCGGATGCCAAACTGAGCACTTACATCAGCCAAATCGGGCAAAAACTGGCCAAACTTTCCCAGCGTTCAAATCTTACTTTTCATTTTCGACTTTTGGATTCGCCTGTGGTTAACGCCTTTGCCATTCCGGGGGGCTACGTTTATATTACCCGCGGTATTTTGGCCTACCTGAACAACGAAGCGGAACTGGCAGGCGTCATGGGCCACGAAATTGGTCACGTGGCCGCCCGCCATTCGGCGAAACAGTACAGCAAAGCCCAGCTTGCCCAGTTGGGATTGGGATTGGCGTACGTGTTTTCGGAGAATTTTCGCAAGTACGCGGGTTTGGCTAACTTCGGCACGCAGATGCTGTTCCTCAAATTCAGTCGCGACTACGAACGTCAGGCCGATGCTCTCGGGGTTCAATACGCGTCAAAAGCCGGGTACGACGCCCGGCAAATGGCCGTCTTTTTTCAAACTTTGGATCGCCTGACGCCCTCCGGACAGGGAGCCTTGCCTTATTTTCTGGCCACACACCCCAATCCCAAGGAACGCATTCAGAATGTGCGGCGTCTGGCGCAGGAGTGGCAAAGGAAGTTGGGCAAAAAGCAATGGAAAATCAACCGGGACGCTTACCTGCGCCGCCTGGACGGATTGGTTTTCGGCGAAGACCCGCGGGAAGGTTTTGTGGAATCGGGTGTTTTTTACCACCCGGGCATGCGATTTTATTTCCCAGTTCCGGCCAGGTGGCACTTAATAAATACCAATTCTCAGGTGCAAATGGTCAGTCCGAAAAAGGACGCTGTCCTTATTTTTACGTTGGCGAAGGGACAAACGCCCCAGCAAGCGGCCGAGAAATTCATCCTGGATTCGAAGGCACAGGTTCTTGCCTCCGACGCCATGCGTGTTCAAACCTACCCGGCACAGCGCGTGATTGGCGTGCTGACGACTCAGAATGGCCAGATTGAATTTTTCTCCCTTTTTCTCAAAAAAGACAACCACCTGTTTGTTTTTCACGGCTACACCTCAAAAGACCTTTTCCCCACTTACAAAAATGTGTTCCGAACAACAGAGTTGGGTTTCAATCGGATGACCAATCCCCGACGCATTCAGATTCAACCGGATCGCATTCACATCCGAAAAGTGGCGAAAACGGCGCCCTTGGCGGCTGTTCTGCGAAGCTTCGGTGTCACAGGAAAATTGGCCGAAACACTGGCTCTGGTCAATGGAATGCAATTGACCGATTCGGTACAGTCGGGAACCTTGATTAAAATCGTCCAAAAGGGGCATTGATTGGTGACGCTATTGGGCAAAAACTTTTGAACGTATTGGCTGTTTTTTCGCAAAAAGGTTGGGCCACTCAACGTCCGCCAGACATTGGTTGAACGGAAAATTCTCGTCAAACAATTGGCACGGTTGGTGCCGCTTCTTTGAAAATAAAAAGGGAGGGAAATTGTGCAAAACGATCGATTCCGATTTCCTTTGGACTGGATTTGTGAGAAAAATCAAGGACGCGTTTTTTGGGGACTTTTTCTTTTAACGGTCGTTGTGCTCGTAGGATTACAAGCAATCGATGCTCATCTGAAAACAGCCGCTGCGTCTGCGGGTATTGTCTCCTTTGAAATGGCGGGAACGCTTACTCGTGTGCGGCAAATCCTTGAAACCTGGGGCGGCCGCGGGCAGGTTTTCGCCGGACTCAGCCTGGGGCTCGATTTTCTGTTTATTGTGAGTTATTCGAGTCTTCTGGCTTTGGGGTGCCAATTGACCGTTCGAAAATTCCCAGGGCCCGGCCAAGTTTTGGTTTGGATAGGAGGGACACTTGCTTGGGCACAATTTTTGGCGGCTCTGTTCGACCTGGTCGAGAACTTTTCGTTGATTCGATTGCTAACAGGCTCGTTCCAATCCGGTTTGCCCAGTTTAGCCCGTTGGTGTTCTGTTTTGAAATTCAGCTTAGTCGGACTCGGAATCTTGTTTCTTTTGTTGGGTTTCCCGGCAGCGATGCTCGCCGCCAGACGAAAATCCGGTTGATTTTCTCCAATCCGGTGTGCCTGGTTTTTCCGGCAAAAGCAGATTTCCCTCACCGCAAGAGGGTGATTTTTTGAATCCGCCGTGCGCTCCGAGTTTCGGCTAAACAAAAATAGACCCCGCTGGCAACCAACTTCCCACGCTCGTCCCGGCCATTCCACCGAAAAGTGTGCGTGCCAGCTGCAAGAAACCCATCGGCCAGAGAACGCACTTTGTGACCGGTTGCGCTCCAGATGGAAAGATTTACGCGCTCAGGTTTGGGCACAAAAATCCGAATCGTGGTGTCCGGATTGAAGGGATTGGGAAAGACGGGCAAAAGCGAAAAAGCCCGAGGAGGAATCAATTGGGCTCGGTTCCCCACGCGCGTGGATTTTTCGACGGAAAAATCACAAATCACCGGTAAATGGTCGGATGCCAGAGTGGTTTCATTTTTATTGAGATAAAAAGCACGGAGCGAGTCGGGTGCCATTTCGGGCGTAAAAAGAACAAAATCCCGCAAAGGTTTCAGAACGCTGTCGGTGAAGATCATGTAGTCCAGACGCCCCGGGCTGTAGGAGCTGTGAGGATTAAACCACGTAAAGGCCATCGGCCAATTGGGGTGTCGGGGTTTTAGATCGGCCAAATCCGTGCCATCCCAATCGGGATGAAAAGGTGTGCCGTAGAGACCCGTGTTGACGATGTCCCCGGAAAGGAAGGTGTGAAGTTGTCGGGCATCTCCTACTAAATTCATGTCCCCCGCAATAAGAATAGGGGTTCCCCTTGGAACGGTGACTTGTCCAGTCCCGGATTTCACATCTCGCACAAAAGCCATGATGTGATCGATTTCACGCTGGCGTTTTTCGTCCTTGTTGCAGCAGGGCGGGTGCGCCACAATGAAAAGAAGCTTGTTTTTGCCGATGGAGCGGAGGTCTAACAGAAAAGCCCCGTTTCCGCCGAGGGCGACGGTTTTTAGAATGGGAAATCGGCTCACGGCGAGCACGTCGGGGTTCACCTTGGCCGCGTGCCAGTTCTGGCCGCTCGGCAACGGCAGCAATTGGTTGAGTAGTTGCGCCACCTCGTCCGCGGAATGTTCGTAAATTTCCTCAAATCCGATGAGGTCCGGGTGAAGAGCGCTCAAGATTTTCCCGAAGGCCGGTCCGCGCTTGGGGTCAAAGGGACCGTCGTGTAGGACATTGTATGCCACAACCCGAAAATCCGCCTTTGGTGCCCTGCGGATCGAAAGCACGGGTAACGGCGGCTGGGCATCTTGTCCGAAAACGTAGGTCACGACGGAGCCGGTGTTGGGTAACTCGTCGCCGCTGGCGTTGCGAAACACAATGTGAATGGTATCGGAAGAGAAGATTTTTTGTCCCGAAATCGTGGCCGTGCGGTTCAGAGCCATTTCAAAGATGTCGGAAGAAAGGCTCGGTGCCGTGACCAACCCGATGTCCGCGTGAAAAATCGCCAGCAAAGCACCGTTCCGGAAATAAAATCCATTTCGCTGGCCGAAGGTCCATTGGAGCTCGGCGCCAATTCCGTCCACCGGCTCTCCGGTGTGAGGATTGTTGTCGGTGTCAATGAAAAGTGAAATTGCGTTGTCGTTTTGAAGAACGATGGGACTTCCAACCTCAATGGAGAGGAAGAGGAAGCGATTGTCATTGCCCGCCCAGAGGCGCCCGAAATCGATTGGACTCCCGTTGGCGTCTCCGCGTGGGTCGGTGTAAATGGGTTGGCGATTGCCCCAATCGGAAAAAGACCCGTCAATTAAAATCGGGGGAGTTTGGGCTGTCCCTGTTCCCCAAAACAGTCCTAAAAGCAAAAAAACGGGGAAGATTTTCTTGAGAAACTGAATTTTGTGGGTCATATTGGCCTCTCTTCCAATAGGGTGAAAACGGCAAACGGCCGCGAAGGCCGAAAAGCCCGTTGAATTTCGAGTCGGACTGCACCAAAATCTTGCTTCTTGAATATACTCTGCACGGAATCAAAAAGCAAGTTCAATGCCGAGGGCCTGTTTGGGAAAAGGCAGGTTATTTTCAAAACAGCTTCCCGCCTGTTTTTTCTTGACATTTCTGAGAAATTTCTGTACCTTGTGAACAAAATTCCGGTGGTCGGAGGGTTCTTTTTTGGGGGAAAATTTTCGCGGCCTGTAGCGTGTTGAGGAAATTCCCCAAAAGAAAACCGGCAGCCCTTTGACAGGGCAGAAAGAGGCGCAAAGAGCGCCGAGCGTGCTTTTTCTCTTAACAAATTCTTGAAATGACTCGGACTCAGGAGCATTTTTCAGATTCACTTGCCGGCGGAAGCGCAGGCTTTTGGTCAGCCGTGTGGAAAGGGCGCAGTTTTTTTTCCGTTGGAAATTTTGGGCTGTTTCGAAGGACGACCCGAAACGGACTCGTTGCGTTCGCAGCGAGTAGATTTTTTCGGGAGAAAAATTAACCCAGGATTTGGGAAACGGCGCGAGTCCAAAAAGAGAAAACGCAAACGTTTGATTTTTCTCGGCACGCCTTTGGATTTGACCCGCCGGTTGAACGGGGACGTCCGTTTTTTTAACATGACAGCCATTCCCCAAAATACGCTTTGAGTTGGGGCTTGCGATTCGCCCTAAAAGCCCAAATTGTTCGAGTGAGCTGCTCAAAACCGAGGCTTGTTCGGGGGGCGAATTCTCGCAAATTGGGGCGAATGGGTGGCATATTGGTTTTAATCGAATAAAAAAGGGTTGGAAAATGCGTATTTCAAATCAAATCGAAACGTTTGTAGAGGAGCAAGTCAAATGAAGCAAAAAGCCACACTTTACTTTGTTACAGTTCTGGTGTTTTTGGCGCTTGTGGCGTCGGCGTCGGCTCAAAAAGCCGTGTACAACGTGCGTGATTACGGGGCAAAAGGGGACGGGGTGACCGACAACACCAAAGCCATTAACACTGCCATTGAAACGGCGGCACAAAACGGAGGCGGCACGGTCTATTTCCCAGCGGGACGGTATTTGTCCTACACCATTCATTTGCGCAGTCACCTGACGCTTTATCTTGACAACGGTGCCGTGCTCATTGGGGCGAAAGAAGAAAAAGGCGCGGGGTACGACCTCCCCGAAAAACCGACCTGGTATTCCAAATTTCAGGATTTCGGCCACAGTACCTGGAAAAACAGTTTGATTTACGGCGACAGTTTACAGGACATCGCCATTTTGGGTGACGGAATGATTTGGGGAAAGGGATTGTACTCGTACGACAAGCCGCACATCAAAGGGGCGGGAAATAAGGCCATCGCTCTGAAAAATTGCCACAATGTGACCATTCGGGATATTTCTATTCTTCACGGCGGGCACTTTTGCGTTTTAGCCACGGGTGTGGACAATTTGACTCTCGAAAATCTTCGGGTGGATGCCGACCGCGACGGATTTGACATCGATTGCTGCAAAAATGTTCACATTTCCAATTGTACCATTAATTCGCCCACCGATGACGGGCTCTGTTTGAAATCGTCCTTTGCGTTGGGGTACGCCCGTCCTACGGAGAATGTTACGATCTCCGATTGTGAGGTTTTCGGCTACGACCAGGGCAGTTTGTTGGCCGGAACTTTCAAAACCGAATTCAAGGACGAGGCACCGGGAGTTAATCATTGTATTACGGGGCGATTGAAATTGGGAACGGAGTCCAACGGCGGATTCAAAAATATAGCCGTGACAAATTGTGCGTTTGAACACTCCCGCGGTATTGCCATTGAAACAGCCGACGGCGGCGCCATTGAAGATATTTTGTTCGACAACATTACCATGCGCGACATCACAGACACTCCGTTTTTCATTCGGCTCAATGCCCGAATGCGCGGCCCGAAAGGAACGCCGGTCGGTGTTTGCCGCCGTATTACCATTAGTAATCTGAACGTTTACGATGTGGGGGGGCGCCCGAAAGCGCCGGAACTGGGCGCCGGAATGGTCATGGGTATCCCCGGCCATTACATCGAGGATTTGACGCTGAGCAATATTCGCATCTATTTCCGCGGCGGCGGCTCAAAAGAGGCGGTGACCAAAAAAGTTCCTCAGCATATCGACATGTACCCCGATCCCTACCGCTGGCACTCCCTTCCTGCCTACGGGATCTATTTTCGCTACGTCAAGGGGTTGCGGGTGAACAATGTTGTGCTGCGTACCCTGAACACGGACGAGCGTCCGGCCTTTGTGTTGGATGACGTGCACGACGCCCATTTTGCAAATGTCGACGCCCAAAAAAGCGCGGGCACTTCACAATTTATCCTGAAAAATGTGAGCAATATTTCCTTTCACGACGTAAATGGGGTCGAAGACGCCACACTGAGAAAAGTGAACAAGAAAAAACTTTAAACTTAAATGACCGTTTTATTTTGCCCTTGTTTTTGGCCAGGAAAATCTTTATTTTATTGCAAATAAAGAAGATAGAAAAATAGCTTGTGCGCGTCCCGTCATCTAATTTGGCCGACTCGTCCGGCGAAACCGCTCGAAGCGTTCAGCCGTAAACGAGGACCTCAGGCGGATTTGTCATTTTCTCGAATGATCCGACTTGTGGGGGGAAAGTTTGTACAAAAAGGGCCTTTCGAAAGAAAAGCAGGCCACAAAAGTCATTTTGAAGGGCGTAAAGATTCTCAGGTGAAAAGCCTAAGTGTTTGACACGCTTCTCAATTATCTTGCGGAGGGCAAATGAAAAAACTGGCCGTTCTTTGGTTGTCGCTGCTGAGCCTTGCAATGAGTCCCCGGAGCGGATATTTCAACGTCCTCGATTACGGGGCTCGGTCCGACGGCCGCACGCTGTGCACAGAAGCCATTCAAAAGGCCATCGACGCCTGCGCTGCCGCGGGAGGCGGCAAAGTGATTATTCCAGCCGGACGTTATCTCAGCCGCCCGCTTTTCCTTAAAAATCACGTGCATGTGGAGGTTCTGGCCGGGGCAACACTGTTGGCGGACACAACCATTTCAGCCTACCCATCGTGTCCTGGACGCTGGGAGGGCATTGAGAGAAGAGTTTACGCCTCGCTGTTTACGGGTTTTCACCTGAAAGACGTTTCCATTACGGGCAGGGGTACCCTGGACGGTCAGGGCAAAACTTGGTGGCGTGCGTTCTTGGCAACGCGCCTCCTTCGAAAAAAGGCGGGCATTCGGAAAAGAGAGGCAGCCAACCCGCCCGGTTCGCCCCTCAAATGGCCCCGCCCGCGCGTCATTAACCTTTATTCTTGCCAAAATGTCCTGATTCGCGATCTGACCATTGTCAATTCGCCTTCCTGGACAATTCACCCTGTGTATTGCGAAGATGTGACCGTTGAGAATGTCCGAATTCGCAATCCCTACGATTCACCCAACACAGATGGCATTGACCCCGAATCCTGTCGGGATGTGCACATTGTCAATTGCTTTTTAGACTGCGGGGATGATTGCATTGCCATTAAATCGGGTTACAACGAAGACGGCCGGCGCGTTAACAAGCCGTGCGAGAATATTGTGATTGCCAATTGTACCTTTCGGCACGGACACAGTGCTGTCGGCATCGGTAGCGAAACCTCCGGCGGCGTGTGGAATGTGGCCGTGAACAATTGCGTGCTGAAGGGAACCGACCGGGGACTGCGGGTTAAAACCGCCCGAGGGCGCGGAAACGTGGTGAAAAATATTCGCGCCTCTAATCTTGTAATGGAAAACGTTGGGACCGCTATTTCGCTGAATATGTTTTACGGAAGCCGTGACGAGACACCGCACCCGGTTGACGAAACGACGCCCCACGCTCGAAATATTCGAATCAGTCACATAACCGCCACCGATATTCAAAATGCTGGGGAGATAAAAGGGCTGCCCGAAGCACCGATGTCAGGGGTCGCTTTGGAAGACATGAATGTGCAGGCAAAAACCGGAATGACGATTGCGTTTGTGCGAGGGGTGGAATTGCGGCACGTGCAGGTCGATGTGACGGAGGGTCCCGCCTTCGATGTTAAAAAATCAACGAATCTAACCTTTGAAGGGGTCACTTCAACCTCGCCTCCGGCGGAGACGCCGGTCATTGTGTTTGAAGATGCGAGAAATGTCCTGGTTCGCGCGTGTCGTGCTTACCCGGGAACGGATGCCTTTTTTTTGCTGAAAGGAAAAGGCAATGCCGATTTTTATTTGCTGAACAATCTGTTCGGCCAAGCCAAAAGGCCGTACCGGTTTTCTCAGGGTGCTTCGCAAACAACCATTGTCGAAAAGAAATAAAGGACCAAATGGATGCCGCGTCGCCGGGTGCCTGTGTGGGAAAAAGCAGGCCTTATTGCCACGCCGGAATGGCCGTTTTTTTCGCCCTCGAACCAGCTGCGGGTCGGCGTCATTTGTGGAGGAAAAATGCCATCCCCTGATTGACAAGGAAAGCTGGTTCGCTTCAAATCAAAATGGTCCAAAAAGACGGGTCACGTCAGGAGAAATCATGCCAACAAAAAAAACTCTTGTTTTCATTGTGTCCCTTCTCGTGGTTGTTTTCAGCTTGCGGACGGGGCAAAATCTGCAGGCTCAGGAGATCGGGAAGGCGTGGGAGTTTAATGAAAACGGCAATTTTGAGGGAATCGTTTTGGACAAGGCATTCAAGGATTCGGTGGTCGAAAACGGCTACCTGAAAGCTGTGGTCGCCAATCTCTTTCCTTCTCTAAAAAGCGGCCCCTTTTCCCTTGAAGCCAAGGATTACGGCTACATTCGCATCCGAATGAAGTTGCCCGGAGCCACCTCGGCCAAAATTCTTTGGACGACAGACAGAGTCCCGTTCGGATTTTACCGCTTCAAGGTGACGGGCGACAGTTTGTTTCACGAATACGACATTCCGGTTTATTTGAGCGCCTACTGGGTGGGGAAAATCACCCGAATTGCGCGGCTCGATTTCAATCCTGCCATCGGGTCACAGGTGGAAATCGACTACATTCGCATCATTCGAGTGGGACAAAAACCGACCGTTCTCAATCTGACGCCCCTTCGTACGATCCTTAAACCGAACGAAAACATTCCGTTTTTGGCGGTTGTTCAAAACAAAGGGGATGTTGGTGCCCGTTTCAGTTCCGTTTTGAGCCTGCCAGACGGGGCATCTTTGGTCAGCGGATCGACCGAAATGGAGAACGGATTTCTCTTCAAGGACGTTACCGACACCCTTCGGTGGACGATTCTTTTTGCCGACACCGGCGATTTTGAGGTGGGGCTGAAAGTTTTCTCGGCCAGCGACACCGCCGAAAAAATCCTTTCGCTTCATGTGACCCGTGAATATTGGAAGCCCAAAGAATTTCTTCTGAGCGCCTGGTCGCCGCCGTATGCCTGGTACGGCCCTCCTTTTGAGGATTCGGTTTTTGCCTACTACAAAAAGGCCAATTTTGACCAAATCCTTTGGGTTCGCGACGACCAGGCCCTTATGGAAAAAGTCCACGCGTTCGGATTCAAATATTTTCTTATGGTTACCCCGCTTTTTGGAGATGCCTATTTGCGGGGGGAAGAAGACAAAACACCTCCGGCCATTACCGAAGCCATGCTGGAAAAGCTCGATACGCTGATTGACAAGTACAAAACCGACCCCAATCTTTTGGGCTACCATCTTTGTGACGAGCCGCACGTGACCGCCTTCCCGAATATTGCCAAAGTGGTTGCCCGCATTCGAAAAAAAGACCCCACACGACTGAGCTTCGTCAATATCTGGCCCAATGTGGCCGAGGACAAAGGGAGCGGAAAATACATCGACCAACTGCTGCAAACCACCAAATTGGAACTGCTCAGCTACGATCGCTACCCGTTTTTCAACGATCACGACGAAGTTCCCGCCTATTTCAGCAATCTGATGCTCATTCGCACCTACGCCCTGAAATACCACATTCCGTTTTGTAATATCATTCAGGCCATTGGGACAAACGGCACAAGCCAATCCCGCCTCAATTGGCGCACTCCCTCCGAGGGGGAACACCGATTTTTGGTGTACAGCTCGCTTGCTTACGGGGTACACGGACTCATTTGGTTCCACTGGCACGGCGATTGGGGTGTAACCGGAAGCCCCGATCGGGAACAGATTTACCGCTCCCTCCAAAGCCTCAATGCGGAAATCCGCCGAATCGGCCCGATCATGCTCCGTTTGACGACGACCGGCGTGTACCATTCCAGGCCGTCGTTCGGGGGACTGAAATTGCCGGGCAACGGAATTGTGAAGGCAGTGTCCGACAACGCCGATCTGGTAATCGGCTATTTCAAAAACCAAAACGGTCGAAATTACTTCATGCTCATGAATAAAAATTATTCCGCGCCCGTCACGTTTCACGTCACTTTAAACGGAACGACGGACGATTTGAAATATTTTCATGTGCAGTCCGGCGCCTGGCAAACCGTTTCTACCGATGATTCCACCGGAAACAGCGTTTTCCCCGTTACTCTTCGTCCCGGCGGCGGGAAATTGTTTTCCGTCGGAAATGTGACCAATGTTCTGGGCAGCCAAACCGGCACGTTTCCCAGGGAATGGAAACTCCGGCAAAATTACCCGAACCCCTTTAATCCGTGCACAACCATTGCGTACACCGTTCCGGGCGAAAGAGCGGCCGCAGGTTCCGGAACCCAGGTAACGCTGAAAATTTTCGATGTGCGGGGGCGGGAAGTGACGACCCTTGTTGACAAAGCACAAAAGGCCGGAGTCTACCGTGTCCGGTGGAACGGCAGAAATGGCCGCGGAATGCAAGCGCCGAGCGGGATTTATTTTTGCAGCTTGAAGGGAGGGGCAATCGTGCGGACGAAAAAAATGCTGCTTCTGAGGTAAAGGGAGAAAAAAATCTTGATTTAAACCGAGAACTTTTTAAAATAAATTTAGAGGAGGATTTGTTCTTGTGCTTTTTTTGGGGGGAAACGAAAGCTTGCCGTTCGGCTTTCAGCGGAAAGTTTTTGGATTTGACGCAAGAAAGGAGAAAGTAACATGTCGTATTTTGATTTGGGGACTTTTCAGCTCCATTACGAAATTGAGGGGGAAGGGCAGCCCGTGCTGTTGTCACACAGCCTGGTTTGCGATTTGGAGATGTTTGCTTTTCAGGCCGACAAACTTTCGGACGAATTTTTGACCTTGAATGTGGACACGCGCGGGCACGGGCATTCCGGTTTGGCTCCCCACGAAAAGTGGACGCTGGAAGAAATGGCGGAGGACTTTTTGCCGCTTTTGGACAGCTTGAAAATCGAGAAGGTGCACTGGGTGGGACTTTCCATGGGCGGAATGTTGGGCCTTCGGTTCGCTCTGGCACACCCGGAGCGCGTGGCGTCTTTGGTCTTAATGGACACCTCCGCGCAATCGGAACCTCCGGAAATGCACGGCGCGTACGTCCAGATGGCGCAAGCGGTTCGGGCCGGGCAGATTGACAAAATCATGGACAGGTTGTTGGCGCTTTTTTTCTCCCCGGAAACTCGGGAGAAAAAGCCCGGGCTCGTGGAACATTGGCGTCAAAAATTTCAAAACATTCCGGTGGAAGGGGTGTACCAGGCGGCGTTGGCGGTCTTTAATCGGTCGGATTTGTCGGAGCGGCTGAAAGAAATTGCGGTGCCGTCACTCATTGTGCGGGGTGAACACGATAGGGCCCGGCTTCCCCAAGAAAGCCAATTTTTGGCGGAACAGTTGCCCAGGGCAGAGCTCAAAACGGTTCCCGCCGCGGCGCACCTTTCCGCCCTTGAACAGCCGGAACTGACAACCCAAATGATTCGCGACTTTATTCAAAAGGTTTGAAACCTACAATCCATTTTATTCACGTTTTGGTGTGAGGAGGTCCTATGCTTATTCGAAATTTACACGACATCGAAGAAATTGAAAAAACGCCCATTGAAAAGAATATTCCCGTGCGCAATACGTACGAGATGATTCTTCGTGGCGCTCAAGGGAATGAACAGAAAACCGCCTTGACTTTTTTTCTCTCCGGAAAGGATTACGAAAATCCCACCCAAATTACCTACCAGCAATTAGTCGGACGGATTCACCAAACCGCCAACCTGTTGGCCGATTTCGGCGTCGGCCCCAACGATGTGGTCACCATTCTGTTGCCGAATATTCCGCACACTCATTTTGCTCTCTGGGGCGGCGAAGCGGCAGGGATTGTAAATCCCATTAATCCGATGCTCGAAGCGTCGGCCATAAAAAGCATTATGAATGCCGCACAAACCAAAGTGCTCATTGCTCTGGGGCCTGTCCCCGGTACGGACATCTGGCAAAAGGTAGAAGCCATTCGAAAAGACGTCCCCACTCTGAAAGCGATTATTCAGGTCATGGGACCCGGCGATGAGGCCAACGGTGTGTACAACTACGACGCCATTATTAACCGGTACAATCCTGCCAAATTGGACAGCGGACGCCAAATTGGCCCGGACGAAATCGCGGCTTATTTTCACACAGGCGGTACCACCGGAACGCCAAAGTTAGCCAAACACACCCATTTTATGGAAGTGCACGATGCCTGGGCCATTACCCTCGTAGCCGACGCCACTTCTGACGACGTTTTCATGTGTGGCCTCCCCCTTTACCATGTGAATGGGGTTATTATTACCGGCCTGGCGCCCTTTTCAAAAGGGGCGACCGTTTTGTTGCCCAGCGCGGCAGGGTACCGGGATACGGAATTCATGATGCGTTTCTTTAAAATCGTTGAGAAATACCGGGTCACTTTTTTCAGTGCCGTGCCCACGGTTTACTCCGCTTTGCTACAAATCCCCCTTGGAGATGCCGACGTCAGCTCATTAAAATACGCCATTTGCGGGGCGGCTCCCATGCCGGTGGAAACCTTTACCGCCTTTGAGAAAAAAACGGGCATCAAAATTCTGGAAGGCTACGGACTCACCGAAGGTACGTGCGCCAGTTCCGTAAATCCGAAGGACGGCGAGCGACGCGTGGGGTCAATCGGCATTCGATTCCCGTACCAGCCAATGAAAACCGTGATTTTGGATGAAAATGGGCACTACGTGCGCGATTGCCGACCCGACGAACAGGGCATTATTGTGATTAAGGGCCCCAATGTGTTTCCCGGATACGTTCAGGAGGAACACAACAAGGGAATCTGGGTGCAGCCCGGTTGGTTCAACACCGGGGACATCGGGCGCCAGGACAACGACGGCTATTTTTGGATTACAGGCCGCGCCAAGGATTTAATCATTCGGGGCGGACACAACATCGATCCGGCCATGATTGAAGAACCCGTCTACCGGCATCCAGCAGTGGCGCTGGCGGCTGCTGTTGGAAAGCCCGATGTTTACGCGGGCGAAGTGCCGGTTCTGTACGTCTCCTTGAAAAAGGACGCTTCTGCCACACCGGAAGAAATTTTGGCCTACGCCAAGGAAAATATTGTGGAGCGTGCCGCGGTTCCCAAAGCCGTTTACATCCTGGACACCATGCCGGTGACAGCCATTGGTAAAATCTTTAAACCCCAGCTCCGCTGGGACGCCGCCCGACGCGCCTTTGAAGAAGCGCTGGAACCGGTTCAATCAGCCGTCTCTTCGTTGAAGGTAGAGGTGGGCCCGCATTCGGTGTATGGAACCATGGCCAAAATTTCGGTCTCGGGGGGCGAAAAGCAAGCGGTGGAAAAGCAAATTCACGATCTTTTGAGCGGTTTTACCATTCGGTACGAAATTTCCTGGAATTGACGAAAAACCGGGTCGGCCAATTTCCCCCGGGGCAAGACCTGTGTTGGCCCCGGGGGGCAGTTCAAAAAGAAAAAACCTGTAAAATTCTTGTTGAAAAAATCAAGAATATTTTTTATATTGAAATTCACCTAAGAGGGCGATTAGCTCAGTTGGTTAGAGCGCTGGTCTCACATACCAGAGGTCACTGGTTCGAATCCAGTATCGCCCACAATAATTCCCTCGATTAGCTTCAATTGTTTAATAAATTTTTTGTCATGAGATGTGTCGGTTTGCGGGGGATTCCAGCTTTGCGGTTCGCTTTTTCTTTTCTTGGTTAGTACTATTCTGGATTTTTCTCCCGCTCTTTTTTCAAAAATGCGACGCGTTTTTGAATCGTCCCCGATTTTTTAAAGGAATAAAACCCTGTGAAAAAGTCTAAAAAATGGCTGTTGGCGGGATTTTCTGACGAGGAAATTTCCGTGTTGCGAAAAGTTGCCGACGAAATTGAGTTTCCGGCGCCCGTGGTTATCTCACCCAGTCAGGCTGATCTAACCCTTGAGGAGATTTTGGACGGGCAAGAAGGGCATTCCGATTGGCAGCAATTTGACACGCGCCTGGTTCTTTTCGCTAATTTTCAGCGTTCCGAAATCAGCGGATTTGTCGCTGTTTACAAAACGCTGGGATTGCCGCGCCCGTTTTTTGCCGCCGTGACGCCTCATTCAATCCGGTGGCCATTGAAAAAGCTGCTCACCGATCTGGCCGAAGAGCGGGCGGAAATCGAGGCCCAAAAAGCCAAAAAGTAACCGACAAAACAAGGAGTTCTCCTATGTGTGACACCCTTGTGGCTCTCCCCGATTTTACACGCGACGGAAGTGTCCTGTTTGCGAAAAATTCCGACCGTGAACCGGACGAATCGCACGTCGTGGTACGCATCCCTGAACGTCAATATCTACCCAAAGAAACCCTGCACACTACCTATCTGGAAATTCCTCAAATGCGCCAGACCTACGAAGTACTGCTTTTCAAACCTTTCTGGATTTGGGGAAGCGAAATGGGTGTCAATCAGTGGGGGGTCGTCATTGGAAATGAGGCTCTTTTTGAGAAAAAGCGGGTCGAAAAAAAGCCAGGATTGTTGGGAATGGATTTAATTCGCCTGGCACTGGAACGCAGTATTTCCGCCGCGGAAGCGGTGCAGGTGATCACGGATTTACTGGAAAAATACGGGCAGGGGGGCTCTTCCGGGTACCGCCACAAGGCGTTTGCCTACCACAATGCGTTCTTAATTGCGGATTTTAAGGAAGCCTTTGTGCTGGAAACCCTGAATCGTGAATGGGTGGTGAAGAAAATTTCCTCCGGGCGCTACGCCATTTCCAATTGTATTTCAGTGCGCGAAGACTACGACAGAGCCTCGGCAGGACTTCGGGAGAAAAAACGGCTGGATTTCAAACGGAAGTACGAAGGTTTTCTCTTTACCTATTTTTCCGGCGCCCGAAAACGACGCACGCGGGCACTCGAATTGTTGGACGCGCGTCGGGGACACTTGACCCCCCGAAAAATGGCGGCTATTTTGCGAGACCACGGTGAAAAGGCGGCGGGGAGGCATCCGGCTGAGTTGAGCAACGGCAGTTTGTGCATGCACGCAGCCGATCCCCTCATCCGGCAGAGCCAAACCGTGGGGTCTTTTATTGTGGAATTAAAATCGGACGGCCGCATTCTGCCCTTTGCCACAGGAACCTCAGCCCCCTGCCTGTCCGTTTTTAAACCCGTCTTTTTGGGGTGCCCGACTCACTGGCGCGCGGAAAGCACCTTTGACCCAAACTCCCTGTGGTGGCGGCACGAACAGCTCCATCGGGAGTTTCTCAAACGTCCGGCTCGGGTGTTTTCCGATTTCCAGAATGAACGCAATGAATTAGAAACCTACATCTGGCAGGAGGCGGAGTACCTCTCCAGAGAACCGGCGGAAATTCGTTGCAGGGGAGCGCAAGAAATTTACCAGCGAAGCCTGACATTTGAGTTGAGTTGGTTGAAAAAATTGTCCTTTGTCCCGTCCAAGCCCCGTTTTTTTTACAGCCGATTTTGGGAAAAAATGTCCGAGCGAAACGGCGTTCCAGAAGTCGTGCCCCAAAATTACACCCCAAGCGCCATTTTTTCACAGGAATAAAAAAAGAAGAAGGACAGCCTTCTTCTTTTCTCAAGGGTGGCGGTGAAAAGCCGTTTACACGGCGGAACTCCAATCCCTGTGAGCAAGCGCCAAATAGGGATTTTTAATGGAATATTCGTCAATGGCTTCGTCGTAGTCGTCAAACCAGTAGGCTTTCGGATTACTGCGGAACACAATAAACCGCCCCTTTTCCTCAGGATTTGCAGCGCGGTGGTAACGGAAATACGTGTAACCATCTGTTTTCCCCACGATTTCGATCTTGCCCGTTTCGTGGGACATGACCAGACGGGCTCGTTTGGCTAACCCGGAACTTTTCATTTTGGCAATCTCAAAAATTTCCAGCGATTCTTCAATGGGTATGGCAAACGGCTTGTTGCCCAGCGTCGGCCTTCCCTGAAAAATGTAGTAGGGCGGTGCCCCGACGTAGGAGAGCTGGTTCATGAGATCGGCTAAAACATCCGGATTGTCATTAATCCCGCGTAAGAGAGGCGTTTGGTTGACGAGAATCGTACCGGCTTTTTGCAGCAGGTGGAGTGCCTGAACGGCCTGGTCGGTCAGTTCACGCGGGTGATTAAAATGGGTCACAATGTAGATTTTTTTGCGCGGCGTACTGTACCGCTCGAGCATTTCCAAAAGAGCCGGATCGGTCAAAATGCGATACGGATTGAAAGCCGGTATTTTGGTGCCAATTCGAATAATCTGCACGTGGTCGATTTGGCGCAATTGGCGAATAATGGCCCCTAATTTTCGGCTGGACAACAGCAGCGGGTCGCCCCCCGTGAGCAGCACATTGGAAATCTGGGAATGCTTCCGGATGTATTCGATGCCTTCGGAAACGTCCCGAACCACCTCGTCGTTGCCATTGAGGAAGAGGCGTTTTCGAAAACAGAATCGGCAAAATCCGCCGCACACATCGTTTACCAAAAGCAAGGCAGTGTACTGGTATTTGTGTTCCAACCCGGGGGCCACGGTGTACAGACTTTCGTTGGAAGCGTCCAATTTGCCCCATTCTTTGAGTTCATCCGGGTGAGGAATGACAATGCGGCGAATGGGGTCGTTGGGATCGTCCCAGTGGATCAGGGACAGGTAGTATTCATTGGTGCGGAAGGCAAATTTTTGGGTGACTTTTTTAAGTTGGGCACGTTCTCCCAAACCTAAATGAGAGATTTGTTCGATTCGTGTGAGATATTTCGGTTTTTTCAAATACATCATCTCCTTTCGATTGGTTCGTGTGTTTAAATTGGACCCATTGAAGCTCCTTTGAATTTGTTCGACTAAAATGTTCCGAAGATTTTTCGAAAAATGGATTTATTACAGTATAGTAATTTTTGGAATAAAAGTCAAGCAAATCCTTGTGAAAAAGATGATTTGTTTGCTACAAAATGGCGGAAAAAAATGAAACCGTGAAAGCAATAAAAAAGGCAATATTCCAGAAATAGTAGTCTAATTGCTCAAGAAATCACTACATGTGGGATTGTGGTGCTTGGATGAAAAGAGCCGTCCAATCCAACAGATGTGGGGCTTGGAAGAGCGAAAAAGCCACAAAAAGCGCGGCGCGTTTTAGTGTGTTGCCCGACGTCAAGAATCTGAAAATGGAAATGGGCTGTCCCCCAAAATCGGGACGGCCGGGAATGGTCCCTATTTTACTTTGACGGCTGTGCCGTACGCCAAAATTTCGGCAGCGCCACCCATAATACTGGACGTGGCAAAACGCACCATGACAATGGCGTTGGCACCCAACTCCTCCGCTTTTTTGCTCATTCGGAAAAGGGCTTCCTCTCTGGCCTCCACCAACATGGCGGTGTAGTCTTTGATTTCACCCCCGACTAAGGTTTTAAGGCCCGCTCCAATGTCCCGAAAAACATTCTTGGAACGCACCGTATTCCCGCGTACCAATCCCAGCACCTGGGTCACTTCCTTTCCCGGAATGTTTTCAGTGGTTGTCATGAGCATGGTTGGCCTCCTGTTCGTTTTTGTTTTTGCCGGAAAATCTTCCAAGGCTGTCTCTGAAATTTCCCGACCGCCATTACAACAGTCGAATAGCTACTATGGTCACAATCAGAATCCCAAGCAAAAGAGGAATGGCCAGCGGGTGGGCAAAATTAACCGTCCAGCCGAAACCAAGGCGCTTGGGAACAAACAAGCGTTTGTCCTTTGGGTTCCAATAAAAAAATAAAAAATAATATTGGGATTTTTTTTCATCCTTTTTTTCCATTTCAACGGTCTCCTTTACACGTACCCATTTGGAAGAATCACTTCAATAACCTGCTTGAACCTTCACTCCTGCGGTTTTTTACTTCAATTTTTCCCTGAGCCACGTCAACAAGTCTCTCTGAACCCGGGGTGAAATTTTCCGACCCGGCTTGAAATAGAGTTTGGGCGTCGATTTTCCCTGAACAGGCTTAAAGAGATGGTCCAGATTGGGGTAGATTTTTAGCGTAGCGTCCACTCCGCAGGATTTTGCCTGCCGGTAGAGCGCCCGGGCATCTTTCTCCGCCGAAACCTGGTAGTCTTTGGCACCGTTAAGAATGAGAAGGGGTACTTTGATTCGGCACACGGCTTTCAACGGATCAAAAGCGAGATGTTCCCGCCACCAGTCGGCGTTGCCCTGAGGGGTCACACCGGTGAGTTTCCCGCTTTTGACTTTGCGGAAAAAATCGCGTTGCTGCCGGAGCACTTGGGCTATTTTTTCGGGGCTGGTTCCTTTTAATTTTTCGAGATAGGCAATCTGGTCGAGGACCACGTCGTCCAAATGACGCGCGGTTCCGGCCATTAAGACCAGCGCTCCGAGGTTTTGCCGCTGTGAAGCCAAAATTAAGCCAATAATCGCGCCCTCACTGTGTCCCACAATGGCGACACGGGTGGAGTCGACAAAGGGTTGACGCGTGAGAAAGTGGAGCGCTGCCGCCGCATCCGCCACCAGGTCGTCCAAATCAGCCTGTCGGAAATGGCCCTGACTTTTTCCCACACCCCGTTTGTCGTAGCGCAATGTGACAAAGCCGCCCCGGGTTAAAGTGGTGGCCAGTGGCGGGAAGAAATTGATGTGAACGGCCTGGGCATTTTCATCTCGATCGACGGGTCCCGAGCCCGAAATAAAAAGAACAGCCGGAAATCGCCGGTGGGCATCCGATTTGGGTATTGTGAGGGTTCCGGCGAGAAGCAGGGAATCGCTTTTGAAAGAGACCTCCTTCGAAAGAAATCCGGCGGAGCTTTTGGGGGACGGAGATTTTTCCAGCCTCTGGAGAAGAGAATCCCGCTCGGACAGTGAAAAATCCCGAAAATGGGCCAGCCGCCGCATCGAAAAATTTTGGGCCGGAATCACAAGTTTTTCCAATCGGCGGCTTTTTGAGTCGAACCACCCCGTTGCCGAAATTCCCGCAAAACGGAAACTGATTTTTTGCACCGATTGGGATTTTCCCGCGACCAAAAGGGTGTCGTCCCCTGTTTTTTGAATGGCAACAGGAACAATTTTCAGGGCTTGAGGAATCAGGGCAAAAACGGTTGTGCCCGCCGTGTCTTGGAATGTAACTGCCCGAAGCAAAACCTCCCAATGGTCGAGCATATTATTGTCCAGGAGAAAAAGAGGCGTTTTTCTCTTTAGGACCAATTTTTTAAAAGGTCTTTGCAGAGAACGTCGGTACCTGAGGAAAATACTGTCGCGGAAGCAGCGGGCGCGTACTTCCTGAGCGCCGTAGGGCAAAACAACGGTGACGCGGTAAGAAAGCGGCGAAAAGCGGGTGTCCAACTGGGTCTTTTCGAAGAAAAGAAGGCGGACAATCGAACGGATCTCCGTTTTGGAAGTGAGAGAAAAGCCGGCGGCATTTGGAAAAAGGCGGTAGGAATGGGTGCCGACTTTTTTCCCGCCGAGACGAATCTCAAAGGTGCCACGGGTGGCCAGCGGCTGCCGTTTTGCCGAAAAGCCCCTCGTGGAAGTTAACGCAAGTAAAAGCAAAAGTGTGGCGAAAAGCCGAAAAAAAGATTTCATTGCAAATCCCTTTCCCGAAAATTTTTCGAGTATTCGCACTCAGGTTTGTTGAGGTGGTTGGAATTCCTTCCCCAGGGCCGAAAGTCCGGTAATGGTGCCGAGGCCCATGGATTCAACGGCCGTGGAGGGAACCACAATCAGGGCGCCCTTTTCTTTTAAGCCCTCGTACAACATGTTCATGGCACGCAAATGAAAAGCAACCGGATTGTTTTGGTAAAGCTTGGCCGCCTCCATGAATTTGTCGGCAATCTGTCGCTCGGCATCTCCTAAAATAACGCGCGCTTGCCGCTCCCGTTCGGCCTGCGCCTGGCGACTCATGGCGTCCTCCAAAATTTCGGGGATCACCACGTCGCGTATTTCCACTGATTGCACCGTGACCCCCCACGGTTCGGTCCGCTCGTCAATGAGTTTCTGCAATTCGGCATCCAAGGTTTGCCGGCCCGCCAGCACGTCGGCCAACAAAGTGCGGCCGATCAAATCTCGCAGTGCGGTCTGGGCCGCCCAGGAAATGGCCGATTGGTAATTTTCCACTTCCAGGGCTGCGCGCTGAGCGTCCCACACAACCCAAAACAGCACGGCGTCCACATCAACGGGTACTGAGTCTTTGGTCAATGTTTTTTCTGCCGAAAAAGATGTGGTGCGCACCCGTTGGTCAATCCAGTAGGCAACCCGGTCGACCAACGGGAAAATCCAGTGCAAACCAGGGTTTAATTGCCGGTGGAATTTCCCGAAACGCAGTACAATGGCTTTCTCCCATTGCGCCACAATTTTGGGTGACAGAGAAAAATATCCGCCCAACAGAAGACCCGCTAAGAGGTACATCCCCTTTTGAAAGTGAAAGGTCAAGTACCCTCCGCCCACAACAAACACCAAAAACACGAGAATACCCACAAAATTCATTTGGTGGTGCGGCGTCTTTTGCAGCGATTTTTTCTTGGGTACAGGTTCTTCCGTAAATTTGGCCATGATTGGTACTCCTTCATTCACGTAAAAAAGTGTATTGCGTCAAGTGGTTTTTTCCTGTCTGCTGCCGAGCGTCGAAGTCTTTCCTGCAGGAGGGGATTTTTCGATTCGACTCTTTGAGCGCTTCGCAAGCCGGCTCGAAATCGAGCGGCGATTTTCCGTTTAGTTTTCCCAGACGATTCATTTTGACCTGTCCAGTTCTCCAAGACATTTCACAAGGTCTGAAGGGCTAAACCCGTATTTTTGTGCCTCCAGCCAAAAGGCTTCGCAAAGCGTTTGAAGTTTTTTCTGCCGAGCAGTCTCACTAAATTGCGGACGGCTACGTGTGACAAACGTGCCGATCCCCTGACGCACGTCCAAAAAGCCCTCCCGACGCAGTTCGTCGTAGGCTTTGGCCACGGTGTTGGGGTTAATGGCAAGATCGACTGCCAATTGCCGCACTGTGGGCAGCCTGTCGCCGGGAGCCAACTGTCCGGCAGCAAGAAGGTGTTTAATCTCCTCCATTATCTGAAAATAGAGAGGAACGCCTTTTCTCGGTTCAATCTGAATGGTCATGGTTTCGTCAATTGTATTATAGTACTAATACAATATAAAACCGTAACAATAGCTTGTCAAGCATTTTTTTGTAGTGTGGAAAAATATTTTGGCGAAATGACAAAAAAAGGCGGCGGGTTACGGTTCCAAAATGGCTTGGGCAGCGTGCTCACCGCTGAGAACGGCGCTTTCGATTGTGTCGGGCAGTCCCGTTTGCGTCCACCCACCGGCCAAAAAGACGTTGGAAAGCGGCGTTTTTGCCGTGGGACGACGGGCCTCGCCGCCGGGTACAACCACGTACGTGCCCAGCCGCTCTTTGACCACCCGGCTGTGCAAAAGGTCGCTCTCCTGGAGTTGCGGTTCTATTTGCTTCAAATCCCGGAATATGTGCGCAATCAGGTCGGTTTTTCTGTGTACGACTTCCTTTTCCGCCCCGCTGACCACAGCGCTGTACCCGTAGCCCTCCCACCGGGGGCTTGCTCGAAGAACATTCAGGTTGAAAATCCATTGCGCCGTTCCGCCCACAAACGACAGAAACGGTGCCGCAAAAACCCTCCGTTTCAGAAAAAGGTGAACGGTGACTATGGGTGAGGGACGAAACCCGTTTAAGGGAATTTGTGTTTGAAGGCGAGGGGGCAACAAGGCCGCTACTTGGGGTGGCGGGAGAGCCAGAACGATTTGGTCAAAATTGGAGAAACGTCCGCTTTTCCCAAGCAGTGCGGTTCCGTGTCCGTTTTCCGTTTTCAATTGGAAAATCGGTTCATTTTTGTGAATTTTGCTGCCATTTTGGGTGAGAAAGGTTTCCGCCGCGCCGCCGAAAGCGGTGTCAAAAGGTTCGGTTGCCCAGCCCAAACGCGCGTTTTTTTTCTCGCCAAAAAAGGCTTTGTGCAAAACGCGGTGGAAATTCAGAAGGCTAATGTCCGCGGAAGCGGCGTTAAACATGGCCAGAGCCAACACCTCCCAGAAAAAGCGACGGCTGCCCTCCGGCTGGCCGTGCGCCGTGAGCCAGTCGGCCAGAGAAATTTGATCCAAAGAGGGGCTTTCCGGCATTTTGCGGAGCGCCCACAGCCCTTTCAACACGGCCAGGCGCTCCGCTGGCGTCAGAAAGCGGAATCGGGCCAAAGCGCCTAACAAGTGAAAAGGCGCCGGAATCGCCAGCGCCTTGAGACCGCCCCAGCCTCTTTTTACATCAAAATACAGCACCTGTAAATTGTCTTGAAAGTGAATTTTATCTGCGGAGCCGATTTTTTGGAGGAAACGCCGGGTGGCTTGGTAAGCGCCCACCAACAAATGGGGGCCGTTGTCCAACACCCAACCGGTTTGGGGATCCGGAAAAGAGGAAACCCTTCCCCCGAGGTAGGGGCGCTTTTCAAAAAGGGTGCACGGAACTCCTGCAGCCGTCAGGCGGACGGCTGCGGAAAGTCCGGCTAAACCTCCGCCTACAACGGCCACCCGTTTCGGCACTATTTTTTCCCCAATTTAATCTTCAGCCAGGTGCGAAAGGCAATCCATATTTTTTGGATTTTGGAAATGCGGGGATCGGTGCGGAACACGTCGAAGCCAGCTTTGGTCATTTCCTGAAGAATTCGGAAATAGATGTTTTTCATGATTTCCGCCGTAGCCAGCAAACTGCGGTCTTCGGGGGGAATGAGTTCGGTGGCGCGCTCGTAGTAGTAGACCGCCCGGGCAGCTTCATATTCCATTAGGCGAATAAACGACGGAAGGTACCGTCCGTCGAAAAGGTCCTTTTCCGTCACCTGGAATTTTTCCAGATCTTCTTTGGGAAGATAAATGCGTCCCCGCTGGGCATCCTCCTTCACGTCCCGCAGAATATTGGTCAATTGGAGAGCAATGCCCAGATTTTTAGCGTATTCCTGCGTGCGTTTGTTTTTGTAGCCGAAAATTTCAATGGAAATAAGACCGACAATCGAGGCGGCGCGGTAGGCGTACTCGTACAGTTCTTCAAAGGTGTGGTAGCGCGTAATGGAGAGGTCCATTTCCATTCCTTCAATGAGCTGGTCGAAATAGGATTTCGGGATGTGGTACTTGTGAACCACATCCTGAAGAGCAATAAGAATGGGGTGGTGTACGTCGCCGTAGTAACACTGGTTCAAGGCCTGACGCCATTCCTTAAAGAGCTCGGCGCGGTTGGTAATGGATTCGTCGTCTGCCAAATCGTCGCTGTAGCGACAAAATGCGTAGGTTGCGTAAATCGCCAGGCGTTTTTCTCGTGGTAGAAAAAGAAAAGCGTAGTAGAAGTTTTTGGCGCGGTCACGGGTCAGGTTTTTACAATAGGTGTACGCCTCTTGAAGGGTTACGTGCCGCTTTTTGGGGGTATTGTAGATTTCGTGTGGATTTACCGCCATAAAAAGGTCCTCTTGCTCTTCCACCACTCCCGGGCAAACAGGCGCGCCTGGTCTTTTTTCGTTAAAATCGGTCTTTGAGAAAGTACATTGTAATCGATTTTTCGGATGGCTTTCAGCACCGCTTCCCCTCCGGCCACAAAAAGACGGACATCCAATAAAATGTCTCTACCGAGAAATTCAAACAGCTTTTTCCCGCGGTCAAAGTACGTCTGGGTACGCGATATCTCAAACGCCATTAATGTACGAAAGTTTTCAGTAAATTGTTTTTCAAAAATTTCTTGCTCGGAAACCCCGTGTTTTTTCAAATCTTCCAGCGGCAAATAAAGGCGATTTTTCCGGGCGTCGCGGGCCACGTCCTGCCAAAAATTCGCCAATTGCAGTCCGGTGCAAATCGCGTCGGAGTACGGAATCAGTTTCGTCTCCCGGTAGCCGAAAAGCTGAAGAAAAATCTCGCCGACCGGGTTGGCGGAATTCTGGCAATAGTTCAACAAATCGTTAAAAGTTTGGTAGCGATTTTGGCGCCGGTCCTGCCGAAAAGCAG
Source organism: uncultured Deferribacteres bacterium (assembly GCA_964579725.1). Classification (GTDB taxonomy): domain Bacteria; phylum Zhuqueibacterota; class JdFR-76; order JdFR-76; family BMS3Abin05; genus CAZOHG01. The sequence continues at coordinate 25,631 of CAZOHG010000022.1, forward strand.
TGAGTAGTCGTTGAAAAGGTTCGATTGACAGGTTGAATTCCCGGATAGTCCGGGAAAGCGCCACAAAAATCGGCCCCCTTGCTTCCCCTTGGAAGCAGGCTTTTAAGTCCGCTTCGAAAGCGTCCAGCGCAGCCAAACTTTGGGTGGAGTCCGAAATTTCGTCGGCCAGGTCGTCGGCTGTCCGTGCAAAAGCGTAAAGATTGTAAACGTGCTGGCGCTTTTCCTTCGGAATGAGAACACTACCCACCAAAAAATTTTCGTAGTGGGATGTGGCCAGCGTTCGGGTAAAAGCCTCGGCTTCCTCAAGGGTTTGGACTGTTTTGCTATCGGCATTGGCACTCATTTTCATTGAATTTACGGCAACTTTTTGAGAGAGTCAAGAAGATTTTAAAAATAGGCTTGTCTTGCCTTTCACAATTTGTTTTTGGGGAAGAAAGTTAGCGGAAAAGGCTGAAAAAGGATTGGCTTACCGAAACTTTTGACCACGGGGAAAGTCAATTTTGGAGCCGGAGCCTGAGGTTTTTCTGTCACCGGATAGACTCTTTGGCAAAAAGGTGCCATTTTTTTCTGTCGGAGGACAAAAATTCAAACGTGTGCGTTTCTTTTAAGCCTTCATTTTGTCAGGAATTTCTTTTTAGGCACAAATTTTTCCTTGACAAACTAAACTTAATTTTTTAACTTTAGCATGTAACTCTATTATGAGTGACGTATTTTATTTCGGCTGACGGTCCCAGCGAAACCCTCAAAAAAACGGGAAGCTTCCTATGAAAAGGAGATGGCTATTCGGTTTGGTTCTTCTCACGCTGTTCGGACTCACCCCAAATCTGCGGGCAGGCACAAAAGGCAAAATCGCCGGAAAAATTGTGGATGCCCAAAGCAAAACTCCCCTCCCCGGTGTGAACGTCCTAATCGAAGGAACGACTCTTGGTGCGGCAACCAATTTAAAGGGCGAGTATTTTATTCTTAATATTCCCCCCGGCGTGTACACGGTTCGGGCCGAAATGATTGGCTACACGCCCGTACGGAAGCAACAAGTCCGGGTGGGCATCGACCAAACCACGATTGTCAATTTCGAACTCAGCCCTACGGTTCTGCAAGCGGCTCAGGCGGTAACGGTTGTGGCGCAGCGCCCCCCGGTTCAAAAAGACATGACCTATTCCATGGCGGCTGTTGGAGCCGATCAAATTAAGAGTCTTCCGGCGCAGGAAATGAGCGATATTCTTCAAATTCAGGCGGGTCTGGTAAAAGATAGTTTTGGCGGGTTGCACATTCGCGGCGGGCGTTCGGGAGAAGTGGCTTACTGGATTGACGGCGTCGCGGCGACGGACGTTTTTTCCGGTGACATGGGTGTGCAGGTGGACAACAGCTCCATTGAAGAAATGCAAGTCATTAGCGGGACGTTCAATGCCGAGTACGGGCAAGCCATGTCGGGGATTGTCAATATTGTGACCAAAGAAGGGAGCAATCGGCTAAAAGGTCAGCTCAAATCCTATTCCGGCGATTACCTCACGCGGCACACCGATGTGTTTAATCATCTCGAAAAAATTAATCCCCTCAACATTCACAATATTCAAGGCAGCCTCAGTGGCCCCATTCCGTTTACGCACAAAAAACTGCTGTTTTTTTCCATGGCACGGTATTTTTACGATGATGGCTGGCTTTACGGCAGGAGGCTTTATTTGCCCCAGGGTGTTCCCGGCGACAGCGCCTGGGTTCCCATGAATTTTGACCGGCGTGCGATTATTCAACAAAAAATCACCTACAAAATAACCCCTTCCCTCAAGATGAATTACCAACTGATTTTTAATGATCACAAATTTAAATATTACAACCATTATTTTAAATACAATCCCGAAGGGGACTACAAACGTTTTGAGAGAAGTTGGACTCATCAGTGGGCTTTGGACCATGTTCTTTCTCCGAGCACATTCTACAATTTTCGAGTGACTCGCTTTTACCGGAATTACAAACATTACGTTTATCCCAATCCTTACGACACACCCGATTACATAAAAGACCCCGCAGACACCACCAACTGGATCGTTAATCCAGCGGACCCCCACGGGTACGTGCATCCCGATTCTCTGAATGCGCCTACCTCCTACAGTTTGGCGCGGGCAGGAGCGTTGCTGGATCATTTCAAACGGAGCACCGCTTACTGGGTGGCAAAATTTGACATTACCAGTCAGGTGAATACAAAGCACCAGGTCAAAGCGGGATTTGAATTTCGGCGCCACGATCTGACGTACAACTGGTTTACCATTCGTCCGAAGCGTAAAGGGAGCGAGGAAATTCGGCCCTTTCAGCCGGATGTTCCTTCAACTACGACCCCTTACCACGATGTATATGAACATCATCCCTACGAATTGTCAGCATACGTTCAGGACAAAATCGAATTAAAAAGTATGATCATGAATATCGGCGTACGCTTCGATATGTTTCAGGCAGATGCCCAAATTTTGGCCGATCCCAGTGACCCGGATGTGTTTTTTCCCATTAAACCGCGCCACAAGTACAAAAACTACACGCCCGGAGCCCCGGATTCTACCTTAATTCCTTACACCTTAAGGGAACGGGAAAGTTTTTGGTTCAAAAGTGTTCACCCGAAAATGCAGGTGAGTCCCCGTTTGGCTGTTGCCTACCCGATTACGGATCGCGGCGTCATTCATTTTTCGTACGGGCATTTTTTCCAGATGCCCTTGTTTGAATATTTGTACGCCAAACCCGATTTTAAGGTGACGCAATCTTCCGGCAGCACGGTGGTCGGAAATCCCGATTTGAATGCGCAGCGCACGGTTGAGTACGAAATCGGTTTGCAGCAGGAAATTGTCCGAAATTTGGTTATGGATGCCACCCTATTTTACCGGGATGTACGGGATTGGGTGGGAACCAGTCCGCCTATTGAAGTGGCTTTGCCCGGGGTTTGGTATTCGCAATACGAAAACAAGGATTATTCCAATGTTCGCGGCGTAACGGTTTCGGTTCAGAAAAAATATGCCCATCACTTTTCGGCTTCGCTGGATTATTCTTTTATGATTGCCGAAGGCACCTACTCCAATCCGAATGACGCTTTTAATGAGATTCAGGCGAAAAAAGAACCCCGTTTGCAAATGATTCCGCTGAATTGGGATCAGCGGCACACGCTGAACGCCAACATTGGTGTCGGGGACAAGACCTGGTGGGTAAGTCTTCTGGGTCGATTTGCAACCGGACTACCCTATACGCCGACGTACCGGCGGGGAACAATCGTGGGAGCCAGTGCTTTCGCCGGTTTGCGGGACAACAGCGCTCGGAAGCCGAGTCAGCTCACATTTGATTTGTACATGAATCGAAATTTCAGGATTCAGGGGCGGACGCTTTCTCTTTTTATGAATGTGTACAATGTATTTGATCGGAAAAACGCCACAAATGTGTACACGGACACAGGAAAACCCGACTACACATTGGACGAACTGTACGTGCACGAATCGCCGCAGCGGGTGGGGACGGTGAAGGACTTTTTCACCCATCCTGATTGGTACGCCCCCCCGAGAAAGGTGCAAATCGGTTTGGCAATTGATCTTTGAGAAGCAATCGGAAAACGATCTGATAAAATGTGCGACGTGCTTAAAATGAACCCCGACAGACAAGCTTTTTGGATAAAACAAATAAAAATGAGCGTGAAATTATGAGACGGTTTCTCGGATTGATTTTGACGGCTATGATTTTTCTTCTTCCTGCCTTGAGTGCCGCGCAGGTGAAGGCGCACGGCGACATCAAATATCGGAAAAAGGGCATTCATTCGGGCAATCAAATTCGGACGACCTTTTACAATACCGGATTTATTGGCCGAAAAACAACAGCTCCGGCCGATTACGGTGCCGAGTTTCCTATTAACTCGGGGCACACGTATGTGGGGGATGCCGATTTGTACGTTGCCACGGAAGTGACAGACGTGCACGGTACTTTGAAACACATTGCCGTGGCGCCGGACGGCCCCGAAGCAGGGGCGCGAACCGGCCAGCGCGGGCCAGGAGGCGAGTGGTATACCTGGCTTCCCCTGCCCGGCTATTCCAATCCCGATTCGAATAAAGTAGCCATGAGTCAATGGCCCTGGTCCTGGCCATCCTTTTGGCCGGATAAAATGGAAGACAAAGTCGACCCCGGCTGGCCGGGTTCCTGGGACGGTTATTTCGGCAAAAATATTTTTAATGCCGATCAGGAAAGCTATTTTGTCATGGATGACTACAACGACAAAGAATTTGCGTTTTACCCCGATTCCACGGACAGCTCACGGGGCGGATTGGGTATGCTGGTAACGGCCAGGGGGATGCAATGGTCCAATGCACTGGTGCAAGATGCCCTCTTTTGGTTGTACGATATTAAAAATATCGGAACCACCGCCTACAATAAACTGGTTTTTGGAATGATGGTGGGGAACATGATGGGGCATTCTGAAAAAGGGGGTGGAGACTACGCAGATGACAATGCTGCCTACGATCTGGACAATGATTTGGCCTATTCCTGGGATTTCGACAACACGGGCGACACCGGTTGGTCACCCGTTGCCTGGCTCGGGTACGCCTTTTTGGAAAGCCCTGGCAATCCCTACGATGGAATCGATAATGACGACGATGGGAAGAACGGCCCGGGTCCTACCATTACCACCAGCCTTTGGGACCCCGTCACCTTAAATGCGGGCGATCAGATTGTTGTCATTGATTACAAAACCTACAAACGCACGGTAACGACCATGCCGTCGGACAGTCTGGTTATTTTGGACAACGGAAAACAAAAAGTCTTCAAGCCGGGAGATGTTTTAAAAGAAATTCCAAACAACAATTTTGATGACAACTTGAACGGCCTCATTGACGAGAACGACGGCAGCAAAATTGAAATTGCTCCGGGAACCTATCAGAATAATTATTTGTATCTGGGGTTAAAATACAAGGACTATTTTACCGGCGAAGGCCTGGACAATCCGATGATTGACGAGCGCCGGGACGATGGTATTGACAATGATGGCAACTGGGATCCGCTGACGGACGACGTCGGACTGGACGGGGTGCCGGGTACAGGCGACACGGGTGAAGGCGACGGCAAACCGACTTCCGGCTGGCAGCCTGGTCCAAATGGCACTCTAATTGACACAGGTGAACCCGGTGAGCCGCACATTGACAAGACCGATATTAATGAATCGGACATGATTGGGTTGACCAGTTTTTTCAATTTTAAGCCTTTTAATTTTGTGCCCCTAAATGACGACGAAAAAATCTGGAAATACTCCACCCCGGGCTACCTCAATGCGGCTCTTCAGGACGCCGATGCCGATTTCATGTTTGCCTCCGGTTATTTCCCCAGCGTCCCGCAACAAATTGAACGTTTTTCCATGGCCATGGTCTTCGGTTGGGACCACGACGAATTGCTGCGCAATACCCAATGGGTCAAGGAAGCCTACGCAAACAACTACAATTTTGCAAAGGCTCCGTACATTCCGACCTTAACCGCGGTGCCCGGGAATAATAAAGTGACCCTCTATTGGGATGACAAAGCCGAGATTTCCAAAGACCCCATTTCCGGCTACGATTTTGAAGGCTATCGAATCTACCGTTCGTCGGACCCTAGTTTTCATGACGCTATTCCGATCACAGACGGCTACGGCTCGAAAACCTATTTGAAGCCCATGGCGCAATTCGATTTGGTGGATGCTTACAAGGGGTTTACCCCGGTTCCCGTAAACGGCGTGGAATTTTATCTGGGGGACAACACCGGTCTGCGGCACAGTTTCGTGGACACCACCGCCAAAAATGGTTTTACCTATTACTACGCCGTCACGGCCTACGACCACGGCGATCCGGAACACGGAATTCCTCCAACTGAAACGGCAAAATCCATTGTTATTGGTGCCGCGGGTGTCATTGAGTCCATGGGGTCCAACGTGGCGATTGTGCGGCCTGAAGCCCCTTCGGCAGGGTACAAGGGCCCCAAACCGGGACAGGTAGAACTAAAACCGAGCGGCACGCCTGTTGGCACCGGTCATGTTTACGTGGAAGTCATTGACCCCACTCGCCTCAAACAGGGCCACAAATATGAAGTGGTGTTTTTGGGGAAAGAAGGAAAAAGCGTCGTCCCCAAGGCGTCCAGGTACGCCGTTGTGGATTTGACCAATCCGGACGTACCGGACACATTGCTCAACGTGCCTTTTCTTGTGGTGAGTTCGGATGGAGACACACTCATTGATCGTTCCACCGATCCGGAAGGTCGGGATTTCTTTGACGGTCTGCGACTAACCGTTCGCAACGATTGGGATGTCCGCAAAGACGCCAAGCATTCGGGTTGGTTTCCGCGTCCGGATACCGCCTACGTCATTACTTTTTCCCCCTTTGATTTTGCCGGCATTCAGCCCAGGGGTGTGGATTACCCCCGCGATTACGACGTTATTTTTTCCGATGAACTTGTGGGTCATTCCGATCCTCTGACGGTTTACCAGAACGGTGTTCCGATTACGATTCCGTCTGTACCGACCAATTTTGTAGCGATGGACCCGACCACACACGACACGTTGCACTACGCCTTTATTGACAATCCTTTGCATCCGTCGTTTATTAAAGCCGGCTATTTTTCCAGTTTGGACAATATTATTTTCTTTGAAAAAACACCGGACACGTCCTTTGTGACCTGGGCCCTTTCCATTGCGGGAAATGACAGTTTGGCACACCACCCGGGCTCAGGCGACACGCTGAAAATCCGAACACGAAAACCCTTCCAGCCGGGAGACGCTTTTGTGTACACCTCTGAGGCACCCAAGGTCGACTACCGCGTGGCTGTGACCGATTCTTCTCTGAATCGGATTAAAGTGGTGCCAAATCCCTACGTGGTGGGTGCCACTTGGGAACCGCCGAATCCCTATTCCAGTGGCCGCGGTCCGCGAGAGCTACATTTTACGCATCTGCCGCCTCAGGCCACTATTCGGATTTACACCGTTCGGGGGGACTTGGTGGCGACCATCGAACACAATTCTGGTATTTTTGACGGCACAGCCGTTTGGAATATGTTGACGAAAGATAATCTCGATATTGCCTACGGCGTGTACATTTACTACATTGAGGCAAGGGACGCCTCGGGAAAGAAAATCGGCGAAAAAATCGGCCGGTTTGCCGTAATCAAATAGAACAC
>CAZOHG010000022.1:32885-35632 GCA_964579725.1 uncultured Deferribacteres bacterium
TAAACTGAGTTGAGGAATTTCCTATGAAAAGACTCATAATGACCGTTTTGGTTCTCTTTTCCGCTTGGGCTGTGGCACCGGCTCAAAATGTCACCAAGGTGGGGACGACGGCCGCGCCCTTCCTGAATATCGGAGTGGGTTCCCGCGCCGTGGGCATGGGAGGCGCCTTTGTGGCTGTCGCCAACGATGCCTCGGCCCTGTACTGGAATCCGGGAGGCGTAGCAACCCTGAAAAATAACGAAGCTATTTTCAACCACTCTCAATGGATTGCGGGGATTTATTTCGATTTTGCGGGGGCTGTGCTCAATTTAGGTGAAGCAGGGCGACTGGGAGCCAGCGCCACCGTTCTGAGCATGGGGGAAATGGAACGCACCACGGAGCTCCAGCCCGAAGGTACAGGCGAGACTTTTAGCGCCGGTAGCTACGCAATCGGCCTGACGTATGCCAAAATGCTGACCGACCGCTTTTCCATTGGTGTCACCGGAAAATACATTAATGAACATATTATGAATTCTCACGCCAGCGGAGTGGCGATTGACATCGGAACGCTTTACCGAACGCAGTGGCGGGATTTAATGATCGGCATGAGTATTTCTAATTTTGGAACCAAAATGCGCATGTCGGGTCAGGATTTGCTGGTACAGCACGATATCGACCCCACTCGTTGGGGAAACAATCCCAATTTGAACGCCGATTTGCAAACGGACGCCTATGATTTGCCTCTCCTGTTTCGAGTGGGGATTTCCATCGATGTCCTGCGCGACGTGGCTAATCACAGTTTGATTCTTTCCTTGGATGCGCTTCATCCAAGCGATAATGTGGAAAGCATGAATGTGGGAGGGGAATACACCTTCCATAATTTGGTTGCTTTGCGGGCCGGTTACAAAGAATTGTTTTCCCGAGACACCGAACAAGGTTTAACCCTTGGCGCGGGATTGCAAAGGCGTCTCATGGGAAATTTAAGCCTACAGGTCGACTACGCTTACCAAAGTTTCGGACGTTTGGCAAGCGTTAATAAATTTACCATCTTATTAACATTTTAAAAGGAGGTGATGTCTCGAAAAAGGTGCGTGCTTTGAATTGGCCGGTAACAACGATTAACATGAGGAGGGTTTGAGATGAAAAAAAGTTGGACGATTTTGTTGATCGCCACACTGGCTTTGCTTGTTACGGCAGGCTTAGCCATGGCTCAAAACCCCGTGACCTTTCAGGTTAACATGAGCATTCAGAAACAGTTGGGTAATTTCGACCCGACGACGCAAATTCTGGTTGTTCGCGGGAGTTTTGAAAATGAGGCAGATGCCACCATGGAAGATTGGAAAGGCAATCATTTTCAATTGACGGAAAGCAGCACGGCTGATGTGTACACGCTGCAAATTGATTTGCCGAATTCCAGTGTGGACAGTACGTTTAAATACAAATACGTGATTGAGGACAAAGCCAACGCAGCAGACAATACAACTCAAGGCGGTACTTGGGAAAGCATTGGGAATCGTTCCTTTACATTGGCTTCTGGTGGTCAGGTTTTGGACGTGGTCTTTTTCAACGACCAGAGCGTGATTGGCCAGACGGCGAATGTGACGTTTCAGGCGGACATGTCGGATTTAATCAGCAAGGGTTGGTTTGATCCGGCGTCGGACACGCTGCGGGTATTGGGCGGATTCAACGGCTGGGCGGAATCGAACGATTACATGCTGAAGCCGAGTTTGTTCAACCCGAGTTTGTACACGGTGACGGTAGCGCTCACGGCTCCGTCGGGGACGGACTTTGAGTGGAAATTCCGGGCGGCTCCCCACGAGCATTTTTTGGACGGTGGTTGGGAGAGTGGCAGCAACCACAAATTTACGTTTACCGGCTCGGATTTAACCCTTGAGCCCATCAAGCCGAATTTGGGTTACGCGGGCACGCCGTTGAATCAGGATGTGACGGTACGGTTTACGGTGGATGTTCGGAATGCGACGGAGACTTACCACAACAACTTATTTCACAACATTAAGGGGGTTTGGATAAAAGGCGACAAGCCGGAGTTAGGGGCTTGGGGAGGAAGCTGGACGAACGATGACACGACGAACGTGATGGTGAAGATGTACGACGACGGAGTGCACGGGGGGGACAAGGTAGCCGGGGATTTGATATACTCGGCGGAGGTGGTTTTTCCGTCGGGGTCGATGTCGGCGATCATGTACAAGTACGGGGTTGTGGCGGACAGCACGGACACGTTGAACGGTGGTGTTTCGTACTTGGACAACGAGGCAGGTTTTGGGGTGAATCACACGGCGGTGATTTCAGACGTGAGTGCATTGGACGTGCTTCCGATGGATCGGTTTGGGTCGTTGCGTCAGTTGAAGAATCCGCACACGTTTACGGTGGACATGAGTGTTCAGCGTCAGTTGGGCAATTTTGATCCGTCGAAGAACATTGTGGTGATGCGGGGTTCGTTTGAGAATGAGGCGTACCCGAATGCCGAGGAGTGGAAGGGCAATGAGTTTCACCTGTGGCCGGAGGCGTCGAATCCGGATTTGTACTCGGTGACGATTCCGATAGCGGAGAGTGCAGTTGGGCAGGAATTGGAGTACAAGTTTGTGATTGAGGACTCGGCCAATTGGGTGAATTTTGAGACGCAGGGGGGCAAATGGGAGTCGATCGGCAATCGGAAGTTTACGGCGAAAGCCGGAGGCGATTCTGCGGCGACGGTCTTTTTCAACGACCAGAGCGTGATTGGCCAGACGGCGAATGTGACGTTTCAG
>CAZOHG010000022.1:35732-55322 GCA_964579725.1 uncultured Deferribacteres bacterium
CGTTTACCGGCTCGGATTTAACCCTTGAGCCCATCAAGCCGAATTTGGGTTACGCCGGTGTGGACCTGCCCTTTGACATTACGGTTCAATTTTCCGTAGATGTCAACGGCGCCACCGAGACTTTCCACAACAAGCCCTTCCACAACATTAAATCCGTGTGGATGAAAGGCGACAAGCCGGAATTAGGGGCTTGGGGAGGAAGCTGGACTTACGACGACACGGTGAACGTCATGGTTCGGCTCTACGACGACGGCACCACCAAAGGTGACGCGGTGGCCGGTGACGGAATTTGGACGACGCAGGTGACCTTTCCGCAAGGTTCCAAATCGGCGTTGCTGTACAAATACGGTATTGTAGCCGACGGTGTGGATACGTTGAACGGTGGCGTTTCGTACTTGGACAACGAGGCCGGATTCGGCGTCAACCACAGCCTGGTCATTCCAATTACGTCCAATTTCTACGCTGCACCTACGGACACATTCGGCAGCCTGCGCGCAAAATTAGGCGTCTATTCTGCCAAGAAAAATGTGATTCCGAAACATTTTGCGCTTAGGCAAAATTATCCGAATCCATTTAATCCCACAACCGAAATTGCCTACGACCTGCCCAAAACGACGCACGTACGGTTGGCCGTGTACAATATGTTGGGACAAAAGATCGCTACGCTGGTGAATGCAAAAATGCCTGCGGGTTCCTACACCATTAAATGGAATGGAAGGGACGACAGCGGACGTCAAATGGGTTCCGGAATTTACATTTACCAGATTGAAGCCGGAAAATTCAAAGCAACCAAGAAAATGTTGCTCATGAAATAGTGTCAGATGACATTCCAAGAGGTGAAAGGGAGGAGGCGGAGGCTTCCTCCCTTATTTTTTACGATGTTGTGAAGTGAACCATTAATCGGACAGAAATTTCAGGCTATTTTTCAGTTAAGCGCCTATTAAAATGAGTGCCAAAAAGAGAAAAAAGAAACATCCTTCTGTTCACTTGCCGGAGCGAACATTGACGCCGGCCAAACGGGTCATTTTTTCCGCTATTTTGATATTGATCCCGCTGCTTTTTTTCGCCCTTCTGGAAATCGGGCTCCGGTTGGGTCATTACGGGGGGGATTTGGACCTGATTTTGGTGAAACACTACGGCGGCCGCGCCTACTACCAACTCAATAAAAAAGTTGCCCGCCGCTATTTTTCCAGTCGAGACCTAACAATCCCGGAGCTTTTTGAAGAGGTGTTCCCCGTTCAAAAAGCGCCCAACACTTTTCGCATCTTTTTCCTGGGGGGATCCACAACGGCCGGGTTTCCGTTTGAATTGAATGCTCGTGTTTCCAGCCTGCTCGAAGATCGACTGCAGGCGCTTTTCCCCCAAAAAAATATGGAGGTGATTAATTTCGGCATTTCGGCAGTCAATAGTTACACAGTACTGGATTTTATACACGAACTGGTTCACTACCAGCCCGACCTTTTTCTGATTTACATGGGGCACAACGAATTTTACGGGGCCCTGGGCGTTGGCTCCACCGAATATTTGGGGCGTAATCGCTCCCTCATTAAATTGTATTTGAAATTGGAGCATTTTAGAACCTTTTTGCTGCTTAAAAATACACTATCTTCCATTCAAGCTGTCCTGCACGGTTCCAGGGCACAGGGCGGTGGCCGTACCCTCATGGCCAATGTGGTTCGAAAACGAACCATTCCCTACGGGAGTCGCGATTACCGGTGTGCGCGCGACAATTTTCGAGCTAATTTACGGGAAATTCTAAAAATTGCCCGAGACCACCACATTCCTGTGGTCACCAGTACCCTTGTGTGCAACCTGCGCAGTTTAAAACCGTTTGTTTCCACCTTTTTCCCGCCCGTGGCGGATTCGGTTCGAAATCGGTGGACGGCGGCCAATGAGAGGGGAAAAAATCTCCTGAAAAAGCGGCACTATTCCGAAGCGTTGGAAGCCTTTCGTTTGGCCTACCACACGGACAGTACGTTTGCCGACTGTGCATTTCAAATGGGAACTTGCTATTTGAGTGTGGGGGATGAAGCGGCAGCCCACCGCTATTTTCGCCGGGCAGCCGACTTAGATGCCCTCCGCTTTCGGGCAAGTGAGGAATTCAATCGAATTATTGAACAGGTTTCCGACAAATTTCACGTACCGGTTGTTCCGATGGATTCCGTCTTTGACGCCCATTCGCCCTACCACATTGTCGGGAATGAATTGCTGTTCGAACATTTGCACCCGAATTTTTCCGGCTATTTTCTCATGGCCAAAGCCTTTGCCCAAGAACTTCGGCGAGGCAATTTCATCGTACCGCGAAAAGAATGGCCGGCCTCCCCGCCGGATTCCGTGCTGGGGCGTTTGTCTCACGTCACACCGCTGGATCTGAAAATCGGAGAATTGCGCATTCGCAAACTCATGTCCGGCTGGCCGTTTAAACCGGCGTCTGGCAGAGCGCCGTTTGTGGTGAAAACCGACGATCCCATCGAACAGATTGCTTACCGCTACGACAATCATTTGATTTCCTGGAATCAGGCACATTTTGACGCGGCAGCCGCGTACGAAAAGGCAGGAAAATTGGAAAGAGCGTTAGAGGAGTACCGAGCCGTCATTAAAATCCGCCCCGACGATTTTTACCCGTTCCTAAAAATGGGCAATATTTACTTTCAGCAGCACCGATACGAAAAGGCTAAACGGGCGTACGAAGGCGCCAGAATGAGAAATCCCGGAGCTCCGTTTGCGTACGTGAAATTGGGGTTTGTGGCGCTGGCCGAAAAGCAGGCCGACAAGGCCTACCCGTTGTTGGAAAAAGCACTTGTTTTGGATTCCAAACATCCGGTTTTAAACCGGCGTGAGCGCGGGGTTTTATTGTTCTATTTGGCCTCTCTGGACGCTTCACGGGGAAACACAGCCGACGCCCGCCGCGAAGTGGAACTTGCGCTGGAAAATTTTCCCGGCATGCCGCAGGCCCTCGCTTTGCAGGAAAAATTGGCCGGAGGAAGCCGGTAATTCGGGCAAATTGTGGGCGACTCCCACCAAAAAGCCTGGGCCAAAAAATTAAAGCGAAAAGGGGACTAAAAAATAGTTGAGCTGGAACCTAAAAGTTTTGGGCACACCCTTCCGAATCGGAGGGCAAAAGGAACCCGGGCCCGGATGGAAGAAGGGTAACCCTGTCCGGTAAAAAGTGCAGGAGCGTAAATGGAGAAAAAAATAGGTACGGTATTTTTCCGAGGCGTCACTTTTAATTTTCTCTTGATTTCTACTCTGCTGGCAGCGTCGATTGTCAAAGGGCCGTATTTGAGTCAGCCAACTTCCCAATCCATTGTGGTGAAATGGATGACAAAATCGCCGTCGACGGGAATCGTGCGCTTTGGTGAAAAGAACCAATTGCTTCATTGGGCGGCGGATTCATCTGCACGGACCACGCACATTCTGAAATTGAAAAATCTTGCGCCGAATATGCACTATTTTTACCGCGTGGTGGACGGAATCGATTCCACCCAAATTTATTCATTTTGGACAGCACCGGCTGACTCGTCGCCGTTTACATTTGTTGTGTACGGCGATTCCCGTTCCAACCACCTGGCGCATCAGGAAATCTTACGGCTTGCTGTGGAACAGCAGCCTCGATTTGCGCTTCACACCGGCGATTTGGTGCGAAACGGAAAAAAGCAGTCGAATTGGGAGCAATATTTCAAAGATTTGTGCGTTTACACCCGCGCGGGTGAGAATATTCCTATTTTTTACGCCATTGGCAATCACGAACATCACAGTCCGCTGTATTTTTCTTATTTCGAATTGCCTCACAACAATGCCCTGAATACTGAGGAGTTTTATTCATTTCAATACGGCGCGGCCCATTTCATTGCCTTGAGTTCTGAGATGCGCTTCAAAAGGGGAACGCCTCAGTACCGGTGGCTGGAAAACGATCTGAAAAATGCGGCGGGAAAAAACGGCTGGATTTTTGTTTTTTTCCACCGGCCGCCTTACAGCTCGGGGGAACACGGAAGCTCTCGATTGCTGCGAAAAGCGTGGCACCCGCTTTTCAAGCAATATGGCGTGACGGCGGTTTTCAACGGGCACGATCACCTGTACGAACGCACGGAGCCCATTGACGGTGTCACCTACATTGTAACGGGCGGAGGGGGCGCTCCGCTCTACAAATACAAGCCTCACAGCTGGACGGCTCACGCGGAATCCGTTTACCATTTGGTACGGGTGGACGTGGCTCCAAGGCGAGTGCATTTTCAAATGATTCGCTGGGATGGTACCGTTGGAGATGATTTTACGGTGCGAAAATAAACCCCGGTGTTTTCAGGGCTCGGCCGGAAAGCAGGGCGCAACAGGCGAAAAAAGAGGTTGATTTGGGAAAAATTACGGCATTTTTTCTAATCCTGTTTATTTTATTTACGGTTCTCGTTTTCACCATTGGAATGGGGCACAGAGACCCGAACGACATCGTCATCTGGACACAGGATTTTACGCCGGGTCGAGCGGTGCTGGATTCCGTGTTGTCGGAGTACATGGCCCAACACCCTGGTATTCGGATCTCGGAATTGTACTACGAAACGGAGGAACTCCGCAGCAATTTTATCGTGGCCGCCCTTGGCGGCAGCGGGCCGGATTTGGTGTACGGTCCCAGTGACCAGGTGGGGCCCTTCGACGTCATGAAAATTATTTTACCGTTGGAATCGTATTTTTCGCCCCAGGAGCGCGCCCGTTTTGTCCGAGACGGATTGGTTTGGCGGCGGGGCCATTTGTTTCAGGTGGCGGATCGGATTGGCAATCATTTGGCTCTGGTTTACAACAAAAAGCTGGTCCCCGTGCCCCCCAAAAATTCCGATGAACTGATTCAAATGGGTCTGAAATTGACCAAGGATTTTGACGGAGACGGACGGATTGACCAGTACGCTCTGGCGTGGAATTACATTGAGCCGTATTTTTTCGTGCCCTTTTTGGGTGGATTTGGAGGCTGGGTCATGGACAGTTTGAATCACCCCACATTAGACACTCCGGCAACGGTCAAGGCCTGTCAATTTATATTGGATTTGCGGAACAAATACAAAATAATTCCGCTTGAGAGCGATTACGACATGGCAGACGCCCTGTTTAAGCAAGGTCACTCCGCCATGATTATTAACGGCCCGTGGTCCTGGGCCGGCTATAAAAAAGCGGGGATTGATTTTGACATTACGCGCATTCCCAAGATTAGCGAAACCGGGCTTTGGCCCACGCCAATGTATTCGCCCAAAGGGTACTCGGTTAATGTAAATGTGAAGGGAATTAAGCTCAAGCGGGTAATTGCCCTGGTGAAATATTTGACGTCTCCGGCGGTGGAACTGCGTTTTTCGCGGGCGTTGAACACCATTCCGTCCCGGAAAGAAGCACGGGAAAGTCCCGTGATCAAAAACAACCGATTGATTCAACATTCCCTTTACCAGCTCGAAGTGGCACGTCCCATGTCCATTGAGCCGGAAATGCGGGCCATCTGGGATGCCATGCGCCCGGGCTACCAATCCCTTTTTGCGGGAACCATGACGCCGGAAGAGGCGGCTCGAAACATGCAGGCGCTGGCTCTTCGAAAAATCAAAGAAATGAAGGAATAAATTTTATTGAAAAATCGGTGCCCAAATTTTTAAGGCAATTAGGGAAAAGTCGGTGAAAACTTTGACTCAGCTGAAGGGGAAGACTCGGTCACTTTATTTGCCGCAATAAGGGACAAACACAAAGAATCGGGATTTCAAAAGCGTTTTAGACGGATTTGAGATTGTGAAATGCAAGCACTTGTCGCATCCATTCAGGATTTTTTTATTGATTTGAAAAAGAATCGGTTGGCCTATTATTACACGCTGCCGGCGTTTTTGGTCATGGGATTTGTCATCCTGTACCCGTTTTTGTACAACATTGTGTTGTCCCTTTCCAATATGAGCCTGACTCATTTTCGGAATTGGCGCATTATTGGATTTCAACAATACATTTCGGTTTTTTCTGAACCCGTTTTTTACTGGGTTCTGCTGAAAACAATCATCTGGACGGCGGTCAATGTGTTTTTTCATGTAACCATTGGGGTTTCGCTGGCTCTGCTGCTGAACCGTCCTCTCTGGGGGCGTTCCATTTTTCGCACGCTGCTGATTTTGCCCTGGGCAGTGCCGCAATACATTACAGCGTTAACGTGGCGCGGGATGTTTCACTACCGGTACGGAGCGATCAATTTGATTTTGGTCAAATATTTCGGCGTGCACCAAATTCAATGGTTGTCCACGCCGTTGGGAGCCTTTGCGGCCGTACTCATCACCAATATTTGGCTTGGATTTCCCTTCATGATGGTCATTGCTCTCGGTGGGCTCCAAAGCATTCCGCGGGAGCTGTACGAAGCGGCGGAGGTGGACGGAGCCGGGCGTTTCCAGCAGCTCAAAAATGTCACGCTGCCGCTCCTAAAACCCGTCATGATTCCGGCTATTTCGCTGGGTATTATTTGGACATTCAATAATTTCAATGTGATCTGGCTGGTGTCCAATGGAGGGCAGCCGGCAGACAGCACGCACATTTTGGTGTCCTACGTGTACAAAGCGGTGTTTAATTACTATCGGTACGGGTACGCGGCGGCGCTTTCGATGGTCATTTTTGGGATTTTGCTTCTTATCAGTGTTCGGTTTATTAAGCAAACGCGTGCAACAAAGGGAGTATATTAATGGCCGGAAGTTTGAAGAAAAAAGACCCGTGGTGGCTGACGGTACTCATTTACCTGATTTTGATGGTTTTCACGCTTGTGGCCGTGTACCCCATTTTGCGGGTTATTTCTATTTCTCTCCGGCCGGGCAATTTGTTGCATTCAACCTCATTGAGGTTGATTCCCCGAAATGCCACGCTGGATTCCTACCGGGTCCTGTTCACCGAAAAACCTTTCTTGCGGTGGCTTTTGAACAGTACGGTTGTCTCGGGAATGGTGACACTCTTAGGAGTCGGATTGGCCTCAACCGCAGGCTACGCCTTTTCCCGGTTCAATTTTAAATTGAAAGAAGCCGGCATGATTTCCGTAATCATGACGCAGATG
Organism: uncultured Deferribacteres bacterium; assembly: GCA_964579725.1. Lineage (GTDB taxonomy): Bacteria > Zhuqueibacterota > JdFR-76 > JdFR-76 > BMS3Abin05 > CAZOHG01. The sequence goes on from CAZOHG010000022.1 coordinate 42,772, forward strand.
TTTCCCGTCACCATGCTGCTTATTCCGCTGTTTGTCATGTTGATTCATCTTCACCTGTACGACACATTTATCGGTTTGGTCATTGCGTATTCGGCCACGGTGCTGCCTTTTTGTATCTGGCAAATGAAGGGGTACTACGACACCATTCCGGTCAGTTTGGAGGAAGCTGCGCGCATTGACGGCGCCACCCATTTCGGAGCTTTTTACCGGATCGTGCTGCCGCTGGCGTCTCCCGCTCTGGTCATTACGGCACTCTTTTCGTTCATGGGGTCATGGTCGGAGTACCTGGTGGCTGCCGTCATTTTAAACGATCGCCGTTTGTTCACCCTTCCGCTGGGGCTGAAACAATTTCAGTCCAATTTTGACACGGAATGGGGCCTGTACGCAGCCGGTGCCGTTGTGGTCAGTATTCCGGTTATTTTATTGTTTCTTTTTTTGAGCCGATGGCTGATTTCCGGCTTGACGCTGGGGAGTGTGAAGGGGTAGCACCAGCCGATTTTGGGGCGTTTGAACTTCACGAAACAAGGAACGTGTAAAAAGAGGTCATCGCATGATTGAAAAAATCGTTGCCACAATGAAAGAATTGGGCTTTACGGCCTACGAGGCAAAAACCTACATTTACCTCTTAAAAAACAATCCTGCCACGCGGTACGAACTGAGTAAATATTCCGGCGTTCCGCGGTCGGCAATTTACAATGTAATCCGAAAACTTGAGGAAGAGGGGTTTGTCAACGCCATTCATTCTGAACCGAAGCGCTACATTCCGTTGCCGCCGGAACAATTGTTTCGCCTTTTGGAAAACCGATTTTCAAAAACATTGGAGGACCTCAAAAAGCAATTAAGTTCCCTGGAATCCAGCCAGGAAATGGACCACCTCTGGAATATTGTGGGGTACGAAAATCTAATTCTCAAAGCGAAAGAAATTATTCGAGAAGCCAAACAGTCCATTTACCTGTCGGTTTGGAAGCGGGAGATCGTCCAGTTGCGGCACGAATTAAAAGAGGCGGAAAAAAGAGGGGTGAAGGTGGTGGTTTTTTCCTTCACGGAGATTCCGTTCAAAGTGGGGCGGGTGCTTTCCTACGGACTGGACGAGCGCGAGTTGGAGAAAATTTGGAATCACAAAATTATTTTGTGTGCGGATCAAAAGGAATTGATTATGGGCGAGGCGGACAAAATCCGGCCCCAAAAAGTTGCTTGGACGCGCAACCGTGCCCTCATTGCCATTGCTCTCAATCATATTGTTCTGGACATGACCGTCTACGGACAGCGTTTTGGGGTCAATATTGACGATTGCGTGGTGGAAATGAAACCGGGGGAATTGGAATATCTCGGAAAACTCCTGACGGAAAAACTCGGGCCCCGGCACAAAATTTTGGATCGCCTGGCCGGTTTCCAACCGGAAATGTCCCGTCGGTAAACAATAGTTTGGGCGTCAAAAAAAACGGAGAATCTTGGATGAATGTGAAAGTATTGTTTAAACGTGCCTCAGTCAAATTTCTTCTTGCCTTGGGGATTTTAGCGTGGATTTCTTTTTCCTTCTCGTCCTGTTCCTTTCGTCCTCACGGCAAACTTTACTTGATTTTGGTCTGGCACCAGCACCAGCCCTCCTACGTGGATGCCACCAAAGACCAGCTTATTGGGCCCTGGGTGCGCACCCATTCCACCAAAGATTATTTTGACATGGCCTACACACTGCAACAGCATCCCAAAGTGCACGCAACAATCAATCTCACCTCTGTTTTACTCAGGCAAATTTTGGATTATTACGTCATTCGCTTGAGCCGCTATGTGAATACTGCCACCAATTCGATCAAGGTCGAAAAATTCTGGAAAAAATGGAAGGGGCACACCGATCCCTGGATCGATCTGGCCCTGAAAGATGCCCGGAATTTTAATGATCGGGATCTGGATTATTTGTACAATAAAAGCGGCAACCAGATTTGGAATTGTTTTTCGATTTCAGAACCCATTATTCGGCGTTTCCCCGAGTATCGGGCGCTGATTCCAAAGGGCCTGAAAATCGGTTCTCTAACCGGCACAAAGGACCCTGCCACATACACGCTTCAGGATTTGCGGCGCATAAAATTCTTTTTTTATCTGGCCAATTTTGACCCTCGCTTTTTAAAGGGGCCGGTAAAAATGCCGCTTCGGAATACCTTTGCCAACGAAATGACGGTGGATTTGTCCGATCTGGTACGTTACGACGACCGAGGAACCCCGAAGGACGATTCCGACGATCGGTTTCTTCTCCGCCGCGATGTTACCGAAGCGGATTGCCAGCGCCTGGTGGTTGAGGCCTTCAAAGTCATGATGAATATTGTGCCCATTCACGAAAAAGTCATGTACTACCCGCGCGTTCCCAAAGGGCAGGTGGAAATCATTACGACGCCGTTTTACCATCCGATTTTGCCTTTGATCTACGATTCCAATCTGGCCAGAATTTGCCAACCCAACGACACCTTGCCCAGGCGGTTTCATTTTCCAGAAGACGCCCGTGCACAGGTTTTGCAGGGCAAAGCTTACTACCGAAAGCTTTTTCACCAGTCGCCTTTGGGCATGTGGCCCGCCGAAGGTGCTGTGGCGCAGGCAGTGGTGCCGATTTTTGCAAACGCCGGTATTCAGTGGATTGCTACCGGCCCGCACGTGCTCATGAAGTCGCTGGGGTTGAAGGCCCTGAAAAATCTGACCCCCGACCAATTGTACCAACCGTACCGCCTTTCCGATTCCACGGCCTCGCACCCGTTGGCCATTTTTTTCCGTGATTGGAAATTGTCCGATGAAGTGGCCTTCGATTACGCCCACCGTACGGCCGAGGAAAATGTGACGGCTTTCTTCAAGCAACTGCGTGCCGCCAGGCCCCGAAAAGGAGAACGGGTGTTGTCGGTCATCATGGATGGTGAAAATGCCTGGGAATGGTTCACAAAGGATAACGACGGCGTGCGTTTCCAGAACCTTCTGTACGAAAAAATAGCGGACGCTCAGAAAAAGGGCTGGTTGATTTCAGTCACGCCCAGCGAGTACATTTTGGGGAACAAGTACCGGAAGATTCCCGCCCACCCTGTCGGCAAAATGACCCGGCTGGCCAATCTCTGGCCGGGGTGTTGGTTCTCGCCCGATTTTCGCACCTGGATCGGCGAACCGGAAGAAAATAGGGCGTGGAATCTTTTAAGACAGGTGCGGCAGGATTTGGCCTCCAGCGGCGTCCCTGCTCCCGACCCGAAGAAGGGGTTGCCGTACAAAGCCAAGCCCCTGCTGCGCGCCCAGTTCAATGCCTGGCAGGAAATGTACGCCGCCGAGGGCTCCGATTGGTTTTGGTGGTACGGAAGCGATCAAAATTCCGGCGCCGACCGGGTTTTTGACCGCAATTTTATTTTGCATCTGAAAAATGTGTACCGCTATTTGGGTGAAGCGGGGATCAAAATAACGCCCCCGACTCTCGAACCCATTATTCAGAAGTCCACCGGAACGGGTGGAGGCGTACAGCACAGAATCCGGTAAAAAGTGCCGCGGATTGGATTTGCAAAGTGCCCGTGCTCAGGGGCTTTGACCTGCAGATGACAATTGAATGGAAATTATTGGAACCGGTCATTTTGTCAAAAGGCGTCCGCTGACGGCTTGCAGAATGACCGGTTTTTCATTCAGGAGAAGGCTTTCTTTTTTCTGCTTGACTTTTCCCTCCGAAATTCTAAATTTTGATTAAGGCTTTTTTTCTCCCTTCCCGGGCAGGTTTGTAGCAGTCCTGTGATTCAAATGGACACAGTCGCTTTGTTTTCTCTTTGCCGGAAAAATTGTGGAGCGTCCCATGAAAAATCGGCTGTTTCTTCTAATTCTTGTTGTTTTGGTTCCCCGCCTTCTTTTGGCGCAAGCTCCCGATCTCCTGCGTTCTTTTAACGGTGGATTTGAGGAGGGACTTCGCTACTGGCGCTTTTTTGAGGTGCCGTCCCCTCTGGGAAGTACAGCGGAAATCGAGACAACTCAGGTAGCGGAAGGGCGAAAAGCCGTCAAACTGACGTTTGTGCCGCCTTCCAATTCGCTTCAGGACCGCGGGTTTGACAACTGGAATGCAGGTGTGCCGGTGGTGGCAGGTGGTACCTACACGGTTTCTGTTCAGGCGAAAACGGAGGGAAACTCTGGTGTGTACCTTTCCGTTGTGCTCGGATTTTTCGACGTCAACCGAAAGGTCATTGAGCAGGGGACAAAATCCTTTGCCTTGGGCGAATCGTTTCAAACCTTCTCTTTGCAGCGAAAGGCACCCGTCGAGGCGGCCTTTTGCTGGGTGGCATTTCGTTTACTGAGAGCCGACGGTGGCTTCGCCAGCGGTTTGCTTTTTTTGGACGATGCACGTGTAACGGGTCCCGACGTGCGTACGGTGGTTCGTCCGAGGGTCATGCCCACTCAATTCCCGTCGGAAGATGTCCCCATTGCCAGCCTAAACGTGACGGAATCCCCTTTTAATGCCAGAAATGACGGATCGGAAGACGCCACGGCCGCCTTCCAATCGGCTATTAACACGGCGGCAGCCGCCGGTGGCGCAGTGGTTTTTATTCCCGCGGGCCGGTACCGTTTTGAGGGAACTCTAATCGTACACGAACGGGTCATTTTGCGGGGGGAGTGGCAATCGCCTGAAAAAAATCCTGCTGTTGCCGGGACGGTTCTGATGCCAACGGCAGGTCAGGGGGAAGCCGACGGCACTCCGTTTCTGCAATTGGAGCGCGGCAGCGGGGTTCGTGATCTGAGCATTTGGTACCCGAACCAGTCGGCTCCCAGTCCGATTCCCTACCCCTGGACCATTCTCTGTAATCCCGACACAGAGACCGGAAAAGGGAACAACACCACTGTCCAGGATGTAACTTTGGTGAATGCTTACCGGGGAATTAAAATCGGGCCGGCTTGGAATGAACTGCACACCCTGCGGCATGTGTACGGAACGCCGTTGGAAACAGGCATTTGGCTCTCGTACACCACGGACATCGGGCGAATTGAGGAGGTTCATTTTGAGCCGAAATTTTGGGCTCAATCAGGTCTGGCCGGGGCCCCGTCCGAAGCGGCCATTCTCGGGTTTACCCAGCAAAACGGAGAAGGACTTGCGCTCGGGCGCTCTGATTGGGAATACCTGTACCACGTGTCGCTGGTAGGGTACCGAACGGGCATTCATATTTTTCGGGACCTCGCGCACGGAACGTCCAACGGAGTCATTTACGGAGCCCGCATTGAGAAGAGTCACGTGGGACTTCAAATTGACGAGACCAACGGAGTGGGATTTGTGGTTGAAGCGTCCACCATTCGGGCTTCTGCGGGGCTCGATCCGCTGTGTGTGGAAGCCGGCGCCAGGTTCACCTCGCTGGTGGAATTTAACACGTGCACGTTTGGGGGAACGCCGGAGTTTGCCGTTTTCTTCGATCCCGCCTGCACCGGACGGTTAACCTTTCAGAACTGCACCTTTGAAACCTGGCAAACCAACATGGACAGCGCCGGTGTTTACTGCGAATCGGGGTCATTGGCCCTCATGGGGTGTACATTTCAGAAGGAAGCTACACAGGTTCATCTGGGGGACCATGTCACCAGTGCGTGGATTTTGGACAATCATTTCGCCGGCGGAAAAATGAGAATAGTTAATGAAAGTCAGGGCGAGGTATTTTTTTCACAGGAAAATTTATCCCTTCAAAAATGGACAATGCCTCCGTTTCAGGAACCGCCTTTTCCGCGGCCGCTCAAAGAGGATTTGTACAACGTGTTCGACTACGGCGCGGTGGGAGACGGACAAACGGACAACACCTCGGCTTTTCAGGCGGCGTTAAACGCAGCGGGGGAAAACGGCGGCGGAACTGTGTACGTTCCGGCCGGGTGGTACCGGTTTACGGGGCATTTGCGGGTTCCGACGGGCGTGGAGCTGCGCGGAATCTGGGATGTACCGCACCACACGGTGTCCAAAGGGAGCGTTTTGTTGGTAACCGAGGGAAGGGGGAACCCTGAGGGGCCGCCGTTTCTTTCCCTGTCGCAGGGCTCGGGTGTGCGAGGCGTCACGTTCTGGTACCCCAATCAGACCACCACCACCTTCGATCCCTACCCGTGGACCATTCGCGCCTTGGGGCCCAACGACTGGGTGAAGGATGTTACCATCGGGAATGCCTACCAGGGAGTGGATTTCGGCCGAAATCCCAGTGAGGGGCACGTATTGGACTACGTGGCTGGTTCCCCCTTGAAAACAGGTATTTACGTGAGCAAAAACGCGGGTGAAGGCTGGCTGGAAAACGTACAGTTCAATCCCCACTACTGGATGCGTTCCCCCGGCTACCCCAAGACGAGAGAACCAGATTTCCAAACACTGGTGGCTTACCAGCAAAGTCACTTAGACGCATTTACGTTGGGGAGCTGCCAAAGAGAGCACGTGTTGGGGACTTTTGTGTACGCGGCGAATCGCGGTCTCTATTTTTCGGACGAGGGACTTTCGTGCCACGCGGACGTTTTTCTCCACGGAACGGACGCCGGAAGTTACGGCGTTTTTTTGGACAGTCCTGCGGGCTCTGAGCTGAATTTTGCGGCGACCCAGCTGGTGCTTTTGGGGGCGACGCCCAGCGGGATTGTGGCTTCCGGAAGCCATTTTGCAGGTGACGCCAAATTTTACGGCCTGTTGGCATGGGGTTCGCACGGGGGACCAACCGCTGTGCTCAACGGAACTGGCCGGGTTTTGCTTCAACAGGTTCACACGGACAACGGCGCGTTTCAGTTCAACGGAGGGGCCGTTCGGGTGGAAAATAGCGTCATTAAACGGAAACTAAACCCCCCATTTGTGGTAAATTCGGGGATTGATTCTGCGCGAATTTTCGGCGTCTGGGCAAAGGGTGGATTTGAAATGACCAACCGGGCGGGCAGCCGCGTAGAAGCGGATTACAATGTGGGGCAAAGCCGGTCGGGGGTCGAGCTGAAAACAGGCTGGGAGGCAGGGGATCCCCCCGACAATTGGGAGAACACCCTGTACGGGGAAACGGGAGTTTTTCTCAAGAGGGATTCTTCCCTGGTGTGTTGCGCCGAAGTGTTGGATTCTGCGCACACAGGTCAACGCGGATTGGTGGTCTCTGCCGTGCACGTTTCCAATTTGCCTTCAAAATTGACGTTTAAAATTCTGCGCGTTCAGGTTCCGATTTACCATTCTTCGGAAGTGACCTATTTCCTTCGCCCGGCCGATTCCGGCGGAAGGGGCGTTTTTGTGGATTTTCTTTTTTCGGACGGCACGCGATTGACTGAAATCGCCCCGACCTTGGTCGATTCGCTTCGGCACCTTACTTCTGGCATTGGACTGAATCGGTGGCAAAAAATCGAGTACCCCGTGGGACACTACGCCGCAGGGAAACAGCTTCAGGAAGTGTTGGTGTGTTTTCATGGAACCGGCGGTGACGAAACTTTTCGTGCCGATTTGGACGATTTGCGTTTGACGACGCCCCACCCGCTCCCCGAAGGCTGGCAAAAGTCCGATATTGGAGGCGCCAGGCCTTCCGGCTACGCCGTGTTTGACAGGGAAAAGGTTTTTTTATTTGGTGGGGGCTACGGCATTCCGGGGTACGCCAAAGATTCGTTTACCTTCGTGTACCGAAAGGTAACCGGAGATTTTGACATATCCGCCTGTTTAGAAAGTAGCACTGAATTGGGGCGAACGGCTTTTGCCGGAATTTTTGCCCGCGATTCCACAGCGGGGAAATCGCCCTTTGCCGCAGTTTTGCTTCAACCGCGCTACGGCGTGTACGCAAAGTGGCGCAGCACCCCGGGAGCCTTCAGCGGGTCACGAGGAGCCGGTGCTCCGGTTTTCAAACCGCCGCTGTGGTTTCGTTTGATTCGGCGGGGAGACCGGTTTTTCTCCCTGTTTTCAAAAGATGGCCACTCCTGGATTGCCCTGGACACAGTGACGGTTGAAATGGGCCGCACCGCGCTTTTGGGGTTTGGAGCGAGCGGAGGATCGGTAGACCGATTGTTGCAGGCAGTTTTTACCGATTGGCAAATCCAGCAGCCGAATTGGGTGCCGTCCCGTCGGGCAGGAGGCCCTTTCATCCCCAAAACCCTTTTTTTACACCAGAACTACCCCAATCCTTTTCGAGCCAACACCCGAATTGTTTTCGGTTTACCCAAACCGCTCCGGGTGCGTCTTTCCGTTGTGAACACCCTGGGACAATGTGTGACCACTCTTTTGGAGGGCAAACAACGGGCGGGCTTTTACATTGTGCACTGGAACGGACGGGACAAACGGGGGCGGTGCCTGCCTCGCGGCGTGTATTTTTGTGTTTTCCGCGGAGGCAATCGGCGGTTGATCAAAAAAATGGTGCTGCTAAAACCGTAAACCGCAGGCTTTTTGAAACCTTTTTAGCCGGAAGCCCGTTTTCCCCATTACGTTTTTGTCAGAAACTGCTTGACCTTCTGTTGAGGTTTTTGTATTTTTTTAAGACCAAAAATGTTGTGCCGCGTTGCGGATGACCAAATAAACGAAGGAGTTTCCTCCACAGCAGGAAAAGCTTAGCGTAAGGAACACGAAATGAAATCGACCGAAAATTGGGCAAGACGTGATTTTTTAAAGACCTCTATTTTGGGCACAGCTACCTTTTCGATGGCAGCCGGCCCTATTTCCGCTTTGGGCAAGCAGCCCAAATCCTCGCTTCCACTTGTGAAGCCTCCTCGTCTTTCGAAAGGGGACACCATCGGACTGGTGACCCCTGCCAGCGGCCCTTTTGAAGCCAGCACTATTTGGAAAACGCGCGCCCGCCTGGAGAATTTGGGATTTAAGGTCAAATTGGCGAAACACATTTCGGAGACATACGGGTATTTGGCCGGTTCAGACGCCGACCGGGCTGAGGATTTGCACGCCATGTTTCGGGACAAGGCTGTGCGAGCCATTGTGGCGCTGCGCGGCGGCTACGGTTCGGGACGGCTGCTCCATTATTTGGACTTCGACCTCATTCGCAAACACCCGAAAATTCTCATCGGTTACAGCGATATTACGTCGATTCTTCTCATGATTTACAAACTTTCAGGGCTGGTGACCTTTCACGGACCGGTCGGTGTGTCGGATTTTTCCGAATACACGCAGAAGTATTTCTGGGGACAATTGACGACGACACAACCCATGGGAGCGATTGATTTTCCCAAACCGGACGATCCTCTTTTGCCCCCCAATTTAACCTGGACAATCCATGGGGGAAAAGCCACAGGCCCCGTGGTGGGAGGCAATTTGACCCTGGTGTGTGCCAGTTTGGGGACGCCTTACGAGATTGACACACGGGGGCGGGTGTTGTTTTTAGAAGAAGTGGAAGAGGAGCCCTATTCCATTGACAGAATGTTGACACAATTGGACAATGCCGGAAAATTGAACGAGGCTGTTGCCATTGCGCTGGGCAAATGTGCAAATTGCGGGCCGCGAAAGTTTAATCCGGGATTTGACCGCACTCTCAGCGTCGAAGAAGTTTACCGGGACCGTTTAGGCCATTTAAAAAAGCCGATTTTGGTCGATTTGCCCATCGGCCACATTAGCGACAAGATTACCGTTCCTCTCGGGGTTCGAATAACGGTGGATGCCGACAAGCGCCAATTTATTTTCGAAGAAGCCGCGGTTGTGTGAAGATAAAAATTTTAGGTTGATTTATTAAAAAAATGTCATTTTTCCCTTGACATTTTGAGGAATTATTTTTACCTTACGAAAAAATAAAGCATTACCCTTCCTTGTTTTTGTATTAAATATTTTTCTTGCCAAATAAATCTGGGGTCAAGATTTAAAAGGTTTATTGAAATATTGAACAAAAAGATTGCTTTTGCCTAATCTTCGGAGCGGATTGGCGCAAAGGTACCTTGAACCTGTTTGTGGAAAAATATTTCTCGGAGGAGGTGATCGGCAACTTTCCGCGGCCACATCATTCCGTTTTATTCCTTTCTTTTATGCAAGTCAAAAATAGGAGGCTCTATTGATGAGGGTACGTTTGAAAAGTACTTTTGTCCGAGGGAGCATGATTTTGCTATTGCTTGCTCTCACGACGACGGCTTTTGCAGGGACAACGGGGAAAATTGCGGGGTATGTTCGGGACAAAAGTAACAATGAACCGCTTCCGGGCGCAAACGTGATGATTGTGGGGACCAATTTGGGCGCCGCCACGGATAAAAACGGCTATTTTTACATCATTAATATTCCGCCCGGGCAATACAAAGTTCAGGCACGCATGATTGGCTACCAAACGGTGGTCATGACCGGTGTGTTCGTTCAAGTTGACCGTACCACAAAGCTTAATTTTTCGTTGCGGCCTACAGTCCTTAATTTAGGCAAAGAAGTAATGGTCACAGCCGAGCGTCCGCTAATTGAGCCGGATGTGACTACGAAAACAACAACTGTCTCAGCGGAAGAATTAAAAACCATGCCGGTTCGGGGTGTCAATGATATCATGACCCTGCAATCGGGTATTATGGAGGTGATGGGGTCCTTTAATAAAGTCCCCGGCTTCGATTCCCGCGGTATTGACGATGTTCATGTGCGCGGCGGGCGAAACGGTGAAATTGCCTATATGATCGATGGTATGTACGTAGAGGACGCCATTTATGCCGGTATGGGAACGATGCTCAATCGGGAAGCCATTCAGGAACTAACGGTCATTACCGGTAATTTTAATGCGGAATATGGACAGGCACAGTCGTCGGTCGTGAATATCGTGACCAAGGAGGGGGGAACCACCTATTCTGGCCTACTGGAGGCCAGTTCCGGTGAAATTGCCGGCGCTTTGGGCTCTAAGCCGGACGATTTGCGCGATTCGCATCAGCTTATTGGGTCTTTCGGCGGCCCCGTTCCGCTAATTAAGCGTATGAACTTCTTTTTTTCCGGGAGTCAAGGATTTCATCGGTACGCCGTTTACCAGTTTGACGATATTACTTACGACCCCAAAAATCCCGACAAAAAAACATGGGCTTTCGGTGCCTATCGAAAGGCTTTTAAATGGGACACCATTCCCGGCTGGCGGGCTTTCGGATTTGACCACCAATGGGATTTTTCCGGAAAACTGACCTACCGCCTCACCCCCAGCATGAAATTGATTCTGACCAACCGATTAACCTCCCACCAATTTCGCAATTTTGACTGGGCCTGGCAGTATGCCGAAGCCGGACGGCATATTGTTAACGATCGAACCGACCAGCAGGGGCTCATTTGGAAACACCAAATTAGTTCGTCTACATTTTATGAAGTCCGAGCAAGCCGATTTTGGAAAGGGCGTACCTTTCGGGTGCGGGGCATTCACGATCATGATTTGACGCCCGGCCACGCTGACAAACTTATTGAATTGGGGGCTACGGACGATCCCAACGGATTCGGCCCTCAGGAATACCCCTCGCGCTACACGGTGGGTGGGTTTTATGCTCCCATGCGATTTGTCCGCTATGATACCATGGACAATGGACTAATTCGTCATGTGTACACGGGCAGTGCGACCCAATTTTGGACGCGTACCTACCAACAGACCTGGGAAGCTTCGGCAGCAGTGACCAGCCAGATCAACCGGCACCACCAAATTAAATCCGGTGTGGAATACAAAACCTATGATCTCTATTTTCTGGAATTTCAATACCCGTGGATCCAAAACCCGTATTCTGAATACTATCTTAATCACCCTGAAGAAGGAAGTTGGTACATTCAGGACAAAATGGAATATGACAATTTGATTGTCAATGCAGGCGTGCGATTTGATTACGCCAATTCCGGTGGTTCCATGTGGGAAGACCCCACTAATCCGGCTACGCCCGTTATTACAGGGAAGAAAAAATACCAATGGTCTCCCCGATTGGGCATTGGCCATCCGATCACCGACAAAGCCACTTTTCACTTTGCTTACGGCCATTTTTTCCAAATTCCCGAATATCGAAATTTGTACACAAACAATGATCGGGATTTGTCCACCCCCCGGCCGCTTTTTGGGAATCCAAACCTGCGAGCTCAAAGGACGGTTGCGTACGAATTCGGCGTGCGCCAGCAAATCGGTAATGACTGGGCAGTGGATGTTACGGCCTGGTCGAAGGAAAGCAGTGAGTTGACGGGAACTATTAATGTGACCGGATTTGATCCCCACGGCATCGGTTTGTACGATTACTACGTCATGGTGAACCACGATTACGGCAGCAGCCGCGGTTTGGACATTTCAATTGAAAAACGTTACAGCCACTATTACAGAGGGCAACTTAATTACACCTATTCTGTAGCAAAGGGAAACCAATTTTACTCCTGGGCCGGGTATTGGAACAGCGTCACCGCGGAGAGCGAACCGAAAAAGGAATATTTAATGCCTTGGGATCAGCCGCACACATTGGACGCAAATATTTCGATTATTTTCCCCCGGTATTTCGGACCCAAGCTCTGGAAATTTAAACCTTTATCCGAATTTTATATGAATTTTATCGTGCGTCTGCACAGCGGGTACCCTTACACACCGACGTCAGGTGGGCAGGCGTTGGAGCCAAACTCCGGCCGACGGCCCTGGTTTTTTGACATCGATACCATGATTCGTAAAGATATTCGAGTGTACAAGAATACTAAGATT
>CAZOHG010000023.1:0-54524 GCA_964579725.1 uncultured Deferribacteres bacterium
TAGGCCGAGAAAAACACAGACTGGTTTCCTGGCTCTGTACATGAGGGGCGTTTGGTTCACAAAAGAAAGACGGTGTTCAAGGATGAAAATTAATCTGGCGCAAATTGGCGTGGGGTACTGGGGACGCAATTTGCTTCGCAGCTTTTTCCGAGCGGAGAAAATCGGGCGGCTTTTGGCGGTAGACCCCAATGAAAATGCTCGAAAATGGATTCGCCGAGAGTACCCGACAGTGGAAATCGGCGCCGATTTCGAAAAAATCCTAACCAATCCCGACATTCAAGCTATTGCACTGGCCACTCCCGCCAACACCCACTTTCGTTTGGCGCGTCAGGTTCTGCGGGCGGGCAAACATCTTTTTGTGGAAAAACCGCTGTCTCTCTCTTCGAGAGAGGCGGAAGAACTGGTCGCGTTGGCCGAGCAAAAAAGACGAATACTCATGGTGGGCCACACTTTTTTGTACAACGCGGCCGTTCGTACCATTCGAGGGTACCTTGAACAAGACCTGTTAGGCCAAATCTATTACATCTACTCGCAGCGCCTTAACTTGGGGCGCGTGCGTTCCGATGTGAATGCGATGTGGAATCTGGCACCGCACGATTTGTCCATCTTGCTCTACTGGCTGGGACAAATGCCGGTAAGCGTTTCGGCAAAAGGCAAGGACTTTCTGCAAGACGGCATTGAAGACGTGGTTTTTCTCATCGTGGATTTTCCCAGCGGGATTTCGGCTCACATTCACGTCAGTTGGCTCGATCCCAACAAGCGGCGCTCCATGACGCTGGTGGGAACAAAGAAAATGGTGGTGTACGAAGATACCAGTGCCGACGCGAAAATTAAAATTTACGACAAAGGCATCACCAAGAAAAACCTGGGCGAATCTCTGGGTGAGTACGACAGTTTTGGAAAATTTCAGCTCATTCAGCGGGCGGGAGATTTGCTGATCCCGAAGGTGGCCTTTACCGAACCTTTGCGAGAAGAGGCCAACCACTTTTTGGACTGTGTGGCTACGGGGGCTACCCCCCTGACCGACGGCAGGCACGGACTGCAGGTGATTCGGATTTTGGAAGCGGCGCAAATTTCCCTGCATTCCGGCGGAATACCGGTGTCGGTCGAATCCATTTGAAAAATTTGACTTGTTAAGCGAACCGAACAAAGGGGGCCCAAACGCGACTTGTAACTCCGATTTTGAGATTGAATGAATATTTTAGTGATTTCGGATTTCTTTCCCCACGCTTTCCGCCCCCACGAAGGCATTTTTGTGTGGGAACAGGTGCGGGAATTAGCCAGACGCCATTCCGTGGTGGTTATTGCCCCTCGAGTCTGGTACCCGCCGTTTAAACGGTACGCCGCGCTACGCTTTCCAGTTTCGTCGGTTCCCTTTTTGGAGAAGAAAGAGGGGATTTTGATTCTTCGCCCTGTGTACCGAACCATCCCTCTCGTCGGAGAGCGAATGGTACCGCTCTGGTTTTTTCTAAAACTTCTTCTTTTCCTTTCCCATTTTTCTGTTTCGTTTGATTTGATTCACGCTCACTGGGCATACCGTGCCGGTTGGTGGGGGACGCTCCTCGGAAGACTGCTGCGAAGACCGGTTGTCCTGACTGCACACGGCTCCGACATCAATTACTGGATGAATGAACCGGTTAAAAAAACTCGAATACGATGGGCACTGCGGCAAGCTTCGGGCGTGATTTTCGTCAGCCGGAAATTGGCTGCCAAAGTGCCATTGAAGGGCATCCGGTTGAAAAAATTGCGTGTGATTCCAAACGGAATTCCTGTTCAAAATTTGAGAGTGACGCCTGAGCCGCAATTGTTGCCTGTTTCTTACAAAAAGATCGTATTCGTGGGCAATTTATTTCCGGTGAAAGGCGTGGACCGGCTTTTGGATGCCCTGCATTTGTTGAAGCAAACGGACGTTCTTTGGCAGGCAAATCTCATCGGCGACGGCCCAGAAAGGCAGGCGCTTGAGCAGAAAACAAAAGCCCTTGGATTAGAGGAAAAAGTCACATTCTGCGGATGGCTGCCCCATCCGGAAGCAATGCGCAAGTTGGAAGAGGCCGATGTTTTAGTGATTCCGAGCCGGAACGAAGGAGGCCCCCTTGTTTTGATTGAGGGGCTGGCCCGAGGGAAAACGGTTGTTTCCTTTGATGTGGGGATTGTGGCGGAAGTGCTTCATAGCCCGTCTCTGGGATACGTCGTCAAAGAGCACACGCCGGAAGCCCTGGCCGCAGCGATTCGTAAAGCCTTCAAAAAGCCGGTGAATCCGAAAGCAGCTAAAAAGGCAGCGGCGAAATATCTGTTGAAAAATACGGTAAGGCAAATAGAGGCATTTTACAAAACGGTGTTGACCGAATAAATTTTATGTCCCAGTCCATTACAAAAAACAGTCTGTTAACCTTTGGAACACGCCTGCTGATGTTTGCGGTGCAGGGTCTGAATGGTCTTTTGCTGGCACGATTTTTAGGGCCTGCTGGTCGAGGCCAGTACGCGCTTATTATTTTAGCGCCGTCTGTGGCAGCCGTGTTTTTCAATTTTGGAATCAGCACGGCCAATGCCTATTTTGTTAGTTCCGGACGTTTCTCCGTGCAAAAAATTTTGGGGTATTCGCTGGTTTTAGCGCCTGTTTTGGGCGGGGCAGCCATTCTTATTCTAAATCTGTTTGCACCGCTTTATTGGAAATGGTACCCGGAGGGGCCCCACTCCCTTTTTCGGCTGGCAACCACGGCCGTTTTTTTTATGTTGGCATTCAATTATTTCATTACGGTTTTTCAGGGGAAGAATGATTTCCGACGCTTCAACGGAATGAATCTGCTGAACCCCCTGGCCTTTTTGATTTTTTTTCTCGGCTTTGCTTTTTTTCTCCATTTGAAATTGACGGCCGCCGTTTTGGCGTTTTTGTTGGGTTTTGCGGCGTCGTCCTTTGTCGGATTGGTGGGCTTGTTGAAGGCTGTTAAACCGTCTTTTCGTGTACAGGTGGGGGAGCTAAAAGAGCTGTTTTCATTCAGCGGGCACGCCGCCGTGGCGGAGATTGT
Source organism: uncultured Deferribacteres bacterium (assembly GCA_964579725.1). Classification (GTDB taxonomy): domain Bacteria; phylum Zhuqueibacterota; class JdFR-76; order JdFR-76; family BMS3Abin05; genus CAZOHG01. Next base: position 3,027 of record CAZOHG010000023.1, read on the forward strand.
TACGTTTCTTAATTACCGGTTTGACATGTTTTTGGTCGGTTATTTTTTGGGTGCCAAAGCCGTGGGGCTGTACGCTGTGGCCGTCTTGGTGGCCGAAACCCTGTGGTACCTTTCTTCTTCAGTGGGGAATGTTTTGCTTCCCTATTTCGGACAAATGGCCCCCGAAGATCGGTTTCCCCTTCTCCAAAGGGTTTTGCGCCACATTTTTTGGATTTCCGTGCTCCTGATTGTTATTTTATTTTCGGTTGACCGAGTCTTAATCGGGTTGCTGTTTGGGCAGGCGTTTTTACCAGCGGTGTCCGCTTTGCGCGGTCTTTACGTGGGCGTGCTGGCGTTAAGTCTGGCGAAAATCATTTCCAGCTACCTTTTGGCCGTTGGAAAGCCGAATGTGACGAAAAACGTGGCGTTGGCCGGTTTCGGACTGAATGTGGTGCTCAATCTTTGGTGGATTCCGCGGTTAGGCATTTTAGGCGCTGCTCTAGCTTCCAGCGCGGCCTACGGTTTAATGGCCATTCTGGATTTTTCCTACCTGCAAAAGCAACGGGCCTTTTCCTGGACGGCCGTTTTGCTGCCCCGGCGCGAAGACGGGTATTTTTATTTAAATCTTTTGGGATTGAAGAAGGGTAAATCGACGTGACCACAGTGAAGCGGGCGAAATCATTTTCGGGCGACCTTTTATTGGGAGCCTACCCATTGGACCTGTCCGAAGAGTTGAGCCGAATGCAATCCGGCGCTTACGGGCCGTTCGACGAAAACGGATTGCCTCTGGTGGATTACTCGCAATGGTACCGGCGCCACGGCATTCGGAGTTCGGGAAAACCGTTTCCTACCGTTTACACGCCCGTGACGGTGGCTCAATTCGGATTGGCACACCACCAGAAATTTTGCCTTACTCGAGAAGAGAAAAACAAGGAACCTTTTTTGACCGCCGCGAACTGGCTGGTCGAAAATCTAAAGCCCGGTCAGGATGCCTTTTGGGTGTGGAAGCACCTTTTCCCCATGCCTGTGTACCGCTTGCAGCCGCCGTGGGTGAGTGCCATGGCGCAGGGGGAAGGCGTGTCTCTTCTTCTGCGGGCGTACGAACACACCAAAACGCAGGCTTTTCTTGCTGGTGCGCGAAGGGCTTTTCAGGCCTATTTATTTCCTTTGGAACAGGGCGGGGTGAGCTTTTTCGATGAAGAGGGAAACGTCTGGTTTGAGGAGTACCCGACTGAGCCGCCCCCGCACGTTCTGAATGGCATGATTTTCGCTCTGATTGGTTTGTACGAATTTTGGCAGATGACGGGGGACGTAGATGCTCACCGCCTGTTTTTCAGCGGGGTGTTGACACTTATTCGATTTCTTCCGGCGTACGATGCCGGCTACGGCTCACGGTACGATTTGCTGACGAAACGTGTGGTGGACGAAAAATACCACCGGATTCACATCGCTCAAATGCGGGTTCTCTTTGAATGGACGGGCGAGGAGTTATTTAAAAGAATGGCGGAGCACTGGGAATCGATTTGGAACCACCCGATTGCCAGAGCAAAACGGGCTGTTTTCCCGCGGCTTACACCCTACTGGATTTCCATGCAAATGAAGCGGGTACTGGGTTCTTGATTTTGACAAGTGAATAGATTTTTCGTAAAATTGTAAAATAATAAGGAATTATTTTTGAATGGGCAATATAGTCAAAAAAGAAAAATCCATTTGGATAAGGAAAAACTTTAGGTTAGATCTGGTTAAGAGATTCCTTTTTCAATAATAAAATGTGTTTTGGTGATTTTTTATTGGATGTTGAATTGACTCCCCTTTGCGACTGGGCGTTTTGAGAACCCGAATGGGTGAAAGGGACTTTTTGTGGGTAAGGGGTTTTTATTCGTCTGATTGTGCGAGAGTAGAACGCACCAGGAGGGCGGGGAAATCTCCCCTTTTAAAAGAGGGGCTATTCCATTCATTGCCACGAGCTTTAGGTCGTGGAATTTGGTGGGTTACAATTTTTTAGGAGGGTTTTAACCCAATCCCATGTGGAGGGAGTTGGGCTAAAGCCCTGTAGATTGCAAAAAATAAACCGGCTCCACGAGCTGAAGCTTGTGGCAAAATAACGAGTGTTTTTGATTTTTGCCGTGAGGTTTTAATGTTCGATATTCAACCTCTGAATTTGTTCAAAATGCCGATCGAATTCGAATGAAAAAGGTTCTCATTGTTGCCTATTATTTTCCGCCTCTCGGTGGAGGGGGAACACTCCGAACGGTGAAGTTCGTGAAATATCTGCAGGAATTTGGCTGGGAGCCGGTTGTGTTGACGGTAAACGCGCCGCACTATTTGGTGGAAGACCCGTGGCTGGAATCGCAGCTTCCGCCGAATTTGGCGGTCTTTCGCAGCAAGGCTTTTCTGCCCGGCCGGTTTTTTCGGAAAACCCTCAATCATTCTTACACTGACGCAGTTGACCGCCGGAAGCCGGTCTTCAAACGCATGGGCAAATCCGTTTTCCAATTTGGGAAAAATCTCGTGTACACATTTGCCTTTACGCCCGATGAGTACGTCGGCTGGATTCCCTTCGCCGTCAAGGCAGGTCTGCGAATCATTGAGAGGGAGAAAATCGACGCCCTCTACACCACCGCGCCTCCGAATTCTTTGCATTTAATCGGCCGCAAATTGCACCAGAAAACCGGTTTGCCCTGGGTGGCTGATTTCCGCGATTTGTGGAATCAGTACCCGGAAAGCTACAATCCCTTTGGCTGGAAGTGGAAAGCCCGGCTGGACAATTGGTTTGAAAAGCAGGTGTTGGAAACCTGCCAGAAGGCGATTGCCGTTTCGGAAACCATGAAGCAGGAGATCTTAGGGAAATACCACAATCTACCGGAAAAAAAACTTGCCGTGATTACCAACGGTTTCGACCTCGCTGATTCAGAGGGATTGAGTCCCGACCCCATTGCACAGGGAAAATTCCTCGTCACTCATGCCGGTACGCTTTTCGCGTGGCGGAAAGCGTCCGGATTTTGGCGGGTTCTTCGGAAAATGTTGGACCAAAATGCCGAGTTTGCGCGGCATTTTCGATTGCTTTTGTTAGGCATTGTTCACGCGGATGTGCAGGCCGAAATTCGACGGCTTGGCCTGACGCCATGGGTGGATATTCAGGGGTATAAAAACTATCCTGAAATGGTCAGAATCCTGAAAAGGAGCGACGTGCTGCTGCTAATCATTGGAAATCAACCGCACGCAGCGAATGTGCTCACGCTAAAACTGTTTGACTACTTGAATGCTCGTCGTCCGATTTTGGCCTTGGCTCCGGAGGGAGAAGTCAGCCGAATGGTGCGAAATTACCATTTGGGAAAAAGTTGTTTGCCGGAGGATTTGCCCGGGGTTGAAAAGGCGTTGCGACACTTTTTTTCAGCCTGGCAGGAAAACCGATTGAGCTGGCCGGTGCAGGGCGATCTGTCGCCTTTCCATCGAAGCCAATTAACCGCGCAACTGGCCGCAATGTTGGACGAGGTTGTGACATGTTAAAATGCCCCGAAATCAAATGGCCCGCCATTTTTCTTTTGGCGCTGTCGCCTCTTATTTTGTGGCATCCCTGGGCCGCAGTGTCGGGCATCTTGCTTGTGCTCTTTTTGAGTTGGGCATTTCTTCGGCCCGTTCAACCGGTGCATTTTTGGATCTTTCTGCTGGCGATTTTTTATTTCTTTCCATATTCCTCCATTAACCCAGCGGTGCGTTCTGGGGGGAATTATTTCACACTCTTTCGCAAATTTGGCGGACTTTTCAGCGTGTGGGATTTTCTGCTGTTTGCGGGATTGCTACACGTGATTTTCCTGAAACTAAAGCAGGAACGTTTGACGGTGCGTGGGTTCGATTTTCCCGAAATGCGGGCGTTTTCCATTTTTGGTGTGTGGGCCTTTGTCTGGGGGTGGCTCCACATTTTCGGAAACCTGCTTGGCTACGGCCCTACCGATCTTTTGCGGCCCTTCGTCGTTTTTCAGGTGTTTTTCTATTTTCTAACGGTGTACTTATTGACGCTCAATTGGCTCGAACGGAGGGAGGATTGGGAAGTGGCCGTTCGCTGGCTCAAAAGGCTCACGTGGCTGCTGGCTCTTTACGGGATGGTGCGGTTTGCGGGGATCCTGTCGGGCAAAATCGAAACGATGTGGCCCTTTGGCTTGCCGGTGGTGCTGTACGACCAAATGACAATGCTCTATCTGCCTGTTTTTACGTGGGTGGCTTCCCTTGTTTTGGGGAAAGCCGGTTGGAGGGGACTGGGGGGATTGGCGTTGTTCTCAACATTTTTCATTTTGATTAGTGCGCGGCGATTTAACTATTTTTTGTTGGTTGCAGGAACGCTTGTAACACTGCTTTTAGCCGGATTTTTGGCCGAAGAATTTGGCAAAAAAATAGCCAAAATTTTCCTGAAATTGGCCGGTGTTTTTGTTCTGTCGCTTTTCATTTTGGGGATTTTCTTTCCGTCCGGCTTGAAGCATGTGGGTGTCGCTTTTCAATCGATAAACATTTACAAAAAGGACGTGGCCGCCGTGACCGGCAGCGATATTCGGAGGCAAGAACTCAAAAATCTGGTTCTGAACCTGAACGAAAGACCGTACGGCTATTTTGTGGGATTGGGGTGGGGTACCAAATGGAAGGCTATTGCCTACCAGCCGCTCGATTCCTTTTCGTACACGGAAAAATATTTGCAAAAAAGTCTCGGGTGGTTTCCTCAATTTCATCTTCCCTACGTCGGACTGCTGTACCGCTACGGCGTGTTAGGACTGGTTTTTTTCTGGGGGATTTTGGGGCTGCTATTTTACCGGATTTTCAAGCGCATTCGAAGATTCGGTGTTCAGGAACACCGTCCGCTTTTCATCGGAATGTTGGCGTTTCTATTGCTTTTTCTTCCTACTTTTGGGGATTCCGCCAACCCCACTTTCATGATTCTGGCGGGGTTTTACCTCGGACTCTTAGAATTTCGCCTAACCGAAGGGGAGACCCAGCGTGAACGCTAATTCCCCCAAAATTGCTGTCATTTTGTTGAACTGGAACAATACGGACGACACACGCGCCTGTCTGGATTCTCTTGAAAAAGGGAGCTACAAGGCGTATCACGTGTTTTTGCTGGACAACGGCTCTCGAAGGAACGAAAAACAAAAGCTGAAAAAAATCATTCAAAACCGACCGAACATTACCCCGATTTTTCTTTCGGAAAACAAAGGATTTGCCGCCGGAAACAATATTGCACTGAAAACCGCCGTTTCGGAACCCTTTGACTACTTTTTGTTGTTAAACAATGACACGGTTGTTTCCGAAGATTTTTTAGAGGCTTTGGTGCGCTGTGCCCGGCAGCACCCCGAAGCCGGCGGATTCGGGGTAAAGATTTTTTATTTTGACGCGCCTGACCGCCTTTGGTACGCCGGAGGCAAAGTAGAGCCGCTTGGAGCACGGGTTAGGCAATTCGGGTTTCGTCAGGTGGACAGCGGGCAGTGGGATCGGCCGCAGCCGGTGAGTTTTGTGACGGGGTGTGCTTTTTTCATTCCGCGGCACACAGTAGAAACCGTGGGCTATTTGGATGAGACGTTCTTTTCCTATTTTGAAGATGTGGATTATTCCCTTCGGATTCAGCAAAACGGCAGGCAACTGTGGTACTGTCCCGAGGCAAAACTTTGGCACAAAGTGGGCGCCGGTGCTGAAACACGCGCCTATTCGCCCTACTACCTCTATTACCAAACCCGAAATCGCCTCTGGGCATTTGCGCGCGGGAGAAGCGTGGGTGTGAAGATTTACCTGTGGGGACTCAATTTTAGCCTTTATTTTTTGGGGCGTCTTGGCTATCTTGTATTTTCCTTTTCCGAAAACAAAGGAGCAAAAATGAAAGCGGTTTTTTGGGGCTTTTTTCATTCGTTAACGCACCGAACAGGCCGGAATGCCCGGTGGGAGGCGTAGTGCGAATTTTATTTCTCACATCCCGGTGGCCTTTGCCTCCGGTAACCGGCGATCGCATTCGGGCCTTTTATTTTTTGCAACACTTGTCCCAGAAGCACGATGTCACGCTGGTCAGTTTTGTTGAAGATGAATACCAGAAAAAGCTGTTAGACAGCGCCAAAATGAAGTTGGATGTGCGGGTCGTGCGATTTCACAAAGGAGTTTCTCTGGCGGCGCGTTTGGCGCGAGGCGTGTTTTCTTCTCTTCCGCTGCAGGTGCATTATTACACACAGCGCCAAATGCGTTACGCCGTGAATAAGGAAATAGCTTCGGGCCGATATGATCTTGTTTTCGTTCATCTTTTGAGGATGGTGGAATATGTAGACCAATCTCTCCCTATTCCCAAAATAATCGACCTGACCGATGCAATTTCCCTCAATTACGCACGTCTTTTGCGTTTTTCCGGATTTTACCAAAACCGCGGTTTCCGCAAAGTCTATTCAATGGAGAAAAATCGAGTCACGCGCTACGAAGATGAAGTCCTGAAAAATTTCGATGCCTCGGTCGTTATTTCCAAGGTGGACCGCGACTACCTTGCCCAGCGTACGAACGTTAGTCGCCTGCACGTGGTGAAAAACGGGGTCAATTTGAAATATTTTCGCTTTTTCCCAAACGGGTACGACCCGAACAAAATTGTGTTTCACGGGAACATGAATTACCTGCCCAATGTGGACGCGGCGCTCTATTTTTACCGGGATGTCTTCCCCAGGATTAAGAAGGAACGCCCCGCGGCCAAGTTGTACCTGGTGGGCACCGCCCCTGCCAAGCAAATTCTGGACTTGAAAAAATTCTCGGACGTTTTTGTGACAGGACGATTGAACGATTTGCGGCCGCAATTGCGGGACGCGGCAGTTTCCATTTGTCCCTTGCGTGCCGGGGCAGGTCTGCAAAACAAGGTGCTGGAAGCCATGGCCATTGGTGCGCCGGTGGTGACCACCACGGTGGGACTGGAAGGCATTGACGTGGAACCGGGAAAACACCTGGAATTGGCAGATTCGCCCGAGGCATTTGCCGAGAAAGTGCTTTCCTTTTTAAAAGAACCCGACAAACGAGCGGAGTTTTCGCGCAACGCCCGGCAATTGGTGGAGCGGAAGTACACCTGGGAAAAGGTCCTCCGCCCGCTGGATGCCATTCTGGAGCAATTCAATCGGTAAGCTACTTGAAACACGTGTACCACGTGGAAGAAAAGGTCGGCCCGCTGGCAAAAAAAAATAAAAATGAAGACGGTTTTCTCAACATTTGAACGGACACCCAAGGATTTTGAGGGAAGAAACGGGCGCCGCTTCGGTTGGTTCTCAGGGGCTTTTTTGACATGGAATTTGTTGCCGTTTTTAATCGGCGTGTTTTGGGTTAGTTTTCCCGCTCTTGGAAGTCCGTTGTCTCATTCTGCTCCCTTTCGGGTGGAACCCACCCGCACCGGCTACAGGGTTCATTTTAAATTGCCTCCGCTGAGGTTTTTGTCCCACCCGACTGCAAAGGGCAGGATTCCCCTTTTTGAAGGGGGGTATTTTCTCCCTCGGCCGGGAGCCGTACAGGTGCCGGTGACTTCCTTTTCAATGGTTTTGCCGCCTGGAACAAAACCGGTGTTTCAAATCCAATCTTCGCGAAAAACGGTTCTCAATCAAATAACCATCCCCCTTTTTCCCGATTCCATTGTGTCTCTTTCTTCAGCAGCCAACAATGAGCGGGTTTTCATGAAAAGTCGACGAAAACTTTTCGGGGTTCCAATAGCCACTTTTGAGGTGCAGCCTCTGTTTTACAACCGCAAGGCCCGGACACTCCAACTGCTCGAAGAACTGACAATTGACATTCAAGTAGACGGCGGACATCCGCTGTCCATTCCGATAGACCGGCCTCTTTCCGCTTTTCAAAAGCAGGCACTGAAGGCGGAAGTTCTGAATGCCTCAGACGTTCGCTTTCGTGTGAAACCCAAACCGTTGGCTCACTCAAAGCGCGACTGGTACGATCCGACCAAATCGTATGTCAAATTTTACATTGCCCAACAGGGATTGTACAAAATAGCGTACCGCGCGCTGGTGGATAGCCTTGGGTTGCCCGCCGGCCTCAACCCCGCTCAGTTCCAGCTCTTGTACAAAGGAAAGGAAATCCCTCTTGCCTTGCACGTGCAGGATTCCACCCGTTTTCAGCCCGGAGATTATTTTGTTTTTTACGGGGATTGGAATCGCGGGACGGATGAATTTTACAACTTGTATTCCGATACGTCGGTCTACTGGTTCAGCTACCAGGGAACGGGCGGAAAGCGGCTGCGTTTTCGGAAGGGTGCACCTGGAGCAGATTCTCTGGTGTCCTATTTCTGGAAACGAGCGCATTTTGAAGAAGACCACTATTACTATTTCGGTGACAATGATTTGTACATTTTCAGTTCCGACAGGTCACCCGGGGAGGGCTGGATTTGGGAACGCATTTACGCCGGCGACACCTTTACCACCACGGTTCGAACGAACAATCTGACCAAGGGCGATGGCCCCGACTCGCTTGTTATTCGGCTGCGCGGGATGACCTCCGACGTCCCGAATCCCGACCACCACATTCGGGTGTATTTAAATGGCACATTGTTGGGTGACGTTGCCTTTGACGGGCTGAAACAGGTGATTTTCCGCGCCGCCATCCCGGACGGCCTGCTCAAAGAAGGCTCCAACTCGGTTCGAATTGAATCCGTGGGAGACACCGGCGCCAGCCGAGATGCCGTTTATTTGGATTGGATTGAACTGGGCTATTTCAAAAGTTACGTGGCTTCCGACAATTTTCTGCTCGCAAACTCCCCTCGTGGCGTCCGAGGCAAACGCATTTCTTACCAGGTCACCAATTTTCACGACCAAAATATTTGGGTGTACGATGTTTCGGACACGGTTTTAATCGATTCGGTTCAGGTGGAAGCCTACGAAAACGGCAAATACTACGCCCGATTTTCCGACTCAATCACTCGTCCCAAAACATATGTGTTCACGACAGCTACGGCTTTGCTGACTCCCGCACGCATTGTACGAGATGTCCCTTCTGACCTTAAAAATCCCGCAAACAGCGCGGACTATTTAATCGTCACGGCTCGTCCCTTTCAAAAAGCCGCGGAGGAATTGGCCGCTTACCGGGCACAGGCAAACGGTTTTCGTACCCGGGTAGTGGACGTTCAGGATATTTACGACCAATTTTCATACGGGATTTTTTCTCCTCCGGCAATTCGGAAGTTTCTCAAATTCACGGCTGAAAATTGGCAGCCGCCTGCACCATCGTACGTGTTGTTTTTTGGAGATGGCACCTGGGATTACAAACATCATCTGAAGAATAGCAGAGAAAAAAATTTCGTGCCGCCCATTGCAAACCCGGTTTCCGACAATCGCTACGTGGCCTTTGACGACACCGACCCCTACGTTCCTCAAATGTTTGCCGGACGCCTTCCGGTAAAAACGCCCGAGCAGGCTGCGGATGTTGTGGAAAAAATAAAGCAGTACGCTGACGAACCGCCAGCGCTTTGGAAAAAACAGGTGACCTTTTTGAACGGCGGTGTAAACGATTGGGAACAGAATATGTTTAAGGCTGAATCGGAAGCCTTAATTCGTCATTTTGTGGAAAAGCCCCCCTTTGGCGGAGTGGCGCACCGCATTTACAAGCAGTCAAAGGGAAGATTGGTGGGGGAACTTCGACCCGAAATTATGCAGGCTCTGGACAACGGTTGCCTTTGGTTCAATTTTATGGGACATGCGGGAAGCGACACCTGGGACCTCATGATTCAGAATGAAGACATCCCCCAGCTCACCAACGGCAACAAATTGCCGTTTATTACCAGCATGACGTGCCACACCGCCCGATTTGCCAATCCGTTTCTGGATAGTTTTGCCGAAGTTTTTGTCACAATGGCCGGACGCGGGGCCGTTGCCTTTTGGGGTACCACCGGGTGGGGTTACATCTACCAGGACAATTTTCTCCTAAACCGTTTGTTTAAACATGTGCTCCACGACACGTTGCTGGATTTGGGACAGGCAACTACTCTGGCGCGGGTTGACCTGTGGCGGGAATTGGGGGACGCCCCTACCAATCGGAGTGCGCTGGACCAGTACACTCTGATCGGCGACCCAGCTTTGCACCTAAATCTGCCGAAAAAACCGGACGTGGCCATTTCGCCCGCTTCTCTAACCCTCAAACCCGAGGAAGTTACGCAACGCGACTCGGTTCTGACGGTGCGGATTGCACTGGAAAATTTGGGTTTGTTTGAGCCGGATTCCGTGCCGGTGCGGGTTGAAATGGAAACCGAAACGGCACAGCTTGTTTTGGCGAAAAATAGCTGGGCACCGCCGTTCGGCACCGTAGACACCCTGCAAGTACCTTTGCCCTTAAGCAGGCAACCAGGAAATTTTATTTTGCGGGTTACGCTGGACCCGAACGCCCAATTGGATGAATTCAGTCGAACCAACAACACGGCAGAAATAACTTTTTCGGTCTACTCTACGGAAATTTCCATTTCCTTCCCGCCTCCTTTTAGCCTTTTGCCGGAAACGCAGCCAAAATTACGCCTTTTGGTGCCGGAGGAACTTCCCACCGACGAGGCGGTTCGGTACGATTTTGAACTGGACACCAGTGCCGATTTTCGGTCGGCAGACAAGATTTCAGCCTCACATCTGGAAGGCGGCCCGCTGGTGGCATCCTGGAGAGTGCCTGTTGCGCTAAGAAACGGCCTTTATTTTTGGCGGGCACGCATGTGGACGGGTGAACACAGTTCTGATTGGGTGCGAGGTCTTTTTCAGGTTCGTTTCGGGGATTCTTCTTTTGGGTGGGGGCAATCGGCACGAACGGGTTTCGCAGGGGCGTTGCTCAAAAATCTGACCCTGACCGGAGGCGCCTTCGAATTGGCTGGGGATCCGTCGCGAGCCGTCTACCTGGAGGTGCAGTCAGCGGGGCACGACGATGGAAATCGAGCCTATTTAATTGTGAATTTTAAGGTTGTAAACCACCACACGCGGGGAATAAACGTGGTGGCTCTGGACGGAAAATCCGGGGAATTGTTGGCGCCGGCCCACGTGTACGACACCTTTGCTTCCGAGGCTTCCGCCGACAGTCTGGCCGATTTTATTCAAAACCTGCCGGGAGGAAGTGTCGTTCTGGCGGGCATCATGGACGACGGTAGTTTCCACCTCACCGAAAAAGCTTACAAAGCGTTGGAATCCATTGGAAGCCGGTTCTGTCGCCGGATTGGTTTTCGCGATTCCTGGGCCATTATTGGTCGCAAGGGCGCGCCGGTGGGAACCGTGCCGGAAAAATGGGTACCCGTAGGCGGTGGGTACGCCATTGTACGGGACACCCTGCTGACCTACAGGATGCCGCGAGGGAGCCTGACTTCGCCAGCGATCGGGCCGGCTAAGTCGTGGAAAACGGCAGAAATTTACGGAGGAACAGGAGGACCTGGCGTCGTTTTCAGCACAAGCGTTTGGGGGCAACGCCGCGGAAGCACGCAATGGGACTCTCTTTTCTCGGCGCCTTTTACTGGAGCTCCTCTTTCTTTGTCGAAAATCTCGGCAGTGCGCTACCCGTATTTGCGTTTGAAGGTCCATTTTGGCAGTCTGGACGGACACCGCTCACCCCACCTTTCAGAGTGGCATGTTCGTTACACGCCTCCCTGTGATTTAGTTAGTCGGGCAAGCCTGTTTTCTGTGGAACCCGACACCGTTCTGGAAGGAACCCCCGTTCAAATTTCGGGGCCCGTTTTTAACATTGGGCCGGAATCTTCGGACTCGGTTGCGGTGACTTTGCTTGTATTAAACAACGAGGGGCGGCCGGACACCGTGGCGTTTTCTGTTTTGCCGCCGCTTCATCCGGACGAATCGGACGGTTTTCGGGCAACTATTCCAACCGCGGGGTTGCGTGGCAGGCGGACGGCCGTCGTCGTTTTAGACCCCAAAAATCGACAAAACGAGCTTTCCGAGGAAAATAATCGTCTGGTGCTGCATTTTTTTGTGCGAACTGACACGACACGTCCCCTCGTGAGGGTCCAAATTGACGGACGAGAGATTTTGCCGGGGGATTTGGTTTCCAAACAGCCTACCATTGAAATTGACGTGGCGGACAACAGCTTTCTTGCTCTGGACGACACGGCTCTGGTCACCATTTTTCTGGACGAACAGCGGCAAAGATACAAGGAAAACAGCTCGGTATTAACTTTTCAGTCGGTTACCAAAGCGGACGGCTCGGCTGCCCGGGTGGTATTTAGGCCCACGCTGGACGATGGTTTTCACACGTTGGATGTGGTGGCCAAAGACGCGACCCGAAATCTCCGAACCGCCCACCTGGAATTTTGGGTCATCTCCACATTTAAAATTCGGGATTTATTGAACTTCCCCAATCCCACAGCGGGAGCCACCGATTTTACATTCACCCTGACCCAGCCGGCGGAAGAAGTTTCCCTGAACATCTTCACGCTCTCCGGCCGAAGGATTTTTCGTGCCACCGATTTGCCCGGGGAGGCCGGAACGAACCTTTTCCACTGGGACGGCCGGGACGCCGACGGTGACCCTTTGGCGAATGGGGTCTATTTGTACAAACTTACCGCCAGGCGGTCGGGGAAGACCGTTTCTGCTCTTGGTAAGCTTGTTGTGCTGCGGTAAATGCTCCGGTGCGCCATTTTTGGGCATGGAGCGAAAATCTGGAATTCAGTTCTTCGGCTTTTTTATTTCCAAGAAAGTGAGGATGCGGGGCCCCAGGGCGTAAATCAAAAACATGATATAAAGTACCTGTAAAATGGGTTTGAAGGAAAGGGCGAAAACCGTCAGACTGCTGAACAGTGTGGCTGCAAGCGCCAGAGAAATGGCCTGGGAACTGGCTGTGGCGCCGAGAATGAGAATCATCCCGCGGGGGTAGTCCAATTTGAAAAATTTGGCGGCCAGAACGGAAAGTGTTGTTTGAATGACGTAATAGGCAAAAAGTCCCAGCGCCACGAGCAAAAACACAATGGGGTGCCGAATGACCTGGGGAGCCACTTTTGCTACCGAGAAAAAGACAATCAGCAAAATGCCCGTTGCCGAAATGCCGGGAAAAAATTGTTTTACTTCCATGAAATAAGGCCGACCTTTCCGCCGAATTATTTCGCGCCGTGTGAAATAGCCCAACACCAGCGGCACCAGAATGTACGCCAACAAATTGAACACGATGGCTTTGGTGTCAACGGGTAGGAAAGCCCCACCGCTTAACCGAACCAAAATCGGCGAAAGAAAGGGAATGAGCAACAGTCCGGTGACGGCAATAACCAGTGCATCTTCAACACTGGCGTCGGCGATGCCGCTCCAGCCAATAAGCATGTTGGAACAGGGAATGGCACCGACCAAAACCATCCCCAGCGCCAGATCCGGGTAGCCGACCAAAATGGTTCTGGAAATGACAAAAGCGGTGCCCGAAGCCACTAAAAACGCAAATGTCAGTGTGAGCCCAATGAGTTTGTAATTTCGCCCTGCTGTTTTTACTTTTTCCACCACCATCCCCGTAAGCATGGGGTACAACATGAGAAAAACGGCAAAAAGGCTAATAGGTTTTATGTTCATTTTCTGAACTTGAAAATAGAGCCCGAAGGCCAGCGCCAGAGTAAAATCTGCGGCCACATAAAGGTACAGACGTTTTTTAAGATTCAACAACAGCTTTTTCACCCATTTACCTCCACTTCTATTTTTCCGCCGAAACCGATTCTCCTTTTCTCACACGCCCGCCTTTAGATTGGGATTGAACAGGTAATCCGGTTTGGGGTGAAAAAGAGCCCGCCACACGTTTTTCTTGACGTTGGGGTAATCGGTTTCCATTTGTTTTAAAAGCGCTTTAATGTACGCCCGTTTGGAATGCCCTGCGGTGGGGCAGGGGTTCGTAAAAAGGGGGAATTCCTGTTCCTGAGCAAATTTTTTGATCATTTCTTCTTCAATGTAAACCAGTGGCCGAATGATGTGCAATTTCCCAGAAAAAATGGATTGCCTGGGCATCATGGTGCTGAGTTCCCGCCCGAAAAAAACATTAATGAGAAATGTCTCGAGGATGTCGTCCTTGTGGTGACCGTAGGCAATTTTGTTGCAGCCCAATCGGGTGGCCATTTTGTAGATTTCGTGACGGCGCAGGCGCGAACACAAAAAGCAGGGATTTTTGCGATTGTAGTCACTGTGCACCAAAGGGCCGATTTCCGTCGAAATGACCACGAGTTCGTGTCCGTTTTTTTCAAACAGCTCTTTCAGGCGAGTGCTGATTCGTTCCCCCTTTTCCCGAAACCCCAGGTCTACGTGCACGGCCACCCGCCGAAAATCATTGGGTGTGGTAATGAGCGGGTCGCTCAACAACCGGTACAGGCCCAGACTGTCCCACCCGCCTGAAATGCCTACCAACACACAGTCGCCCGACTCAATGAGGTTGAAATTGCGAATGCCGGCTTCCATGATTTTTCGAAGCCGCTGGTGTAGTTTGGTCATCTTTTTCACTGGTGTTGCTCTGTCTGCCAAATTAGTGCCAAAACACGAAACTTTTTCTTGGTAATCCGATTCAATCCTTTCAAATGAAGCAAGTTTCTTGAATTTAGTTTTCGGGAAGTTAGAAAGCAAGAAAAATGTTCCTTTTGAGGAGAAGGCAGCCGCTTAAATAAGAATTGACAAATATTTAAAAATTTATTATTTTAATTTGCTTGAAAGGAGAGTGTATTCGGTGGAAATGAAAAAAGGCAAAATTCTCTGGGCTGACGACGAAATTGAGCTCCTCCGCCCCCACATTTTGTTTTTAGAGAAAAAGGGCTACGAGGTGGTTCCGGTAACCAATGCCGATGACGCGATTTCCCTGATTCGAAAAGAGCCTTTCGACCTGCTTTTGTTGGACGAAATGATGGCGGGAAAGGACGGTCTGACGGCGCTGGCGGAGGTGAAAGAGATTCGTCCGTCGCTGCCGGTGGTCATGATTACCAAAAACGAGGAAGAGAGCCTCATGGAGGAAGCCATCGGCGGAAAGATTGACGATTACCTGACCAAGCCGGTCAACCCCAGCCAAATTCTTTCCACGTGCAAAAAATTTGTCGAAAGTCGTCAAATCGAAGGGGCTCGCCTGGCACGTGACTACCCCGCCCAGTTCAATCAAATGGCGCTGGCAATCCTCAATGCAGGCAGTTGGGAGGATTGGATTTCCATCTACACCAAAATTGTGGATTGGGAGTTGGAATTAGACCGCTATCCGGATTTGGGACTCAAGCACATTTTGGAAGATCAGAAAAAAAGCGCCAATTTGGAATTTGCGCGATTTGTGGAAAAACACTACCTCGACTGGATTCACGAAACTCCCGATTCGCCCCCGCTTTCCGTGGACGTGGTGGCCGAAAATGTGGCACCTTTGCTCACAGGCCAGAAAAAGGTGGCCTTTGTTATTATCGACAACATGCGCCTTGACCAGTGGTTGAGCATCGAACCTTTTCTGTTTCCGTACTTCAATGTGTCCCGGCGTTTTTACTACAGTATTTTGCCCACCGCCACGCCTTTCTCTCGAAACGGGATTTTCAGCGGCCTGTACCCGCTGGAAATTGAGCAAAAATACCCTACCCTCTGGAACGGGGGCACTGACGATGATTTCAGCCGAAATCGTTTCGAACGCCAGCTTTTGGATTTGCAGCTTCAGGAAATGGGGCTTACCGTAAAGCCGGAGCCGAAATACATTAAAATCCTGGACATGTCTGAGGGGCGGAGTTTGGAACGCAATATTCGCTCGTACACCCAAACGCGTTTGCTTTCCATCGTAGTCAATTTCGTGGATATTTTCTCGCACAATCGGAGCACGTCCGACATTTTAAAGGAGATCGTCCCGGACGAACCGGCGTTCAGGTCCCTGACCAAGTCGTGGTTTGAGCATTCCTATTTGTACCGGGTGCTCCGAATTTTATCCGAAGAGGGGTTTACAGTGGTGATGACCTCTGACCACGGGAGTGTGCGGGCCATGCGCGGAGCAAAGGTAGTCGGCGATCGGGAAACCTCCACCAATTTGCGCTACAAATTCGGCCGAAATTTAAAGTGCGATTCAAAATACGCCTTTTTTATTAAAGACCCCCGCCAGTACAAATTGCCCACCCGCGGGATTAGCATTAATTACATTATTGCCAAAGAAGATTATTATTTTGTTTACCCGACCAATTTTCACAAATACTTAAATTACTACAAAGACAGCTTCCAACACGGTGGCATTTCGATGGAAGAAATGATTTTGCCCGTTTTGCGATTGGAACCCAAATAATGGAAAACGTGGAGTTTACATACGAGTGCGTCACCCATTCGCCTGAAGAAACGCGTAAGCTGGGCAGGCGGTTAGGCAAATTTCTCAAACCCGGTGCGGTGGTTGGTTTGTGGGGTGATTTGGGGGCTGGCAAAACCGTCGTGATTAAAGGGATTTGTGAAGGCCTGGGGGTGGAGATCGAGGACGTCACCAGCCCGTCGTTCACGGTCATGAACATGTACCAGGGAAAGGTGCCTGTTTTTCACTTCGATTTTTACCGGGTGGAAGGGTTTGAAGATGTCATGGAATTTGGCATTGAGGAGTATTTTTACGGGGAAGGAATCAGCCTGATTGAGTGGCCGGAGCGGATCGAAGCCTATTTGCCAAAGGACTTAATTCCAATTCACATTCACCGCCTGAAACCGGAGCACCGATCCGGGGAGAACGACCGCTACATTTCCATCGGGAACCTCACCCCTTCGGTTTTGTCCGCCCTGAAAAAAGAGGGGGGACGGTGAACCTTTTGGCCATTGAGACGTCCACCGAGACCGGGGCGGTCGCTTTGCTAAGCGGAGCTACCTTGCAGGCGGAAATGAGAATTCGGCGAAAACGTGTACAATCGCGCAAATTGGTGCCGGCCATTCAAAACATGCTCGACGATTTGGAATGGAATTTTCGGGACTTAAACGGAATTGCGATTTCGGTGGGGCCGGGTTCATTTACCGGAGTGCGCATTGGGCTCAGCGTGGCAAAGGGGCTGGCTTTTGCCCGGGATCTCCCCGTCACCTCGGTTATTAGTTTGGACGCCCTTGCGCTTCCCTTTTCCGGGTCGAATCGCCTTGTGTGCAGCCTGATCCGCTTTCGGAAAACCGATTATTACGCGGCAATGTTCAAGTGGGACGGTTCTCGCATGGAACGCGTAAGCCAGTACGAGGTGCTGGACATGAGCGATTTGAACCATTTTTTGGTGGACGGCGCCGTGTTGGCCGGAGATTTTTCCGAAGAAGAAATCGAAAATTTAAAGAAATTTGTCAAGCGGGACGTGTCGTTGGCAGCGCCCGTGCACCGGCACGTATCGGCGTTTTCGGTGGGATTACTCGGGTTGGAAAATTTTCGCAGGGGGCGTGTGGAAGACGTGGCGCGGCTGGAACCGTTTTATATGAAGGATTTCCCCCTCAAAAAGGCGTCAAAGTAAACGGATTTTCGGTGTGTTCTCGTTGCGACGGTTTTGCCCTTCGTACCCAATGAACGTCAATCAGGTAGGTAATCCATGGCATTGCGTTTCAACCGTCGGGCTCGGCCCATGTTTCCCGCTCATTTTCGGCGATTGGTCACTCTCCCAAACGGCGAGACGCTGATCATCCGCCGAATGGATTTGGACGATCTGGAGGCGGTCACCGAATTGGAACACCTTTGTTTTGCAGATGCCTGGACGGAAGAGCATTTTCAATTTGAAATCAGCCAAAGTCAGGTTTCTGTTCCGTTGGTGGCGGAAATTCGGGGTGAAATCGTGGGGTACATTATTCCGTGGTTTGTGGAGGATGAAATTCACATTGCCAATCTGGCTGTTTCTCCTGTGCACCGACGGAAGAAAATTGCGGAAAAGCTGCTGCAGTTGGTTTTAAAAGAAGGGGAACGGCAGGGAAGCTTCTACGCCTATTTGGAGGTTCGGATTTCCAATCTTCCTGCTATTCACCTGTACCGAAAATTCGGGTTTTCAGAGGCCGGGATTCGCTCCGCCTACTACCGCGACGGCGAAGATGCCCTTCTCATGGAAAAATATTTAGGGAATTTGCCGTAAATTGGGGCCGTTGGTTCCAAAGCCAGCCGCCAAAATCCCCGTAAGGGGCGCGGCGCTTTTTCAACAAAACGCCCCGGGCCGCAATTGTGAACGAAAAAATGGAGCCATTTTATGACGTGGTTCAAGCGAAAAGAAAAAGGCGTTCTAACAACTGAAAAAAAGGTGCTCCCCGACGGGTTGTGGATTAAATGCGAACAGTGTGGCGAGGTTCTGTACCGTCAGGAGTTGGAGCGCAATCTCTGGGTGTGCAACAAATGTCATTTTCATTTCCGAATCGGCAGTCACCACTACATTAAAATTCTCTTGGACGAAGGAAGTTTCGAGGAATTCGATGCCGAATTACGGTCGGTGGACCCGCTGAAATTCAAAGGGAAAAAGAAATACGCCGACCAATTGCGGGATGCCGCCAGGAAAACGGGCATGAACGAAGCGGTCAGAACGGGGTACGGTAGTATTGACGGTAAAAAAATAGTACTGGCCGTCATGGATTTTTCTTTCATTGGGGGAAGCATGGGGTCCGTGGTAGGGGAAAAGGTGACGCGGGCGGCGGAGAGAGCGTTGAAAGACGACTTGCCGTTGGTGGTGATCTCTTCCTCCGGCGGCGCCCGCATGATGGAAGGGGCGATTTCTCTCATGCAAATGGCCAAAACGTCCGCGGCGCTGGCACGCTTCTCAGACCGAGGCGGCCTGTACATTTCCGTGCTAACCAATCCCACGACTGGTGGCACCACCGCCAGCTACGCCATGTTAGGTGACGTCAACATTGCGGAACCCGGGGCGTTGATTGGATTCGCGGGACCGCGTGTCATTAAGGAAACCATCGGCCAGGATTTGCCCGAAGGGTTCCAGCGCTCGGAATTTGTGCTCCAACACGGCTTTTTGGACATGATCGTGGAACGGCAGCACATGAAAGAAACCCTCTCTAAATTGATCGACTTTTTTAAGGGGCAACCAAACATAAAGGCATTATGACAGGTAAACACATTCGCATTCTGATCTCCAATGACGATGGCATTTACTCGCCCGGTATTTTGGCTCTCTACAAAGAATTGAAAAAATTGGGTGAGGTGATTGTGGTGGCTCCCGACAGTGAGAAAAGCGCCGTGGGCCACGCCATTACCCTTTCCAGTCCGCTGCGGGTTTTTCCGTTCAAACGAAATGGAAAGGTTTTCGGGTACGCCGTCAATGGCACGCCGGCCGATTGTGTCAAAATTGCACGGTGGGCCATTTTAAAAGATAAAAAAGTAGATTTGGTCGTTTCGGGGATTAATCACGGCTCGAATACCGGAATCAACGTCATTTACTCCGGAACAGCTTCTGCCGCTACGGAAGGTACGATCTTAGGCATTCCGTCTTTTGCTATTTCCATTGCGACGTACGAGCCGGTGGATTTTGGCCCGGCTGCGCGATTTGCCCGTCGTCTGGCGCGAATCGTGCTCAAAAACGGCCTTCCTCCCGAAACCTTTCTCAACGTTAATGTACCGCCTGTTCCGGAACGTGATTTTGCAGGGATTGCCATTACCCGTCAGGGAAAAGCTGTGTTTGCTGAAAAGTTCGATCGCCGGGTGGATCCGACGGGCAAAACCTACTACTGGCTCACAGGTAAAAAGGTCAATCTGGAGAAAGAAGGAGAGGACACGGACGATCAGGCCATTTTGCACAATAAAATTTCCATTACGCCCATTCATTACGACATGACCAATTACCGGTTTTTGGAAGAATTGAAAACGTGGCAAATTTCGCTCAAAACAGGCCGGTAACTACGAAATATTGCCCGAAACACGACAAAAAGAGGCAAATGTCCGAAGAATTTCCGGCAAAAAAGGAAGGCTTCTGAAACGTGAAAACGACGAAAAAACCCGCCTGGCAACTTCCCAAAGAATGGATTTTGATCTTGGATTTTGGCTCTCAGTACACCCAGCTCATTGCACGCCGAATTCGCGATCTGGACGTGTACTCGGAGATCAAGCCCTATTATTTTCCCGCTGAGAAAATCAAGGAAAATCCCCCGGCGGGCATTATTCTTTCGGGCGGGCCCGCCTCGGTGTACGCGGAAAAAGCGCCGCTTCCAGACCCCCGAATTTTTGACCTGGGCATTCCGGTTTTGGGAATTTGCTACGGCCTTCAGGTTTTGGCTTACCTCAAAGGGGGAGAAGTGGACCGCGCCGGACGCCGGGAATACGGACGCGCCGAGCTTTCCATTTTTGACGATTCCGACCTTCTGAACGGTTTGCACAATCCCACCACCGTGTGGATGAGCCACGGCGACCACCTGATTCGAGCGCCTCAAAATTTCGAGGTCATTGGTGCAACGGAAAATTCTCCCATTGCCGCCATTCGTCACAGGGAAAAGCCGATTTTCGGTATTCAATTTCATCCGGAAGTGGCTCACACCCTTGAGGGAACCGATCTGTTTCGTAATTTTCTTTTTCGCGTGTGCAAATGCCAGGGCACGTGGTCGCCTGCTTCTTTTTTGGAGACGAATATTCAGTGGATTCGGGAAACGGTGGGAGACGGTCGAGTCATTTGCGGGGTAAGCGGCGGTGTGGATTCCACCGTTGTGGCGGAGCTTTTGCACCGGGCAGTTGGCAACCGGCTAACTGCAATTTTCATTGACAACGGCCTTTTGCGCAAGGGGGAAGCCGCCTGGGTGCGTCATTTTTTTGAAACACAGCTTCGCATTCCGTTGCATTTTGTGGACGGTTCCCGACAATTTTTGGCCCGTTTGCGCGGGGTAGTTGACCCCGAGCAAAAACGCAAAATCATTGGGGAGGTGTTTATTCGCTTGTTTGAAGCGGAGGCCAAAAAAGTGGGTCGGGTGGACTTTTTGGCTCAGGGAACCCTGTACCCGGACGTGATTGAAAGTGTTTCCACTGTGGGCCCTTCCGCCAAAATTAAATCGCACCACAATGTGGGCGGCTTGCCCGGGGACATATCCTTCAAACTAATCGAACCGCTGCGTGAATTATTTAAGGATGAAGTGCGCAAAATCGGCGCCCTTTTGGGAATTCCTGCCGAAGTGTTGAATCGCCACCCCTTTCCGGGGCCCGGGCTGGCTGTGCGAATCGTGGGTGAAATCTCCGAAAAACGACTCACCGTTTTGCGTGAAGCAGACGATATTTTTATGACGATTCTGCGTGAAAGCGGCTGGTACGACAAGGTGTGGCAAGCCCTCGCCGTGTTGCTGCCGGTTCGGTCGGTTGGCGTCATGGGGGACGAACGAACCTACGAGCACGTAGTCGCACTGCGAGCCGTTGTCAGCCAGGACGGCATGACGGCCGATTGGGCAAAGCTGCCATTTGATCTGTTGGGCGAAGCGGCCAATCGAATTATGAATGAAGTCAAAGGGGTGAATCGCGTGGTTTACGACATTAGCTCAAAACCGCCCAGTACCATTGAATGGGAATGAAATTTGCACTTCTTTTGAGGCAAAGAAAGTTTAACGAGATATTTATTAAAATAGGGGGCTTTTGGTCGAAAAGTGGCGGATTTTAGACCGGTTGGAATGACAATATTTTCCGGAGATTTTTGGAAACGGAAATTGACGGGGGGTAAGTTGTGATTTGATTGTGAAAAGAAACAGGCATTGCTTTTGGTTTGGAGAAGGGGCTTTTTATGTGTGGAATTGTCGGGTACATTGGAAATAATCGGGCTGCACCGGTTTTAATCGATGGTTTGAAGCACCTCGAGTACCGTGGATACGATTCGGCGGGATTGGCTCTCGTGCAAAACGGTGAGATGGTTGTTCGAAAACAGCCGGGAAAGATTTCGGAATTGGAAAACGCCCTCAAGAGCCTTTCTCTCCCGGCAACGTTGGGCATTGGGCACACCCGCTGGGCCACGCACGGCATTCCAAACGCCGTCAACGCGCATCCTCACACGGACTGCTCGGGCTCTTTGGCGCTTATTCACAACGGCATTATTGAAAATTTTGCGGCGTTAAAAACCGAACTCCTGAAAAAAGGGCATGTGTTTCGATCTGAAACAGACACGGAGGTTTTGGCGCATCTGATTGAAGAATTTTACGAGGGGGATTTGGAGAGAGCGGTTCGGCAGGCGGTCAATGAAGTGGTGGGAACGTACGGAATTCTGGTGGTTTCGAGCAAAGAACCCGACCGAATTGTGGCGGCTCGAAACGGAAGTCCCCTGTTGCTGGGAATTGGGGAAAAGGCTTTTCTGGCCGCATCGGACGCCTCGGCCGTTGTTCAATACACCCGCGACGTGGTTTACCTGGACGACGGAGAAATGGCCGTGCTTACCCGCAGTGGTTACGGGACGAAGACCATTCGCAACCAGCGCACCACCAAACGAGTGGAAAAGCTGGCCTTCGATTTGGACAGAATCGAGAAGGGCGGTTTCGAAACCTTCATGTTAAAGGAAATTTTCGAGCAGCCCGACGTACTGCGAGATGCCATGCGCGGGCGGGTTCAGGCGGAATCCGGACAGGTGCGCCTGGGAGGGCTCCAGGACCACCTCCAACAGCTTTTGGAGGCACGGCGAATCATTATTACTGCCTGCGGAACCTCCTGGCACGCTTCGCTCATTGGGGAGTACCTGTTGGAAGACCTGCTCCGTATTCCCGTGGAAGTGGAATACGCGTCGGAATTTCGCTACCGCAACCCTGTTTTGGACAAAGAGTCCATTGTTATTGTGGTCAGCCAATCGGGAGAAACGGCGGACACGCTGGCGGCGCTTCGAGAGGCCAAAAAACGGCGTTCCCCCGTATTTGGTATTTGTAACGTGGTGGGCAGCACAATTGCCCGGGAGACCGTAGCGGGGGTCTACGTGCACGCGGGCCCGGAAATCGGGGTGGCCTCAACCAAAGCATTCACCGCGCAGGTGGTTACACAGGTCATGATGGCAGTCATGATGGCGCGCAAAAAATGGATGAGTCAGGAGGAAGGACGGCGGATTTTAACCGAGTTAGAAGCCATCCCGGACAAAATCTCCCAAATTCTGGAGGAAAACAAAGCGATCCGCCGGATTGGTGAAATGTACAAAAACAGCCGCAATTTTCTCTATTTGGGGCGGGGGTACAACTTCCCTGTGGCTCTGGAGGGCGCGCTGAAAATGAAGGAAATTTCCTACATCCACGCCGAAGGCTACCCTGCAGCGGAGATGAAACACGGCCCCATTGCCCTCATTGACGAAAACATGCCGGTTATTTTTATTGCGATTAAAGACAGCACTTACGACAAAGTGATTAGCAATATTGAAGAGGTAAAAGCGCGCGGGGGACAGGTGATTGCAGTGGCTTCGGAAGGGGACGAGGAAATTGCCAAGAAGGTCAATCACGTCATTTACGTGCCCGAAACATTGGAATTTTTGTCGCCGCTACTGACCATTATTCCCCTGCAACTTTTGGCGTACCACACGGCTGTTTTGCGCGGGTGCAATGTGGACCAGCCACGAAATTTGGCGAAAAGCGTGACGGTGGAATGAAAATCTTGGAGAGGAAAATGCTCAGGAAAAATTGGGTGCTCTGGTTGCTCATATCGATCGTGGGAAGCAGTACGGCTTTTTCGGCACCGAATCGAAGTTTTCAACGGCAGCAAAATCCGGAAGTGGAAAAGATCTACCAAAAATCCCTGAAGGCATACAAGAGCGGGCATTACGATGTGGTGGTTTGGGAGCTTCAAAACATGCTCATGCTCTTCCCGCAAAACCATCGCAAATCGTCGGCACTTTATTTAATGGCGCGGGCGGATTACCATCTGAAAAAATACGACGACGCCAATGACTATTTAAATCAGCTTCTGAAAGAGTTTCCCCATTCGCGCTACCGAGACGAGGCTCTTTTTCTCAAAGCGGCGATTGCGTACGCCAAACAGGACAAAATGAAGGCGCTTAATCTGTTAGGAAAGATTATTCAAGCGTCGCCGAACGAAAAATTGGTTGCCCGCTCGGAACGTATTTTCTACCGAATGATTCAAAGTGATTTTTCCTCGGCTGAGCGATTGGCTCTGGAAAAAGAATTCAAAGCCCCTGCCTTTCAACCCATTTGGCTGTTAATGCACATTCGACAACAATGGAATCGGGGAGAATACGAATCGGCCAAGAAACAAATAGCCGAGTTTACCCAAAAATACCCAGCCAGTCCGCTGCGCTCGGAAGCGCTACAATTGCAAAAGTGGATTGCACAGGGGCCTGTGCGGAAAATGAAGGTGGGTGTTGTGCTGCCCTTAACCGGGTACTACCGCGAGCAAGCCACCGATCTGGTCAACGGCATAAAATTGGCTTTTGAAGGGTGGAAGCAGGTCAACCCCCGTGCAAACCTGAACCTGACGATTTCAGATAGTCATGACGACATGGTACAGCTTCTGAAAACCACCCAACAAATGGCGCACAATAGGCAGGTTTTGGGAGTGGTAGGGTCGTTGGAGAGTTCAGCAACGGCAGCTTTGGGGGCCGTTGCCGCCTGTACCAATTTGCCTGTTTTAGCACCCACGGCTACCGCCAACGGAATCGCCGGCCTGGGGACGAATATTTTCCAAATGGACGGTGACATTGACATTCGAGGTGAAAAAATAGCCGAATACGCAGTGAATCAGCTTCATTTGAAAACCTTTGCCATTCTGGCTCCTGCCGACGAGTACGGAAAACAAATTACCGACAGTTTCACAGAAACCATCGACAAATTGGGTGGAAAAATCTTAGCGGAAACCTGGTACTACGAAGGAGCCGTTGATTTTAAAAAACAACTGTCGCACATCCGGAACGTGGGGCTGGAGAAAATGTTGTGGGATTCTCTCCAAACCGCTCACCCCGAATACAGTGAAGCCGGAATTGATTCCCTTTTTGCCATTGAAAAAAGAATCTGGCAGGAAAAACAGCGCAGCCGCGTCATTAAAAAACTGGCCGATTCCACCGCCGTGCCGGTTACCTCCATTGACGGCGTTTTTCTCCCGATTTACACGGAAGACATTAAATACGTGGCCCCGCAGTACGCACTGTTCAATATTCAATCCCAAATTTTGGGAAGCGATTACTGGAAAGATTTAAATGTGCTGGACGACAATCGAAATTACGTGAACGGAGTGGTGTTCACCACAGACGTGTACGCAAACGAAAATGCCCTGCCCTACCTGCGGTTTACCAATACCTACCGAAAGCGGTTTAAAATGTCGCCGAGCAAATTTTCGCTTTTGGGCTACGACACCATGAATTTTCTACTGTCCGCTGTCAAAACGGGCGCTTTTACTCGGAAAACCCTCCTTGAAAAGCTAAAAACCGTCCGCCGCTTTGACGGAATTCACGGGGCATTTCTTTTTGAGAACGGAAAACGGGTCAATTCCGGGTTGGTTCTTTTGCAATACCGGAACGGACATTTTATGAAGCTACACTGACGTGCCCGATGTAAGGAAACGATTTTTCGGAAGAAGCGTTGAAAATAAGGCGAGATTTTAACGACAACCTGCATTCAATTAGTTGCCTCTTCGCCCAAAAGGGAATAGTTGTTGGTAAATGTCGAAGGAATCGGTTCGCTTCTTAAAGAGAAAATGTGAATTTTACATTTCTCGTCAGAATGATTTGAGAAAAAACCGACCGAACAACCGCGAACAGGCCTAAAGAAATAGGGGCCTGGCTGTACAGGCTTGGCAGGAAAAACAAAAGAAGAAAGTGGTAATAAAATCGTGTTATTTAGAAATTTGACTTGATTTTAGGAAATATTTCACTAAATTAAAAGAGTCATCTTTCGGGAGAGAATTTTGGCTGACTGGGATAAAAAAATACAGGATCGTCTAAAACAGACCGGTAATTTGCCCCGCCATATTGCCATTATTATGGACGGCAATGGGCGCTGGGCCAAGAGGCGAGGATTGCCCCGTGTGGCCGGACACCGGGAAGGCATTAATTCCGTCCGGGACATTGTGGAAGCGTGCGGGCAATTGGGCATCGAAGTGCTGACTCTGTACACCTTTTCTCTGGAAAATTGGAAGCGCCCGAAGGAAGAGGTCTCCTACCTCATGACGCTTTTGGTGCGGACGATTAAGCGCGAGATCAGCGATCTGCAAAAAAACAACGTGCGGCTGATGATTATTGGGCACACGGAGGATTTACCGGATCTAACGCGCAAAAGTCTGGAAGACGGCGTGGAAAAGACCAAAAACAACACGGGGCTCAAACTGGTGTTGGCGCTAAGCTACGGCGGGCGTCGGGAAATTTTGGACGCCGTGCAAAAAATCGGGGAAAAGATTGCACGGGGAGAAATTTCTCCGGCGGACATCGACGAAACCCTATTTTCCCAAAATTTGTACACGGCCGGCCTGCCTGATCCGGATTTGCTCATTCGAACCAGCGGCGAGCTCCGCGTGAGCAATTTCCTGCTCTGGCAAATGGCTTACACCGAAATGTACATTACCGATGTTTTCTGGCCGGATTTCCGCCGAAAGGAACTTTACGAAGCAATTAGCGTGTACCAAAAAAGAGAGCGGCGGTTTGGTCTGGTAAGCGAGCAGGTTCGTGCGCTCTCGGCAAAGGTGCACACACACAGCGGCTAAAACGCAGGCCGCGCGTCGGATTTGGCTTTTCAATTTTTGAAATAAATCGATGAAATCTCGGAAATGGTTAGTCACTGTCATTGTCCTGTTCCTTCTATTTGTTGTCGGGGTTCAACTTGCCTGGAAATTTCTGTCCGTCAATGACCGCCTGCGCAATCTCCTCCTGAACGAAATTCGCCCCAACATCCAGGGCGAAGTCCTCATTGGAAAATTGGAAGTCAAACTCGGCACCATTCACCTCAAGAATATTTCCATCGCCTGGGAAAAACAACCCTACATTGTAAGGGTGAAGGATTTGCGCCTGGGACTTAATTTTTTCAATTTGCTCAAGTACAATTTCAATCCCCTCCGTTTTGTGTCCGATGTGGCGGTCAATCGCCCCGAGTTTATTTTGAAAAATGTTCCTTCTGCCCGAAAAAGCCCACGAAAAACACCGTCACTTCCCGATTCTCTTACACAGGAACTGATTAAAAAAAAATACCGACAGCGGTTAATCGACTTTAAATTTGTCGGTCGCATTGTGTTAGAAAAGGGAGCGGTGGGCATTCAGGATTCGCTGGGAAAGGTCCATTTTTTTGTAAACCAAATGGACGGGTGGGTGAATACGGAAAATTTGTCCCGGGCTATTGTGCGCATGAACGGCAAATTTTTGAACAGCCAGCGTTACAACCTGGGGATTAAGGGGATGATTAATCTCCGGCGCGGGATTCTCGATTCCATTCGGCTCAATCTCTACTCGGACAATTTGGCGCAGGCCTTTTCCAATCTGCCTCAAAAAAAAGTCCACGTTTTGTCGGGTACG
Source organism: uncultured Deferribacteres bacterium (assembly GCA_964579725.1). Taxonomy (GTDB): domain Bacteria; phylum Zhuqueibacterota; class JdFR-76; order JdFR-76; family BMS3Abin05; genus CAZOHG01. Next base: position 30,298 of record CAZOHG010000023.1, read on the forward strand.
CTTGAGGGAAAGTTGACCCTCCGAGAGAATCTGAGAAATTTTGGCAATCCCCTCAATTTGTCAGGATTGGTAACATTTAAAAATCTCAATGTGGATTTTTTGAACGGGAAAATCCCCGTGAAAAATCTCAATTACGCCCTTGTTTTGGATCGCTGGAATGTTTTGGTTCGAGAAGCTTCCCAGGAGATTTTCGGCACCCCCGTTTCCGTGACCGGGGATGTTCAAAATTTGTTGAATCCTCAATTTCACCTCTCGTTGAGGTCCGAAGATTTCATTCTACACCGTGTTTTGGCGGGATTCTTTCCGGCCAAAAACCTTCCTGCCACCGGCCGCACCAAAATTGCGCTCACACTAACCGGTCCGCTCCAAAATCCGAAAGTTACGGGAAATCTTGAGGGGCGCGGCATCCGCTACGCCTCTTTGCCTGTCCGTAGAGCTACATTTGATTTTGCTTACCAAAAGGGAGCGCTGTCGGTGGGGAAAATGCGGGCGCAATTGAAGAAGCTGGGACTAACCGGCGGCGGAATCCTGCACTTCAATCGCAAACAGCCGTGGGGCGCCTTTCACTACACGGCATCTGGGGACATGCTCCCGTTGCTAAAATCCGTGCCTCTGAAAGAACTGGATTCACTGGGCATTCAGCTTTCCGGGCAAGCCCGACTGGACTCGGGGCACGTCTCCAATCGGGTGACCTACCGGCTTCAGGGGAGGGGCGCCCGTCGCGATACGCTACTGTTCTCGGGTTCCAGCACTTTTGAAAACGGGATTTTGAAAATCGGATTGGATCAAATCGGAGCGCCTTTTAAAAGTCGAACCGTTGTGAAGTGGGGTGAAAAAGAGCCGCACCTGACGACTGAGTGGCTTCATTTTGGCGGGGAGCTCTGGCGTATTTTGCCCGTTCCCATCAAAAAAACGCTGGCTCGCCGAATTGGGGTGAGTCTGAGAATGGACGGCACCTCCCGAAATTTGCAGTACACTCTGGTGGCCGAGCGCCAGACAGCAGAAACCCTGATTCCCGATCTGTTTCAAATAGACGGAACCCTGCGCAAAGCGGCCCACGGAAAACTATCTGTGGACGGAGCCATTCGCTATTTTCCGCTTTCCGGTGAGACGGTGACGGGAGGCATTCATGTGAGCCTTGACACCGATTCCCTTGTGGTGCAGGAGTACCACCTCGGAAATTACTACGGAATGACCGGCAGCCTGAACCGCAAAACAGGTGCGTTGCAGGGGCAAATTCAAATCCACAATGCGGCACTCGCCTATATTTTTGACGGTTTTTTACTGCGGCCCATTCTCAACGCTCAAGGGGTGGTGAATGGGATTGTGGTTCTGGGCGGGAAACTCTCGGACCCGTCCGTTGTGGCGCAATTCAATCTGGAAAAGGGTATTTTCAGCGGCTACGGTTACTACAGCGGACTGATTTCGTTGGAATACCGAAACCAAAAAATGCTGGTCAACCAGTTGGTTCTCAACCGTGAACGCAATCAAATCCTGGCGCTTTCCGGCCAAACCGATTTGTCCACCAAGCAATTGAATTTTCAGGTACACGGCCAGAATGTGGACGTGGATTTTCTTTCGCAGCTTTTGGGGAATCGAATTCATTTTCTAACAGGTCGGTGTTCATTCGATCTGTCGATTTTGGACGACTGGAGCACCCCGGATTTTCGGGGACACCTGGACTTTCAAAACGGCCGCCTGTTTTTTGTCCGTTACGACCGGCTGTCGGTCGAGTTGGGGAAAAAACGGGGAGGGGTAAAAAATCCTTCTGAAGTGCCCGGGGTGTGGATTCAACGGATGAAATTGGTGCGAAACAAGCAGTTTGTCGTCCACGCCCAGGCATTTTTCCCGCTTTCGGTGAACCGCGAAATGGACATCCGCTTGAAAGGCTCTGGAAATTTTTTAAATCTGCTGTTGGAGAATGTGACCTTTTTCAAAAAAACATCCAGCCATTCCCGTTTTCGTTTTTCCATTGGAGGCACGTACTCGGCGCCGATCTACACCGGGGGGGAAGTGGAGTTCACAAACGGCAGCATTGAATTTCAGGATGTTTTACCCAGGGCAACCCAATTAAGCGGCAAGGTGCGTTTGGAGCCCGAAAGCCAATTTGTGCACATTTTGAAAATTACGGGTAAAATGGCCGGGCAGCCGATTGAATTACGAACCTTCGGCAAAGAGTTAAAATCTGCCCGACCCCTGGAACCACTGGTCATTCACGGGTGGGGACTCAATTTCGGGGTGGTGGGTGTTAAAGTGGGCGGAAAGGGGATTCCCGTTCACATCCCCGGAATGATGCGGCCTAACGACCAGATTTGGGTGCGGGCCACGGGGAAGGAGAAAGAAAATTACCTTTATTTGGCCGGGCCCTCGGCCAGCCCGGTGTTGCGCGGTCTGGTTTTTGTGCACGACGGCAACATTAGCTATCCGTTTGAGGAAGGAAAGAAACCCAGAAAAGCGAAAAACGCCAGGCCCGATTTTGTAACCGATGTCCTGAATCGAATGGTGTGGGATTTGACGGTAATCCCCGGCCGGAATGTGCACTACGTGAAAACCATTCGCGGCCTCATTGACAATGTGTGGATCAACGCCACCATCGATTCCCCGGAAGACGGGTTGCATTTTTCCGGCAGGCTGATCGATAAAAGCTTCCGGATTGTAGGGAAATTGGAATCAACCCGGGGAAGCGTGGAATATTTGGACCTGAACTTTTCCATCGAACATTTCGGAATTGAATTCGATCGATCGGACATTTTGCCTGTGGTGTACGGGCGCGCCCGAACCGTTCTGACCGATTCCACGGGATTTCCTTACAATATTTACGCTACACTGTACACCATTGACCCCCAAACGAAGGTGGAACGGGAGCGCGGCCGGTGGGGGCAGATTCATTTTCGGCTTTCCACAGACAACCCGAATATTGGCAACTCCGAAGCCCAAATTCTGGGCGCCCTGGGCTACTCCGTCCGAAATATTCGGAGCAAAGCCACGGACATGATCGGTATTAGTGCCGACCATTTGCTGATTAAGCCCCTCTTTCGGCCCCTCGAGCGCCACGCCGAAAAATACCTCAAATTGGACATTGTCAGCATTCGTTCGCAATTTGCGCGCAACATGCTGGAAATCAACCGCTACAACCGCCAAATCGACCCGCGGTATTTGATTTTCCGCAGTACGCAGGTTACTTTGGGAAAATATTTGAAAAATAATTTATTTTTATTATATTCAGTAGAGCTTGAAGCCGGATTAGACCCGCGCTACCAGGAAAGCGGTTTGGGATTTAAGAATTACTTGAATCTGGAATACCGCATGAAACCGAACCTTTTATTTGAATTACAGTATAACTACAACAATCTGCTTCGGAGGCAGAAAAGCGATTTGCGCTTGCAAATTCGGCACTCGTTTACATTTTGAGAAGGGAAACCGGCTTTTTAAAAGGAGGCGCTTTTGCTTTCCAAATGAAAGGCTCTCGGCACCAGAGGCCGGGCAAAACTAAAGATCGGTTTGGAAACCGCACCCGGATTGGAAGCTCATTTTATTTTCTACGATTATTATTGAAGAACGGAATGTTCATGGAGGCAGTGAGGATGTTTTTTCGGAATAAAAAGTGGTTACCTTTTGCTCTTTTCTTGGCGTTGGCAATTTTGTGGTTGGGAGGAACCGCCCATTCACAGGCCAAACAAACGGTGAAAATTTTGGGTGTGCGTATTGAAGGCAATGTGACCGCCGACCCGGACATCATTAAACTCACGTCCGGGCTTTCCGAAGGGAAATCCGTCACCGGTGAAGTTATTCAATCGGCTGTGCGCCAGCTTTGGTCCCTGGGCATTTTTTCGGACGTCCAGATTATTTTGGAAAAAGAAATGCCTCAGGGCGTTTTTTTGGTGATTAAGGTCTCCGAATACCCGCGGTTAGAATCCTATACATTTAAGGGGAACAAAAAGATCAAGACCAAGGATATTAAAGAGGCCATCGATATTTACCCCGGGCAGGTCATTAATCCGAACCAGATTTTGCAGGCGAAGCGGAAAATCAAAAAGCTGTACACCAAAAAGGGCTACCTGCTCGCCACAATCGACACGAAATTGGACACCTTGAGCAAGGGGCGGAAAGTCATTCTCCATTTCACTATTCACGAGGGCCGCAAGGTTAAAATCAAACGTATTCGGTTTAAAGGGAACAAATTTTTCACCGACGCCAAGCTGAAACGCCAATTTAAGAAAACCAAAGAGGACAAATGGTGGTGGTTCGGGGGCGATTTTAAGGAAGACGAGTACGAAAAAGACAAAGAAAAACTGATGGATTTCTACCACAAAGAGGGGTTTCGGGATGCTGAAATCGTGAAGGATTCCATCTATTTCGATGCCAAAAAGCAGAATATGTTTATTGACATTACCGTGTCCGAGGGCGAGCGCTACAAGATTCGGAAAATTACCTGGACAGGCAACAAATTGTTCAGCGACAAGCGCCTGGCGTCGCTTTTGGGATTGAAGGCGGGGGATTACTACAATCAGGAGGCCCTAAAGAAGGCGGTTTCGGAAAAACTGGGCAGTCTGTACTACGATCAAGGGTACATTTTCGCCCAAATTGTCCCGCGCGAAATTCCCGTGGGTAAAAATCAATTGGACATTGAATTTCAAATTCAGGAAGGCAGTCCCGTCAAAGTGCGGCGGATTGACATCGTTGGGAACACCAAAACCAAGGACAAAGTAGTTCGGCGGGAATTGCGCATTTTCCCTGGTGACACCTTCAGCCGAGCGGCACTCATGCGGAGTCAGCGGGAAGTTTTCATCCTGAATTATTTTAGCAATGTGGTGCCGGACGTCAAACCGGTGGACGACTCTCACGTGGATTTGCAATTCAAGGTGGACGAGAAATCAACCGACACGGCAAATATGTCGGCCGGCTGGAGCGAACGCGACCGTCTGATTGGCAGCATTGGCGTTGCCATGAACAATCTGTTCGGCAACGGACAGCGGCTTAACTTCAACTGGACGTTTGGACGTTACTACCGCGATTTTCAGGTCGGTTTTACGGAGCCGTGGCTCATGGACACGCCCACATTGGCGGGTTTCAATATATACGACACCAAGCGCGAGGCGTACTACATCGGCTACAAGCAGGTCAGCCGCGGCGGTTCTTTCCGCTTAGGGCGGCGCCTCACCTGGCCGGACAATTATTTTCGGTGGGATTGGATTTACCGCATCGACCAGACCTCTTTATCGGATTTTTCCAGCTACATTCGGGAACGCAATCCCAACGGTATTGTCACCGAGCACTGGCCGCTAACCAGTAGCAGTATTACGGAAATCATTTCGCGCGACAGCCGTGACCGCCCCGAATTTCCCACACAAGGGTCACGCATGAGCTTTTCTACTGAAGTGGCCGGCGGCATTTTGGGCGGCAATGTGGATTACTACAAGGCCGAATTCGGCATCAATTGGTTCTTTCCGTTTTTTTGGAAATTCGTCCTGCATTCGGAAACCCGCATGGGCTACATGGACGGCTTCACTCGCTCGTCACGGATTCCGTATTTGGATTTGTTCTTCCTCGGCGGCGATGGCCTTTCCCGTTCCATTCCGCTACGCGGCTACGACGATCCGCTGGCAGGCGGCACGGTGTACACAGACGGTGGGCGCACCCTGTTCAAGCAATCGCTGGAAATCCGCTTTCCGTTTGTCCAAAATCCCACCGCTTACGGTTTGGTGTTTGCGGAAGCCGGAAACATCTGGCCGAGCCTGAGCAATACCGATCCCTTCAACCTGCGGCGCTCCGTGGGAGCTGGTGTCCGGGTGTTTATGCCGATGATCGGAATGATCGGATTTGACTACGCCTACGGATTTGACAATGTGGATCGGTACGGCCACGTGAAAGGCCAGTGGAAGCCACACTTTGTGTTCGGTACCGGATTTTAAAAAATACATTTTTTCATCTTTCCGCTTGCAAATCACAAAAAAATGGCGTAAAATGTGAATTGTTGTCGACTAAAATAACGAAATACGTACCAAAAAATGGAGGTAGTGGTGAAAAAATCGACGCGTAACGCTTTTGTTTTGGCACTTGTCGGAGTCTTGTTTTTGGGGCTGCAGAGTTCCGTTTTTGCGCAGCTAAAAATCGGGTACATTGATTCGCAAAAAATTCTGGCCAACTACAAGGAATCCGTTGACGCTCAGAAGAAGTTGGATGCCCAAAACCAGAAATGGCAGCAGCAAATCCAGCAAATGCAACAAAATTTAAAAAACCTTCAGGATCAATTGGATGCCCAGAAATTGTTGCTCAGTGAAGCCAAAAAGCAGGAAAAACAGCAGGAAATTCAAAACCTGTATTTGAAAATTCAACAATTTCAAATGCAAAAGTGGGGGCAGCAGGGAGAATTGTTCCAACTGCAACAGAAACTCATGGCACCCATTATTGACCAGATCAACAAAACCATTACGAAAATCGGGCAGGAAGAAAAGTTCGACTACATTTTTGACACCGTTCAGGGAAATATTGTGTACGCCAGCAAAAAACAACCCGACCTTACGGACAAGGTTTTAAAAATTCTGAACAAAAGCGCTGCTTCCACAACCAGTAAAAAATAATCATGCGCCTTTCTGAAATTGCGCAATTGACGGGAGCGCGGCTCGGCGACGAACCGGATCTGGAAATTAAGGGCGTGGCTCCCATTGAAAAAGCGTCATCGGGTGATTTGACTTTTCTGGCCAATCCGCGCTACGTAAAATTTTTGGAAACAACCGCAGCCACGGCGGTTTTGGTGCCGCCCGGTTCGTGGAAATCGACGGCCGCCCTATTAACGGTGGACGACCCCTATTTCGCGTTTACGCAAGTTTTGCAGCTGCTGTTTTCCCTGACACTGGCGCAGCCGGAGGGAATTCACCCAACGGCAGTGGTCGGGAAAAATGTGCAGTTGGGCGAAGGGGTTTCCATTGGCGCCTTTGTGGTGGTAGAAGACGACGTAACCATTGGGGAAAGAACCACCCTCTTTCCCCATGTTTTTCTGGGACGGAATTCCGTCGTCGGGCGGGATTGTACCATTTACCCGAATGTCAGCATTCGCGAGGAAACCCGAATTGGCGACCGGGTGATTATTCATTCGGGAACCACCATCGGAAGCGACGGATTCGGGTTTGCGCCCAAAAACGGCGTGTACCATAAAATCCCTCAGATTGGCATTGTGGTGATTGAGGACGATGTGGAAATCGGTGCCAATTGTGCCATTGATCGAGCGGCGCTGGGGGAAACCCGCATCGGCAAAGGCACCAAATTGGACAATCTGATTCAGGTAGCACACAATGTCCGAATCGGGGCGCACACCGTGGTGGCCGCCCAATCAGGAATTTCGGGAAGCACCAAAATTGGCCGCCACGTGGTCATCGGGGGGCAGGTTGGATTTGTCGGGCACATTACGGTGGGTGACGAAGCCATGTTTGGTGCCCAGGCCGGCGTAACCAAGTCGGTGCCGCCGAAAACAGTGGTTTCCGGCTACCCGGCCCGCGAGCACAAGCAGCAGCTTCGGATTGAAGCCAGCCTGCAAAAACTACCGGCCGCCCTGAAACGCCTGAAAGAATTGGAAGAACGGCTCAAAAAATTGGAAAAGAAGACGTAACTATCTTGTGTGAAAAAAGGCTCGGTAGTGCGTCATCGTTAGAGAAAGCCTTTTGGAATCGAGCTTGGGAGGAAATGTTAGAACGCAATGTTGAAAAATCAACGGACAATTAAACGCACTGTTTCGGTCTCGGGGGTTGGTCTTCACACCGGAAATCAGACAACGGTCACCTTTAAACCGGCGCCTCCTAACACAGGCGTTGTTTTTGTTCGGACCGATCTTGCCGATCATCCTCACATTCCAGCTGTGATTGAAAATGTGGTCGATATTTCCCGGGGTACGACCATTGGAGTAAACGGAGCGAAAGTGCACACCGTGGAGCATGTGTTAGCGGCGATTTTCGGCCTGGAAATTGACAATGTTTTTTGCGAATTGGACGGAAATGAGCCCCCCGTTGGAGACGGTTCCGCCATGCCCTTTGTGGACAAATTGCTCGAATCCGGCATTGTCGAGCAGGACGTCCCCAAAAATGTGCTGGTCATTGACGAAACCATTACTTACTCCGAAGAAGAGCGGGGCGTGGACATTGTGGTGTTTCCCTCGGACGAGTTCCGCATTACATTCATGGTGGATTACAAAAACCCCGCTCTCGGTACCCAGTACACCTCCATGTATTCCCTTCACGACGAATTTGTCACGGAATTTGCGCCCGCACGAACCTTTGTGTTTCTACACGAAGTGGAAGAATTGGCCAAACAGGGGCTTATTAAAGGGGGGAATTTCGACAATGCCATTGTGATTATTGACCGCGATTTGGACGAGAGGGAATTGCACCGCCTGAAAAATATGCTCAATCTCAAGGAAGAAATCAAGCCCAGCACCAACGGCATTTTAAACAACAAGCAGCTTCGGTTTAAGAATGAACCCGTCCGGCACAAGGCACTGGATCTCATCGGCGATTTGGCGCTTTTGGGCATGCCCGTTCAGGCTCATGTTTTGTGTGCGCGCTCGGGGCACAAGGCCAATGTGGAATTGGTCAAAAAAATCCGAAAAATTTACGAGAAGAAACTGATCACGCGCAAGTACCAGCCAAAAGGTGGAGGCGGATTTGCCCTGGACATTGTGGCTATTCAGAAAATTCTGCCGCACCGTTACCCGTTTCTTTTGGTGGATCGAATCATTGATTTTGTTCCGCAGGAATATGTGGTGGGAATTAAAAACGTGACGTTCAACGAGCCGTTTTTTCAGGGGCATTTCCCCGGCGAACCGATTATGCCGGGCGTGCTGATCGTGGAAGCCATGGCTCAGGTGGGCGGTGTTATGTTGCTGAACGCTTCGGACAATCCCGAGGATAAACTGATTTATTTCATGGGAATGGACAATGTTCGGTTCCGCCGACCCGTACGCCCGGGAGACCAGATTCGTTTTGAACTGCAAATGCTCAAGCACCGGAGAACCACCTCCAAAATGGCGGGGAAGGCCTTCGTGGACGGTCAATTGGCTGCCGAGGCGGAACTCATGGCCATGGTTGTGGATCGAAAAAAGGAAAATTAAAAACACCAAACGGTTTTGGCGGGGGAGAGAGGCCGACGGAGATTCCCCCCGGGGCTTCAGCTTCTCTCTCAAAATAAATGCAAACTGAAACACAGGACAAAACGTGGTTCAAATAGATGAACATGCCGTTGTGAGTCCGAAGGCGGAATTGGGGGAAAATGTGCGCATCGGCCCCTTTGCCGTGGTGGAAGAGGGGGTGCAAATCGGCGAAAATTCTTCCGTGGCCTCGGGGGCACGTCTTGCCCGCGGGACGCGCGTCGGCCGAAATGTACAGATTTTTTCCGGTGCCGTACTGGGCACAGACCCGCAGGATTTGAAATTCGAGGGGGAAGAAACCTTCCTCGAAATTGGCGATGGAACGGTGATCCGTGAGTATGCCACCCTGAATCGGGGGACTAAAGAAAGCTGGGTGACGCGCGTTGGCAAAAACTGTTTGATTATGGCGTACACACACATTGCACACGACTGCCACATCGGGGACAATGTGATTTTGGCGAACGCCGTCAATTTGGCGGGACACGTTACAATTGAGGATTGGGCGTCGTTGGGCGGAATGGTGCCGGTGCACCAATTTATTCGAATTGGGGCGCACGCGTTTGTCGGGGGCGGTTACAGGGTCGTAAAAGATGTGCCCCCCTTCGTGCTGGTCATGGGAGAACCCCTTCAATTTGGGGGAATTAATCTGGTAGGTCTGCGGCGCCGGGGATTTTCACCGGAACAGCTAACCAGTATTCGCCACGCTTACCGCATTATTTACCAGTCCAAATTGAATGTGTCGCAGGCCCTGGCGCGCATTCGTGAGGAAATGGAAATGACCACCGAAATCCGCAGCATTGTGGATTTTATCGAAAAAAGCGAGCGGGGTATTGTGCGCTAAATGAAGGAAAAGTGGCGGCTCCTGCTGCACCCTCAAATGTCGGGGGACTGGCACATGGCGGCGGATGTGACGCTCGCCCAGCAAATCGGCCGACATTTGGTACCGGCAACATTTCGGGTGTTTTCCTGGTTGCCCGCGACTATCTCAGTAGGACACAACCAACACCGGGACGCCCTCGATCTACACGCCTGCCGCCGCGACGGACTTCGAGTGGTTCGGCGTCCCACCGGCGGCCGCGCCATCCTTCATTGTGACGAAATTACGTACTCGGCCATTTTCCCCGTGACCAGCCGCTTGTACGCGCCTCAACTTTTGGCCAATTATTTGAAAATCTCGAAAATTTTAAAAGCTGCGCTGGAACCATTTGGCCTGTTATTCGATCCAAATTTCGGAGACGGCACCCAAACCGGGTCCGAGGACTCGGAACTCTGTTTTGCCAGAGCACTGAGCTACGAATTGACCATTGGGGGGAAAAAGCTTGTGGGCAGTGCTCAGCGCCGCTGGGCAACGGTTGTTTTGCAGCACGGATCGATTTTGTTAGGTCCCTGCCACGAAAAATTGGGGGCTTATTTGAAGGCGCCCGAGTCGGAGCGCGAAGGCCACATGCGACTGCTTCGGCAGCGAACCACTTTTGTGAAACGGTACCTGCCGCAGTCGATTTCGCTGGAAGAATTTGCCAGGAGCGTTCAGAAAAGCTTTGAAATCGCAGGCGAAGTGTGTCTGGAGCCTGGAAGTCTGACTCCCGACGAAGAACAGGCGATTCGAAAATCGGCCCCAACCTTTCGAATTTTGTAGGAATCGGATATGCAAAAAAAGATTGCCATTTTGGGTTCAACCGGATCCATTGGCCGAAATACACTTCAGGTGATTCGAAAAAATCCGGAGGCATTTGAGGTAACCTGTCTGACGGCGCGGCGGAACGTCGAGCAATTGTTGGAGCAGGCAAGGGAATTTCGGCCGGCTCGCGTAATTCTAACCGAAAAAGATGTGGGCTCAGACCGGCTGCGCGCCTTCGAAGAAATGGGAACGGAGGTTTTGACGGGAGACGACATGTTAGCGGCCTGCCTGCGAAGCGATCCGGCTGAGCTGGTGGTCAATGCGCTGGTGGGGGCCGTGGGTCTGCTGCCGACGCTTGCCGCCATTCAAACCGGCAAGCAGATGGCGCTGGCCAATAAGGAAACACTGGTCATGGCGGGTGAAATCGTCACGCGGGAAGCCCGAGAGCACGGTGTCCGACTTTTGCCCGTGGACAGCGAGCACAGCGCCGTTTTCCAGTGTCTAATGGGCGAGTCGGCTCAAACGGTGGAGAAAATTATTTTAACCGGCTCCGGCGGCCCCTTTTTGCGCCGCGAAAAGAAAACCCTCAGCGACGTTACCGTGCAGGAAGCGCTGGCGCACCCAAATTGGCGAATGGGGCCAAAAATCACCATCGATTCCGCCACCCTTATGAACAAGGGTCTGGAAGTCATTGAAGCGTTCTACCTGTTTGGTGTGCCCCTGGAAAAGATTCAAGTGGTCATTCACCCGGAATCCATTATTCACTCGATGGTCGTTTTTGTGGATGGCTCCGTGAAAGCGCAGCTCGGTGTGCCGGACATGCGGCTTCCCATTCAATACGCTCTGTTTTTTCCCGAGAGAAGACCTTCCGATTTTGAACGGCTCGATTTTGCTCGTCTTCAAAGCCTGACCTTTTTTGAGCCGGATTTGGACAAGTTTCCCTGTCTCGGCTTGGCCTTAGCGGCGCTCAAAAGCGGCGGTACGGCACCGGCCGTTTTAAATGGGGCGAACGAGGCGGCGGTTCACCTGTTTCTATCGGAAAAGATTCCGTTTACCCGAATTCCTCAGCTCATTGAGGCGGCCCTGGAAAAACACTCCCAAAAGTCGAATCCGGGCATTGACGACATTTTGCAGGCCGACCGCTGGAGTCGGGAATTTGTGCACCGGCAGGTTTGAGCCAATTCCCTTTCGTAAAGAAAGGCTGGTTGGGGAGATTTAAAGCGGAAGAGTGTAATGGGGGGGGCAGAACAAGGCTATTTTTGAGAAGAAGAAAACCCTAAAAGGTCGAAAATTGGGGGAAAATTTCTCAACAGGGGAATTGAGGTGAATCTTAAAAAGGCGCTAAAAAAAGTGGCAAAATGACGTAAAATCCCTTAAATTTTTAACTTGTGAAAGTCCAAAAAATCGCTTTTTGAGCGAATTGACTGGCAAGTTATTTTCGAAATTGGCAAAAAGTAGGGGAACGGACAGCCTCCGGGCTGAAACCGCAAATATGGTGTTTCGGGGGTGATCGGATTTTTCCCTCCGAAAAAGAGATTTCCCAAAAAATATTTTGGGGGCACCTTGGTGGGAAATCGGTACCGGCGATTCAAAAGAAAAAGGTGAGCGCATGACAACAGCTCTGGCAACCATTTTTGTTCTGGGTGTCCTTGTGTTTTTGCACGAGTTAGGCCATTTTACGGTGGCTAAATTGGTGGGGATTCGCGTGGAGCGCTTTTCTCTCGGCTTCCCACCGCGGCTTTTTGGTGTGAAAATCGGAGAAACGGACTACTGCGTGTCCCTGATTCCGTTAGGTGGGTACGTCAAAATGGCCGGCATGGTGGACGAAAGCCTGGACACGCACATTCAGGGCGAGCCCTGGGAATTTCAGTCCAAGAATTTTTGGCAGAAAACAGCGGTTATTTTGGCGGGTCCCGTCATGAATTACCTGCTTGCCATTGTTATTTTTGCTGGACTGACGCTTTCTCTGGGGGTCGGCGTGACCAAAGACGCCACCATTTCTCAGGTGTCTCCGGGCATGCCGGCTCAGGCAGCAGGCATCCAGCCCGGCGACAAAATTGTGGCGATTAACGGACATCCCATTAAAACCTGGGACGAGATGACCCAATTGATTCACGGAAACCCGGACAAGGACATTACGGTAGTGTGGGTGCACAACGGTGAGCGGCGCACGGCCGTTATTCACACCAAGGCGGAAAATGTGCCCATCGGCGGAAAAATTGAACGGGTTGGGTTAATCGGCATTGCCCCCAAAACGTATTTGGTAAAAGTAAGCCCGTTCAAAGCAATTGAGGCCGGGTGGACCCGCACCTGGGAACTAACCGAATTGGTAGGAAACTCACTGGTCATGCTGGTAACCGGCAAAGCGTCGCTTCGGAATCTGGGCGGCCCGATTATTATTGCCAAAATGGCAGGCGAAAGCGCCAAAAGCGGATTTTCCACACTTTTGGCTTTTATGGCCTTCATTAGTTTGAATCTGGCGATTCTAAATATTTTGCCCATTCCCGGTTTGGACGGCGGACACATGATTTTCATCGTGACGGAAGCCATCATTGGTAAACCGGTTCCCACCAAAACCAAACTGATTGTACAGCAGGTAGGGATGTTCATCTTGCTGGCTTTGATTGTGTTGGTGGTATTCAATGATTTGCACAATATTCATTTGATTAAATAATTCGGACGATTCGGTACGGATTTTTTCGAGAGGCGCGGCCCTGTACCGCGCCTTTTTTGTTAGGAGGGGAGAGGAAAATACACATCCGAACCCTGGCGCAAAAATTTCCGGCAATTTTGCAAAAAGGAGAAATTTATCTTGCTTCTTTTAAGAACATTTTTTATTTTTAATAGGTTAGGTTCCATGTTCTATTTCTTCGCGGGTGAAAAATGATTGGCAGACTACTTCTCATTGCAGGTGTGAGCTATTTGATCGGCTCCATTCCCACCGCCTACATTTTGGTGAAATGGAAATCCCAGAAAAATATTACCCGCGAAGGCACCGGAAATGTGGGCACACTGAATGCCCTGCGAACCACCCACTCCAAATCGCTTGCTGCCCTTGTCTTATTGGGCGATCTATTGAAGGGCCTTTTGTCGGTTGCCCTGACAGCGTGGCTTTTCGGAAAAAATTTTGACGTTTTATTAGTCGCTTCCTTTTTTGTCGTTTTGGGCCATGATTTTTCCATTTGGTTGAAATTTCGGGGTGGGCGAGGTCTTGCCACGGGTGCCGGTGTTTTCCTGTACGTTCAACCAGTAGTGGTGCTTGGCTGGCTGGTGTGGTGGTTCTTCATCTACATGGTGACGCGCAAGGTCGCCTACGCCAACACATTTGCCACCCTTTTTACACCGGGAATTTTGCTGATTCGTGCTTTGCATTTGTACAATCCGGAAACATTTGTCATTGTTTTTGCCGTGGCGATGATTATTTTTATCAAACATATTCCGCGGCTGCTTCACACCATGCGGGGGGAAGAAACGGTAGGCCAATTTCAATAATCGGTTTGCACGTTGACCTAAAGAAAGGAGAATCGAATGCGACTGGCCGACAGAATGAATCGCCTGGGTACGGAGACAGCCTTTGAGGTTTTGGCAAAAGCAAAGGCTTTGGAAGCTCAGGGACGTGAAATCATACATTTGGAAATCGGGGAACCCGATTTTGACACACCCGTTCATATTCGGGAGGCAACCAAAAGGGCTTTGGACGAAGGGTACACCCACTACGGGCCCGCTGCTGGAATGCCCCAACTTCGGGAAGCCATTGCCCAGTCCATCGGCGAAAGCCGCGGGATTTCGGTACGGCCTGAAGAAGTGGTGGTTACGCCCGGCGCCAAGCCGATCATGTTTTTTGCGATTCTGGCTTTGGTTCAAGAAGGGGACGAGGTCATTTACCCCAATCCGGGTTTTCCGATTTACGAATCGGTCATTCGTTTTGCAGGAGCCAAAGCGGTCCCGTTGCCGCTGCGCGAAGAGCGGGCATTCAGTTTCGATGTAGAGGAATTGCGGACACTCATCTCGGACAAAACCCGACTGATTGTGCTGAATTCTCCGCAAAATCCCACCGGCGGCATGCTTTCGGCGGAAGATTTGGAAGCCATCGCCGAAATGGTGAACAACCGCGATATCCTGATTCTCTCCGACGAAATTTACGAATTTATTTTGTACGACGGAAAATTCAGCAGCATTGCGTCTCTCCCGGGCATGCAGGAAAAAACCATTATTTTGCACGGATTTTCCAAAACCTACGCCATGACGGGTTGGCGCCTCGGTTTCGGGGTCATGCCCCGGTGGCTGGCGGACCGCGTGACCCAGATGCAGGTGAACAGTAATTCCTGCCCCAATAGCTTTGTTCAATTTGGTGGATTGGCAGCCTTGCAGGGGCCCCAGGACGAAAGCCGAAAAATGGTGGCCGAGTTCAAGCGCCGCCGCGATGTCATTGTGGACGGGCTCAATGGTCTGGAAGGGATTTCGTGCCTGACGCCCCGAGGGGCTTTCTATGTGTTCCCCAATGTGAAGGAGTTGACAAAAGCGACCGGGAAATCGACCAAAGAATTGGCGGAATATTTTCTGAACGAAGCCGGTGTGGCCGTTCTTTCCGGCACGGCATTCGGAGCTTACGGTGAAGGCTATTTACGCCTTTCCTACGCCAATTCGGTTGAGAATATTCAAAAGGCCATTCAATGGATGGACGCTGCCATTCGAAAATTGGGAAAATAAAAAACCGCGGTGCTCCGTCAAAGATGTGAGAAACAAAGTCCACTCGTGTGTGAGTGGGCGAGGCGAAATGGCCGAAACAAAATTCAATTTCGCTGCGCAAAAGAAAATGTAACTTGGGAGGACAGGTTCCGGTGGACGCAAAAAAGACGGGATTGTTTGAAATACATCAAGAATTGGGGGCGAAAATGGTTGAATTCGGCGGGTTCCTCATGCCGATTCAATACACCAGCATTCTTCAGGAGCACAAACGCGTTCGGACAACGGTGGGGATTTTCGATGTGTCCCACATGGGGGAATTCATTTTTTCCGGCGAAAAAGCACGGGATTTTCTCAATTACTTAACCGTCAATGACGTGTCCAAATTGGCGGACTACCAGGCCCAATATTCCGCCATGTGTTACGACCACGGCGGCATTGTGGACGATCTCATTGTGTACCGCTACCCCCATCATTTTATGATGGTGGTGAATGCCTCCAACACGGAAAAGGATTGGAACTGGGTCCAGAAGCATCTTTGGAGCGGGATTCAGGCTGAAAATCAAAGTGACCAGATCACCCTTCTGGCCGTTCAGGGGCCCAAATCTCTAACCACTCTCCAAAAACTGAGCTCTGCCGATCTGAGCAAAATCAAATTCTACCATTTCACGGAAGCCGAACTGGCCGGGGTGCGGATGACCATTTCCCGCACGGGGTACACCGGAGAGTTGGGTTTTGAGCTCTATTTCGACCGGAAATATTCCGAGAAAATCTGGAACGCCGTCATGGAAGCCGGAGAGGAATTCCAGATTGAGCCCATTGGTTTGGGCGCCCGCGACACCCTTCGGCTTGAAATGAAATACTGCTTGTACGGCAACGACATCGACGAAACCACCAATCCCCTCGAGGCGGGGCTGGGCTGGATCACCAAACTCAACAAGGGGGATTTTATTGGGCGCGAGGCGTTACTTAAAGTGAAAGAAGAAGGCCTCAAACGCAAGCTAATTGGTTTCAAAATGCAGGGGCGGGCCTTTCCGCGTCACGGGTACGCCATTTTTAGAGGGGGACAAAAGGTGGGCGACGTCACCAGCGGAACAGTTTCGCCGATGCTGCAAATCGGGATCGGGATGGGGTACGTGCCGGTAGAGCTTTCGGCGGTGGGAACGCCCATCGATATTGAAATCCGGGGGAAAATGGAACCGGCTCTGGTGTGTGAAACGCCCTTTTACCGTCCCGAAAAATGAAAATCTCGGTTTTCCTGTCGCCAGTGGAAATTGAGGCCGATCGATTGGCCGGTACCTGGGTGGTTGTGGTGGATGTGTTGCGCGCTACGTCGACGGTGGTGACGGCTTTCCACCACGGCGTAGCCAGCGTTCGTCCCGTGGCCAATGCTCACGACGCGCGGGAATTGGCGAAAATGTGGCACCCCCGCCCAATTTTGGGCGGCGAAGAGGGTGGTTTTCGGGCGGAAGGATTTGATCTGGGGAATTCACCCTTAGAGTACACGCCGGAAGCTGTTTCCGGTCGACGTCTGATTTTCAGTACCACCAACGGCACCCGTACCTTGCTGAAGGTTCGCCAGGCCGAACGGGTGTTTTTGGGGGCGTTTTTGAACGCCCGCGCTCTGGCCGAATTTTTGGAGAAGCAGCAGCCAGAGCGGGTCATTTTTGTGTGTGCAGGACGTCACGGCCATTTTTCTCTTGAAGATGCCATTTCTTCGGGCTATATTATACGTCAAATTCAATCGGCCGATTCGGCGGACGACGGAGCCGCAGCGGCTCAGGCTCTGGCGGAAAAGTTTGCGGAAAAGGAGAGCGATTTTTTTCAGCAATCCTTTCACGGTCGCTTTTTGGCCTCACACGGATTTGAGGCAGACCTGCGCTTTTGCGCTCAGAAGAATGTATTTGGGGAAATTCCGGAATTTGTGGTTGAGACAGGGGAAATTGTTCTTGCCCGTTTGTAGTGATTCTCTCCCAAAAAATGAAAATGAGTGTCGGCGATTTTACAGCCGGATTCTACAATAAACACAAATGACGAATCCGAATGAATCGAAAAACGATTAGAAAAAAATCCACCCAAAGCAAAAGACGAGAAATCATTGGCGTTCTTCTGTTGCTGTTGGGGCTCCTCATTTTACTGAGCCTGTTGTCCTACCATCCGCAGGATTGGCCCAATTCCAATTCTCGCCAGATGGCCAACAATTGGATGGGATTGATTGGAGCAGCCATTGCCCACTATTTGATCCTGTACGGCATCGGGTACCCGATTCTTGTTCTTCCCGTACTGATTCTAATCTACGGCTGGTTTTTCCTCGCCGGCCGCTCCACCGAATCGCTGACAGCTCCGTCGCTCCTTTTTCTCTTTTACGCAACCACCATTTCCGTGGCGATTGCCCTTCAAAATCAGGGGGGAGCGCACTACGCGTGGTCGGGTTTAGTCGGCTATTTTTTTGCCTCCGTTTTGCTGCGCTATTTCGGAAATATCGGCAGCGTGCTGATTTTGCTCACGGCGGTTGTCCTGCCGCTGCTGTACGTCACGGATTTTTCGCTGGCGCGTTTTTTGAGCTTTTTCAGCGGCACGTTCCAAAAAACCGCGGCAGCCTGGGCAAATTACTGGTCGGACAAGAAGCGGCAATTCGAGTTGAAGCGTGAATTGAAGCGAAAGGAGAAAGAAGAGCGCCGCCGTCAAGAGGCGTTGTTGGAAGAGGAATGGGAGGAGGAAGAGGAAGAAGAGGAACCGGCCGTGCTTCCGCCGGAAAGCAAGCCGGAGGAGGTTCCCAAAGCACCCGAAGTGTTGCGCTCGGAAATGGACTCCGAAAAAGCGGGTGAGCAGTTGGATTTGCCTTTGAAAGGGGAGGAAGAGCCCCCTCCCGCAGAAGAGGAACCGCAGGCCCAGAAAGCAATTGCGGTGGAACGGGAAGAGGTGCCAGAATTCCCCACGGATTACAACCTGCCGCTGGTAGAGTTGTTGGACGAAACCCCGCCGCCGGAATCCCGGGAACGCCGCGATTATTTAATGGCCATGTCCCGGAACCTGGAGCAGAAATTGGGGGTGTACGGGGTTCGGGGTAAGGTGGTTCAGATTCATCCCGGACCGGTCATTACCCAGTTTGAAGTTGCTCCCGACCCGGGCGTGAAAATCAGTAAATTCCAGGCCATTGCCGACGACTTGGCCATGGTTTTGGAAGCCAGAAGTATTCGCATTGTCGCGCCGATTCCCGGTAAATCTGTGGTAGGCATTGAAATCCCCAACCGTCAGCCTGCGCTTGTTTCGCTGCGCCGAATTGTGGAATCACCCGACTTTGCCAACACACGCGCCCGTCTGCCCCTAGGGCTCGGGGTGGACATCACCGGAGAGGTGTACGTGGCCGATCTGGCCAAAATGCCCCATTTATTGGTGGCGGGGTCCACCGGTTCCGGCAAAAGCGTGGGGTTAAACGTCATGATTTGCAGCCTGCTTTTTAAATTTTCCCCCGAGCAGGTGCGGTTTGTTTTAATCGATCCCAAAAGATTGGAACTCTTGCCCTACGCGCGGCTGGTCAATCACCATTTAATTACCCTGCCCAATTTGGACGAACATGTCATTACCGCGCCCGAAAATGCGGTCATGATTCTGAAAGCCATCGAAATGGAAATGGAACACCGCTACCGGGTGCTGGCCAAAGCCAATGTTCGCAATTTGGAGGATTTTAATGCGGCCGTGGAGGCGGGCGAGGTGCTCACGAAATTGGAAGAACGCTACCGCCGCAGAATGCCGTACATTGTCATTGTGGTGGACGAGCTGGCGGATTTAATGCTGACGGCAGGGAAAGAGATCGAAGCGCCCATTAGCCGGCTGGCACACATGGCGCGCGCTGTGGGAATTCACATGATTTTAGCCACACAGCGGCCCTCTACGGATGTGCTGACGGGCGTGATTAAAGCCAATTTCCCCAGCCGGATTGCCTTCCGCGTGGCGTCCGGTACGGATTCCCGTGTGGTTTTGGATTCAAAGGGAGCGGAGCGCCTTTTGGGACGCGGCGACATGTTGTTCCTGCCGCCCGGGCAGGCGGAGCCGGTGCGCCTGCACAGTGCGTACGTTTCGGCACGGGAAGTGGGACGGGTTCTGGAATTTGTGGAAAATCAGCCGAAATTCCCGCAATATGAACTGACACTTAAACCGGTGGCGGTTTTGGGAAGTGCCGAACCGGGGGTTGAGCAGGCACTTACCCGTGACGAATTGTTCAATGAAGCGCTGAAATTGGTGGTGCTGCACCAACAGGGCTCAATTTCACTTTTGCAGCGGCGTCTGCGCATTGGGTACGCCCGTGCCGCCCGTTTAATTGACCAAATGGAGCAGGCGGGTTTTGTGGGGCCCTTTGACGGTTCCAAAGCCCGTGAAGTGTTAATCGGCAAGGATGAATTGCAAAGCATGGGACTCTTGTAAAATGGGCCGGTTTCAATCGAGGCGAAAATTCTTGGCAGGACCAAAGGGCGGGCTCTTTTAAAAGACGCCGGTTGTTTTCACAAAATTTTTGGTTTAGAGGGTACCGTTATGCGAAAACAGATATTTTTGAGGGGGCTTATTCTTTTAGTGGTAGCAGGTTTTTGGGTGTCGCCTGTCGGGGCGAAAAAACACCCGTCTGTCCAAAAAATCCTACAAAAATTCCATGCGCGTTCCCAGAGCATTCAAACGCTAAAGGCCGATTTCCAGCAGACTTTCCATTGGACCATGGTGGACGAAACGCAAACCTTCACGGGGACGCTCATTATTGGCCGCGGGGATCGGTTTCGGCTGCAGACGCCGGAGCAGGTAATCGTTTCCGACGGAAAGACGCTGTGGACCTACGACAAGGGCAAAAATCAGGTGCTCATCGACGACGCCGAGCATTCCGGCGATGATTTGCTGCCGAGAAAACTACTGCTGAAATTCGAGAAAAATTACACGGCCGTATTTCTGCGGGAAGAAAAAGTTGGCGGCATTCCTTGCTACGTAATCGAATTAACCTCTAAAACAGACGACACCTTCATTCCCAAAATGACAGTCTGGATCGACGAAAAAACCTACGTGACCCGTCGTCTGCGTTACACCGATGTTAACGAGAATGTCACGACGTACAACCTGCGCAAAATCAAAATCAATCAGCCGGTACCGGAGAGCGTGTTTCGGTACCAAATTCCGAAAGGGGTTGACGTCATTGACATGCGGGCGGAGTAAGGCAAAAATAACATATTTTGTCGGCAAAAAAATCGGCAAAAACGGATTTTGCGCCTAAATAAGAAATGAGTAGAAAATTGAAAGAGAGTTTTTGGGGTGGTCTAATGGAAAAATGGCGGAAGGTTCGGAACAAAAACATTGACTTTTATTGGCCCTTTTTGTATATTTAAAACTTGGATTTGTCTCGATTCGAAACGTTTTTTGTCAGTTTTTTCGCACACACCACGATTTTAACTGAGGAGTAGGCTTTGCAAGTTCAATCCGGATTTCCTACAAATGGCGGTGATTACGAAGAGAAACCGCTTCGCTTAAGTGATTATTGGCGGATTATTTACCGAAATCGATTTATTATTGTGCTGTCTTTTGTGGTCGTTGTGGCGGCAACGGCCTATTACACCTTTACCACTCCGCCCACGTACGAAGCGACCAGCATGGTCATGGTGGACGAAACGGGCGGCATGACGCAGACTCTGTTTGACATCAGCCCTTTTGGGGGAAAACAACTCACCATGATGAATAATCAGGTGCAAATCCTCAAAAGCTACCGGCTTGCCCAGGAAGTGGTGAAATCTCTATTGCGAGACGGGTACAAGGACTCGTTAGGACTTTTCTACGTAGAAAAGAAAAAAAACGAAGAACCGGTTAACTACCTTCGGTTGGGTATTAAGCGCTTGCAAGGTGCAATGTCCATTGATCCCATCCGGGACACGGACATTATTAAGATCAGCGTAAAAGCCGGTTCCGCCTACGAAGCCGCCTTTTTAGCCACCCGCGTGGCCCAAACCTACCAGGAGTTGGACCGCCAATTAAGCCGGGGTGAAATCAGTCAGGTGGTTTCCTTTTTGGACAATCAACTGAAGCAAAAGGAACAGGACCTTAAGCAGTCGGAAGAAGCGCTGCGCGCGTACCAACAGAATAGCGGCGTTTTTGCCCTTCCTGACGAAACCAAAGAGTTGGTAACACAATTGGTGGATTTTGAAAGCCAATTGGCAACGGCCAAAACGGATTTGGAAGCAAACCGGCGGCGTCTGGAGTTTTTGAAGAGCCAATTGGGCCAGATGCGCGCCGACGTGGAAAACGGCCTGAAAAATATTTCGACCCCTTTGATTACGCAACTCAAGCAGAAAATTGCGGAAAACGAAGCCACGCTCACTGCGCTGGAGCTCCAGAAAACCAAGACCCGCGTGGAATACGACCAAATTAATGAGCTGAAAAAATCCATTCGGGTGATGAAAAACCAGTTGAATACGGAAATTAAAAAGCTGTTTGCCAGCAAAACCCCCATTCGGGACAGTCTGGAACCCTATTGGGATGTGGTGCAAAAGGTGGTCGATCTGGAAACCGAAAATCTGGCTTTAAAGGCGCAGGTCAATGAGTTAGGGAAAATTGTCAAGAAATATGCCGACAAAATGAATACCTTGCCGGATAAAAGCCTCAAATTGGCCAGGCTGGAACGCGCCAAAACGTTGAATGAAAACATTTATTTAATGATGAAGCAGAAGTACGAGGAATCCCGTATTACCAAAGCCGGGCAAATCGGCAAAATTCGGATTATCGATCAAGCTGTACCGCCGGAATTTCCGGTGTCGCCGAAGAAAAAAATGAACCTGCTTCTGGCGATTCTGATCGGGCTTGGATTGGGAGTTGGTATTGCCTTTTTCAGGGAATACATCGACAATTCCGTGCGAACCATTGAGGATGTGGAGCAATTGGGCTTGCCGCTCCTGGCGGCGATTCCCAAAATCGAACCGGAAGAAGAGGACGGGCGCTTTTTCACGTTTCCCGGGAAAAAGAAACATCACCACCACAGGGCGGTCCTCGATGAAACGGGTAATATTGCAAAACGCCTGGTGACCCATTTGAGGCCCAAGTCGCCTATTTCCGAAGCGTACCGAAGTCTACGGACGCAAATCCAGTACACCAAGACGGACGAACCGGTTCGATCACTTCTTGTGTCCAGTCCGGGGCCTGGCGAGGGAAAATCGACTTCTGTTACCAATATGGCGATTACTATGGCGCAAATGGGAGCCCGAACCATCTTGATCGACGCCGACCTGCGCCGACCGGTTTTGCACTCCCTTTTTGGCATGCGCAAAGATGACGGGTTGACCAATTATTTGGTAGGTACCCTGGCTTTGGAGGATGTGATTCGTTCGACGGCCGTCGAAAATCTCTATTTGATTCCGTCCGGTCTGCTTCCGCCCAATCCGTCGGAACTTTTAGGTTCAAAGCGCATGAAAAATCTTTTGGAATTACTCTTAAAACAATATGATTTTGTTTTGTTAGATTCACCGCCGATCATTGCCGTTACCGATGCGTTGGTTATGGCGCCTTTCGTCGATGGCGTAGTGGTTGTTTTGCGCTCGCAAAAAACAGATCGCGACGCCACCCAACGAGCCTTTGAACTGCTTCAGAATGTTGGCGCACACGTACCGGGCGTTGTGCTAAATGATGTATCTTCGGCTTATACGTATGGTTCCTATTACTATTATTATTACTATTACTATTATTACGGAACCGATGGAGAAAAGAAGAAGCGCAAAAAACGCTCGAAAAAACACCATCACGTGTGACCTAAATCCGAAAGTCAACGTTTTTTTTCTGAGACAAAATAAGATGTCAGGGGTGTTGTTTACCCGATTAAGTAAAACTGTGTAATTTTTAATACAAATCCGAATGGCATTTTTAAAGATGGCCTTGTTGCCCCTTGTCCCTTAAGCCGATTTGGGTGCTGTTTGGCTGTCAGAAAGATTTGAATAAAGCCTATCGCCTGTTGTCTCAAAACATTCTCATGGGACTGACGTGGCGGAGCTGTAAGGTGAATTGATGAAAAGAGTTGTAGGGTTTATAGAGTTTATTGAGTTCGATACTTTCAAGCTCCGATTATTGCTTAAATGAAAATAAATCGATTTGAAGAACTTGAATGTTGGAAGGAAGCAAGAAAATTGGTTAAATTGGTATACGAAGTAGTCAATTCAAATGGGAGGATAAAGCAGGATTATCGGTTTCGGGATCAGATAACTTCTGCAGCAATTTCAACTATGTCAAACATTGCGGAAGGTTTTTCAAGAAGAACAAATAAGGAGTTCATTCACTATTTGTTTATTTCAAAAGCCTCTTCGTCAGAAGTTCAAAGTTTATTCTATGCCGCATTGGATTTGCAATATATTTCTCCAGATACCTTCAAATTGGTCTACAATCAAGCACAAATCGTATCCAAACTTGACTCCGGATTGATTTCATACTTATTACAGTCTGAAAAATTGCATCATAAAATTAATTAATTATTTATTTGAAAAACTCGTATAATGAGCCCAAGGAAATGTACTTAATCAATAGCGTTGTCGTTTTTAGTAGGGGGAATCAACTTCTAATAATTATTTTTCCAATTAAAAATTTCGATAAGTGAACAAATCATGATTTTGCTTTGAACACAATAAACTCAATGAACCCATAAAACAAAAAGCTCTATGAATGCAATAGGCTCAACGGATTTAGTAAATTCGACTACCCAAGAAAATCCATCCAGCAAAATTGACACTCTCCACTGGTACGCCATTTACACCCGGCCGCGGTTTGAGAAAAAGGTGG
>CAZOHG010000024.1:0-49560 GCA_964579725.1 uncultured Deferribacteres bacterium
AAATTTTTATTTAAAAGATTAGCACAAAAATGAGACAAATTCAAATTTGTTTTAAGGTTTTTTCAAAAATGCTTGATTATTTTTGATGATTTTTTTACATTATTGCATTGAATCAAAAACATCCTTCCGATTAGAAGGGACAATCCCAATGACAATTAGACCAGCCGTCTTTCTTTTCGTCGTCTTGACCTGCTTTTCGGTACACCTGCACGCTCAAATGCCTCAAGCGGCACATCCGCGCATTTTCTTGGATGATAGCACAATCACACAATTGAAAATGCGAGTGGCGGCCAATACCCCGGAGTGGCAATCGATTCGGGAATACCTGACCAATTACGCTACGGAAGCCCCGTGGGGAACCCAATTTCTCGACGGGATTCCCACATTTGCCCTTGCCTACCTCTTAACCGGCGACACCACCTACGCCAACCGCGCACTGTATTTTTTGGACAACTGGGTGACCACTCTGAAAGCAACGCAACCCTTTGAAGTCAGTGGTGACGACTACGCCCATTTGTACGAAACGGTGGG
The DNA here is from genome assembly GCA_964579725.1 of uncultured Deferribacteres bacterium. Lineage (GTDB taxonomy): Bacteria > Zhuqueibacterota > JdFR-76 > JdFR-76 > BMS3Abin05 > CAZOHG01. The sequence continues at coordinate 532 of CAZOHG010000024.1, forward strand.
GATCGGCTACGATTGGCTTTACAACTACCCGGGTTTTTCGGCAACAAAAAAGCGACAGGTTTTCGAAATGATGAATCGCGTATTTCTGTACGGACAGACCTCCTGGGAAAACGGCGGGGGAGATTTTGAAGTGGATCCACATGATTCAGATCAAATAATCGGCGGCGCCAAAACAGCCTTTATTTGGGGTGCTGCCACCTACGGGGACAACCCTGAAGCGGAAACCATGATCAAACGCAGCCGCGAACTCTGGAAAACTTTCGTAAATCGGTGGATTCTGCGCTCAATCGGTGGTGTTTGGCCGGAAGGCTCCCAGTATTCGTACAACACACTGGGCTTTTTGCTATCGTACTCCGAAGCGGAGCGAACGGCTACCGGCAAGGACTACTGGACAGAAAACCCGACCATTTTGCCCTTCCCCAAAAATGTGATTCGGGCTTTGCTCTGGTTGACCCCTCCCGGTAATGATCACCTGCTAACGTACAACGACCAGGAAGATGACAACGCCCACTACTGGGGACGGCGCAACCACACCGTAGCGCTGGCAACCTTCATTGCCGAAAGATTGGGATTCTCCGAAGAAGCCGCCTACGGGCGTTACTGGATTCGCGAGCTTTGTCCCAACAATCTCGACATGAATTTGTGGCAGCTTTTTCTGTGGTACGACAGGAGTAAACCGCACACCAACTACTTCACCCAAAATCTGCCAGGAACCTATTTTTCAGCCGGAACCGATTGGAGTTTTCTGCGAAGCAATTGGACAAAACAAACCTCCTACAGCACCTTTAGCGCAACATGGACAAATGTAGACCACCAATTTTCGGACGGCGGGCATTTTAATATTTGGCGGAACGGAGAATACCTGACGCGCCAAGTGCGCCACTACGATTTCGTTTTTACCATTGACGGCAAAGAGCAGCGCTACGACGGGGAAGCCAGCAATATTTTGCTGATTCAAAGCGATTACGAAGACGACAGCTACGTTAATCGAATGGGGTCGCCGGAGTTTTTCGAAAGCGCCGGTGAACCAAAAATCACCCGCTACCGCTCCGAGCAACAACCCCTCTTTGCCTATTCTTTTGCGAAACTGGGCGAGTCCTACAACCGCCTGTACGACCAGTGGGGCGGCAATTCCTCGCGAGTCACATCCTACACCCGGCAATTCGTCCAAATTGCGCCCGACTTTTACATTGTTTACGATCGGGTCAGAACACAAAATGCAGGCTGGGTTCGATATGTGTTGCACTCCCTCACGGAGCCGATGGTCACCGGGAAGACGGTTAAGCAAATGAGCAAAAGCGGGACGCAATGGCTGGTGCAACGGACGCTTTTCCCCGATTCCGTCCACATTGAAAAGATCAATGAAGCCGTGGTGTGGAACACGGCTCATGGACTTCAGGAGGATTGGATGCTGCCCCAAACCGAGCGCAATTGGCATGTTACCCTAAAACCGCCGGACAGTAACGCCGTCAATTTCCTCAATGTGATTGAGACCGGGAGTGGCTCCGATTCAACTGTGGAAAAAGCCAGGCCTATTGAGGGCAACGATTTTCTCGGTGTTCAAATGGGACGGTGGATTGTCCTTTTTGCCAAGGAAGAAAACCACCTCAGCCACTTGAGTTACCCATTTTCCGCTGCGGGGCAAACTTACCATCTGGTGTGCGATCTGGATTCCAATCAAACCTTTAAAATTGAACAAAACGGACAACCGCTTCAATTGGCAACGACTGCCTCAGACGGTACGTTGTTTTTTACCACACAAAGTGCCGGGCAAAAAGTGCAGATTTCCATTGAAAAATCAACTACTGCGGTGGGGCAGGTCGAAAAATCGATCACCGATTTTCGCCTCTTTCAAAACTACCCCAATCCGTTTACTCCCGGAACAACCCTGGGCTTTAGCCTTTTTCACGAATCCTTTGTCTCGCTCAAGATTTTCAATGCCCTTGGCGAGGAAGTGGCAGATTTGGTTCATGAGAGAAAGTTACCCGGAACGTACAAAATTCATTTCGCAGCCAAAGGCCTTCCTAACGGCGTGTATTTTTGCCAATTTCGTGCCGGCAATTTTCTACGCGTAAAAAAGATGGTTATTCAAAGGTAAGCCCTTTGCCAACACCTTTCGGCCACCTGTAAACAGGTGGATTCACATTCGGCCTGCGTCCGGCGGACACGGAATGAGCTTCTAAAATCGAAAATCGGCATTCCCTGTTCTGAAATCAAAGAACTCACCCCAAAAAGAGTGCATTTGTTTTTCACAATTTGTAGGCTGGAGTCTTAAACAGAAAATCCACAAACGAAGCGTCAAATTCCTTTCGCTGTGCCCTGCCCGCTTAAATTCAAAATTGGAAAATGCTTCGCGAAATTGAAAATGGCTTGAAAAATAGGCCGATTTTGGTTATATTGGCTTTGATTCACGGTGTAAAATCACCCCGAAAGGAAAGTGACAGCATGAAATCAAATCGGCGGGCAGCCCTTTTATTTTTTCTTTCTTTCGTTGTCCTAACGGTACTTTCCAGCCCCGGTTTTTCACAGCGGCTGAAACAGCCGGGTGAGCAGGATTTCAAATTGGCGCAAAGTCTTTTTCACGACGGAATTTACTCGGGTGCCATTCTACAACTCACCACTTTTTTACAAAAATACCCCCAAAGTCCGCGTGTTCCGCAGGCGCATTTCCTTCTGGGGCGCGCCTATTTTGAATCCAAAAATTTTGAAAAAGCCCGTCGCGAATTCGAGTGGCTTCAAAATAGTCCCAAAGGTTTGCCCTTTCAAGAAAAAACCCTGTACTACCTGGGATTGTGCCATTTCCAATTACGGAATTTTCAACAAGCTTTGGCCGCCTTCGACGCGCTGGTTCGAACCTACCCCCAAAGTCCCCTCGCGGGCCAGGCGTTGTACTGGATGGGCGAAAGCAGCTACCGTCAGGGAGACAAACGGCAGGCCCTTTTATTTTTCACTCAGGTCACTGACCAATACCCAACCAGCCCCTTTGCCGACCACGCCCTGTATTCCAGCGCGTGGATTTTTGAGGAAATGGGCGAAAACCAACGCGCCAATCAGTTGTACGCCCGGCTTATTCAACATTACCCACATTCTTCGTTGATTGAAACGGTTTTTTTTCACCTTGGTTTTTCTGCCTTTAATATTGGCCAGTACGAAAAAGCCGCCACCATTTTGCGGAAGGCTGTGAGTCAGTACCCGCAGAACAAATCGGTTCCGCAAGCCCTTTTTCTCATCGGTGAAGCCGAATTCCAGCAGAAAAACTACGCCGCCGCCGAAAAGGCTTACCGCACCCTCATTGAAAAATTTCCGAACAGCGCCTACGTGGATAAAAGCTATTACGGTTTGGGGTGGGTGTACATGCGCCAGCAAGCGTGGCCGAAAGCCATTGCCAGTTTCAATTTTCTGGTGTCCAATCACCCGAAAAGTTCTCTGGCACCTCAGGCACTCTTTTACACAGGGCAAAGCTACCTTTCTTCGGGCGACACTCTGGCGGCGCGCGCCGCCTTTTTGAAAATTTCCGAAGCCTACCCGGCCGATTCCCTTGCGGCGGACGGCCTGTACCAGGCTGCTGTTTTGGATTTTCACGCTCACAAATTCGACCAAGCCGATTATTTTTTGGACCAACTGGTACAAAACTACCCTTCGCACCCACGACTGCCCGAAGCACTCTATTTAAAGGGTGAAATTGCCGTTGTTAAAAAAAATTACGGAAAAGCAAACGCACTTTTTTCACAAATTGTGCAGCAGTTTCCGAAAAATGCTTTGAGTCCCAATGCTCTTTTTCAGAAGGGGTGGTGCGAATTTCAGTTGAAAAATTTCACCAAAGCCATTGAAATTTTCGACGATTTTCTCTCCCGCTACCCATCAGACAACCCCGTTTACGACCGGGTTTTGTACTGGAAAGGCGAGGCCCATTTTCAACTCGGGCATTTTGACCCAGCTTTCCGGGCTTACAAAAAATTGGTGGACGTTGCTTCCAGTTCGCCCAAGGCGCCGGCCGCTTTTTACGGATTGGGCTGGATCCTTCTTAAAAAAAATCGCCCAAAAGAAGCCATCCCCTATTTGAAGGAAGCGGTCAGTCGAACCGGGGAACCTGCCATTCGCCGGGATGCCATGCTTCGTTTAGGGGATGCCTACTACAATTCCCGTCAATTCAACAAAGCCATTGCGGCGTACAACCGCATCCTCACCGATTTTCCACAAACCGCGCAGGCTCCGGAAGCCCTTTTTCAAATTGCCCAGTGTTTTTACCGGTTGGGCGATTTCGACTCTGCGGCTAAAAATTTTCAACGGCTGGAAACACAGTACCCGAATTCCGAGTTCGTCGACCGCTCTGATTACATGGTGGCCGTCTGCTATTTTCGGCAGGGGCGCTACCGTGACGCCATTGAAGCCCTTCGAAATTTTCAGGTAAAATTCCCTAACAGCCCTCTTTTAGCGCGGGCTGTGTACAAAATCGGAGATGCCTACTACAATTTGGGGGCGTTTCCCCAGGCCATTGAAGCCTACCGAAAAGTGCTGCACGATTTTCCCAAGAGCTCGTTGGTTGCCGACGCTGTCAGCGGCATTCAGTGGGCACTGGTTCAAGAGGGAAAAACCAAAGAAGCCTTGGATTTTACGGACACCGTCATCCAGAAAATGCCCCAACCTACAACGGCGGCGTCTCTTCTTTTTCGTAAAGGAGAATTGTTGTTTAACCTCCAACAATACGACGCGGCGGTTCGGGCGTACACGGAGCTTTTGGCGCGTTACCCGGGCACTCCGGCCGCTCAAAAGGCCTGGTTGTGGATTGGCCTCGCCCGGCTGAAAAAAGGGGAAACCGCACAAGCAGAGGAAGCCTTTCAACGTCAAATTGCCTTCGCTCCGCGTGCCAGGGCCTCAGCGGAGGCGCTTTTTCAATTGGGGAAATTAGCCGCCGTTAACAATCGCTGGGCGCAGGCGGCGGAATATTTTTCACGCTTTGTTCGGGATTTTCCCACGCACGAACTAACAAACGAGGCACGATTGAAATTGGGATTGGCGTACCTGCAATCGCAGCAATTGCCGCAAGCATGGCAAACCCTGACCCAACTTGTCCAGGACAAGCCGCAGGCTCCTCTTATTTTTCAAGCCAAAATAGCACTGGCCAGAGTGGCACTGGCACAGGGTTCTTACATTAGGGCGCTTTCTCTTCTCGACGACGTGTTGGGGGGAGCCAGCGGCGACGTCGCGGCGGAGGCTCAATTTTACCGCGGTCTGATTTTTGAAAAACAAAACCAGCTCGAAAAAGCCGCATTGGAATATCTCAAAATCAAGTACCTTTACCCAAACGCTGTGAGTTGGAGTAGCAAAGGCAGTTTTCGGGCAGCCAAGGTGTATGCTCAGGCGGGGAAAAAATCGGAGGCGCTGCACATTTTTCGTTCCCTGGCCAAATCGGCGCCTACGGCCGAGACACGCCGACAGGCGCGGCTGGAAATAAAGAAATTGGCGGGGCGAAAATGAAAACGGCGCACGAACAACTCTGGATTTTGGGACTTGTCTGCCTGCTTTTCCTGAGTAGTGCTGCGCCGGTGCAGGGGCGGAAACACACCGGCCGACGGAAAACAAAACCCGTTCCCCAACGCCCTCAAAAGGAATTGTTGCTCGGTGAAGTCACCATTTACGGGGAAAGCACCGCCCGCCGTGTTCCGCACGCGAAGGTCGTGCCGCAGGAACCGCCCGTCGCTCCGCCGCTGTTAGGGTGGCAACCGTTTCGGCTCGTTCCGCCAACGGAGCTTCAATCCCCGCAAACGCCCCGGCTTCTTTACCCCCAAAAGCGCCAGGTGGCGCAATTCGTTTTAAAGAGCGGAACGGCTCGTACGGGAGCCGGAGGCCTCCTTTTCTGGAAAACCTCGGGAATCTGGCAGATTGGTCTCTCGGGAAGCTGGAACAACACGCTGGGAACCCACGCCAATCGCTTCCGACACCAAGGGCAAACCCATTTTCAAGCTCAGATCCATTTCTCTCCAAAGTGGACGGGGGCTCTTCTCCTTGATTTTTTGCAAAACAGCTTCGGGTTTGGCACCGGTTTTTCTTCCGCTTTTTCCGCCGACAAACGGCTTTACCCGGATTGGCGGAAAACCCGGACATTGCGGACCCGGGTAAGTCTCCAAAGAACGAGTGATTCTGCAGACTTCTGGCAGCTTTCTTACACCGGCCAATCCTTTCCTGCCCGTTCCGAAACGGATTTTCGGTACGGGGCTTCCCCTCAAACATTTTTAACGCAAGAAAAAACCCACTGCTTGGATTTCCGCAGCCGTTTCACCCGGCAGTTGAACTTTTCCGTTAATGCAAAGGCTGTTTTGAACACCGATCGCTTCTTGCGCGTCCCTCAAAAAACACCTGCCGATTGGTTAGGCAAAAACACCCAGACATTTGTCCGGGCGGAAGCCCTTCTGTCCAAACGCTTGACCCCTCTCTTTTTTGCCAGAGCCGGATTTCGTACTTTTTTCTTCAAAGCCACCGGTCAAACCGCAGTGGCCGCAAATCCCCATTTTTTAAAGGCGGCACCGGTTGTACAATTTTTGTACGCACCTTCACTCAGGCTGCGGTTCTCCGCAAGCTACGGCGCGAACAGTCTTTTTTGGTCACATTTGGATGCTTTTCAGGCAAATCCTTTTTTTAGGCAAGACATTGCGCTCAATCAATTGGAATTTCAAAAATCACAGGCCCAGGTCGGGATGAGTTGGGAACCAACCGCCCACGTTGTTTTGGGCGCCGAACTTTCCGACACCGTGATTGAAAACTACCCTGCCTGGGTCACCGAGTACTTCGTCGGCTCCTCCTCGAGTCCAACGAGCCTTTCGCTTCTTTCGCCCGGCTTGTACGCTCGAACGTACCTGCCCAGCGTTCATTTTAATGCAGTGACTTTTCGCACAACCCTGGGGCAAATCGACGGCAAATTTTTCGATCTGCGTTTGACGTCTTGTTTTAACAAAACGAGTACTCTGGACAAAGCCAATGGTTTTCAACACAACGTACCCAAAGATATTCCCGAGCTTCCGAATATCGACCTGTCGGTTGTGGCAGCCTGGCCCCTCTCTTCCAAAATCAGGGTAGAGGCACACAGCCTGTACAAAAGTGCTCGGCTTGTGGAGGTCTTCACCGATCAACCGCTGATTGTGCCTCCTTACCTCAGCGAATATTTTCTTTTGAACACCCGGCTGACTTACCAACTACCCGTCGGGTCACTATTTTTGGGCATCTGGAACCTGTTTGACCAACCCATTGAGGAATTTTACGGCATGTGGGCAGACGGGCGAAAATTCTTTGTGGGGACCACCCTCACATTTTAGAAAGCGTGGTAACTTGAAACAATCGGATTTGTGCGTGTTTTGGGGAGCCAAACGCGCTGTTGGTACGTACAATTAAATACGAAACGAAATGTGACACCATTTTGGAGGATTCATGAACATTTTTGAAATTCTTGCCAAGGGCGGTTGGGTCATGATTTTAATCGTTCTGAGTTCCATTGCCATTCTGGCCATTTTTATAGAACGCTACTTGGCGTTACGCTCGGTCAAAGTCAACTCTCGCAGTTTTATTCTGAAAATCAAAAATTTGTTACTGAAAAACCAGTTGGAAGAAGCCATTCGAATGGCCAAACAAACTCCGGGACCGGTGGCGGCCATTGCCAAAGCGGCTTTAGAACGCTACCGGCAGCCCAAAGACGAGATTCGCGACGCCATTGACACCGCAGGCAAAACTCAGGTGTACCAGTTGGAAAAATACCTCGGCGCTCTGGCCACGCTTGCCGCCATTACGCCCATGTTGGGTTTTTTGGGAACGGTAACGGGAATGATTAAAGCCTTCATGAAAATCGAGGCGTTGGGTGGAAACGTGGGGCCAGGCGTGCTGGCAGGCGGCATTTGGGAAGCCCTGGTTACCACCGCTGCGGGCCTTTTCGTGGGCATTGTCGCCATTATTTTCTACAATTACCTGCAAAGTCAGGTGCAACATTTGGTGTTTGAGATGGAAGACAGTTCCACCGAACTGATTGACATGGTCAGACAGGAGGCTCGGCCGTGAAGTTTGAAACCACCCAAAAGCGATTGACCAGTTTTGCCGCCATTTCGATTACAGATGTGGTTTTGCTACTGCTGATTTTCTTTCTGCTTTCCTCTTCTTTTGTGGTTCAACCCGGAATTAAGGTACGTTTACCCAAAGCCGCTACCGCCAAAACCCAGAAAATCTCAAATGTGTTTGTCACCATTACAAAAAACGGCGCTCTTTTTTTGAACCAAAAACGGGTAACGCGCGCCACATTGGGCGCTGGGGTTCGTAGACTTTTGAAAAAATACCCGAACGCAACCGTCGTCATTAAAGCGGACAAAGATTTGACCTTGCAAAAAACCATCGACGTCATTGACATTATTAAACTGGCCGGGGCGGAAAAATTCATGATTGCAACCCGACCGGGACAGTGAGGCTTTGCGAAAAATGTCAGTGAATCTTCAAAAGGCGCTTGTCGTTTCCCTAACTGTGCACTTAATCTTGTTAGCCATCTTTTTTTTCATTCCGGTACACCCGGCCGTGACGGTTCCGGCAGAAGTTGAAATTTCTTTTGCGGGGCAGCTTCTCACCCAAACCGCCGCGGCGTTGCCAAAGCGTCCCAAAAGCGTTTTGCCGCGGCCGCCGGTTGAGAAAAAGAACGTTGCAACCCCAAAAACAAAATCCGTGGTGGCTCTTCCCAAGCGGCGCATGGCTGAAGAAGAGGAGCCGTTGCTCCCCGTCCGGCCGGAGGAAAAAGTTTCGCCCGAGGAACAGCCTCTAACCCCTCCGCCGGAAAAATCGCCTCAATCGCCCACCTCCGGCATTCCCGGTTTGCCTCAAACTGCCCCAATTCAGGGTGAAAAGGGCATCCTTCCGCCACCAACAGGCCAAACGGGGGAAGAAAAAGAAATTCCTTCCGTCACACAAGAGCCGGGAAAGGGGGAAAAACACCCCTTTAAAATTGAGGGGGAAGCTTCCAGGCGGGAAATTCTTTCAAAAGTTCTTCCTTCCTACCCCAAAGGTTACCACGGAGAGGGCGTGGTCAAACTGAAATTTACGGTCTTGCCGAGCGGCCTGGTGGGGGACGTGCTTCCGTTAGTCAAGGCTGACCCTGTTTTGGAAAAAATCACCATTGACGCTTTTCAGCAGTGGCGATTCAATCCCATTCCGCCCGACAAACCGCAAAAAACCGCCACAGGCGTCATTACTTTTCGGTACGTACTAAAATAGAAATCCCCCTGTTTTTGAACCGGCTACGCAAAGGCCTGCCCTAAAAATGCGTCCTTTTGCGGCAGGGAAATTCGAGCAGCGTGTGGACCGGCTACCGGGTTAGCACACCTCCACAACCTCGTAGTCGTAGGTAATTTCCGCGGTTGCACGCAACATGGCCGTAACTGAGCAATATTTATTCTGAGAAAGATTAATGGCCATTTCCAGGTCTTTGGGGTTGAGATTTTTCCCGTGAAAAATGTAGTGAAGGTGAATTTTCGTGTACACGCGCGGGTGTTTTTCCGCTCTTTCGGCGTCTACGGTCATTTCAAAATCCCGCAAATCGGCGCGCCGTTTTTTCAAAATGGACACCACATCCGCACCCGTGCAGCCTGCCAGAGAAAGCAAAACCATTTCCATTGGGCGTGTTCCGGCACCGTGTCCCCCGAAATCCTCGCTTCCGTCCATGACCACCCAGTGGTTCGAATCCCCCTTTGCTGCCAGACTAATCCCCTTGATTTGCTTCAAATACACACTCATCGCAAACTCTCCTCTGCCTCCGATCCTGTTTTCCCTTTCAAATAAAATTGGGTAAAAGATAAAAAGATTTTTTCCTATTTTCAATTAGAATTTGCAGGAAAAATTGAGGGAGAAAGTACAGAAATGGAAGAATTCTAAGCAACGCCTCCGCTCAGAAAAAAGCTAATTGGCTTCAAAGGCTCAATATTTTCCGTCACGATTTTCACTGTAGCGGCAATGGGAACGGCCAAAATCATTCCCACAATTCCCCAGAGGAATCCCCAAAAAATAAGGGAAAGGATCACAACCAGCGGGCTCAGGTCCAAACGCTTCCCCATGAAACGGGGTTCGACTACATTACCCATGGTCATTTGAATGAGAATCAGCAAAACGGTAATCCACAGAGGCCGCCAAAACGAATCGAACTGCAGAAGCGCCAGCAAAATGGGGGGAAGTGTGGCAATCGTGGAACCGATGTTGGGAATGTAATTCAGAAGAAAGGTTAACAAACCCCACACAATGGCGAAGTCCACACCAAAAATCAGCAGAACACCGGTGGCCAAGAGTCCGGTGACCACGCTGATGAGCGTTTTGGCAATTAAGTACTCCTGAATTTGTCGGTCAATGGTTTCCACCGTTCGGGCAACCTGTTCGGCTTGCTCGCCACGGAATGCGTGACGAATGCGCACAAAGAGGGATTCCTTGCCCAGAAGTGCGTACACCATAAAAAGCAAAACCAGGAAAACATTGGCCAAAAATTGGAAAAAGGACCCTACCGTACTGGTAATGTACCCGGGCAGCGAAAGTTCTTTCAGGGCGGACATCCAGTCGAAATTTTTCAAATAGGTGTTGACACTTTCAAGCGGGACATTGAAGTAGTCCAAAAGGTGGTGAAAAATGGCCACAAATTTGGCCTCGTATTTGGGCAATTCGTCCGAAAAAGAGGTAACGCTGGCGTAGACTACAAGTCCCAGTAGGAATAAAAAAGCAAAGGTGAGCAGCAACACCAGCGTTACAGCCAGTCCTTTCGGAACGTGAATTTTCTGGAGCAAGTCTACCAGAGGCCCCAACAAAATGGTTAGAAAAATCGCCACAAGAAACGGTTTCAGAATACCACGCAAAAAGTAAAAAACCACCACAATGGCAATGGCTACCAAAACCGACAAAAGCAGCGTAATGATTTTGGAATAATTCACGGCGCTCCCTTTTTCGGAAAATTTATGCCGCCCTTTTCGTCCGCCAAATATCGAATCTGTTGCAATATAAAAAATTTCGGATTAAAAAGCGAGGGGAAAATTGAGCCTCGACGCCAGTGACATTCACGAACGCGGGACTTTTTTCGATCCCTCGCTTTTTGTCAAAAAATTTGATTTGAAACAAAATAATGGCGAACTTTTTCCTTTTTCGTACGTCTTAATAACACAAAGAAGTCCGGAAAGAATTAAACCGATCCCCCGATTTTATGTCACTTGAAAAACAGCTCCGCCGTTGGCGATTTCTTTTTCGATTTCTCACCCCACACAGACGCCTTGCTTTCTGGGGAGGCGGTCTTCTCGTCATTTTGTTCTTTTACTTGCTTTTTAGCCGAACCGGTTCAAACACGGGGACGGCTTCGCCGAAATTTGCTTCTGTTCGGCGGGACACTCTTTTTCAAACCCTCACCTTGAGCGGCTCGGTCCACTCCCGCAAAGCCATTGATCTTTTGGCTCCGATGGAATGGCGGTACGATCTCCAAATTGTCTCCCTTGTCCCGGAGGGCACACAGGTTCAACCGGGTGACACCCTGCTCAAATTTAACACCTCCAAACTTCAAGCGGAATTGGAGACGGCCAGGCGAAATCTCCAGACACAACAAGCCAATTGGCGTCAGCTTTTGCTGAACCAGGAAATCCAAAATCGACAATTGCAGAACAATTTAACACTTGCTCGATTGAATCTTGAAGATGCCAAACTAACAGTTCAAAAGGCCAAATTCGAGTCGGACGTTGTCCAAAAGCAGGCACAAATTGCCCTGAAACAAGCGGAGATTCAGCTTCGGCGGGCGCAGCAGGCTCTTCAAAACACCAAAGTGGTTCAACAGGCTGAGCGCGTAAAGGCGGAAATGGCCGTCAAAAACGCCCAAACGGATGTGGCAGCTCTAAAAGCTCGAATCGCCCGTTTTTCTCTGGTTTCACCCCATTCGGGAATGGTGGTCTACGGCGAAAGTTGGTTCGGGAACGGATTCCGAAAAATCCGCCTTGGGGACAAAGTACACGCTGGCGACGCTCTCATTGAACTCCCCGATCTGAAGGCAATGGAATCCCGCGTGTTCATTAACGAAGTGGATGTTCACAAAATCAAACCGGGGCAAAAAGCACTCCTCTGGCTGGAGGCCCGGCCTGCGCACACTTACCACGGCGTTGTGCAAAAAGTAGCCGAGATTTCCGAACCCCAAAATTTCGCACAGGGCCATTGGTGGGAAAATCCGTCTTCCGTGCATGTGTTTCGAGGCGCGGTGGCTATTTCCGACCCGGACTCAAGCCTAAAGCCGGGCATGACCATTAAAACCCGTGTTTTTTTGGACACCATTCCGAACGCACTCCTGATTCCCGAAACGGCGTTGAGTGAAAAAGACGGTACCCCCCTGGTATTCACGCCCAAGGGAGAACGGCGCGTTCAAATCGGGCAGAGAAACAACGGTAGCGTCGTTGTTTTAAAAGGACTGACAGAAAAAGATAGAGTGCAGCTCCCGCTCCCCTCAGGTGCTGTTTCTTTCGGGCGGCAGGCCTTCTACGCGGGGCATCTTTTTGCAAACGATTCGCTTGAAACGGCTCTTCGCCATGCCCGATTTGACACCACAAGTGCCAAGGCGAACGCAACGGATTCTTCAAAAATGAGGTCGAAGCACATAAAAAAATTCTCCAAAATCAAATTGCGGGGAGGGGCGATTTCTCCTTCTGCTTTGTCACCCATTAAAAAGGGCAAGAAATGAAGTTTTCATTTAAATCCAAAAAATTGCGTTGGCTGGCGGCGGCCGTCCTTGTCATTTTGCTTCTTCTTGTTTGGAAATTAACCCTTCACGCCCCCAATCTGCCCTATTATGAAGTACAAAAGGGGGATTTTCTCCTTCCGATTACCACAAAGGGCGAATTAAAAGCCATTCATTCCATTTCGATCACTGTTCCAAGACTTCGAGGCGTTTCCCCCCGCATTACCCGTCTGGTGCCGGAGGGAACCATTGTTAAAAAAGGCGATTTTTTGGTGCAATTTGACCCCAGCGGGGTCTTGGATACCATTCACAAACGGGAAAATGACCTGAAAAATGCTCAAGCCGAACTCCGAAAACTGAAGGCCAATATTGATTCGCGGCGAAAAGAATTGGAAAGTGAACTGGAAATCCAAAAATATTCCTACCAACAAGCCAAGCTCCAATTGAAACAAATGGCGTTTGAGTCGGAGGCGCGTCGAGCCGAAAAAAAATTGGCCATGAAAAAGGCGGAGATTGCGCTTAAACAGGCAGAATTCAAACTCAAATCCCAGAAACTCATTGACCAGGCGGCCCTCGAAAAGGCACAATTGGCAGTGGATCAGGCGCGTGCAAATCTGAGCGAGGCGCAGAAAAACCTTCGTGCCCTTACCATTCACGCCCCTGCCGACGGGCTGGTCGTGTACAATATGATCTGGGGACCCAGCGGTCGGCAAAAGGTTAAGGTAGGGGACATGCCGTGGTCAGGCCAGGCCATTTTGGAGATTCCCGATCTCAGCAAGATGTACGTTGCCACGTCCGTAAACGAAGCCGACATTGACCGCGTGAAAAAGGGGCTGCCGGTTGAAGTCTCCATTGAAGCGTTGCCCGGCACGCACCTAACGGGTCACATTACGCGAATTGCCACACTGGCTCGCACAGACGAAGTGACCAGGGGCAAAGTGTTTGACCTTGACGTTACGCTGGACAGTACTATTCAGCACCTAAAACCTGGCATGAGCGCCACCTGCAAAATCATTACGGAACGATTACAAAATGTCCTGACTGTTCCGGTTGAAGCGGTCTTCGAAAAGGAGGGCAAATCGGTTGTTTATGTCCTGACGCCCCGCCCCAAACGACGAGGGGTCATTTTAGGCCCCACCAACAAGGATTTTGTTGTGGTGAAAAAGGGGGTCCAAGTCGGAGAACGGGTGTCGCTTTTGGACCCAACCAAACCCATTCGAGAATTGGGCAAGGAAATGCCAACCGAAAGCTCGACCAAGAAAAAGCGCTCGGGCGGCGGGGTTCAAAAAATGGTTATTATTCGATAATTTTGAAAAGGAAAATCGACAAAATACGTGTGGCCACGTGGCACAAATTTGGTTGAACTCAAATTTGGAAAAGCATTTACATGGATTTTAAAGAAAGTTTTGAAATCGGTACGGCGGGACTTTGGGCGCACAAACTGCGCTCTTTCTTGACGATTTTGGGCATTATTTTTGGCGTAGCAGCGGTTATTGCCATGCTTTCCATCGGTGAGGGAGCTAAGCAGGAGGCGCTGCAACAGATTTCCCAATTGGGCATTCAAAACATTCTCCTTAAAAGCAAGCCGATTACGGAAGGCAACGATCAAAAAGTCATTAAAAGTGCCGGCCTTTCCGAGGCCGACGGGTGGGCAATTTTCCGAAAAAATCAATTGTTGGAGGATTTTTCCCCAATCTCCAAGATGAAATTGAAAGCCGTTCGCGGTTCCGAGCGTTTGGACGTAAACGTGGTGGGAACCTTTGCCAATTACCCCAAACTCTTCAATGCCCAACCGAACAGGGGTGGTTTCTTCACCTTTCAAGATGAAAGCCAAAAGCGGCCGGTTTGCGTACTGGGCAGTCAGGTTCAACGTAAATTATTCTATTTTCAAAACCCGATCGGGAAAGAAATCAAAATCGGAGATGTTTGGTTCCGCGTTGTGGGGACGTTTGAGCCACGTTTGCAGGGAGCCGGTTCACTGAAGGGCTTTAGCGACGTCAATCGCGATATTTACATTCCGTTCGGAACACTTCGGGCCCGTTTTTACCGCAAACCCTCCGAAGGGCAATTGGACTGGCTTGTGGCGCGTGTGCGGAACCCAAATCAGATTCAAAAGGCGGCAAATCTTATTTTTGAAGAACTGAAATCTCGCCACGGGCGTAGCGACGACTTTCAGATTGTGGTTCCGGAAGCATTGGTTCAGCAACGACAAAAAACCCAGCGTATTTTTAACATCGTCATGGGGGCGATTGCGGGTATTTCGCTGCTTGTAGGCGGAATCGGCATCATGAACATCATGTTGGCCTCCGTCATGGAGCGAACCCGGGAGGTCGGAATCCGAAGGGCCGTCGGTGCCACACGACGTGACATTCTCATTCAATTTTTAATTGAAGCCATTATTTTGAGCACAGTGGGCGGGTTCCTCGGTATTTTTCTTGGGTACGCACTCACGCGGCTCATTACTTTTTACGCTTCGTGGCGTACCATTATTTCGCCGGGGAGCGTGCTTTTGGCTTTCGGCGTTTCGGCTGCCGTCGGCATCCTTTTCGGCATTTTTCCGGCCCGCAAAGCCGCCAAAATGGACCCCATTGAGTCGCTGCGGTACGAATAGGCCCTGAACGGCAAACAGGAAAAACAAAACGGAGGATCTTTCGTGAAACGCATTCCGAAAAATGCACAGGGGTTGTTTGTCCTATTCGGATTGCTTTTGATTTGTCAAGGGGCAGGGGCGCAAACGCCCCGTACCCTAACGCTCAAACAGGCCATTGCCATTGCAGAAAAACAAAGCTACCGGATTCTCACCCTGCGCGAAAATCTCAGAGCGGCTGAAGAAAATTTAAAGGCCGCGCGAGGAGAATTCCGAACCAACGCCAAATTGAACCTGTCTACGCCCGTTTTGCGCCAGCAGGTGACGGAAATCCCCGTTCCAAACGGGTTACCCGTTTACAACACAACCGGCACCCTGCTCTACCGAAGTGATCTGTCCATTAACCAGCCGCTACCGACAAACGGGTTTTTCTCGCTGCGTTCCAGTTTGTTCCACGAAAGGGTTTCCACACTGGCGGCATTGAATCGACCCCCATTTAAGCGAAAGGATTTCTACAGTTCCGTCAGCCTGCAATTTCAGCAGCCGCTTTTTACACTGAACACCCTCAAAACGAGCCTTAAGAAAGCCGCTCTCAATTACAAAAGGGCCTTGCACAACTACAAAATGCAAGCGGCGAATTTGGTTTACGATGTCACCCAAGCCTTTTACAATTTGTACCAGGCCGAGCGATTGGTCGAAATTGCCCAGGAGGAAGTCAAGGAACGCCGGGAAGCGTACAAGCTGGCTCAAAACAAATTCAAAGCGGGCCTCATCCCCGAAGTGGAAGCCATGCAACTCGGGGTGGATTTGGCCCAGAGCCGCAACGCGCTTTTGGTAGCCAAAGGCAACGACGCACGATTGGCGGACAGCTTTCGGCAGCTCATTGGCCTTCCTTTGGACGAGCCGGTTCGGGTTCTACCCGATTTGCAGTACCGCGAAGTGAAAATTTCCGTGGAAGACGCCGTTCAACGAGCTCTAAAAAATCGACCGGAGGTGCGCAACAAAGAAATCGATGTGGAATTGGCCAAGATTCGGGTTCGTGAGGTGGACAACCAATCGGCCATTAAGGGCATGTTCTCTGCGTACTACAATCTTACGGGAATCAGTGACCCCAATTTGCCCTTTTCGTCCCAGCCGTACGATTTGTTTCAATCCAGTTTGACAGACCTCAAAAACCGCCCTCGGAACAAAGGCGTTTCGTTTACATTGAGTATTCCGTTGTGGGATTGGGGTGTAAACCGGGCTCAGGTGGAAGCCGCCAAGGCGTCGCTTGAAATGAGTCGCCTCGACAAAAAAGAAGAAGAAATAACCATTCGGCGACAGATTCGGGCGCAGGTCAGCCGCGTGCGGGAAGCCTTTGACCGGCTAAAAATTTTGGACGCCAACCGCACGGTGGCACGTAAGAGTTTTCAGATTAGCCTGGCCCGATTTGACAACGGCGAAATCACCAGTCAAGAATTGGCGCGGGTGCAGGACCAGCTCAGTCAGGCAGAAGTCAATTACCTTTCGGCGCTCATTGCGTACAAACTGGCTCTGGCCGATTTACGGCGCAGCACTCTGTACGACTACGAAAATGAGACTTTGCAAAAATAAGCGGGAGAATTCCCGTTTTGGGGTTACCCTAAATTTTGAGCTATTTTTGAGAAATCATTTTTTAATTGAGGGTCCCTTTTGCCCTTTTTAAAAAAAGAACGCTTTTTTGCAACGGAGTGATTTGTTCAACTTTCGCTTTTAGGGAAACAAAAATCGCGGAAACGGAAAACAAGCGAAAATGACCCAATTTCTGAAAATCACAGAAGAACTCTCTGTTCCCAAAGAAGATTTGCACTTTAAATTTAAGCGTTCCTCCGGCCCGGGCGGACAGAACGTCAACAAAGTGTCTACGGCGGTTCAATTGCGATTCGACGTTCAACACTCCCGTTGGCTGTCGACCGCTGTGAAGCAACGACTCCGGCAATTGGCTTCCGGGAAAATGACGCGCGAGGGGATTTTGCTGATCGAAGCCCAACGGCATCGTACACAGGAGAGAAATCGCGAAGAAGCGGTTCGCCGATTTGTTGCCCTTCTGCGTCAGGCCGCCCACCCCCCTAAAAGACGTCTTCGCACCTTCCCCACGGCTACGGCCAAACAAAAGCGGTTAGAAGCCAAAAAACGGCGAAGTACCCTCAAAAAAATGCGATCTCGCGTGCGTTTGGAAGATTAGTCGAAAGACTTCTTTTTTGTCCTTCAACTTTGGGACGAGCAAGGAATTTGGTGAACAGTTTTCGGGCGGCCCGCCACAACCGGGCACGCCCTGAAAGCTGTTCTTCCTTAAAAACTACGGCGTTACCACTAATTTCCGCACCTGAATGCCTCGGCTTGTTTTTAGACGGTAAAAATACAATCCGCTCCCGAAATGGCCAAGATTGGCCTCAATGACATGCCGCCCGGCGGAAAACTTTCCAGCCGCCAGATCCAGCATTTTCTGCCCCAGCACATTGTACACACTCAGCACCACATTGTCCTCTTGAGACAATTGGAAGCTGAACCGAATGCCTTGTGCCGAGCGCACACAAACCGGATTCGGGTAATTTTGTTCCAACACAAACTGCCGTGGACGCTTATTTTCAGCTTTGTGTTCGACAACGCGGGAGACGGTTGTTTTCCAGAGAGCAAGACTTCCCGGACCGTCTCCAACTGCAAAACTTTTCACCACAGAATCGGCTCGTGTGTCAATGACGTCCACACGGTCTTCTTTAAAAGCGGCTGCGAAAATATGCCCCTCTCCGTCGGCCAAAACGTCCATTACGCCGGCACCGGTTTGAATGGGATGGTCAGCTCCGTGCAGAATGGCCAAGGTTTGGGCGTTGTAGGCCAACACGTTTCCATGCGAGCCCCAGCCACCGGCCCCCAAATAGGCCACACCGTTTGCACCAAACGCAATAGTAGAAGGCGAGCCGCCGATTTTCACCGTGTCGACTACAGAGTTGGTCGACAAATCGACGACCAGAACCGAGCCCGAAAGATTGGCAAAATTACCGGTGCAGACCACGTGGAGTCTTCCGTCCGAATCGACCGCCAGGTTTTGCGGATTGGTGGGTGTCAAAATGGTATCCACAACGGTACGGCTGGGGGCGTCAATCACAAAAACCGAACCCTGACCGTAGGAAAACGTGACGGCGTCGAAAGCCGTGTTTGTTACGTAGACCTTTTTTCCAACGGCCAAAATGCCCTCCGGCGCCGTACCTACGGAAATAGAATCCACGACGGTGCCTTTCTGAAGATCCACTACCGAAACTGAATTTGCCATTAAATTGCTCACAAAAATCAATCCGCTGCTTTTGCAAAAAGTGAAATTCCACGGATTTTTGTGCGCGCCCAGGTCGATTGTGTTCACTTCTTTTCCTGTGTTCAAATCCACAATCTGTAGCGTGCTGGAAACCGAATTGAGAATGTAAAGCGAATCACCCCTGACCTGAATTTGATTCGGAACATTTCCCGTAGTGAACACATTATTCCAGATTCGATTTTCTGACAGATCGATTCGGGAAACCGTTTCCGCCAGATTGTTTTCGACAAACAAATTGGTGTAAACCGACTGGGCTTTGGCCGAAGCAAATCCCGCCAAAACAAACACAATAGCCAACCACTTTTTCATTCCGCTTTCTCCTTTTTTTTGTTCTAATTTTCTTTTTCACTCACTTTGTTTTTTTCGAATTTTGGCAAATTGTCCAGACCACAGCCCTTTATTTCTGAAATTCTATTCGTAGCTCAACGCTTCGCCCCGGCATTGGGTAGCGCTCTAAAATCTGGTACCGGGTATTTGTTGCGTTTTCAATCTCCGCCCCGATTCGGAGCTTTCCCGTGAAAAGGCTCAGGTTTACTCCGAATTGTGCGTTCCACACAGTGTACGGAAGCAGACTTTTCGTATTGGCTTCCCGCGTAAAACGCCGACTCACCCAACGGCGCGAAATGGTCGTAAAAAAGTGGCTCCAGTTGAAATGTAGTGAGGCGATTTCTGCGTGTTTGGGGCGAAAGGGCAAGAGTTTCCCCTCGGTTGTTCGCTCTCCGCTGTGGTTAACCGCCAGAAGCCGCGTGTGGTACCAGCTCAGTTTCAGGTGCTCCCCCCAAAAACGGACACTCAGGGCATCTTCTCTGCCTCTCAATCGTGCTGCCGAAACATTCACCGGCATGTATTTTCCGTCGAAATTGCGGCGCCAGTAAATCAGATCCCGTACCCGATTGTCGAAAAAATGCTCTTCCGCTTCCCATTGCCCGAGCAAACGACCGGCCAATTTGAACCCGAGATCGCGATTTGTAGCGCGCTCGGGACGCAAGTTGGGATTGCCACGGGCAAAGACGTCTTCCACCCAGAAAAGGCTATTGAAAGTGGGGGCGCGGTAGGTTTTCCCCCAGGTTCCTTTGAGCGTGAGGCACAATTTTCCTTTGCGGACAAGGGCAAATCCGACGGAAGGTGACGTCACATCGGGAAAATCGGAGGGAAAATCCGCCCGAAAACCGGGAGAGAAGACAAGCTTTTGAAAAAACAATTTTGAGGGCAGAAGCATTTTGGCCCGCCAGAGCAAAAAGGCGCTGAATGTTTGTCGGGTCACGCGGCCCAAGCTTTTTTGAGGGCGAATCCTGTCCTGACCTCGTAATCCGTCCAGACGAAAATCGACCCCCGTAAACAACGGCTGCCCGGAATTGGCGAAAATCTGCGCGTGGGTTTGAAATCCCGCTGCTTCATTTACGTAAAAACTGTTGACAGGCGAAAAGACCCACGGCCGTGGGGAAAAAAAAGTCTGCCGGTACCGCTGGTAGAAACCGGTCACATCTAAAATGGCCGCTTTTTTCAGGGGGATTTTCCACCCGGCTTGCAACAGCCAGCGGTTGTCTTGAAGAGAGGCGTGTGGGGTTAGCTGGCGAAGAGCCCCGGGCACACCGCGGCGTGCCCGGTAGCGTTGTAACGAGAAATAGGCTTTGCCACCCAAAAGGCCGGAACGGGAGGCTTCTAAAAAAATATTCCAATCTCGAAAAGCGTTGTTGCGCCGGATTTGTGTACGCCCAAACAAATCGGAATAATGAAAATTTCCCTCGGCTTCTCGTTCTTGTGCCGAAAGATTTAGGTGAAACAATCTAATTAAGGGGGAGACAAACAGAGCCGCCTGTTTGGCTCCGAAGCTGCCCCGCGCTGCCTTCACTGAAACGCTGGGATCGCTGCCAGAGCTTTTACGCGTCACAATATTAATCACCCCGCCAATGGCGTCATTTCCAAATAGTGTGGCGCCGCCGCTTTTTAAAATTTCAATGTGGTCAATCCAATTTAGCGAAAGGGTGGAGAGGTCTACCGTGCTGTTCTGGGCAGGATTGAGCTTGACTCCGTCGATTAAAATCAAGACCTGGTTGGTGTGGCTCCCGCGAATGGAAACCGTTTGTTTCCCTCCCCTGCCCCCGGTGTCGTACACCAAAAGTCCAGGTTGAGATTTCAGAAAATCGCCCAGGTCTTGTGCGCCACTTTCCCGCAACATTCGGGAAGAAATAATCCGGAGAGCGCCGGGAGAATTCCATTCGGACAAAGCCTCCCGTTCACCCCAAACCAAAAGACTTCCCAGCCGGATAAACGTGGGACGCAGGCGAAAATTCACGTGCACCGTCGCGTCTTCTAAAATCCGAATGTCGGCTTTTTCAGCAGTCGTGTAACCGATCATCTGGGCACGAAGGGTGTAAGACCCCACTGGCAGCGAAAACATTTGGAATTTACCCCTGCGATCGGTTGCAGCGCCGTACGCTGCCCCCACCACCGTCACATTGGCACCGAAGAGAGGTTCACCGGTTTCGGCATCCACCACGCGGCCCTCGATTTTGACCGCATGTTGGAACTCGGCTCCGGTGCCCGTCGTTTCGGCCCAAACGGACGGAAAACTACCCAAGAAACCGAGGGCAAGAACCCAAAGAATGGCTTCGCAAAGCCGCTTCATTTTTCAATCCCTTTGCGAGCCACTACTCCTTGGGAGTAGTAATGTTTAATTTCACGCATTTCGGTAACCAAATCAGCCTTCTCAATCAATGCTTCCGGCGCGTAGCGTCCCGTCAAAATAAGCTCAACCTGTTCGGGCTTTTGCTCGAAAAGCTCCAAAATCTGTTCGGTTTTGAGCAAGCGGAAAAAAATCGCCACGTTAACCTCGTCCAAAATCACAATGTCGTAGCGATTGCTGAGCATGGCTTCTCGGCAACGGGCCAGCCCCTGCTGGGCCAAACGAATATCTTCCTCCGTGGCTTTGTCCACGTGAACAAATGTGGGCTGGCCGAATTGTTCGATTGTAATAAAAGGAGCAAGCTGCTGAACAGCCTTCAATTCGCCGTAATCCTGGCCTTTCATGAATTGACCGATGAACACGGAAAGTTCGTTTCCCGCCGCGCGAAGGGCCAGCCCCAGTGCGGCCGTTGTTTTTCCCTTTCCGTTCCCCGTGTAGATTTGGATGTAGCCCTTTTTTAAACCTCCCGCCATTGGTAGTTCTCCTTTTTATTTGAATGCAACCTTTTTCTCCGAAAAGGCAAAACAATTTGCAGCAAATTCAATCGATTGACCCTACAATCTTTTGGCCTCACTGGTTTCTTTCCGGCAGTAGCCGAACTCACTTTCGGCCGATTTTTCAAAAAGATGCCTTCAAAAACAGCCAAATTTTTCGGCGTTTTTATTTTCGAATAAGGGAACAGCCCGTCAAAAATTATTGGTGCACCTACCCCGAACGCGACAAAAATAGGCAGGTGAAAATAATTTTTGTAGCCGACCCGGGAAAGAAATTTTCAATAGAAAGACAGGGCGGATGAGGCAATAAAAAACCCCAACCTTCGTGCGAAAATTGGGGGAATTGGATCGATTGCAAACGCAAAAGGCCCGAAACCTCACCCGCGAAGGCTCCCGGAAATCCAATTTCGGCAGGTCTCCTGGCTCTGGGCTCAACCTACTAACCGCGCCTTCCCACCCGCCCAGGCGGACAGTGGCATGTTGTGCGGCTTTCGTCACCCATTACAGTAGCGGGGCTGCTCCCGATTCTCACGGGATTCCCTTTTAAGGCTGTCTTGACTCGTGCTGTCAAGACGCACACACCGAAACGGCTTATTGAAAAGAACTGCATTAATATAGAGAATAAATTTCCACCTGTCAATAAAAAAATGGACCAGCCGGAATTTTTTCAGAAAAGGAAATTGGGAAAAAGAGAAAATAGCCACAGCTTTTGCGCCCGATTTTCGCCCACCGGTACACAGGCCAGCTGACATTCAGCCTCTGTCCGGCGAACACGGGAAAAACTTCTGAAATCGAAAATCGGCATTCTTTTCTCGGAAATCAAAAATCTGAAAGAAAAAGAGAAATTAGCCATCCAAAATTCACCCTATCTCTTATTTTTCATCGGCGCAGAAAAGTATCTCATACAAAAAAGGCCATTTTTTGCGCGGATGTTGTGAGAGCGAGCTCGCTTCGTGAAAAATATACCTTTTTATTCTCTCTACCTACGGGGTCCCCCCTACCAACATAACCCTTTGACTGCGAAAGCACTATTACCTGAGTGATTCAAGCAATTGGATTTTCAAGACCAGTCATTTATGCCCTTCAACTATTTTCCTGAACCATTTTTTATAACTATTTAAGGGAACTGTTGAAGGAACGGCCGTTCCGTAGGGAAAATTTGATCTCAAGACAACCATGCTCCCTTTTACATATTTTGCATGCATTAATTCATGCCTATTCACGCGAATAGTATGTTTACCTGCGAGCCTTACTAACAAAGCATTTAAATCTTTGTCCAATTTTTCCTCTAACAGGCGTTCTCTGATTTGACTTTTTGCCTTATCAAAGGATTGGATTTTTCCTTCTTTTATTGAAACAAGCTTAACAATTAGAAAATCTCCGTTTCTGCTTTGAATTGGTCCATAAATTTGGCCTGGAGATAAACTGTAGATAATCTTTGCAAGATTTCCTGCTCGTTTATAAAAGGAACGAACCCTGTAACCAATATTCTTTTGAGGAAATAATTTTGAAAATTCCTTTACGGACCTGGCAAAATCCTTACCTGAGATAAATTGATTAATGAATTCCTCCGATAGTTTTTTGTTAGGAACCTTAACAATCTCCGCCTTTCTAATTTCTTGTTTTGCGAATATTTTTTTATGCAAATTATAATAGTTTAGCATTTCTGAATCAGTAATTTTTATTGATTTAGCCATCATCTGCAAATATATTTTTGCCAGTAAATTATCCCTCCACATGTCCGTTTGCCTTTTAACGTAGCGCGTATTTTGTAAATTCTCATGATATCCCTCTTTAATAACCGTCTCAAATAAAACCATTCTTCGAATCAGTTCCTTGAAATCTCTTTGCAACTCCTGGGGAGATCGATAATTTCGCAAATAGGGCCCCAATTTTATTTTTTCCCAGAATTGACCAATCGTCCATACTTCTCCACTTTCAAATCGAATAAATGGCTCACTATCGATTTTTTTATTAATGAATGTGGGTTTAAGAAACTCTTGTGTAGAAACCGAATATTTTGAAAGGAAAGGCGATTTATCAAAAGGGAATATCCCCAGTAACTTGTTTAAAACCCTATTGTAGGTATTCCTTTTTATGGTGAATCTCTGTCTTTTCATAAGAGCCAGCATCTTTCTATCACATAAACGCATCTCCTTTCTTTCTTTCACTTTTTTAAATAAGGAAGGTTTTAAATGATTAAAACTATACGTTGATGTTAAGGGATGGGATATTATTTTTCTTAGACGAAATATATAATAGACCTTTCCTACTTTTATCGGTCGGCTTATTTGTCCGATTGTTAAACCATAAACCACATCCTCAACCGGTTTCCATACTTTGCCGTAAGTAATTATTTTGCTCTGCGCAAGATTGTTAAACAGGCCGTTATTATTCTTTGATGCATTATGATAAGCCGTAAATGCGGATAAAGAATCCGAAAATGTATCATAATCAACCAGTCTTTTTTCCCGAGAACGAAAAAAGGCTTCTTTTAGATCGTTTTCTGAGATTTTGACCTGTCCTTGAATATTGCGCTTAAACCATTCTTCGTAAACCGCTTCTTTCTGATATTCATGGATCCTTTTTTTTATTGTTGAAATTGTATCCAGGTGTGCTCGAATGGCTTCCAATGCCAATAATTTCTCTGCAACAAGTGACGCAGCTAAATTCAGTTTTAGAACGGAATCTGACGAAAATTGGTTGGCATGGGGCATAAAATTAAGACGCTGCTCGAATTCATCCAATGAAATTCGCCTCGAATCAACTCGCAGAACAGAATTCTCATTTCTTGAGCATCCCACTAAAAAAACCAGGACACTTCCTATTAAAATCGCTTTCCCAAATACTTCCACAAAAAATGATTGTGGTTTCCTAATCATTTAGAAAGTAATCCTCCAAATGGTAATTTCCTTTTCTGTCTGGCAAGATTAGTTTGGGTTCAATCCTCTTTTGAACAACGGGCGCACCGGGATTTTCAATTTTAGCTAATAGTATTTTTACCGCTTCTTCCCCCACTTTTTCATTAAACTGTTCCACGGTAGGATATTTGGGCTGATTCAGACTGTTCGCATAGCCAAATATTACAAAATTCTTTGGTAAGGATTTCCCCTCTCTTTTCAACTCTTCTTCAAGGTCTTCGATCATTTCATCGTGATTGAAACAAACTCCAATTTTTTCTCCTGATTGAGCTATTTCAGCCATATTCGTTTTAAATTCATCTATAGAATAGATACGGGCAAAATGATGACCGTAAAGAACTTCCGTCGCATATCTGTATCCGCTTATTTTTTCCATCGTTGATGATATTTTAAGGAATGATTCATTCGGATATATAAAAATAATATTCTTACACCATTGACTATATTTTAAATATGAACAAACTTTATACATTCCTTTTTCATTATCAACAACAACATAATCCGTCTCCAGTTGTGGGATGTATCGATCTACTAAAACAAAAGGTACCTTTCTTAAAATCAACTCTTCAATATGCGAATAATTATTTTGATAATTATCTTCTAAAAATATAATGAGTCCGCTTACATGATTTTCTAATAAATTATAAACGGCTTCTCGTTCCTTTTCATGGTTCATATTTGAAATTGAGATTAATAAATTATACCCTCTATTTTCAAGTTCGGACTGGACGCCAGATAAAATCCCCATGAAAATTTTGTAATCTGAATAATTTTTGGGAATAATCAGAGCAATCTGTGCCAATTCCTGTTTTGAAGGCGGGGTCAAGTTATTTATAAAAATACCTTTCCCCTGTTGTTTTTTTATTATTCCATCCTTTTCCATATCATTGAGCGTTCTAACCACAGTCGTGTAACTAAATCCCATATTATTCATTATTTCACGAACAGTGGGTAATTGATCATTTCTTCCCAAATGCCTTTCTTTTATATAGGCAAGGAGTTTTTCTCTTAATATTTCATATTTTTTTCTTTTATCGAATTTTTCTGCTAACTTCACTTCCATAATTATGTGGATTCCTTCAATTTTAAAATGTACACAATATTTTTTAATTAGTTGAGCTATTTTTTATATTCAATTCCGTTCAACTAAAATCGTGTGAATTTCAAACGGTTTAAAGACCAATTGGATTGTATTATTCTTTACTGTTAGCCGTTGGCGGTTTTCTTCTAACATATTTGTAATATAGGCTGATTTTATTGTAATTTCAAATTTTACCTTCACCCTGTTTCCAATTCCATACGCCTCGTATAATCGCAAAACTATTCCATTGCCTTCTTCCGCCTTTTTTATCGTTTCAACAATAATGTTTTTTTGATCTAATTGCAAAAAAGACAGGTTACTGGCATAGTTACCATTTTGTTTTTTCACCCTTCTAATATTTAGTGGCATATTGAATTCATATCCTTTTTGAACAACTTGAGCGGCGATGTAATTGCCTATATGCGGTAGAAAAGCATACGCAAACTTATGAGTTCCTCTGTCCGCATTTAGGTCAGGATAAGTGGGGCTTCTTAACAGATTAAGATCGAGAACATTTCCGATTACCCGATGGCCATATTTACTGTCATTTAACAGTGCAATTCCATAATCCGGTTCGGAAATATCCACCCACTTATGTGCACACATTTCATATTTTGCCAATTCCCACGACGTATTGTGGTGGTTAGGGCGTTTTATATGCCCAAATTGAATTTCGCTCACCGATTCAGTAGCGTGAATGGTAACCGGAAAAGAGACACGAAGCATTTTATTTTTTTCTTTCCAGTCGATTTCGGTAAAAAAATCCAATTGTTTGCTTCCTGCCGTCAGAATGATCTCCTGGACCATCCTTGAATGTCCATATTCACGCGTTTGTTTCATGATTGCTTTTGGTCCATCTATCCTTATTTCTGAGGATATTAATCTGAAGAAATCCTTCTTCTTATATTCATAATCAATCGAAATATCCCAGGCATCTCCATCGTCTTGATATATGGACAAAATATTCGCTTTTTCTCCTTCCGGTATAATTTCTTTTTTACTTTCTTTATCAACGATTGAATAGATAAAACCATCGTCAGAAAATCTCACCCGCAAACGTTCATTTTCCAACACTCTTTCTTGGGCAATTATTTCAGGAAATTCTAAGATAGGATTTTGGCCGTCTACAATCGCAAACCCCAACGATGGAACATGAACCCAATACCATTTTTTATCGATTTTAATCCAATCCTCACGATCCCACGAAAGTGAATTCACAACCACAATGGGATCTACAAAATCAGATGTATTCACATTTTTTAAAAGGTCGGTTATTAAAAAATCACTAAGATTTTTTATGTCTTTTTCAAGCGATTCATACCGTTTTAATGATTCTGCATAGACTCTTCCAATGGAGGACCCTGGCAAAATATCATGAAATTGATAAAGCAGAATCTCCTTCCAGATACGATCTATTTTTTCTTTTGCATAGGGCTGCCTATTCAAAACTTCATCCCAGACGGATAGAAATTCCAATTCCCTGAGAGCAATTTCCATCTTCCTGTTAAACCACTTATTTTTTGCCTGAGTGGTGTAGGTTCCCTGATGCTTTCCAAGATACAACTCACCAACCCAGGTTGCATAATCATCTCTATTTTTTTCGAGATGGTGAAAAAATGTCTCAACTTTTTCCTGGATGACAGGGGCCATACCGGCCAGGTTCTTTTCCCGCTTTAATCTTTCCAAATGTTCTGCTCCGGGTCCCCCACCGCCATTCCCGATGCCATAAACAACCAAACAATTTTCAGAAACCGCTTTATCTCGATAATTACATTCCGCCTTCTTGATAGAATGTGGAGAAGCCGCACTGTTATAAGTCTCTTCCGGCGGCATATGAGCCAAAACTTCTGACCCGTCAATTCCCCTCCAGATGAATGTATGATGAGGATATCGATTAAACTCGTCCCAGGAAAGTTTGGTTGTTACAAAATAATCCATATTGCTTTTAGTCATAATTTGAGGGAGAGCCGCAGAAAATCCGAATGTATCGGGTAAAAACAAATGCTTACTATCCAGCCCAAACTCGTCCTTAAAAAATCGTTTTCCATATAAAATCTGTCTGATTAAAGATTCTCCCCCGGGAATATTCGTATCAGGCTCTACCCACATTCCTCCCAGCGGCTCCCATCTTCCCTGGCTAATTTTTTCCTTAATTCGTTGATAGATTGTCGGATAATGTTCTTTCATCCATTGATATAATTGAGCTTGCGAGGCTCCAAAAATAAAATCAGGATACCTTTCCATTAAATATAACACATTTGAAAATGTGCGCGCCCCTTTCCGAATAGTCTCCCGAATAGGCCAGAGCCAGGCCAGATCCAAATGCGCATGACCTATTGCACTTATTTTTAATGAATAATCGCCCGCTTTTTTCGACAATTCAGGCGCAAGAATATGGCGAGCAATTTTTGCTTCTTTTTCCGTATACTCATTTAAGGCTAAAACAGATTTATGCAAAGCAAATAAAATCCTTTGATACCGAGAAGAAGTTTCGGGAAGCTGCAAAAGCAGATGATATAGAATTTCAAAATCATAGTACAACGATCGCATTTCATTATGACAAACAGAAATAAAAGCCTTTTCCAATCTACCCTTATTCTGAAGATTACCAAATAAATCGTTATTCCCAACATCCAACCACAATTCTATCAATTCACCCCCCTCAGCCGGATTTTTAAACGGAACAACTTGTTTTACTGGTGTACCAAGATTCGTATCAAAAACAGAACTTCCCGACGTTAGCCCTTTGATTGGATTTCCATATTTATCGAACACAAGGGCTTCACCGTTTACATCGATAATGAGTACAATATTTTTTCCTTTGCCGGAATCAGGAACCTGACCCGTAACATGAAACCAGGCACAATCAAATAAATCGCCCCATTTTTCTCCCGGATTTAAATCTATTTTCTCCCCTGATTTGCGTTCTTCAAACGGTACGGGTTCACTTGTTTTCCACGCTTCTATTTTCAAATGAGCAATTGGTTCATAAATACGGTCTTTAATTGTCTGCATACACGTTTCTAATTTTTTCTCCATTCCCCCAATGTTATGAAAAATCATCTTTGTTTATATCCTTCCTTTGATTTTTTCTTTTTATCCGTGTGTTTACTCTAAAAACTCACTATCTGCTGATTTTATGAATTCTCATGAATTGACTTTTTTTGAAAATAAATTCAAGCAATTTATATAAGCTACGTTTTTTGGAATGAACTCACACATTAATCCATTTTAATTTTTTCACCATCCATTTCCTGATTAATCAAGGGTAAATTGCGATACCAGAACCAATACATGCCGGCAAGCGCCATTGCAAAAATGGCAAACGTGATTTTAAACGCAGAAAATGAATGGATTATGAGCTGCATCGGCAATAAGAAAAGTGTAATCTGCCACGTGAGCGCAAAGGGCAATGTCATCAAATCATTTTTGTGCTCTCTCTTCATCACTTGTCGGATTTTTACAGGCAATCTTTTTTGATAGGGTTTCCAGAATCCAAAAGGTCGAGTTGTTTTATAAAAGTGTATAAGCACGTTATCATCGGTTGGTTTTGTAAAATAAGTCCCCACTATTGTTGCAACAAGTGATATAAACAACATGACGATGAATTGCTGCCATTCAATGAGATCTGGCAGGAGAAATCTTTGTAAAATTGCAGCCGCCAT
Source organism: uncultured Deferribacteres bacterium (assembly GCA_964579725.1). GTDB lineage: Bacteria > Zhuqueibacterota > JdFR-76 > JdFR-76 > BMS3Abin05 > CAZOHG01. Next base: position 29,997 of record CAZOHG010000024.1, read on the forward strand.
CCCAACTATTGTTCCGATAGCAAAACCTCCTCCATTAAAACGCCACCAATAAAATTTTAGCATACTGGGAATGGCCAAACCACCCCCCAAACCCATAATAATCCATCCCCAGATATCATTAATACTTTTGGTTGTATAAGCCAGGAGATAACCCAATAAGACCAGCATAGGAGTAAAAATATATGATGCATAAATCAATTCTTTATTTCTCGCATGAGGTCTCAAATGACGCTGATAAATATCCCTTGTGAAGAGTGCGGTGGTTGCATTCACCGTTGAATCAAATGTAGACATAGAAGCTGCGATTAGTGCAATTAGTAATAGACCCCGCACGCCCATGGGTATATCAAACAGAATGACGGCCGGCAAAATACGCTCAGGATTTATTGTACCACTATAACTGAGTAAATTTAATTTTTCTTGCCAGTTATTATGAAACAAATTCTTAAGTCCGTCGATTAATTCATGCGGATAGTTCTGGGGAGAATTCATAATTCCAGCCAATGTATCTGCCCAACGTTCTCTTGGGATATGAGGCAAATAACTCTTTATTAATTCTCCCGCCTGTGACAAAGCCGTTTTATCGGGGAACAAACTATTTGCAAGATACATCCCCAAGACGGCAAATCCTATCATCATCGGCCATCGAAACATCATTAAAAATGTCCATAGAAAAGAAAGCAACCCCGTTTCTCTTTCATTACGAGCCCCAAAATATTTGGGATCCGCACCGGAAGACATACCAAAAAACATATTGCGTACAAAATAAAATAAAGTGAAAAGCATCAGGTCATTGTACATCTCATAGCCTTTTGGCATAGTCGTTTTCCATTGAAGGGTTGAACTCATCCATTGACTATTCCCCGTTATTTTATAGGCTAACGCAGATAAATGCTCTGCGTTTGCAATTTTCATTATTGCCATTATGGAGATAATAAAGACTGCTGCAATAATAATAAACGACTGAAAAATATCCGTGTAAACAACCCCGTAAAAGCCGGAAGTTATCGTATATAAAGTTGCGACACCAATCATGATAAGTGAGCAGACCAAAGGTGAAAAGGGTAAAAACATCGACAAAAATAATCCAACACCCTTTACCATATATGCCAACATTCCAATGGTTGTAACAATTCCAGCAATGGCAGAAACAAGACGCGCAAACTGTCCCCCCCAGTCTGTTCCAAATCGATATTCCATCCATTCCGCCCCTGTAATTACTCTTGAGCGATAATGCCACTTTCCTGTCCAGGCCAGCATAAAGGCAAGAATTAAAACAGCCCCTCCTCGAAAGGCAATATAAAGTCCTCTTGGACCCAGCATAAACAAAAACGATGTAATAACCATTGTCCCGGCCACATCAAGAAAAGAAGCCATACCGGAAACTCCTAATGCCCACCATGGCATCTGATTACCCCCTATAAAATAATCTTTAATGCTGTTTGACGCTCGCTTCTGAAGATACACCCCTAACCCAACTAAAATCAGTAAATAAATTAAAATGGTTACATAGTCTGTTGCATTTAAAATCTGCATCCTTCACCTTTCAATCGTATGCATAAAGTATAAAACGCACATGCTGTACAGGCAATCTTTAGGTTTAATCCATTTTTTGCAAATTTTGTTAATGGTTTATATTCTGTTTTATTAAAGCAACAAATTCATCGGGTGTCACCACCCGTACATCTTTTTTGAGACGATTGACACAATCGAGAACTTGATCAACACCATCCGTCCAGACATGAACGGGAATCAAACTGTATCCACCCGGCGAATGAATGTCTCTTGAGAGATTATTTAATCTATTGGCTAATGTACTGGGTGTGTCAAAAACACCATCCCACAAATTGTAACGAGCGGCTATGACCGGTTTGCCATTAATCCAGTTTATGGTACCGCGCCCCGCCGCATAATTGGAATAATAATAAAAGAATACGGCATCAATGTTGGGTTGATCTAAATAGGGTTTAAGGTAGATCTTTGATTTGGAATTTCCAATTACGTTCACAATTCTCAAATCCGTTTTTTCCATGAACCGACTGGTCAATTCGCAATAACCCTGCATATCCTTAAAGTCATCCGGAAAGATATATCCGAGTCCCGATGGACTTGCGATAAAATAGTCCTTTCCATTTTCTGAATTTTCTGCGTGGTCATAAATATACTTTAGAACTGTTGGTGCCAGTTCATACAGCGCCGGGGAAATCGTCCAGCCTAATTTCACCTTTGACCGGTCAGGACATCCGTACCAACGCCGATTGGTTGCAAAATCATTTAATACCCATTGAATGTTATCACCATCCGTCATAACAAAACAAACCGTGTGAACATTTTCCTCTGGGGTGATCTCCCTCATTTTTGCACGCTGGTGTACATCGACTTTAAAATTCGTCAGCGTTGAAAGATTAGCTGCCCAATCCGCAGCATGAACCATGATGTCATGTGGCGAACTCTGCTTGACCAATTGATATTCATCATCTCCCCATCCGAACAAAGCACTATTCGCCGTCATCGCAGAAAAAATACGATTTGTCAAATCACTACCGATTGGTTTAAAAAAGGTTATCATTTTCCCAAAAACAGCGTAATCTCCGAGAAAAGCAAATTTAGATTCTTTTTGATAACAGAATATTTTTTTAGTTATCTTATCACCATAATTATTAAAAAACCATTTCTCATCCAACCCCCTGACATCCTTTATTTCAGGCAGATTAAGACTTTTGAGAACGTGTTCATTTTCAGGCGTTACGGCAACTGCTTTTTTAATCCCGCACATCGAAATGGCCACATTCACCGATGGGTCGTCGCTGTTGCAGAGGATATAGCCCGAAATATCGTTTTGAAAATGCGCCAACAAACCCGAAAAATCCGATTGATAGGTATAATCAAGTGTGACGCCATAATTATTTCTCAGGTCTTCCATCCAGATTCCGTATCCCCCACTTCTCAGTCTATAAATCTGCGGTTTTGTTTGCGCAAGAACCCCCTGCAATGTTTCTATAGTCAAAAGTTGGTTGTTTGAAAAATTTTGATCTTTAATGACATAAAGTCTGGAAGGACTTTCAGACATCGGATACGGACTGCCTTCCAATCGTTCCGGATTTGTTGGAGCTACAACCCTACTTTTCAGGGGATTGTTTTTTGCGTGGCAACTTATCGCCAAGGATGCGATGATGACGATAAAAATAAATTTCCCTGAAATTTTTCCCGTCATACCGATTTTTTTAAATGGTTTCAAAGTCAAATTTCCCTTTCTATTTCGTTGTGCTATTCACAGTAGTATCCAACATTTTTCCAGAACCAGGCTTACACCCTCAAGAAATTTCTTACGGCCCCAATTAAGATTATTCCTTACCATATTGTATGAGGCAATCCATAAATTCATGCGGCCCCAGCACATAATAGTCCCCTCCGCTTTGAAGGCTTTTGACTGTTTGATAAACGGTCTCCAGATTATTTTCCCATGCATTGACATAAAGCATCACAAATGGATGTTTATTCGTCGCCATCTTAATTTCGCTTGCTAATTGTTGAACACTCTGTTTATTCACCCGGATAGATTCCACAATATATCCCATATTGTGAGAATCAACCGTAAATACATGGTCATGATAAGGAGGATAATTGGCATGATCCGATTCAACCATAAAAATCCCCGTTACCGACGTATTTTCTGCAAATTCCTGATACGTTTTTCCCTCCCGGCCGCGGCTATCAATGGATACCAGACAGCTCATATCCATTGCTCCCATTGATTCTTTGGTCAATTCTAAAAACCGCAATAAACTAGCCTTGTCAAGTGAGGAGGGATGAACATAGGCATATCCGCTGGGACCGGCAACAAACGTATCATTGAAATTTGAAAGAGCCGCACTATGATAATAATACCAGGCAATGAAGGGTGCGTATTTCACTAACGTAGGCGCAAGTGTCCATCCTAATGGAAATTTCCCCCGGCTTGGAGTTGTCCATAAATCCGATCGCATGCGGTTAAAGTCGTACTGCAAATTATCACCATCCGACACAATGAAACAGACATATTTTTTGCCTTTAACATAGATTCCATCCGGTTCTTTCTGTTTCAATTCACTGGGAGGAGCAAATAACCCGTGAAATGAAAGATTATTTGCATAATCCGCTGCAATCAAAAAATCATTGGCCTGACTTAACAGGGTTACCAATGCATGTTCTACCGTCACATTATCCTGACCCGGTTTGGTGGCATACATGGCATCAGCCCATCCCAGGACAGGCGTTTCAGTTGGGAATTTCGATAAAATTGTCCGCAGTAGAGATATCTCGCCTGAATTGTTCAGAGGATCCAGATTAAGAGCAAAAATAGTGTTAAAAAAAATGTAATCTTTTAAATCAGGTATGTCATCTCTCAAATAGATCAATTCAGTCATATTACTGGTAGGCAATACGTGTTCAATAGCCCAGGCATAGCCATCGGACTTATTAGAAATGTGCTGAGATGACGTCGATCCGAGTTCCGGATAATACCAGATCGATTTTGTAAAATCCATCACCAGTTTTAATTTTTTATCGGCGGCAAAATTTCTCGCCAACTGAGGGGTGAAAATGAGCGCCTTTTGTTGTGCGGCATAACTGCAGGCAACCGTGAGTGTCCACGGTTTTTGAGGATCCCACAACACATAATTTTTAATATGGTTGCTGGCAAATTCGTAAAGGGATTTCACATCTTCCAGATGGGGTTCCAATGAATAGTGATTTTTATAATCTTCAAACCAAAGGTAATCACTTTTTCTGCAAAACGTATAAACCATTGGGAGAGATTTATTCCCGTTTTTTATTTCTCGGTTTATCAGGCCCTGAATACTTTTGACTAACATCTGCTCGTCGATTGATCGATTCTCCAGAGAAATGTGATAAACAGATCTTGGTTTTTCGGATTTATTCAGTTTAGCGCTGCAATTCATTATGGAAATAAGAACCATCAAAACAAACGCAATACATAGTTTTTCAATAGGGTTACGTCTTTTTAAAGTCGATAGTCTCATATTTTTTTCTCTTTTCAATGCAATCATTTCATCTTTTATGAATTAGAATTGTACACTTTTTTCACGGGACAATCAAGCCATTCCTATCATCGCAACACCATCATCTTGCGCATACCCTTTTGACTTCCAGATATTAAGATAGAAAAATAAATGCCGCTGGGCACAGAAATGCCGGCCTGATTCCTGCCATCCCATTGAACCGAATAATTTCCTCTCTCCTGGAATTGGTTTACCAATTCCCGAATTTTCTCTCCAAAAACATTGTAGATAACCAGTTTTACAAAATCTCCCTTATCAAGCGAATAGGCAATATTGGTTACAGGATTAAATGGATTCGGGTAGTTTTGATTCAGTTTAAAATGAATGGGGATGGACGAATTCCCACTATTTATTCCCGATGCACCGGAACGATATTGAATCAAACAATCCATAAATTCGGAAGGACCAACTATTTCATACAGAGAATCTGAGCGTAAGCTTTTATATGTATGATAAACAGCCGTCAGGTTATTATCCCAGGCCAAAATATAAACCATAATAAAAGGCATAGAAAAGGCATACCTTCGTATTTGTTTTTCCAGTTCAGAAGATGTCTGTTTGCCTTCACGAATTGTTTCTACAAAGTACCCCATCTTTTTATTATCGCCGGAAAAAACATAACTATTTCCGGGTAATTGATTTGAATGTTTTGGCTCGATCAAGAAAACTCCCTTCGCGCCTGAATAATCTGCATACATCTGATAGGTGTGTTTTTCATTACCCAGCACATCCAGGGCTGTAATGCAGCTTATGTCCATTGTCTTATCAGCGTCTTGTGTATCGTACAGGAATTTGATTAACCCCTCAGTTGACATGAGTGATGGTTTTACGTAGCCCCGCCCGCTGGGCCCTGCCACAAATGTATCGTTAAAATGTGTTTGGGCAGAGCTGTTATAATAGTACCAGGCTACAAAGGGGGCATAAATGCTTAAAGCAGGTGAAATCGTCCAGCCCAATGGGAATTTTCCTCGATAATAATTTGTCCAAAGAGGATTTCTCATAAAATTCATGTCATACTGAATATTATCTCCATCTGAAACAATGAAGCAAACATATTTTTTCCCCTTCTGGTAAGTACCCGTCTTTTCATTTTGTTTAAGAGAATTGGGCAACTTAAATAATCCGTGAAATGAAAGATTATTCGCATAGTCTGCCGCAATTAAGCGATCATTTTTTTCACTCAGGAGATTGACAAAAGCAATCTCTAATGAAACACCATCCTGACCTTGCTTTAAAAAAGAAGCATCCGGCCAGCCCAATACATCAATATTTGAAGGAAGGAGTTTAAGAATCTGTTTGAGTAATAGAATTTCATCCTGACGGTTCAATGGATCTAAATTAATAGCAAATGTTTTTTTGAAAAATATATAGTCCCTTAAATCAGAGATAGTATTGGCAATAGAAACCACTGCGGTAGAATCAGCCCGTGGCAATATATTTTCAATTGCCCATTCATAACCTTCACGTTTTGAAACAATTTTTGAAGACGTCCCAGTAGAAATATCAGGAAAGAACCACTCAGATTTTGTAAAATCCATCATCAATTTCTGTTGGGGTGATAGTTCAGTCACAAGTGATGGCGTGAAAAGCATGGCTTCATTTTGAGCCGCATACGAACACGCAATTGGCAATGTCCAGGGGCGCTGAGGATCCCAAATAACATAATTTTTAATTTTATCCTGTGCAAATTCTACCATTGTTGAATAATGTTTTATATTGGAGATCAGACTGTAGTTATTCCGATAGTCCATCAGCCAATTCATGTCGGTATCCCGCAAAATGGTATAAATCATGGGTAGGGAATCATCACCAGCTTTTATTTTTTGATTAATGATCCCCTGAATACTTTTGATAAGTACTTGCTTCTGAAATTCTAAATCTTTTAAAAAGATATAATAAACCCTATTTGATCTCGAAAAGGCTTCATTTACACTTATCCAAACGGTTGATGTTAATACAATCAAAATAAAAATTTGTATTTTTTTTACCATTATCTGGACCCTTTTTGCTCCAGTTCGTATTTATGAGCGTCCGTTTTAAAATAATCGGGTACAGACAAAATCTGTACCCGATTTTTATCAGCTTCTAAACCTGCACTTTTTTTATAAACGACTATCTCAACAGCAGCATTTTTTTAATCAACTGTCTCTTTCCAAAACTGATTCGATAAAAATAAACGCCACTCGCTACAGGTTGTCCCATTTCATTTCGTCCGTTCCAACGAACCACATAATTTCCGGGCATCTGATTCCTGTTTACAAGCGTTTTTACTCCTTGTCCAATCACATTATAAATTTTGACACTTACAAAACCAGCTTTTGGAATGGAATAGGAAATAGTGGTTTCTGGGTTAAACGGATTCGGGTAGTTTTGTCGCAACGCAAAAACGTGCGGCAGTGCGATTTGATCATTCACGGCACTGGATAGTTTTCCGAGGCTGTTAATACTGATCCAGAAAAGGGACGGACCCCAGCCCGTTTCCTTAATTCCGTCTTCAAAGATTAGATATACATCATTCCATCCTTGATCGAAATAGGGTTTTAGGTTGAGGGACAAAACGGTCTGGTTTGAGCCGGAATGTTCTGGCACGTTGTTTTTGCTCCATCGAAATACTTCCGTTCGGTCGCCGCTTATCTCAGGTGCCACGGAAATAACGTACTCATTATTCACTTCAAATCGAAGAACGATATTGTCGTTTCCATTAGAAAGACTGAGCAGATCACTTTTTGAAAAATGATAGGCCATTTCCGTTGTCCCGTCAGCCCAACGGTGGGTATTATCAAGACCGGAACCCGTATACCCGGAAACCAGGTAGTCTGTCTCAGGCTCAGTTCCATTGCACGTAAATCGGAGTAACTCATTGTAGACAAGGATCTCACGATAGGAAATATACACACTATCAATGGATGCTCCCCAGCCATCTGTTGGAATCCCATCACTGAAAAATACATAAATATTTTTCCATCCCTTATCCAGATAAGGTTTCAGTGAAAAATTCTGCCAATCGGTGTTGGAAGCATCGTGAATAGGTGTATCATTTTTGCTCCAGCGCATCACTTCCGTGCGACTGCCATTAATTGAATCCGCAACCTCAATGACATATTCATTTCCAATATGAACATTAAAAAGAGGTTCAGCGTCTGACGGAATGGCATTTTCTATTTGGTCGCGTGTAAACTTATACGCAATCACCGTTGTTGCATCGGCCCAACGATGGTTTTGATCCACACCGGAACCTTCGTACCCGGGTACCAGGTAATCCGTTTCAGGAGCGGTATTATTGGGCCGAAAGGCTATTGCCGTTGGAGTGGTATGATAAATACCTTTGTAATAAAACCGTATGGCGCTAAGTGACGGACCCCATCCATCTGCAGGAATCCCATCGGTAAAAAACACATAAAGATTAGTAAAACCGTTTTCAATGGCATCTTTTGTAGAGATCGCAATGTCTCTGCCGTTTGAACAATCGTGAACGGGAAGCCCCTTACTTGACCATCGCGCGACTTCCTCCAAATCTCCGTCAATTGCATCACTAATGGAGACAACATATTCGTTGCACACATGAAATTCGATAAAGACTTCCTGTCCGGGTGCAAGGGCCTGTATTTCAGACAGATCAAATTTATAGGCAATTGTATCGCTTGCATCCGCCCAGCGGTGGTTCGCATCCACGCCTGAGCCCTCGTATCCCGGAACGAGATAATTTGTTTCCGGCGGCTGATTGTTTGGTATAAACTCTTTCAAAATCCCTTTTGCAATATTGCTGGGACTGCTTTTCGTTCTTTTATCAATATAATTTGTCTTGAGACCCCACGAAGACGGATTACTATCCACATCAAGCTTACGTGCGGTCACCAGGCTGGCAGAAGAACCGAATGCAGCGTATTTCCCGACCACGCGAACGTGTTCAACCGAGGGTCCCCAGCCATCCGTTGGAATACCATCTTCAAAAAACACATAAATTGTTTTCCAACCCTTTTCAATAAATGGGTTTAGAGAGAAGCTCTGCCACGCCACATTTGACATATCGTGAACCGGTGTTCCTGGTTTTCTGGCAATATATTTTACATGTTGAATACTCGGTCCCCAGCCGTCATTGGGAATACCGTCTGTGAAAAAAATAGTGACGCTATCCCATCCGGCATCCACATAGGGCTGTAAAGGAATTTCTTTCCAGCCTGCATTCGACATATCGTGAACCGGGGCATTCGTATCGCTCCATCTAAGAATTTCTGTTGTGGGTGTATGAACACCCTCCGAAACGGAAATGACATACTCATTGCCAACGTGCACAGAGATCAGAGGCTCACCATTCGGTGGTAGTAAGGCCTTCAAATCAGCCAGACTAAATCGATAGGCTATGGTATCGGTTCCATCCGCCCAACGATGTGAATTATCATTCGAGCTGTGAAATCCAGGAACTAAATAATTTGTTTCCGGGGCTTCTCCATTTGGTACAAATTCAAAAAGGGTGGTATCTATTTTTGCGCTCCAGCGGAGTACTTCCGTCTTTGCACTATCCAATGAATTGGAAACTTTAATCACATATTCATTTCCAACCCTCGTGCTAAATGTGAAATCGGTACTGTCTGGCAAACCGTTTGTTAAGGCATTTGTATCAAATTTATAGGCGATTACATCCGTTGCATCCGCCCAGCGATGATTGGCATCCGATCCGGAACCTGTATATCCCGGTACGAGGTAGTTTGTCTCCGGAGCGGAATTATTGGGAACAAAATCAGCCAGTGTATCGGTCTGAACACCGCCTTTATCTACATCCGTAATTTTAAAAGCAAATGGAGAAAATGTCGTTTCCAACGGTTTATACAATATGCTTACTACCCCTGCGGTATATAAACTGAGGAAAGGAATTTTCGCCTCGATTCGATACCCGCTGGTCGTTTTTACACAGACCGCCTCTGATTCATCCACAACACCCTTCACGATCTTTGATTCATAGACATCTGTTGCTCCATCTGTAACCGGTATGGAAAAGACAAAATCTGGTTCCGTCTTTTTGCGGTAGCCATCGATGTTCGTATCGGGAATGGAGGTGTGCGCAGAATAAGCGGTTAAGGTATCTATATTATAGGCTCCAAAATAGAATGTAATACTATCTCCATCATCAATGACATTGTCGTCCGTGACATTGGCACCGATATACAGGTTTTCACCATCTGCAGAGACACCCACATCCGCACTTACATCACCTGTTCCATCAATTGTTCCGGTTGAAAGAATACCACCCGCGCCCTCTTCCATGTGGACCCATTGCGTATCGCTATCCCAGTCTGAAAAATCGCCATCCACCGAAATTGAACCATCATCTTGAATAACCGTCGTCACGCCATTATCGGGAATATTGGCTGGGTCTTCTTGATAGTAGAATCCGATATAATAGACACTTGGCCCCCAGCCGTCCTGGGGCCGGCCGTCAAAAAAGTACAGGTACAAGTCTGTCCATCCCAGATCAAAGTAATCCTGCAAAGGGATATCAATCCAACCTCGGTTATGAGCGTCCCGACAGGGGTTATTATCCGGATCATCACTGTATTTTGCAACGATTTCCCCTTCACTGACATCCGTGATTTCCTGATCGGAGATTTCTACAATGTATTCATTTTCCAAAAAAACGCGCAGCGTAAGCGGATGCTGATTATTTTCATTTTCAAAATCCGAAAGCTTAAAATGATAGCCTAACATCTGGGTTCCATCGGCGAATCGGTGGTCACTGGCAAAACTTCCTATGGCATTGGGCATCAAATAATAATTGTCAGCCACATTTCCATCAAGAGCAAATCTAAAAACGGGCACCCACACCTTATTCTGTGCCAATAAATTTCCGGAAAACAGGAAAATGGCAGCCAAAATTATGTAAATAGACTTTTTCATTTTACTCCTCCATTGTATGTTATAAAATTCGAGGATGATTCGTTAGGAGTCTCCAAGAATTGTCTCAACCGAATGGGGCAGTTAATTGGCTACCCCGTTTTCCTCTTTTTTTTATTTTTCGTGTCATTTTTTTAGAACTGAATTCCAATCGAAAATTGCTGAACAAAATTAAAATGTTTCATTCTCGCATACGAATAGCCCATATTAATCCTTTGATAAAGCACACCGAGCCCAAATGTCAGACCATTCTCGCTTTCCTTCAAAAATAAAGAGTTATATCCCAAACGGAGGAAAAATCGATTTAAAAATGCGTATTCCATTCCAATATTTGCGCTTTCATAATTATTGTTTGGGTGCAAAAAATCACCGCTTACACTCACGCGATTAGAATGACCATTCAAAACAGTGTAAGCCAGTCCAAATTTAAACAGTATGGGTAACGACCAGGTTTTTGTGCGTAGATGCGCCAAAACAGCCGTGTTGTTTCCCGCTTTGGAGGGATCAATATCCGTAAAAACAAGAGCATCCACACCTCGAATTTGCAATTTACTCCCAAAATTTAGAATGGACATCCCCATTTTTACTCGATCCCATGGCATCGTATAGAGAACACCAAAATCCATGGCAATACCATTGGCGCTCATATGCCAGATTCTTCTTTGAATAAATTTAAATGTACTTCCAAAAGAGAATCGATCCGTAAGCTGTCTGGCATACGTAAGACCGATCGCCAGGTCTCCCGCATCAAAACGAGTGCCTAACCCTTCCGGTTCATCCACCGTTCTTACGACCATATCCGGTGTTGCCAGCGATGTTATAGAAAGCCCAAACGCCCCAAACGAACCGGTATTCAATACACCCCCGGTAAAAGTAAACGTCATTCCTGCCAGCCATTTCAAATAATTGAACGTGACCTCGCCGGTAGGAATGCTGGATATTCCGGCCGGGTTCCAGTAGAGTGCGGTTGCATCGTTTGCAACCGCCGTATAGGCGCCACCCATTGCTGTGGCACGCGACCCAACGCTAAACTCCAAAAAAGGGGCCGCTGTTGTCCCAACTTTTGAAACAACATCTCCAGAATACAATGGACCTGAACTAACGACGGCCACAAAAAGAACAACGATCATTTTCCATTTCATGGGTTCAACTCCACATTTTTATCCAATATTCTTTTCATTGCTTAATTAATGATGGCAAACGTTCCCACTTTTTGCCCAATTTCTGGAGCCTCAATGTGATAAATATATATCCCAAAGGCGACTTCTAACCCATCTTCAGTCGTTAAATCCCAGGTGGCCGAGCCATTTGCTTCAGCACCATTATGATAAATCGTTTTTAGCAATATACCATTTTGCGAGAATATTCGAATAGTGCATTTTAACGGAAGATGAATGAAATAGATTTTACGTTCTCCCCGTCCTGACATAGGCGATTCCCGTTCCCATGATGCCGCCAATACATACGGGTTAGGAACAACAGCAATCTTATTTAACACATCCGATCGAACGGGCTTTTGAGTACTTTTATATGTCTGAAATGCATATTCATCGCCTGTCTTAAAAGGAGAGTCGCATTTAATGCGAAACATATCCCCGGGTGAAGGGGGAATGATTGAAATGTCACCTGAGCCTGGTGCCTTAAATTTTAATTTGTACGCCATAGCCCATTTTTTTGAATTTGTCGGGGCTAATAAGGTGATTCCATCGCCTTCGCCAATTTTATAATCGTTGTTAACATCCCGGAAAAGAAAGGGGATAGAATCGTGAGTAAAAAAATCATAGACCTTGAAATACACCTGATAAGTCCTCTTAAACGGAAATGCAGACAGACTATCCGTAATTTCAATCACGGCATTCATTGGGATAGTTGCATTGTGTGGTCCACGAGTTAAATCAACCATTAAATTAGTTTGGCTATTTGAACTCCACCCACTCATTGCCTTAATCTTATTAAAGTCCGGCATTCCGTTTTCAAAATTTAAAACCATTCCGTCAAACAAATCTGACGTCCATTGGGTCAAAGCCTTTCCGCTGGATGGATCGATTGGAACCGCAATGCTGTCAAAAATTGTTTTTCCCGCCGTAACATCAATCACGCTATAGGCGTTTGTAACAATTTCACCCAAATTATTGACAGAGCTTTCAAAGGAAATGTGAAATTCGTGATGATCTGGAAGGACGTCCGGCACAACAACTTTCACCTTTACATTTCCCGTAGCACTTGTCCCCTCCAATTTTTTTATCGTCCCATCTTTATTGGCATCCGTATAGCCCGGCAGGTAATTCGTTGCTGGTGCATTGGGCGTGGCTATGACAGCATTTCGACTGATTTTCTTTAAAACCCCATTTTCATACGTAAATTCAAAGGGGCTTTCACTGGGAGACATGGGCACCAGATTTCGACTATCCATTCCCTTATAATATCCTTTGTCGTACGAAACAACGGCATAATAATAGGTGACCCCATTCTGCACATTCGTATCGACATAATAATGTTGCAAACCGGAGTCATCTCCCATGTAATAATGCACACCTGTATCATATTCTTCACCCAATTCCTCTCCAAGCGCAACCGGATGCAACCCTTTTATTCCATCTCTTAAATCGAATTGAGCAATTGGCTTACAATAAGCAAAATTCCCATAGGAGTCTGTTATTTTCCGGGATTCGGTTAATTGGGGATTGGTTCCTTTGTAGATTCGATAGCCCTCAAAATCAAATCCATAAACGGGATCTTTTGAATGTTCCGCTATATCATCCCAGATCAGTGTAACCTTTTTGTCGCCCACAATAACTCGAACTTTCGGTTGTAACGGAGGTTTTGTAAACCGATAATCGTTGTCATAAATTCTTTGAGATGTGTAGGCGTTGCGATAAATCTCCTTTTCATTTTCCCCAAAAATCCAGCACGTAGAAAATCGTTCTGTTTGGCCGGGTTCGAGATAAAACGGCCCTGATGCAAAAATCCAGACATTATTTGAATTTTGAGCAGGCGTCTGAAAAATTCCGGGTTGAGTGTATTTCCATACGGCTTCATCATCACGTATCCATACGCTGCCATAGTGAGGTGAATAAAAGGAGGTTAATCCAATTTGATCGGATTCATCATTATCTGTTTTTCCAAAATCGGGTTCTCCCTGATCCGGCCTCCCATTTCCTTCCGTGCCATCTGCATCCGGTGCCACGTAATTCGGATCCAGAGGACCAATTCCATCGCTTCCTACATCGTCTATTTTTGGATCCCAGTCTCCGTCTTCGTCACCGCTCCAATGCCACTTTTCCGGTCCATATTTTCCAACAGGCCCATAAATCCAATTACCTGCATCATTATCCCTGCGTTCATCGACTAACCCATCATTATCATTATCAATTCCGTCATTGCTTATTCCGGGACTTTCCAAAAATTTCCACGCCATATAACCCGGCAAAATATCACGATATTTCGCCCACAACCCGATATTGTCGTTATCCCATGCGAAAACCATATTGAAATCTTTGTCGAACCCAGAATCATCATCTACCGACCCCATTCCGCCGGGATTTGTATCCGCATAAGCACCAAAATATATATTTTTACTATAATTATAATCACCAACATTTGTTATTTGAAAATGGATAAATATTTGATCCTCGGCCAGTGGATGCACCCACTGAAACATGCGCGTCTCGCACTGGAGCCCAAGTCCTCTGCGGGTTGAATCGTTTTTATAGGGATAGAACGGAAATTCAGAATTCCAGGAATCGTCCATTACAAAAATACATTCTTTATCCGCATTAAATTGATCTTTTCCAAAATAGCCGTTCCAGTGACCATTCCAGGTGGCATCTCTTCCGGGCCAGGTCGCCGGCCACGTTGTGGAATCTGTACTTGTCGCAATTTCTGATGTACTGTCTATTAGGCCGGAAATGGGATCTACAAATAGGCGGTGTTCGTTGGCATATCCCGGTAGCGGATTCCACCAATACTCATGGCCGTCTGGAGCGCGGTCTGCACCATCCTTGTACGAATCACTCACAATATGTAAATCCTCTCCATGAATTCCCGGCACCTGTGCGGTTACCATGATTGACATCTGGTCGATATGATCATGCCCTGTTCCCCTCGGCCAAACACCCGAATAGGGTCCTCCATCACCCAAAACCCCCCAATTGCCAATCATCGATTCCACATTATTCCCATTCATGATGAGTTCTTTTCGATATTTTTTCTCTCCGCGATGGGGATCAATGTAAACGTAATTATTTTCCTGTGAAAATAAATTACCCGAAAAAAATAATATTTCGCTTATCAAAAATCCTATCTCAGCCAGTATTATTGTTTTTTTCATAATAGAGTTCCTCTAAATCTTTTACATGACTTATGCTCTATTCTTTTTTTTCTCACTGCATTAATATAATTGAATGCGTCATGCCTTTTCCGATATATCATCATAATTCAATTGTAAATCCTGCCTTAATTAATCTGGGTCTGGGCTGTGATGCCGGGTTAAATCTAAATTCATACAGCGAATTCAGAAAATCCTTCGATTTATGGGCAATCAATTCACGTTGTGTAATTTCCGGCCGATATTCATTTTGCAAATGATCAAACACGTTATCAATTTTTACAAAAAAAGTGGTTTTCTCCCTTCCTATAAAAACATTTTTATATATTTTTAAATCAACATTCCATACCGGTTTTCTTCTTCCCATATTTCTGAGCTGAATATTCTGAGTTCGATTATAAGGCGTGAGTGGTGTGTAAGGAAAGCCGGAATGAAACTGGCCAATTGTGCTTACTCCCCAGGATTTCCCGGCAATGGTCACAATTCCGTTTAAAACATGCCGTTGATCCCAATTGAGTGGAATCAATGTTTTGGAAGCCTCGTCTCTATTTCGGGCATCATAAAACGCGTGTTTGGGATCGGAACCATTCCCGTCAGCAATTTGATAGGTATAGTCCAAATTCGCGGAAAGAAGTCCCGTCTTCATTAAATCCAACGAAAGTGTAACCCCCCATACATTACCATAATCGGTATTCGAATATTGTCCATATTTATCCTGTTCAAAGGTTTTATATAACTTGGTTCCCGTAAGATTTCGTATGTCTTTGTAATACGCCGTTGCATCCAAAACCAAATTTGTTATAATTTGTTGCTGCAATCCGATTTCATACATTGTGGTTCTCTGTGCTCTTAAATCAGCATTCCCAATGTACGTTTCAAACTGTCCAACCACTTCAAATTCCGGGTTCTCGTACAGTCTGCCCAATTCCGGAATTTGAAAAAAATGTCCATACGAAACATGGAGATTCCCATTATCGGTAATGGGAAAAGCAAGTCCGATGCGGGGACTAATTTGAGTTTTGGGTTTAGCCCATCGATAGGCGACTGTTTCTGCCAAATGCCGTTTATTCGCGGGATCCATCATATTTACCGGAACTTTACTTTTCGGATCAAAATAATCAAATCGAACACCGGCATTGACAACCAAATCCTGCACTTCAATTTTATCCTGAATATAGGCCGATGCTTCAACAGGTACTTTATGGTAATAATTGTGAGCAAATGAAGTGACATCATCAATATGTAACTGCCAATTTGTACCTTCATCCTTTCGAACAACAAACCAATTGTCTGTAAGAGCGTTTTGGCGAAATTCAAATCCCGATTTTATTAAATTATATCGATTAATCTGACTAACGATGTCATATTTTACCGCCGTTGTAATACTCTTACGGTATGTAAAGCTGGCGTCAACGCCCCCTACAGCAAAAACATCCGAAGGCACATGGGCCTTTTTTGTAATTCCCTTATCATAAAATGGATCAAATGGATTTTTCCGACAATGGCGTTCGTAGTTATTCCAATAGTGAGAAATGCGAATTTCATGGTATGTGCTCGGGCTAATTGTGTGTGTTAATGTCAGTAATTGATTCACGCCGGTTGAATAGTTTGTGGGAATAGATTCCGGGTTGTATCGTTCAAAATGATTATAATTCTTCCAATTCGAATAATTCCCCATAACATTATACGATATTTTTAAGTCTTTAATTGGCCGGAAGGTTATTTTTGCTTGATAGGACACCCCCTTTGAGGGATTAAGAGGGATAATTTTGTTGTCTCCCGTTTTTTGTATTCTCCAATTTTTGGGATTGGGACTTGTAAAATCGCATGTATCACTGGGCATGTGGACGCGTTTTCCATAAAGCCAGTTTTCTTCATTGTGATACCTGGCCGAAACAAAATAGGTTACTCTCTTTTTAAGGAAGGGTACGGGCCCGCTTAATGTGCCTTCCAAATATCTTTGTGAGAATGGATTAATATCCTGAATATTCATAAATATCTTTTTATGATTGGTTATGAAATCCCCCGAATAGGCAGAGATTGTGCCATCTGTTTTACGACCTCCATCTTTTGTAACGATATTGACTATTCCTGACATGGCCTGTCCGTATTCCGCATTAAATGTTCCACTGATTACTTCCAATTCCTGAATTACATTATTCTGCACCGGTACAGCCAGTCCACCTCCAAAGGGATTTGTAACGGCAATACCATCCACATAATACTGTACCTCTGCGGAACGTCCTCCTCTTAGGTGGATACCACCGCCTGCGTCTTCCGTGATGCCTGCTTGTAACCTCAAAATATCCGTCATATTTTCTACAGGAAGATCCTTGATTTGTCTGGAGCTGACTTTTTGGTCGGTTGATGTCAGATCGCGGATAATGGCATTTCGTTTGGCTACCACCTCAATGGCCTTTGTTTGAATGAAGGAAGGATCTAAGCTAAAATTTAGGTGTGTCGTACGATCTACCTGGACAATCACATTGTTCATTTGAACGGTTCTATATCCCATAAACAGGGCCTTAACCGAATATCTGCCCGGTGGTACATTTATGATATAATAATTTCCCTGCCTGTCGGTTGAAGCCCCTAATGTCGTACCAAGAATAATGATATTAGCCCCCGGAAGAGGCTCTTTGGTTTTTGAATCAATTACCCTCCCCATTATCTTTCCGGTAATGCCGGCATTCACAGTGATCGGGCACAAAATGGCCATAAAGAAAATAAAAACAATGCACTTTCTTTTCATGGATTTTTCCTCGTTATTTGCTATGCCTACACAGAATCTCGACTTATTTATCCGTTACGACATTCTCACTTTGTAAAAATAGATGTGGATATATATTTCTAAGCAGACCTACTACACCATGATTTAAAGTATCATAGAGTTGATGAAACAAGACGGATACTTTCATGGAGAGAAACAGAATCATAAAAAGTAGTTCTAAGCCTAAGGCCACATTCATTTTGCGGAAGCCTACTTTATCCTATTTGCCGAATATTGTATGCTTTCTCTTGACAAGACAAACTTATTGTATGTATGTAATGTACACTTTTACATTTTTTTTGTCAAGCTTTTTTTTGTAAAAATGCAATTTTTTACCGGAACGAAAATCCAAAGGAAAAGACCAGAGATTTATTTCGGCAACAGTTAAGTGACAGGATTAATCTGAGCCATGAATTAATGATTCTATCGAGGCATATTGATTGGGAGGGTTTAGAGCAAAGTTTGTCGGGTCTTTATGTTTTGGAAAACAGGCGTTCGAGTAAACCGATTCAATTGGTGGTATCGTTGCATTACCTGAAATACACGTACAATTTATCGGATGAGGAGGTAGTGGCACGTTGGTCAGCGAATCCCTATTGGCAATATTTCAGAGGGATGGATACCAACTTCACTCCGTCTTTTTTGCCCCAAAACCGTTCTAATCTCTCAAAATAAAAAAGCCACCCTTTTGCCTGTCTATGGCAAAAAATGGTTTTGCTCCCACTCCACGCACTTTTTTTGTTCGATTCGAGGCAAGATGCAAAGAAATTTTTACTTCATTGTCCTCTTTTTTGTTTTTATTTTCCTCCCTTTCATCCCCTCATTCCCGCTCATTTCTTTCATTTTTTTCAGACACCTAACGACGGGCGTCAGCGGCGGGCAGGTTTTCCGCTATCCGCACGAGGCCCGGGCCAACCGCCACGCCCGCCCGGGCCTTCCAGAACCGCGGGCGGTTAGCCCATCCGCTGGACGCCATGTTGGCACGCCGGGATTGGAGAAACACTGGTGGGGTGAGCACCAACGCCCGGTCCGCTCGGAGGCTACTCGTCGAGACGCAGCGGCGATGACACCGAGTGTTGGCTCATTCTACCGCTCGCCCGACCGAGCTGCAAGAGCAGAAACCGCTCCGCCGCCTGCATCACGCCCGGTCCGACGCCCGCAAAACACCGAAAAGCCTCGCATATTTTCTCGGGCTGGCGATTCGTTACAAAAGAGGGTGCTCTTGCGCTGCGTCAGACCTCGAAAGTCTTGTAGACTTGCGAGGTCTCAACGCCCACTGGCGCCCGGCCTGACGCTCACGCCGCCAACGCCTGCACCCGAGCCTCAGGCCCGAGCTTTGGGCCACGCGTCGACATCATTGGGGCGGGGGATGGCTAACAAAGCATTATCTACGTCCCACGTCCGAATTGAACCTTGGACGCAACGACAAAAATCTTTGCGTTTTCTCTAATTTTCGTCGGTAAAGGGAGGCATTTCCTAAAAAAGGCCATTTCTTTGCACGGATGTTATGGGAGCGAG
>CAZOHG010000025.1:0-49496 GCA_964579725.1 uncultured Deferribacteres bacterium
AGGGAGGCATTTCCTAAAAAAGGCCATTTCTTTGCACGGATGTTATGGGAGCGAGCTCCGCTCGCGACCCGTTAATTAAAACCGCCCTTCTTTCCGCATCCCACGTCCCGAAGGGACACCTGACTTCAAGCCAATGCTTTTATAGATGGCGGGAGATTTTTTGTTTGACCTTCGCCCTTTTTTCTCACAACCTTGCACCAATTCCCACTAACACGGAAACACCGGACAAATCCACGTGAATGCGGTTTTCGGTAAGGGCTGTGCGGGGAATGTAGTGGTCCCAACGTTTCCCTGGGGTGTAACGGTAGCCCTGCAAATGACCAAGTCCGCGGAAATCGTAGCCAGTCTCGATGGTCAAAACCACGTGGCGACCGGGTTTGTAAGAAAGTCCGCTAAACAAACCGCTGGCTACGTTAGTTTCCTCAAAATAGGCATTGTCGTAGGTTGAACCGAATGTGTTCAAAAATTTCAAATCGGCAATTAGAACACCGACACGGGTACCGACATAGATATTCAAAACGTGCGTGTCCACAATATTAAAAGCAAGCCCCAGCTGAGAACTCCAGGCCCGAATATTCCAATTCATGGCCACATTTTTCCCGGACAAACCACTCTTTTGAAGAGCTGCTGCCGTGCTCAAATAATCCCCTTCCCAGAGGGCGCTAAGATGAAAGGGCAGCCGCCCCCGCAGACGGATTCTCAGCGCCGATCCTGTCTTAAATCGAGCACTTTTCGCATCTACTCCGTACACCGAACCCTGCTGCACCAAGGCACGATTCAAATCCGTCGGGTAAAGTTTGTTCATTCCAAAAGAAAAGGTCATTTGAAGATTTCCGGAAGAAAAGTAATCCCCCCAAAAAGAGGTGCGGGTGTGAACAGCTACATCCCCTTTTTTAATGTGAATTTGAGGTTTTAGCCAGACAATGCGTGCCACGGAAATTTTGGGGAACGTTTTGACCACCTGTACACGCGCAATTTTCATTCGCTTTAGCTTCCCGGCCCTTAGCGAGTCCCGGTAAACAAAAAATACCTGCCCTTTTTCGACGCCTGCTTTCTGGCCGACTTGAAGCACCACCCCTCTGCCGCGGGCACCCAAAACCCGCCCAATAGTTTGGGCGTTGGCCGTTTGCACAAACACCAACAAGAAAATTAATCCCAGCCAAGTCCATTTTTCCTTCATCTAACCCTCCCGTTTTTTCCAATTCGCAATCGTTTTTGCCTCAAAGAGTCCTTCTAAAAATAGCCGGTGAATCCGATTCTAAAATTGCGAATGGGTTCCAAATAGCGTTCACGCATGGTATAATTGTAATTGAAAAGATTGTTGACCTCAGCCACCAGTGTCAGTTTTCGTGAAGGAATCTTTTGAACCAGTCGCAAATTCCACACCTTTCGCGGCACCCGTTCATCCAGTGGGAAAACCTGTACTCGGTCAATTCGGCTGGAATAATTAAACTGCACTTGAACTTCCGTGTGCCCCAGCCTCAGCGAGGGGATGACATTGGCAATTCGCCGTGGGCGGTAGTACAAGCGCTTACCGGTGCGCAAGTCCTTGTGGTCCAAAAGAGTGAAATTGACATCCAGTCCCAGGCGATTGTGCCACCAACGGCCTTCCGTAGTGAATTCCAACCCGTAAATTCGGGGACGTCCAATATTTAAAAATTGAATGGAATTGGATGTTATGTTAATGGTCGGTTCAATCATATCCCAAAAATCGTTTTGAAAAAGAGCTGCGTCCACGTACCAATGGGTCCCTAAATCCGCCCGGGCTCCCAATTCGTAAGACCAGGAGCGTTCGGATTTTAAATTGGGGTTGGGGTAGACCTCAAAACCCGCCAGGCTGAGCGTAAGAAAGCGCTCAATAATGCTGGGTGCCCGGTAGCCGCGGCCTGCTGAAGCTCGAATCGAAATATTCGACGCCGGGAAATAATTGACCGCCAAACGGGGGCTGAATTCCACCTCGGCTTTTCGTCGATCCAATTTGTAATAATCCAGACGTAGGCCGGAGGTTAGTTTAAAGACAGGCAAGGGCTGCCACTGGTATTGAAAATAGGGACCAAAGTTTTTGGCCTCGTGGTTGCCGATCCACTTGTTTTTCCCGCGGTCTATTTTGGCTTCCATTCCGAAAAGAAATTCGTGTGTCGGTTTGGGAATCCAATTGACCGTCCATTCGGCGGCAGGGCCCACGGCAGGAAAGAACTCTCCGGGGCGATCGTATTGGTTGCCCAAAAGAATATCATTTAGCGAAAGCCGAAAGCTGGCGCTCACTTTGGGTGAAAACACGTGCCGCAGTTTGGCGTAGCCGGTACCGTTCTTCACGTGAATTCGATTCGTTTCCATTTCAGCATCCATCGGTAAAAACACGTGTGCCTGGTCACGCCACATGACCGGTTCACCGCGGTTGTCCCGCATGTAGGTGGAAAAAAGGGTCAAGTCCGTGTTTGGGGTGAAAGCGAAGTGGAATTTTCCGGTGAAAACCGCACGGTGGAAAAATCCCACCATCTGGTAGCCCGTGGAAACGTAGCGGCTGGCGGTTAAGCGAATGCCCAGCAAACCGATCTGCTGGCTGTAGCTCAAATCCTGCCGATTGAAATGCAGCCCGCGACAATCGAGGTAGCGATTTCGCGTCGTCCATTCCCATTGGCGGTAGTAGGGTCGGTCGTAACTGCCCCAATCGACGTGGTAAGCCAACCGGGCGTGCGAGGTCGGTTTTTTGGTGACCACCTTCACCACCCCGCCCAAAGCGTTTCCGCCGTAGAGAAAAGAACCGGCGGCTTTAATGACCTCAATGTGGTCAATGTCCAACAAGGGGATCAAATCCCAATTAATTTCCCCCGAATCGCTGGCGTGCACCGGAACCCCGTCAATCAAAAAAAGCACGCGGGTTCCGGCCCCGTACATAAAGCCGGACGATGCCCGTAAATTGATCTGATTTCCGACAAAAAGAGCCCCGGGGATTTCCCCCACGGCTTCCACCACATCCACAGCGCCTCGTCGAACAATTTCCTTCGCCTGAATCACAGCAACGCTGACGGGTGATTTCAGCAGTTCCTGCGCTTCCTTTGTTCCCACCACAACCACGGGCGCCATTTGCACCACATCCTCACGCAATTTGACGGATAATTTTGTCGTCTTTCCGGCCACGACTCGAACCTTTTTCACCTCTTCCGTTTGAAATCCCATCATCGAAATGCGCACCGTATACTGCCCTGGCGGAATCTTTTCCACCAAAAAATGCCCGCTCCGAGAGGCGCTGGCTCCGAGAAAAGTTCCCTGTACAATGACATCAGCGCCCGGAAGCGGTGTCCCGTCCTTGGCAGCCACAACCATCCCGGAAATCCGACCGTAATTTTGGGCTTGCGTTCGTCCGGGCACCCAAAACAAAAACAACAAAAGCGAACCCAGCGCTGTTCTCCCCGCAAATCGAGGAATTCTTTTCCATCTCATTTTTTACCCTCAGGGTTGGAATGTGTTAAAATCAACAAAAATGTCCACATGGTCTTTTGTTTCCCCTTTCTGCACGGTAACCGCCCCGGGGGCCCCGAGCGAATCGGGATCGGCGTAGTAGCCGAGGTAGTGAATATCGGTAAAGGGTGTCCCTTTTGCCTTCCAGAAAAGGCCAATATACCGGTACGTTCCCGCACTGACAGGCAAACAATAGTGGTAATGGGACACAAAAATCGGAATGCCGATTTTTGCCGACGAAACATTTAGCAGGCTGAAAATATTGTTCGGGTCGGGAGGTGTTCGGAAAGCCCCAATTCCCATGATTTCCGTATTCGACGGCCAGGGACCGGTGTAGGTAATGGTTCCGCAAATGGAGGCCTCCCGTACTACGTAGTCGAAATCTGCGTACACATCGATGGAATCCACCACCATGTGCGAATGTGTGACCGTAATGGGGGAAGGCAGAAAATCTTCTGAGCGGTGGTAGTAGCCCATGACATCCGACAGATTCCAGGCCTTTCCTTTGCCCTTCCACACAACCCCCAAAATGTTGTAAGTTCCGAACGGCACGTACAGCTCGTAGGAAACGGTGTCCCCCGCCCATTTATTTAATGGAGGACTGGTAATGAGTTCGGTAAATTCGGAAGGCGGAAACGATTTCGCCACGGCTACGCGAATTTCATCGGTTTTTTGCAGGATGGCACTGGTGCGATGTACAAAAATGATTTTACCTTTAATCACGCCCAGGTCCGGGCTGAGCCCGCGGTCCACACGACACGCCAAAAAGAGCAACCCAAATCCTAAGAGTCCCGCTACCGAAGACAGTAAAATCCGTTTTTTCACGTTTGGATTCCTTTCCCGAAGGTTTGCGCTTAGCGAATAAGCAGAAATTTTTGCGTACTCACATGCCCGGCAGCTTCAATCCGACAAAAATACATCCCCGAAACCGCCGCTCGTCCCTTTTGGGTGCGCCCGTCCCATCTGACGACATGCGCTCCCGCCAATTGAGGATTTTCCACCAATTGTTTAAGCAAGCGACCTGTTACGTCGTAGATAGCGACGCGGACAAAAGACCCGGCGGGTAGAAAATAGTGCCACGTCACACCGGCCGAGAAACTTTCGGGACGAAAGGGATTGGGGTACGTCGGAGAAACCACAAATTGCCGGGGTGCCGCACTCGAAAGGTGCTCCGAAACCGACACTTTCGACTGCTCCAGAGTGGCGACAATTTGAAAGGGATTCTTTGCCAGAGAAAGAAATTGCTGCGCCAAAGCTGTGCTTTGGTTGCCGGGCAAAAAATAAACGGTGCTCCAAAACTTTAGGATTCCGCTGATATTTTCGCCGCGAATCCAAAACCCGGCATCGCCGTAGGAAAAACCGTCCCCCGTGTCGTAGGTTCCATCCTCCGTGCTGCCGTCGGTGCTTTCCCAGTAGTACAGCTGCCGCTGGTCCCCCACTTCCGGTACCTCTAAAACAGAGAGAACCGTTCCCTGAGTGCCCGTGAGCATCTGGTAGGTCAGTCCCGCGGACAAATCGTGCGCCACGGAGTCTTCGTGCCCGTCCACCGGAACGTCTGAATTGAACGGATTGTCAAACCGCATTCCAGACGCCGCAGAAGAAAAATCCATTGAATAGCGCACGGCCTGAATTTTAATGTTTAAATCCTGAACGTCTTTTAAGTCAACACTGTCGGCCTGAACACCCATTGCGTACGGGTAAAAGAAAATAGGGAAATAGAACGTGTCTGGCGGCGCAATGGAACCCAATTGGCCCAAATCAACGGAAAGTTTGAAGATCAAATCCCGAATAATCCGCACGGGCCCAACCTTCAGGCTAATCCCCTGCACCAAAATGCTGTTTTCCGAAATTTGGACGGTGGTGTACCCGCTGAAACCTTTTACTTTCGCCACAATTCGGATTTTCAAACGATCCAAAAGGTCCTGTCCGTTTCCACCGGCCGAGGCAGGAATCAGTAGCCTGTCAGGGAGACCGTTGGCACCAAAACCTACCGAATATTGATCTGAAGAAACGGTGCCGGGCGCAGGCGTTGGTTGAAACGTCATGTAGGAAGAAACGGCCGGCGGTTTGGCTCGGTACACATAAAGGAAACGATTTTCGTCCCCCTCCACACCGGTAAGAGCCAATGCGTATCTGGGAAAATTGCGGCTGTCAGGGTCCGCAATCCAGTCTTGCTCACCGGCACGGTCACCAAAATCCTTTGCCATGAAAACCAGTTCGTCATTTTTGTCCAACACTCCATCGTGACTGCCAAAATAGGAGCCGGAAGGCTTTCGTTCGTCAATCTGAAAGGGCACGGCCCGCCACGAGGCGGAGGTCGCGTCGAATGCCCACAGCGAGAGTTCATTCGTCGGGACACCCTGAAAATCAGGCAATTGAGCCCCTTTTACAATCACGGGTTGGTAAAAAATGGCGTTGTTTCCGGCCTGAACCGAATTCACATTCGGAAAAAGCAACAATCCCCACAGCAATAAAAACGAGGCAAAAAATCGATTTTTAGGCATTTTTTCTCCCTAATTAGCACCCACCCAAACAGCACCACGCCGATTTTTATTCGGCTCGTTTTTGGTTTTTATTTTACCGCATGAGAACCATTTTTCTGATTTGGTGAAAATGGTCTGCACGCAACTCGTAAAAGTAAATGCCTGCGGAAACCGATTGTCCGAAGTCGTCTTCTCCCCTCCAAATGACCCCGTGCGTTCCGGCCGGTTGTACGGCCTCCACCAACGTACGCACGGTTTGGCCAATGGCGTTGTAAATCCGGAGGGACACACGAGTTTTGCGCGGCAAATCGTAGGTAATTTGCGTTTCGGGATTGAAGGGATTCGGGTAATTTTGACGCAGCGCAAACTGCGACAGGACCAGTGATTTCACCGCCACGGTACCCAAAATCGTGGTTTTGCCGTTCAGGTCAATCTGCTTTAGTCGGTACACCCAGTGCCCCGTGTGGGCGGTGGAATCCGTAAATTCGTACGCCCTTTCGGCTTGAACGGTACCGGCACCGCGAACAAAGCCGATTTTTTTAAAAATACCGGCCTGCTTCCGTTCAATTACAAATCCGTAATTGTTTCGCTCCGAGGTGGTTTTCCAAAACAACTGCACACCCGAAGAAGTGGCTTGAGCCCTAAAGGCCGCTAATTCCACTTCCAACAGGGTAGCCTGGGCAATATTAGACAGCGCCGAGCGGTTACCGCTTTCGTCTAATGTAGTTAACATAAAATAGTACGTCCGATTCGGCTTGAGTCCCCGCACTACCATGCTTTGCACTTCTCCAGCCGGTGCGGGTGCGGGTTCTCCTGGCACCTGCACCGAGGCGTATTGGTACACTACCATGGCATTGTGCAATAAGTAGGGCGAAAAAACCGAATACCGCAAGTCGTAGGCGTACGCCTGACCCGAGGTGCTGTCGTCTCCGGGGGCCACCCATGAAAGCGTGGCCGTGGAATCACTCACACTCATGAGCGTAAGCTGAACAGGCGCGGGCGGAATGCCGTCGTAAAAATGGGGCGTTACCTGCACCTCCAGCGGATCTTCCAAAAAATGAACCAAGGAGTCGCCCAGCGTTGTGTCGGCATTCGGTGGGAAAAAATAGGTGTAATGTAAAATATTTGTTTTGCCCGTAATATTTTCACCCGTAATTAAAAAACCGGAATCCCCGTAGGAGCGTTTGTCGCCGGTATCAGCCGTGTTGTCCTGCGTGGTGTTCAGGGGAGAAATTTGATCCCAGTAATACGGCTTTTGAACCTGCCCAATGGGAGGAATGTAATCGACCGAAATAAGCGAACCCTGGCCTCCCCGCACCATAAAATAATTGAGTTTTCCGGGATCAAGGGTGTAATTGAACAGGGCGTCCGGCAAACCGTCAATCAGAATGTCGGCATTGTACTTACTAAAATATTTCATGCCGCTGGCGAAGGCATTGAAATCCAGCGAGAAGCGAATGAGTTTCAATTTGGCCTGAATGCCGTAGGGGAGATTCGTTAGATCGATATTCAATCCGCGGGCGTCCAATTGTAAGGAATTGGGATAAAACGTCATGGGCAGCGAATAGGGTCCCTGGTGAATGGGCGGAACGCCATTAAATCCGGTGTTAATATTGATTTTAACGGAAAGAGGGTAAATAACGCGCACCGGCCCGTCCACATATTTATCGTTGGGCACTCGTTCCAAATCCATTTCGGAAAGCACAATTTCACGCGTTACCCATGTCCACAGAAATTTCTTTTTCGCGTACACTTTAAAGCGAAACTTAAAACGCTCGAAAAAATTAGTGTCCGGGTGCACGGTCGCCTGAGGAATAGTAATCCAATCGGGCAATCCATTTTGTTGACTGAAACCCAATTTGTAGGCTTCGGACGAAATTCGATCGGCTGTGGAATCGTACGAAACGTAATCTGTCTGACTTAACGGCAGGTTCTGCGAGAGAAAAACGTACGCCCACGCCATGTGGTCTGGATGAACGGAATCCTGAACAGTGATTTCGTAGCGCGGCAAATTTCGCAGCGAATCGGCTTCCGGCCAATAGCCGTCGGGCACACGATCCCCCAAATCCTTCGTTAGCAAAACCAATTCGTCATTCGGCGTCAAATAGCCGGTTTTGTACCCAAAGTAAGAGCCATTAGAGGTTCTCGGATCCACTTGAAAGGGGATCGGTTCCCAACTGTTTTGGGTTTTTCGAAACACCAAAACACGCATTTTGGAAATAAGGGAATCCACAAATTGCGGGAATTGCGAACATTTCAGAACAAGCGGGTCGTAAGGCCGCGACAGATTGGCCTGTGTTACCCACTGGGCACCACCTTTACTTGAAACAATCAGGGTGAATGCCGCGATTAAAATCAAAAAGCGAAAAGTCCCCTTCATCCTGTTTCCTTTCAGCCACGTGAGAAAATTCGGGGAGGATGAAAAAACCTAATTTGCGTAAAATTTAGCAGGAAATTTTTCAATTGTCAAGATTTATTTTGCAGAGCCAAAAAATGACACAAAGCATCACATTTTTTGGTATTTTGGCACTACGCTAGTTTTAGAAGGGCAAAAAAATTCGCCACTCTAAAATCTTTAACTGTTCTCGCTTTTAAAATTTCCCCCAAAATCGGCTTTCGCAACGCTTTCCTTCACTTTAATTTGAGCTGGCCAATCAGTTCTTCCAACACCGCTTCAATAGATTTTCCGGTGGTTTCTACCCGGAAATCGGCCTTCTCGTAGGCAGGAGTACGCAGAGCCATAAAATAGCGAATCCGTTTTAGCAATTCGCTGTCCGAAAGGGGTGCCGTTCCTTCAGGAGAAAAGAACAAGAGCCGTTTTGGAGTGGTCGCCACTCGCTTGAAAATTTCCTCCGGTGTGGCCTGCAAATAAATCAGAATGCCTGAATTTTTAACAGTTTGAAGATTAAGGGGGTTTACAATGGTTCCTGCTCCCAGCGCCACCACTTTTTTTTCTAAACGGGACAAACGTTGTAGGATTTCCGACTCCACGTCCCGAAACACCCATTCGCCGTCCTGTTGAAAAATGTAAGGAATCGGCTTACGAATTTCCGCTTCAATCAGACGGTCAAGGTCCAAAAATTCCCACGAAAAGGCGTCCGAGAGCAGTGCGCCGAGCGTGCTCTTGCCGCTGCCCACAAAACCGGTCAGGTAAATCAGGCGGTGAACAATCAGCTCGGTCATTCTGACATCCTGAGCAGAACTTTGAGTGAGTCGGGCCGGGCAGCCGTTTCGAGTGCCCGCACTCCCTCCTCCAACCGAAATTCAGCGGTTACGAGATTGTCAACACGGATTTTTCGGGCGGCCAGCAGTCGCAAAGCCGGTGGAAATTGGCCGCAGCGTGAGCCAACCACTGTTATTTCGTCCACGACAAGTTGAGCAGAACGGACGGATAATGGCTCGGAGTACGTGCTCTTGAGCACCAAAGTCCCACGGGGACGCAAAAGGGAGAGAGCGGTTTCCCATCCGGAGGGCGAACCCGAGGCCTCCACCACCACATCCTGAGGAGCCGGAGAATTTTGTCCCACAACAATGGTTTGCACCCCGTTTTCCCGAAAACGCGCCAATTTTTCAGGATGTTTACCCACAACGGTGAGTTCGACGCCGAGATTGGTCAATACACGGGCAATAAGGATGGCCAGTTTTCCATCTCCCACAACGGCCACACGTTGAGCGGGTTGAAGGTGAATTTGTTCCGGAATTTCCAGAGCGGCCGCCAAAGGCTCAGTAAAAACGGCCTCTCGGTCGCTTAATTCCTCGGGAACCGGGTAAAGATTTTCAAGAGGAAGCGTCACATACTCAGCAAAGGCACCGTCTTTATTCAAAATGCCCAGGACCTTTCGATTGGGGCAGTGCCGTTTCAATCCGGCGCGGCAATACGCACACGTACCGCACCCGATGTTAATTTCGCCCACCACACGACGCCCCACCCAGGAAGAATCGGGGGCTTTTTCCACAACACCAACAAATTCGTGGCCGGGGATCCCCCGGAAAGCCATGTACCCCTTTAAAATTTCCAGATCGGTGGCACAAATTCCGGCGAGCCGAACCCGCACCAACGCCTCTTTCGGACCTGGCGTGGGAACGGGTAGGTCAACGAGGGTTATCTGCAAGCCATCAAAAAACAACGCTTTCAAAAAAACTTCCTCCCGCGTAACGGCCCAATTTATTCGGAAAATCAGGTTTTATTTGCAGAAAACAGCCTTCATTATCTGCGTTTTTCCACACATGACCGACCCGCAGCCTACCGCCGAATCCCGCAGATATTCTTACGATTGCGGAACAATTGCTTCCGTAGATTCATTTTCCGGGACGTCCGCTTCGGGCTCCTTTTCCTGCTCCTTTTTTTTGTGGGAAAATTTAAATCCCAAGAAAGATTTCCGATTTAATGCGTATTTCTCCCGCAACAAAGCCACGCGTTTTTGGGCAATGGCAATGTGCTTTTTGAAATCTTCCGGTGCCAGTTCCAAAAATTTCTCGTAGCTTTTTACGGCAGCTGCTGCCGCACCCGTACTTTCCAGAGCCAGTGCCCGATTGAGCCACGCTTCGTGGTAATCCGGCTTAATTTCAATCGCCCGGGCGTAGCTTTTGAGGGCCTCTTTGGTTCGGCCCAATTTGCTCAGTGCAATCCCCAAATTATTCCAGGCTTCGTTAAAGGCCGGTTCATTTTTCAGCGCTTTGGTGTAAGCCACAACGGCTTCTTCATTTCGATCCAATTTATTGTAGGCGTTCCCTAAATTGTAATACCCCATGAAAAAACTGCGATCCAGCCGAACGGCTTGCGAAAAGCACACCAATGCCTCTTCGATGCGTCCCATTTTGCTGAGCGCAATTCCTTTATTGTACCAGGCCAACAGAAAATCGTCACGGGCAGCCAGAGCTTTGTCGTAGCTTTCCAGTGCCTCTTCGTAGCGGGAGAGTCGGCGGAAGGCATTGCCCCGGTTGGTCCAGGCCTCTGCATTTTGTTCGTCATTCAAAAGGGCCTCGTCAAAGCTTTTGATTGCCTTTTCAAATTGCCCCAAACGGTCAAAGGCCAAGCCTCGGTTAATCCAGGCCTCCACTTTTTCCTGATTAAGGCGAATGGCTTCGTCACAGGCCTCAATGGCATCCTGGTAGCGTTCGGTTTCGATAAAAACACCGCTTTTGTTAATCCAGGCAACGCTAGTGGGCTCCCATTTTAGCGAGAAGTCGTATTTTTCGAGAGCGTCATCAAACTGGTTCTGCCAGAACGCTTCGTTACCCAATTTCCACATTTCGAGAGCCTGCAGCTTTTGCGTCATACCGTCTTCTTCGAGACGATCCAATTCCTCCTTAAAAACGGCGGCTGAAAAAATCATTTTGTACGCCACTTTTCTGGAATACGTCCGCCAGCTTTGCTGCCACTGCCAGTCCTCTTTCCCATTTCGGCGGATTAAAAAAATAGACAAAACAATGTCCGCAATGAGAAGGACGGCCGTGGCGAGCATTGCCGCCAAGATCGTCGTACCGGTTTGGAGGCCTTTTATTTCTAAAAACACGGCGCCGGCCACAATGAGAAGACCCAAAAAATTAATGGCGGCAAACAGGCGATTTCTGACGACCACGGCCAGTAGCAGCAATCCCAGAAAAAACAATCCCGTCAACCCGCTTGTAAGCAGAAAAATAAACATAAACAAGCCTTTCCCTTTTACCTTCTTGCTTTTCCCAAAATCCCTTTCAGAGCCTCTGTTCCTCCGGCAAAAATGACCGCAGAGGGCAAGCCGAGCAATTCGGGGTTCGTTTGCAAAACCGATTTCCCACAAAAACGATTAAGGCGTGAAATTCATTAAACAGTGCCGCGTCCTGCGGCAAAAAAGTCATAAAAAAACGGCGAATATCTTCGTAGGTGGCCTTTTCCGTCATCCAGCCGTGCCGCAACAGAATGCGACGCGTGTAGGCATCCACCACAAAAGACGGTTTTTCAAAGGCGTACAGCAAAATTGAGTCTGCTGTTTCGGGCCCAATGCCGTGAATGGCCAACAACTCCTCCCGCAGCGGAGCAAGCGGCCGCTCGGACATTTTTTCCAAAGAACACGCGTAGCGGCTACAAATATATCGGACGAAAATTTTAATCTTCTTAGCTTTTTGATTGAAATAGCCCGAGGGCCGAATCAGCTCGGCAAGTTCATTTTCCGGCAATTTGTCCAAAGCCTCGAGCGAGAGGCCCCCCTCTTTTTTTAGATTTGCAATGGCTTTTTCGACATTTTTCCACGCTGTGTTCTGGGTTAAAATGGCTCCCACAATAATTTCCAACGGCGTTTCTCCGGGCCACCAGTGCCGGGGACCAATGGCGTTCAACAGCACGTTGTAAATGGGTAGCAAAAGCTCCGGGGAGAGGGTTATTTTGGTTGCCGTCTCGCCCCCCATTAATGAGGATCCTGCTGCCCTTCTTCGGGAAATTCCGGCGCGTCCGGCCCCCCGAAAAACATGGCACGTTTGGGGAAAAGACCGAATAGTCCCCCTGTGTGCACAAAAAGAATCCGTTGTCCTTTCTGAAAACGCCCCTTTTGAATTTGGTCCATGAGACCGAACATGGCTTTGCCCGTGTACGTGGGATCCAGGAAAATGCCTTCCAGACGAGCCACCTCTTGAATAACGGACAATTCCTCCGGGCGACTCAGAGCGTAGCCCCTGCCGACGTACCCGTCAATTAGTCGAATCTCTTGCCGACGAACGGAAATGGGCGTACGGTATTTTCGGGAAAAGTCGCTCAAAATAGACTCGATTCTTTCCTGAAAATAGGCTTCGTCGTCACACACATTAATGCCCCAAATCTCGCCAGACCAATTGGAAAGTTTTTTGCCCACCAAAAGCCCTGCCTGCGTCCCTCCTGACCCCACGGCGGTCACAATGGCATCGAAATTGAAGCGGCCCTGTTGACTCTGCTCCAAAATTTCAAAGAATGCCTTCACATAGCCCCAAACGCCTGTGTCAAACGAGGCGCCTTCGGGAATCACGTAAGCCCGCCGGCCTTGCTTTTCAAAACGGTGAGCCAAGCTGTACATGATATCCTGGCGTGCTGAGGCGTAATCGGCGCGCGAAATAAAATGGAGCTCTGCCCCCAAAAGGGAATCCAGCAGGAGATTTCCGTCCGGGTAGCGCCCGGGTTTTCCGCGAAGTACCAAAACGGGTTTGAGCCCCAATTGCCTGGCCGCCACGGCCGTTGCCCGCGCGTGGTTGGAACCAATTCCGCCGCAGGTAATAACGGTGTCCGCTCCACGGTCTAAGGCTTCCGATAGGACAAATTCCAACTTTCTAACCTTATTTCCGGAAAGGCCACTACCTGTCAAATCATCTCGTTTTATGTAAATTTGGGGGCCTTTTAATTTTTCGGACAGCCGATTAAGCGGCTGAATCGGCGTCGGAGTTCTGGCCAGTTCCACACGTTCCGGATATTCAGGCGTCATGCTTCGCCCTCATTTTTTCAAGATTGTATTTTGCAAAGAATTACGCACCATTTTCACTCAAAATTATCAGAATTTTGCTAAAGAATCAAGTAAAATTTTTGTAACAAAGTGAATCCCTCGTGCTTTCCAATAAATGGGCAATCCTTTATTGCAATCGCGACTTGTTCAATAACAAAGCTAAAAATGGGAATTCCCCCCAAATTTAAAAAATGTTACAAATTTGTAAAAAAAGACTTGACAAATTGGGAGAAATTTTTATATTACTCTAAAAGTAATATTTAACCTAACAGGTCACATATAAAATGAACGTTTTCGTGAAACGCGAATACGATTATGCCATCCGCATTTGTGCGTATCTGGCGGGTCAACCGTCCAAAACACCGGTTTCGCTTCGAGTGCTTTCTCAAAAATTGGCTATTTCTCGGCCATTTGCTTCCAAAATCATTTTCAAATTGAAGAAGAAAAATATCATCAATACCGTTCAGGGAAAGCAAGGCGGCGTTTTTCTTCGTGCCAATCCGCAAACCCTTTCCTTTTACGACATTCTGGTAGCCATGGATTTTGATTCCACACTAAACGAGTGTGTTTCGAATCCGCAAATATGTCCCCTGATTACCGTTTGCAAAATTCATCTCTTTTTCGTCCGGCAAGAGGCCAAACTGCTCGGCACGCTCAAGGATCAAAAGATCAGTGATTATATATTTTCCGACCAAGAATTGGACAAGCATTACATCATCGAGGAGCGAAAAGCGGGTTAATTCCAAAAACCTTACCAAACGGTTATCAGAAAGGAGGTATGTATGGATCCCTTGATTCTGGCACGATGGCAGTTTGCCATAGTAACGGTGTACCACTTTTTCTTCGTGCCCCTTACCCTGGGTCTTTCCGTCGCCATTGCCATTATGGAAACCATTTACGTCAAAACGGGCGACGAAACCTATTTGAAAATGACCAAATTCTGGGGCAAATTGTTCTTAATCAACTTTGCCATTGGTGTGGCAACAGGAATTGTTCAGGAGTTTCAATTTGGCATGAACTGGTCGGAATATTCCCGGTTCATGGGCGACATTTTCGGGGCTCCGCTGGCCATTGAAGCCCTGTTAGCTTTTTATTTGGAATCCACCTTTTTGGGTGTTTGGATTTTCGGGTGGAAAAAGCTCTCCAAAGGAGCACACGCCACGGTCATGTGGTTGGTGGCTATCGGTTCCAATCTTTCCGCTTTGTGGATTCTCATTGCGAACTCATTCATGCAGGAACCTGTCGGCTACGCTTTGCGCCACGGGCGTGCGGAAATGACCAACTTTTTTGCATTGGTCGGGAATCCCAATGTTTGGGTACAATGGCCCCACGTGTTTTTTGCCGCAATGAGCACGGCTTCCTTCTTCATGATTGGGATTGCGGCTTACCATCTTCTGAAAAAAAGCAAAGACCTCGAAGTATACCAAAAATCCGTTAAATTTGCCGCCATTTACGGCACCATTGGTGTGGCGTTGGTCATTTTAAACGGCCACACGCAGGCACAGCACATGGTTGAAACCCAGCCGATGAAAATGGCTGCGGCCGAGGCCCTTTGGGAAACCGAACAACCCGCTTCTTTGTCGCTTTTCGCTATTCCGAGCCAATCCTCGCAAAAAGATTA
Organism: uncultured Deferribacteres bacterium; assembly: GCA_964579725.1. GTDB lineage: Bacteria > Zhuqueibacterota > JdFR-76 > JdFR-76 > BMS3Abin05 > CAZOHG01. The sequence goes on from CAZOHG010000025.1 coordinate 15,009, forward strand.
CCTCTCCATCCGGGTACCGCGTTTGTTGAGCCTTTTGGCCCACAACAATTTTACTTCGGAAGTAAGAGGCATTAAGGACATTCAGGAAGAGTATTCACAAAAATACGGGCCGGACAATTATATTCCCCCTGTTTTCCTGTCCTATTGGTTCTTTCGAATTATGGTAGGTGTGGGATTTCTGATGCTAATTGTGATCCTGTATTTGTTAATTAAGAGTTCCAAGGGCGATTACAACATGAAACCTTCCACCTTAAAGTGGCTTATTTGGACACTTTTGCTGCCCTATATTGCCAATTCCACCGGTTGGCTTTTCACGGAAGTGGGACGCCAGCCCTGGGTCGTTTTTGGTTTGTTGAAAACGAAAGATTCCGTTTCATTGGCGACAAGCGGAACAGAAGTTTTTCTCTCGCTCGCCGCTTACACGATTCTCTACGCCATTTTGATCGTTGTGGACGTGTACCTGATGAAAAAATACGCCGTGAAGGGCGTCACGGAAATTGAATACTAATTTCGTAAAGAATAAAAGAGATGGGAGGTAAAAATGGACCTCAACACCGTTTGGTTTATTTTAATCGCCGTCCTTTTTACAGGATATTTTTTCCTGGAGGGATTTGATTACGGGGTGGGTATTTTGCTGCCCTTTATCGCCAAAGACGATCTCTCACGGCGGGTGGTCATTAATACAATCGGCCCCCACTGGGACGGAAATGAAGTGTGGCTTTTGACGGCCGGCGGCGCCTCGTTTGCCGCGTTTCCTAACTGGTACGCCACGCTTTTCAGCGGATTTTATATCGCTTTGTTGCTCATGTTGCTGGCACTCATTGCCCGAGCCGTAGCGTTTGAATATCGCAGCAAAGACGAAAGTCCGCGGTGGCGGAATACCTGGGATTGGGTGATTTTCTTCGGCAGCCTTCTCCCGGCGTTTTTGTGGGGAGTGGCCATTGCCAACATCATAAAAGGCGTTCCGATTGACGCGCACATGACCTACGTGGGCGGATTTTTCAATCTGCTGAATCCCTACGCCCTGAGCGGCGGCCTTGCTTTCGTGGCTTTGTTTACCCTGCACGGCGCAATTTTTCTCAATTTGAAAACAACAAATTCGTTGGAAGAAGCCGCTCACAAATCAGCCATTACCTGGTGGTGGCTGGCCTTGATTTTTGTGGTTATTTTTGTGGTCTATTCCTACTTTGCCACCGATATTTTCACCCGCCACGGATTCAATCCCGGCATCAGTGCGTTCATTGCGGCCGTTGCACTCATTCTTGCTGGCGTATTCGTCAAAGCAAAGAGCAGCGGGTGGGCCTTTGTCATGACGGCTTTGACCATTCTTTTTACGGTGGTCACTATTTTCCGCGGCCTGTACCCGCGTTTGATGATTTCGTCGCTGAATCCGGAGTGGAATTTGACCATTTACAACGCGTCTTCCAGCCCCTATACCTTGAAAGTAATGACCATTGTAGTGGCGATTTTTGTTCCGATTGTCCTGGCCTACCAGGCCTGGACGTACTGGATCTTCCGGCAACGACTGAGCACCAAAACAGAATTGGAGTATTAGTTTCTTTTTCAAAGGTGGCGGCAAGCCTACCGACGGTTGGTTTGCCGCCTTCGATTTAACCCGCTTTTTAAATTCGATTGCCTCATCCTCCCCGGTAAATCCGGGGTTTTTATTGAAATGAAGGTAAAAAGAAGTCGGAACGCCGCATTCCCTGTTTTGTGACGAACGCTTTCTTCTTTTGGAGATTGATTTCGAAAAACAGCCGACATCCCTATTGATTTGACAAAAGAAGGCCTGCTGAATGGGGTGGCATTTTTCTCAGGCGTTCTTTCCATTTATTGAGCGGGACAGGGCGAACGGCGCGGTGGATTCTGCAACAGATGGATAGAAATCGGAAAAATCGATGATCTTGGATCCCAGACTTTTGAGGCGGCTCCGTAAAACGCGAACAGGTTTGGCGGCGACGCTTTTGGCCGGAATGTCCGCAGCTGTTTTCACCATTTTTCAAGCGGACTGGTTGAGTCGGATCGTCGCGGGCTCCTTTTTGAATAAAATGACCTTGTCTCAATTGCTCCCGGCACTGGAATTTTTCATCCTTTTTTCCGCACTTCGTGCAGCCGCCATTTGGAGCCAATCCTATTTTGCTGCTGGGGTCGCCGCTAAAATTAAACGGTCTGTGCGGGCACAATTGCTGCAAAAGCTGCTTCAACTGGGCCCGATTGGCATAAAATCCGAGAGAAGTGGGGAAATCAGCAACACGCTGTTGGCGGGTGTCGACGCTCTGGACGCCTATTTCAGTCAATATGTTCCTCAGCTTTTTCTCTCGGTTTTAATCCCCCTTCTCATTCTCTTTTTTGTTTTTCCAAACGATATTTTGACCGGCGTGGTTTTTTTTCTGACGGCACCCGTCATTCCGGCTTTTATGATTTTAATCGGTAACATTACCCAAACGCTCACCAAAAAGCAGTGGAAAACCCTCAGTCGACTGAGCGCCCATTTTTTGGATGTGCTTCAGGGGCTCACCACGCTGAAAATTTTCGGCCGCAGTCGCGATCAAATTGGCACTATTTACAAAATCAGTCACGATTTCAGGCACCGAACCATGAACGTCCTGCGGGTGGCCTTTCTTTCCGCCCTTGTGTTGGAATTGGTGGCGACAATTAGCACAGCCGTTGTGGCTGTGGAAATCGGGCTGCGGCTTTTGTACGGGAAAATGGCTTTCCAAAACGCCTTGTTTATTCTTATTTTAGCACCGGAATTTTATTTACCCTTGCGACTCCTCGGCTCCCGATTTCATGCCGGAATGGAAGGCGCGGCTGCCGCTCAACGCATTTTTGAGATTTTCGAAATGCCCGCCTCCACTTTGACTTTCGGTCACCGGATTCCTCCATCGGGCCCTGTTCAAATCGAATTTCAAAGGGTTTTCTTTGCGTACGATTCCGCTGCCCGGCCGGTGCTACAGGATGTGAGCTTTCAGCTTCCGGCCCAAAAACGCACGGCTGTGGTAGGGCCCACGGGAGCGGGGAAAAGCACGCTAACCCATCTTTTGCTGGGATTTATTCAACCGCAAAGCGGGAAAATCCTGGTAAACGGGCAGCCTTTGCAAGAAATCGACTCGGACGCCTGGCGGAACAAAATTGCCTGGGTACCGCAAAATCCCTATCTTTTCCACGGCACAATTGCAGAAAACATTCGCCTGTCTCGGCCCGACGCGCCGCTTTCGGAGGTTGTCCGTGCCACCCAGCAGGCGGAGTTGGACGATTTTGTGAGGGCCCTGCCGCGCGGCTACGACACACAAGTGGGGGAACGGGGTACCCTGCTGAGCGGCGGTCAGGCACAACGGGTAGCTTTGGCGAGAGCTTTTCTCAAAAATGCCCCCTTTTTGATCTTGGACGAACCGACTTCTAACCTGGACCCAGAAGTAGAGGCGCGCATTCAGAAAACGCTGTCCCGATTAATGGAAGGCCGTACCGTTCTTTTTATCGCGCATCGCCTGAGCACGGTTTTTGACGCCGATCAAATTCTGGTGCTTGCAGGGGGGCGTCTTTTGGAAACCGGCACACATGCGAATCTGCAAAAAGCCGGTGGCATGTACGCACGCCTTTTGGCAGCCTACGGAGGGAATCAACCATGACCGTTTTTTTTCGTCTTCTCCGGCAGGCGTTGGCCTACAAATGGTGGATGTTGCTGGCCAGTTTTTTGGGATTTCTAACCATCGGCAGCAGCGTCGGGCTCATGATGACCTCCGCTTACATTATTTCGAGGGCCGCCCTCCACCCCTCCGTGGCCGTCCTTCAGGTAGCCATTGTGGGCGTGCGCTTTTTCGGAATCAGCCGCGGTATTTTTCGCTACCTCGAACGGCTGGTTTCCCACGAAGTCACCTTCCGCCTGCTTGCCAGATTTCGGGTGTGGTTTTACCGGTCCATTGAACCACTGGCACCCGCCGTTTTGCAAAAATTCCGCAGCGGAGACCTTCTAACGCGCGTTGTTTCAGATGTGGAAAATTTGGAACACCTTTACGTACGCGTGTTGGCACCACCCTTCGTTGCCCTCTTTGTACTTATTCTCATGTGGTTTCTTCTTGGAATTTTCAGCCCGATTTTCTCTTTGATTTTACTCATTGCTTTTGTTTTGACCGGTAGCCTTTTGCCTTTTCTCACGCGAAAACTGAGCCACGCCGTTGGGGAACAAATTGTTCGGGTTAATTCTCAACTGAACACCACCGCAATTGACAGTGTCCAGGGCATGGCGGAATTGGTGGCTTTCGGTCAAACCGCTCGGCATTTTCGTCGCTTTGAGGAGCTAAATCGGAAGCTGACGGAATTGCAGCGAAAAATGAACACCATTACGGGCACGTACGAATCGCTTTTAAATTTGGCCATCAATCTCACGGTTTCCGTCCTGTTGTGGGTGGCCATTCCGTCCGTAGAACAGGGCACACTCAACGGCGTTTACCTTGCCGTCCTGGCGCTCGGTACAATGGCTGCTTTTGAAGCAATTTTGCCTTTGCCGGCCGCAGCTCAATATTTGGACCAAAGCATTGCATCGGGACGACGTTTGTTCGAAATAACGGACGCACCTGCGGCGATTGCAGAGCCGGATTCTCCCTCACCCCGTCCTTCGGATCTTTCCATTGAATTTAAACAGGTTGGATTTCGTTACCCGGGAAATTCCTCCCCGGTTTTGCACCATATTTCCTTCTCTCTGCCGGAAGGCCAGCATTTTGCAATTGTCGGTGCCAGCGGAGCCGGAAAAACAACCCTGACCCACCTTTTGCTGCGCTTTTGGGACGTCACCGAAGGGGCCATTTTTCTGGGGGGACATTCGCTTTCACGCTTTCACTCCGAAGACGCTCGCCGCTTTTTTGCTCTGGTCTCCCAGCAAACCTATCTTTTTAACGGTACCATTCAGGACAATTTACGGCTGGCGCGCCCCGACGCCAGCAACCAAGAATTGGAGCAGGCTGCACGGGAAGCGGAAATCCACGATTTCATTTCCAGCTTGCCTCGTGGGTACCTCACCGAAGTGGGCGAACAGGGGCTAATGTTGAGCGGCGGTGAACGTCAACGTCTGGCTTTGGCCCGGGCACTTTTGAAAAAAGCGCCGATTCTTTTGCTGGATGAACCAACGGCGAATTTGGACGCCGTAACCGAGCAGAAAATTCTGACCACTTTGCAGCGCATTTTGCAGGGCAGAACCACCCTGCTCATTACCCACCGCCTGAGCGGTCTGGAAAAAATGGATCGGATTTTCGTCCTGCGACAAGGCCAAATTGTGGAATCGGGCACGCACGTCGAGCTGTTGGCTCGAGGCGGCTTGTACGCCAAAATGTGGGCCATTCAAAATGAGCAGATCGCGCTTGAAATGGTGGGAACAGCGCAAACGGCCTGAGCCGCGGACACCAAGTTTTATTCTTCCCGCTTGAAACCGTAGCGCTTAATCTTGTTGTACAGCGTCACACGGTCAATTTTCAGAATTTTGGCTGCCTGGGTCACATTCCAACCGGTGCGCTGCAAAATGCGCCGAATATGTTCCTTTTCTACGGCTTCCAGAGCTTCTTGCGAAAAACCGAAGCTTTTGGCCGTCCGTTGAAGCGGCAGGTGCTCCGGTTCAATCCGCCTGCCCTGGCAAATGACCACAGCCCGTTCAATGGCATTTTCCAATTCGCGAATATTCCCCGGCCAGGGGTAGTGCACCAGCAATTCCATGGCTTCGGGCGAGATTTCGTCAATACTTTTGTGAATGGAGGCCGTGTATTTTTTCAGGAAATGGTTGGCCAAAAGCGGAATGTCATCGGCACGTTCGCGCAAAGGGGGCAAAAAAATCGTCACCACATTCAGGCGGTAGTACAAATCTTCACGAAACCGGCCTTCTTGAATGGCGGCCTCCAGATTTCGATTAGTAGCAGTAATCAGGCGAAAATCCACTTCGATTTCGTACTGCCCGCCCAAACGTGTAATTTTCTTCGTCTCCAAAACGCGCAGCAAATCGAGTTGCGTCTTTGGACTAATGTCTCCGATTTCGTCCAAGAAAAGGGTGCCCCTGTGAGCCATTTCAATTTTCCCTTTGTGCTGCTTTTGCGCCCCGGTAAAAGCACCCTTCTCGTACCCAAACAATTCGCTTTCCAAAAGGGATTCGGACAAAGCGCCACAATTGACTGAAATCATTGGGCCCTCGCGCCGAGGACTGTTGGCGTGAATGGCCCGGGCAATCAGTTCTTTGCCGGTACCGCTCTCGCCGCGAATGAGTACGGTGGAATCCGTTTGCGCCACGGTTCGCACCAATTCCAACACACGCTTCATCGCGGGCGTTTCACCCACAATCTCCCCAAAATCGGCGATTTGCGCCAGTTGTTCCCGAAGCAGCAAATTTTCGTGCGCCAATTTACGCTGACTCATGGCATTTTCAATGATGTGTTCCAAATCGTCCGGATCAAAGGGTTTGGTCACGTAATCATAAGCACCGGCTTTAATGGCCCGAATAGCCGTGTCGACTGAAGCGAACGCCGTAATAATAATGACCACAATATTGGGGTCGATTTCCCGAATGTGCTCCTGTAGTTCCAACCCGTCCATTCCGGGCATTTTAATGTCCAACAGGACGATGTCCACGCCGCCCTGTTTGATTTTCTCCAGAGCCTCGTAGGCATCCTTGGCCGAATCCACCCGGTAGCCATCTACTTGAAACCACTTGACCAACGAATCCCGTGCCGAAAATTCGTCATCTACTACAAGGAGTTTCACATTTTTCGGGTCCATTGTGTCCCTCGCTTTACGCTAAAATGTCGCTTAAGCTCTCACTGGGCTGCCGTGGGTGTCTGGGCAGTTTAATGAAAAAGGTACTTCCCTTGCCGGGTTTGGACTCCACGTGAATGGTTCCCTGGTGCCGGTGGACAATTCCGTACACCACCGAAAGTCCGAGTCCGCTGCCACTGCCTTCCTTTTTCGTGGTGAAAAACGGCTCAAAAATGTGGGGGAGCACCTCTTCGGGAATCCCCACACCTGTGTCGGCCACTTGAATTTCGATGGCATCTTCAGACGGCAGGCAGCGTGTGGTAACCGTTACTGTACCCCCTTCGGGCATGGCGTCACTGGCATTGACCAAAAGAGCCACGAGCATTTGTTTGATCTGATTTTCGTTGCAAAAGATTGTGGTATCTTCGTAGCAGAAGTTTTTCACCAGTTGAATATTGCTGATCTTAAATTTGTGGTTCAAGAGAAGGAGGCTTTTTTCAACGATTGAGTTGATGTCGTGCTCCTCGAAATGTTCCTCCGTGCCCCGCGCAAAAACGAGGAGATTTTTAACGATCTCACCGCTGCGCTTAATTTCATTTTCAATGACACTCAGATTTTCCAGCATGCCTTCTTTTTGCTTGTCGGTAAGGGAGCTTTTTTTCACTTGTTTTTCGAAGAGTTTGACGTACGTCAAAACGCCAGCCAGGGGATTGTTCAACTCGTGGGCCACGGTAGCTGCCAATTTCCCCAAGGAAGCCATTTTCTCCACTTGAATCAGGTGTCCCTGAGCCTTTTTCAATTCGCCGGTTTTCTCTTCCACCTTTTTTTCCAGCGTTTCCGACCACTCCGTCAATTCGTCACGCGCCTTTTTCAGATTTTTAGTCATTCGATTAAACGAATAGGCTAAATGGGCAATTTCGTTCCGCCCGCTCACCTGAATGGTGTAGTCCAAATTCCCGCGGGCCACTTCTTTGGTGCCTTCAATCAGGCGTTGAATGGGATTGTACACCATGGAATAAATAAAAATAGCCGTCGGGAACAAAACGAGCAAAATCATCAGCGCAGCGTACAGCAAAATATTGCGTTCATTTTCCGCGATGCTTTGGTCCACCTGTGCCAACGACATGCGGACGTCCAGGACCCCCAAAACCTTTTTGCTGGCCGGGTGGGCATGACAGCCCGCACTGGAACACGAAGGTTCATTCTTAATAGGATTAATCAGGCCGATGACACGCGGACCGCCGGGAGTACGAAACACCCGGTGCCTGCTTTTGGCGGGGACTTCTTCAAGGGGCTTGTTTTCGGCGTGGCACATGTAACAGGCCTCGGCCTGCATATTGACGCGATTGCCAATTTCGGCGGTGTCCGTTGAAAACGTAACCACTCCTTTGTCATTGTAAATGCGGATGCCAACCATTCCGGGTTCGTTGCCGATTGTCCGCATGATTTCGTAAGCGTCGTCCCTGCGATTTAGCAGCATGTCGTAGTGAATGGAACGCTTAATAATATCACTGTCACGCTGAATATTGTCCAAAACAATATGGGTCATTTGCTCGTTGTGAACAAAAATACTCAAATAGGCGAAGAGGCCAATGAAAATCACAAAAATAAATACCTGAAAGAGGAAAATCCGAAAACTCAGCGATTGAAATAGTCGCGCTTTCATGGTGTGCCCAACTTTTTTTAGAGGCGGAGGAACGCCAGGCACCTCCGCCTCGGTCGTCCTTTATTCTTCCTGATGGCACATGGAACAATTGTCCGGGTCTTTGGTGTCGAAGGCCATTTTCCCATTGTGGCAAAAGCCGCAGTTTTTGCCTGCATTCATGGTTTCCATGGTAATCGGGCCTTCCGGAGATTGCCCGGGCTTTAGCATCTTAAAATGAGCCGGGTGGCAAGTGGCACAATTCGGCTCGTCGTAGTTGTAATGGCTGTCGTGGCTAAACGTTACGGGCCCGGGACTGCCTTTTCCCATTGGGAAAGTAAAATCCGCCGGCACTTTAACCTCTTCCCTGTGCTTAGCTACAAGAGGGTTGAGCGTACTTTTTTGCACCCGGGGCTGGGAGTACAGCGCTTTTTGCTTCTTCACACCAATGCCAACACCAATTAGCCCCACGAGAATAACCACCCCTAAAATCGAAATGGCTTTGTAACTGACGTCCACAATGGGCGGTTGCGGTTCTTTGGCCTTCGGGCCCAGTTTCTTTTCCACCTCCGCCCAGGGGCCTTCGGGGAAAATGTGGAAATAGCGCACGGCCAGGCCGAAAAGCGCAAATCCCAAGGCAATTAGGGAAAACGTGGTTACAATTTCCATCCAGGACGGAAAGTAAAATCCACCGGCTGCGCGGGCTGTACCGGTCAAAGCCACATTAATTCGGTTCATGACAAATCCCAGCAAAACCAAAACCGCGGCAAAAAAGATGAGTGTTTTGTCCTGCCGCACTTTTTTAAAGGACAACATGACCATCGGAACAATCAGCCCGAAAAGAATTTCAATCCAGAACATGATGCCTTCGGTATTGAATTTTAGCATCAGAGGGAAGGCGCCTTCCGTCCAAAGCGTCTCCAATCGTAAAACTCCGTAAAAGACGGTCATAAAAAATAAAATCCGAGAGAGAAGCCGGACGGTTTTAAATTCGAGTTCTCGGTGAAAAGCCCGAGCACTCATGTACGATTCGAAAATAGTCATGGCAAATGCGACCATCACCGACGAAATAAAAAAGAGCACCGGTAACCACGGTGTGTACCAGAGAGGGTACAGTTTTTCGGGCATAATCAAATAAAGGGAGCCCAGGGTCGATTGGTGCCCGACGGAAAACATGACCCCCAGAGAAACCAGAGCCGGCGTCAACCAATGGTGAATTTCCACGGCGGTTTTCCAGTGCATTCTTTCGAAAAAATTAATGGAAAATTCCAACGCCAAAATGGTGGTGTACAACATGACGCACCACGCCAATTCAAACATTGGCGAGTGTTCGTTCCAGAAAATAATGGTGTGCCACACGTAATACCACTTCCCAAGATCAAACGTCAGACCGATAATCACCAAAATGTACCCCAAAAATGCCGTCAAAACCGTTGAGCGCACAATTGGCTTTAAATCCTTAATATTAAAAATGTAAACCAAAGCGGTAATGGTAAATCCTCCCGCACCGAGCCCGACTCCGGAAATCACGTCAAAACCAATCCAGAGGCCCCACGGGAATTTGTCACTCAAATTGGTGGCGTAGCCCAATCCGTGAAAGAAACGCACGTACGCGGCGTACAGGCCCAGCGCCCACAAAATAACGGCGACAACCTTCCAGAAAGTTATCTTAAACACGCTTTCCAATCTATTGCCGTTCATTCTTATTTTCCTCCTGACCATCCGATTCGTAAAGGTTTATTTTGGTAACGGAAAAACACACTCAGTCTTCTTCGTCTTCGTCCGTTAAACCGTAAATTTCTTTTTCCAATTGCTTAATTTCCTCCGGTGTTTTTCCTTCCAACTCCTCGCGGCGATTAATAACCCACCAAAGTCCGTACATAAACACGAAAGCCGTACTGAAAATTTTGGGAACTTCTTTTTGTACCTTAAAGGTCAATTCGGGGAACTTGTGATCCATTCCTTTGACCTTAAATCCCAATTTTTCAAATGGAACGGAGGACAAATAGAGAATCGATGTTCCGCCCGCTTCTTTTAATCCGTAAATGTAATGCACATAGGCATCCGGATTGTCCTTGATGCGCTGCTTGGCTTCCTCTACCAGGGCATCGTGGTCACCGAATTTTGTTGCTTCGGTGGGACACACCTGGGCGCACGCAGGCTGCTCACCCTCTTTCAGTCGATCGTAGCACATAATGCATTTTCCGACCGCTGGGGTCGGGCTATCCCACTGATATTTCGGGACTTCAAAGGGACAGGATTGCACGCAATAGCGGCAACCGATGCAAATATCGCCGTGCCAAATTACAGGCCCCAATTTGGTTTTTTCCATCGCCCCCACTGGGCAAACCGACACACAATCCGGGTCGTCGCAATGCATGCAGGCCGTCGGCACAAAAAAGCCGTCGTGTTGCTCCACCACCTTCCAGGTTTTCCACGTCCGCACAGGGTCGACCGGAAGTGGCAAATCATTGGCTTCTTTGCACGCCCGTGTGCACGCCATGCACCCAATACATTTGGTAATATCTATTAACATTCCGGGTTTCATTTTTCAACTCTCCTTCATTTACAAGGCTGCACGATTTACCTTTGTTCAATCACCGGTAGTCTATTTTGTATTTTAAAAACCTATCGGCCAATGTCAAGCAAAATCTCTTGATTTTTAAAAATCGCAAAAAAAAGAGCTTCAAGGAATACGAATCCTTGAAGCTCTTAAAAAAAGCTTTTTCATGTGGCGCAAATTTTTAAGATGAAATCAGCCAACGAACTCCTCTTGAAATTTTTTCCAGGCATCGTCTTCCAACCGCGCCAACAAGCCCTCAACCGGAATACCACCGTCTTGAGCTGTCTGACCAACCAAGGCATTGTGGCTTGAAATCTCTTCCGTCACAAACTCTTTAAACCGCTGCAATTCTTTTTTGAACCAGTGGCTCGCCGCTTCGGCAATTTTCATATTCCGAATATCTTTGGCCAATGCCTGCGGTTCGATTTCAATAGCCCAGGCTTTGTAGGGGTCTATTTTAATTTTCGCAGGGTCCGCTTCCAGGTCACGATTCACCATGGCAACGCGTCCCCGAACCGGCGATTTCAAGTAAAGCTCGCGACCGTTCTGGACGATTTTAATCAGTTTGTCGCCCACCTTAACTTCCTGTCCCGGATTGACCAATTCAATGTGATCCACAGGGCCAACCACCTTTTGAATGAAATCATCGAGACCAATCCGCACCTTGCCGTCTTCCTCGACCTTTGCCCAGGTATGATTCGGAGCGAGAAACACACCTTTGGGAATCCGAAACGAGTCAGAACTTACTCCGGCGAAAGCTGGGGCCAATTGCGCTCCCTGCACCGCAATCCCCCGACGGGCGGTTTCGTAGGCTCCAGCCGTCTGGCGGGCTTTTTCATATTGAACTTTCTGAACCACAATATCCACCAAAATGAACGCTGCAAACGTTAACACCACAAATAATGCGACCATTTTTACCACTCCTTTCTTAAAAATCTATCTTTTGTTTGTTCTTTCGTTTTTTTTGCCGACTGTTGGTCAGCCTTTCAGAAATTTTGGAAAAATTCTTCCGTCACTTCTTTCCACTGCTCATCGTTCAATTCCATGCCAAACCCGGGCGCTAAATCCCCGCCGTCCTGCATGGCCAGCGCGTATTCATGGGCGTACTTGTTCATAAACGTGTGTTTCAAAACTTTCATCCAATGACTGGCAAAATCCGAGCTGAACAGATTGCGCAGATTTTCTTTTAATGACGTCGGCTTAAGGCGCAGCACCCAGCCGTCCTCGTAGGGCGATTCATTAATTAAATCGGGGTCTTCTTCTGCATGTTCGTTTACCTGAAGAACACGACCACTCACAGGGGCAACTAACTTTAATGTTCTCTGTCCTCGCTTTAATGTGAACACCGGCTCGCCTTGTTTGACCCGTGCCCCCGGTTTGGGAAGGTTCAGAGCTTCAATTTCTCCAATAAATTTTTGGGCGAAGTCGTCAATACCTACCTCAACTGTTTCCTCGTTCAGCAACTTTGCCCAGGTGTGCCCCTGGTGGTAGTAGATTCCCCGGGGCACCGCCAGCCCCGATTTTCTCGGCACAACCGATTTGCGAATGGCGCCAACCCGCTTGGGCACCGTTTCACCCGCCGTAACCTCGGCCAATCTGTGATTGTGAATCACATCGTAGGCAATGAAGCCTGCAAACGTCAACAGCACCAAGATGAATACCATTTTAAAACCTCCTTTATGTTTATTTTTTCGTTTCGCTTTTTTTCGTTTTCACTTTTAGAACCTTCAAAAGCCGTGCCAGAAAACAGGTAACGATTCGCTCCCTGTTTTTTTAGATTTATTTTATTGATTTATCAGGAGTTACAGATATTGACGGCATGTTTGATTTTTACGGAAGATAAAAACTGAACACAAACGAGTTGTTGAATATCTCAACGCTTGGGAGGAAAAACAAAATAACTCTATAAAATTAAGGGGTTAGCTTGTGTTGAATTTATTAACGCACCTATTTATTTTTTCAACACATTTTTAATGGGAAGAAAAACAGATTGTAGATTTTTTGAATTTTCTGGGTAAGATAAAAGAAAACGGGCTTTTTTTAAATTCCTCCTCCTCTTTTCAAAAAACTTTCTTTTTCACGAAAAGATTCTGCTTGCCAATTTACACATTTCTCTACTATTTTTCAACGGTACGGAAAAAACCTTCCGGGGTGACCCAGAAAGCCGCCCAGAAATTAGCTTTTTTCGTGAATAATTTGATCGTAGAGATCTTCAATAATGTGTTTGTGGCGCCCTTCTTCTTTGGCCAACAAAAGAAATAAGTCCCGACCTTTGGGGAAGGATGCCATTCGATTGGCCATATTTTCGTACAACTGACGGGTCTTGTCTTCACGCTTGGCCGCTAAAATAAGAGCTTGTTGAAAATCCAATTCTCGGGTCGGCGGGATCTCCACCATGTAGTCTGTCAGGCGAAAATCCACGTACTCCTCCTCCGGGTGTTGGGTAAAGGCTTGCAGATCAAAATTCTCAAGGGTTCGGCGGTGTTCCTTTTCCATTTCTTCAAGCTGCTTAAAGATTTCTTTCGCCCGGGGGTCTCGGGTTCGATCGGCTAAATCATGGTACAGTTCAGCCGATTCGATTTCCTGATTAATGGCGTATTGAACCACATCTTCGTAGGAAAATTCTTCCATGGTGCACTCCCAAAAAATTCTTTCTCATTCACCCCCATTTTGCTTTTGTCCCAGTTCCGGGTTTCGACTAACCGGCAGCGCTTTCAATTCTTTTTTTGGCCAATTTTGGGGACAAGTATTTGTCAATTCCCTCGGCGGCCCGGTAGCCGTCCGCGATGGCTGAAATAGCATCTGCCGTTCGGTTAACGGTATCGCCACCCGCGAAAAGACCGGGGAGCGTCGTTTGTTGGGCTTCGTCAACTTTTAGACGCCCGCGTTCAATGACCAGTTTTTCCATATAGGCGTCTGGAATAAATGAGTAATCCGCCTGTTGGCCAATGGCCGCAATAACCGTGTCCACTTCCAAAATACGCTCGTCGCCCTCGATTAATTTAGGCCTCGGCCGTCCGCCTTTGGGATCGGGAACCATCTCTGCCATGCCGTATTTTATAGCTTTCACACGGCCGTTTTCTCCAGCCATTACTTCCAACGGAATTCCCTGGGTTACGAGAATTACCCCTTCTTCCAAAGCGCCGGTAATTTCCTCTTCGTCGGCAGGCATGTCCTGCATTCGACGGCGGTACAGCAACGTGACCTCCGCACCCAAGCGCCGTGAAACACGGGCAGCGTCAATGGCCACATCTCCTCCTCCAATCACAACCACACGCTTCCCCACGTCTATTTTTTTGCCAAAGTTGATTTCTCTCAGAAAGGTAACAGCCTGAATGGAACCCGGCAAATCCTCTCCGGGAATACCCAACAGGTAGGGCTTGTGAAATCCAACTCCCATAAAAACGGCATCGTAAGTGGTCAAAATTTTCTCAAATGCAATATCCTGCCCCACACGTGTGTTGGTAATGATTTTAACCCCCACCTCCTCCATGTAGCGCAACTGCTTGTCCAGGCTGTCTTCGGGGAATCGATATTTGGGAATGCCGGCCATGGTCATGCCGCCCGCTTTGGGCAAAGCTTCGTAAATGTCTACATCGTAGCCTTTGAGAACCAGGTAGTAGCCTGCCGTCAATCCAGCCGGCCCCCCGCCAATAATACCGACTTTCAATCCGTTTTTCGGCCGGATTTCCGGGTGAAGCACCTCACTGAAATCCCCAAATTGCTCTGTGGCGAAGCGTTTCAACCAGCGGATGGCAACCGGCTCGCCCCGATGCCCGATCACACACACCCCTTCGCAACGCCGCGTACACACCTTGCCGCACATCTCCCCCAGCGGATTGTTGTCGTAAATAACTTGAAGCGATTGCAAATCATCTGCCTCGGCAATGGCCCGAATATATTCCGGAATGTGCATGTGGTCGGGGCAGGCGGACACGCAGATGCCGCATCCTGCACAGCGGCTGGCTTCCGTACGGGCTTCATCCTCCATGTAGCCGAGGACCACTTCCGCAAAGGACTTCACGCGTTCCGCCGGCTCCAATTCCCGCATGGGAACACGGGTCCAATCCAGCAGATTGTAGCCTTCCTCCGAAACGTAGCTCCGTTTTTCTTTGTATTCGGGATGTTCAAACCCCGGCAAAATCAGGAAGTCCTCCGGGTCATCCGAGACGTGGGTGTATTCCTGCGTCAATGCCAGAGACCCCGTCGGGCACACGTCCACACACAAACCGCACCAACAGCACCGCCCGTAATCGATTCGCGGCCTGAGTCCCGAGTCCCCTACTTTCGGCTCGATTCCCTCCACTTTAACCATATCGATGGCGGCATTCTGGCAAATATTAGCGCAATTGCCACAACCAATACAGGTTTCAATGTCATTATAGTGAAATCCCCGGTACCGTTCCGCTGTGGGCTTGCTCTCCTTTGGGTACCGCACTGTGTGGGGCTTTTTCCCCAAATACCTCAGGGTTGCAAATGGAGATAAAATATTTTTTATAGTGGCACTCATCTAATCTTCCTCACTTACCGTTCAATTTCAGGGGGACAGGTTCCCAGACTGTTCATAATCATGGAAACGTCCGCAATGTTCTGGCCGATCAGGAGGTCTTCCAGCAGAGACACACCGTGCACGAAAGCTGGGCCGCGCGCATGGACACGGCGGGGTTTGGTCGAACCGTCGCTGACAACGTAGTAGGCAAATTCCCCGCGTCCCGATTCCGTTCGAACGTAGGCATCCCCTTTAGGTACTTTCCAGAACAGCGGATTGGGAATCGGGTTGTACACCTTTCCCTCGGGCATTTTGTCCAATACCTGACGCACAATGGAAATCGACTGCTCAATTTCAAATCGGCGGATCATGGCCCGGGCGTACACATCCGATTCTGGGCGCGTGGGAACAATAAAATCAACCTCGTCGTATTTTTCGTACGGATCATCGATTCGAGTGTCGTTGTGATGCCCGGCCGCTCGCAAAGGTGGCCCCACCACCCCCCATTCCAGAGCTTTTTCGGGATCAATGACTCCTACACCCTGCGCGCGTTTGAGAAACATGGCATTTTCAAACAAAAGCCGATCGTAATCCTTCAAGCGACTTTCGATATAGTCCATCGTGTGCAAGGCCTTGTCTCGAAAACCCTTGGGTAAATCCCGGCGTACCCCTCCGGGCCAGATGTACATGTGGTACACGCGCCCGCCCGTTAACTCTTCAAACAAATCCAGTATGTAGTCACGATCCCCGATCGTCCATTGCGGCATGGTGTAAAGACCGATGGAAGCCGATTGCCCTCCCATCCAGAGCAAGTAAAGCTGTATCCGCGACAGTTCCAGCACCATGGTACGAATCCACCGGGCGCGCTCCGGCACCTCCAACCCGGCGATCTCCTCCACACCGCGGGCAAAATTTTCTTCATTGGGGTCCGGTTCCGGCACGCAAATCCGGCACACGATCGGAAAACACTGGATGTACAGCCTTTGCTCCATGAGTTTTTCAAATCCACGGTGCAAATAGCCAACGTGGGTGGTCGCTCGGGTAATGGTGTCGCCCACCACTTTGAGCTCCACCATCATATTGCCGGTAATACCCGGATGCTGCGGCCCTAAAAACAGGGTGGTTTCCCTGGTTGTTTGAATGGTCATTTCTTTCCGTCCCCCTCTTCTTTCGCCTTCGTCAACTTCCCGTTCCCACCGCTCTCAAAATAGGGGATCTTTTCATGGTAGGTTTCGGCAATCACCAATCGCGGAACATACTGTTCGTCTCGTCCAGGGCGCCAATCGAACGTTTCTTCCACGTATTGCCGGGTATCGAAATCACGGCGCATGGGCGGCATATTGTCCCAATCTTCCAACAAAAACGGGGTCAAATTGGGATTTCCCTCAAAGTGCACCCCGAACATCTCGTGGATTTCGCGCTCGTAGGTTTGTGCCTGTCGCCAAAGGGGACGAATGGTTACGAACCGGGGGTTGTCCCGATCGAGACGGATTTTAACTAAAATCATAACTTTGTGCGTGTAAGACCAGAAAAAATAGACCAGCTCAAATTGTTTTTCCTCGATCCAATCCACACAGGAAATCAGCGAAAGATGCTGAAATTCATGGTAATATTTAAGATTACTGGCCAGTGCGGGGAGCAAATCGGAGCGCAAAATCACTTCGATGCGCCGAGGCCTCACCACTCGAACTTTTGCCGTGTGAAAGGTATTCGAAATCGCCTCGGCCAGTTCATTTTCCACGGTTAGCTGCTTTTTATTTTCCATTTGGGTATCCGTTTTTTCCGTTACAAGTTTCCCCTTGTTCAAGAATCAACTTACCAATTGTAGTCCGGCATATTCCAATTTTTAATGATTTTTCTCTGATTCGCCCGGTACCAATCCAAATTTTCCCGGTAGTGTAAAAATCCGTTGGCTTTTCCGGTTTTGATTTTTTCTTGCAAATGCAGAAGAGACTGAATGATGGATTCCGGTCTGGGCATACACCCTGCAATCCAGGTATCCACCGGAATATATTTGTCCAGCATTTTAATTGTGTTGTAAGAATCCCAATACATCCCCCCGTTAATCGGACACGAACCAAAACCAATCACATATTTGGGATCCTGCATTTGTTCGTAGGTGCGGATAATTCGTTTGAGTGTTTTCACAGTGACGTACCCGGTTACCAAAATCACGTCGGCTTGGCGCGGGGTTGCCATCATAGTAATACCAAACCGCTCGGTATCGTACCGAGACGTCATGGTGGGGGGCACTTCAATGGCTCCGCACCCAGTTCCGTAGGCAATCACCCACAGGGAGTTTTTTCGGGCCCAATTGGCCACAATTTCCAGCCCCATGTCCTCGGGTACATCGTACCCTTTTGTAATCCCTTTCATAAAAATCGCTCTATTTTTTTAGCCTTCACCTAAATTTCTCGCTTAAAACCCTTGATTAATTTTTTTCAAAGACCTCTGGCCAATTGTTAGTCGTCAAAAAGCCGCGCTTTTCATTTCTTTTCCCCCAAAACACCAGGCAACAGAGATTCTTTTCTTCACACTTACGGCACTTTTTTTCACCAGACCACCAAAATCAGTCCCAATAAACCGATAGCTGCCGGCCATCCCCAGAAAAAACGCACCGACTGTTCGGTTCGGTAGCGGGGGTAAATTAACCCTACGAAAACCGGCCACAGAAAAATGGCAAAGGTTTTCAACAACAGGGAAACCACATTTCCCGAGCCGCCCAGAAAGAGGTCGGAAAACAGGGCAAGTTTGGCAAAGACAAAAATGGACCGACTGGACATCATCATGCCCAAATATTTCCCACCGAATTCCGACATGGGGCCCGAGGCAATTTCAGCCGGGGCAATGGGCACGTCAAAGGGCTGGTGCCCCATCATGCCCAGAAGAGCCAGAAAAGCGGCCGCGCTTGCCAATGGCGAATGAAATAGGTTCCAATGCCCCCCCGCCTGAGCTTGCGTAAGTGCGACCAACGAAGTGGTATTGTATTGAACCATCAGGGTAATGACGGCCAAGAGGAAGGGCAACTCAAAACCCAACATCTGCGTTAGTCCTCTGGACACCCCGATAATGCCGTTCGGATTGGCCGATTCCCCAACAGCCAGAGCCATTCCCAAACTGCCAAAAACCATTAAATACAAAATCAGAATCAAATCCCCCTGAAAACTGAGCGCACCCCAAAAGCGGGAACCGGTCAATACGGGAATAAACAAAAGCGTGGAAATCGATCCCGTAATGGCCATAACGGGCCCCAAATGAAACATTGTCCCGTGCGAAATGGCGGTTTTCTTCCTGAACAGCTTTATGACGTCAATAAATTGCTGGTGAACCGGCGGCCCATAGCGATTTTGAACCCGTGCCGTGATTTTGCGGGAGATTCCCATGTAGAGCAAGCCGACAACCCACGCCAACAGAATGGTCATCAACAGACCGAAAATACTAACAGACATTTATAAAAACTCCTACAGTTCAACTGAAGTGAGAGTCACATCAATTTTTTAAAAAACAATATGTTTTGCAAAAATAAAAAGAGTTGCCAAGAACAAAATGACGTAAAGGGCGTACGTCTGCCCATTTCCCGTGTAAACGAAACGTAAATACTCGAAAATATTCTCCAAATTTGTAGCCAATACCGCGTACAACCGGTCAACGCTGTGACGAATAATAGGCCAAAAGGCCCGCGCAAAAGGCCGATAAAAATCGGTGGCGTATTTGAACGAAGCGCCCTCGGGCACCGGTTCCCCGGATGTGTGGATATCGGTTTGAGAGACTTTTTGGGAGCGCGACCAGAAAAGAGCCAAGGCCGCAACACCCGCAAGAAAAACAGTCCCGACGGCACTGGACACGGCAAAGGGATTCACGTGCCCTGTGGGACTGGTCAACCAAAATGTTTTGAGATTTAGCGGCACCACGCCCGGCACAAACGCCATGGCTTTTGAGATAAAGCGGAGCGCCAAAGAAGGAACCACACCAAACAACACGGTCAAAAGCGTCAAAAGGATCATGGGCAATCGCATGGACCATGGCACTTCCTTCACGTCCTGAAATTCTTCGGGTAGCGGCCCCAGGAAAATCGACGCAATAAGCCGGTAGGCGTACAAAAAGGCGCCGGTGCTGGCAATCATCGCAACAACCAACAGGAAAACCATGTGTTTGTCTACCAGAGCTTCGTAAAGAATCCACTTTGCTGGAAAACCGCTGAGCGGCGGAATGCCGGCCAGCGTAATAATACCGAACAACATGACCACAAAAGAATAAGGCATTTTTTTAATCAGTCCACCCAGTTTGGCCATATCGTGTGTCCCGGTGCGATAAAAAACCCCGCCGACCACAAGAAACAACATCCCTTTGAAAATAGCGTGATTTAGTGCCTGGTAAAAAGCCCCCGCCACACTAAGCGTCGAAGCAACCCCCAGACCCAAAATAATGTACCCCACTTGTCCCACACTGGAATAGGCCAGCAGCTTTTTGGCATCTTCCTGAACCACGGCAATTAATGTCGCAATAAATGCCGTTATCGCTCCAAACCAGGCCACAACGTAGTGAAAGGTAGGTGTGCCGTACACATTTCCCATGCCCTGCGTTAATTTTAATCCGCTCAGCAAGAACAGGAGAACCACAAATCCGTACACCCCCATTTTGCTCAACGCCCCGGAGAAGAGTGCCGTAAAAGGTGCCGGTGACACCTCGTAGGCATCCGGTGCCCACGTGTGCAGCGGAATAACAGCCGCCTTAACACCAAAGCCGATTAAAAATAGGATGTACACCATTAGGAGGGAACCGGTGCTTAGCTCGTCAAGGTGAATAGAAATGGTCTGAAAATCCAGGGCGCCAAACTGGGCAAACAAAAAAACAATCGCCAGAAGCATGGAATAGGCACCGATCAAACTCATGACAAAATACTTTAATCCAGCTTTTTGGGCCTCGTAGCGATAATAAATGACGTTTAAAAAGGAAGACCAGGTCATGATCTCCCAGAAAAAGAACATGGATAAAAAATCTCCGGCAAAAAGAATGCCCATCATGGAACCCAACGTCATCATAAATGCAAAATAAAAATAATCCTGACGCTCGCGGGTCCACAAATACGAAAAGCTAAAGGGGAGAATAAGAAGGCCCAGAGCCATTGGAATACTGCCAAAAAACCAGGCCAACGGCGTAGTTCGCCAGACCAACGTAAAACCAGCCATTGTCCAGGTAAAAGAGGCGGTTTCACCGTACAGTTTCAAGAAAAGAAAGCCGGCCCAGGTAACCGCAACGAAAAGTAGGAAATTCCGCAGGGACCTGGAAATCTTCCCAAGAACCGGCGTTAGAATGGCCGAACCGAAAAGGATAGCCAAAATGTCAATGATTAGATTCATGGTTGTCATGTATCCCAGATTAAATCAAAAACTCGGGTTTCTTGTACACCTCTGCGCCCCTATTGTCCCAAAACACTGTGAATGTAAAATTGCTTGTCCAGCAACTCACGGGCCGCGGGTTGAAGCAAATGCATGACCCAATTGGGATAGAGCCCAATCACAATGGCCGCCAGCACCAGCACAAACATCGAAATAAATCCGGAAAGGGGCAAGGGCTCGGCCTTAATGTTTTCGCCCGCCGGTTTGAAGAAAAGTCTGCCCACCACCCGCAAATAGTAAACAGCTTCAATTACGCTGCCCAAAAGAATGAGCGACGCAATGACAATGTAATGAGATTTTACTGTCTCGGAAATTACGAAAAATTTGCTCCAAAAACCGTTTAGCGGCGGAAGGCCCATAATACCGAAGGCCCCAATTGTGAAAGAAAGTGCCAAGATAGGGGTGCGTTTTCCCATGCCGTCCATATCGGCGATGTTTTTACTCCCGGAATGGTACACCAGATAGCCTGCTGCCAAAAAAAGCAACGCCTTTAAAATGGCATGGTTCAATATCTGGAACAATCCAGCCACCAATCCCCCCATCGTTCCCAAGCCAAGAGCCACCAAAATCAACCCCATTTGGCCGATGCTCGAAAAAGCCAGCATTCGCTTGATTTGTTTTTGTCGCAGCGCGGACATTTCACCAATAAGCAACGTAATGATGCCCATAATCACCAAAAAATAAAATAAGCTGTGAAAATTGAAAATCGTATAAATCATGCGGGCAAGTGCGTACACGGCCCCCTTTACGACAATCGCACCGAAAACAGCCGCAATAGGAGCCGGAGCCATTGAATATGCGTCGGGAGCCCAGCCATTGAGGGGAAACATTTCGGACTCCACCCCCAGGCCCACAACCATTAGAATCACGGCAGCCATCGCCAGACGGGGATCCATGGAGGGCATTTTCGAGGCAATGTCCGCCATGTTGAGGGTTCCCGTTCCCACGTAAATTAGCAAAATACCGAGGAGCACAAAGTTGGACGACAGGGAGCCAATCATCAGATATTTAAAGGCTGCTTCCGAACCGTCTCGGTCGCGAATAAAAGCCGTTAGAGCGTAAGCAGAAATACTGGTAATTTCCATAAAAACAAACATATTAAAGATGTCACCCGTCAACACCATTCCCAAAGAACCGGTGACAAGCATCATGCAGAGCATGCAATATTTTTCCTTGGGCTCCACTCGAATGTACCAGATGGAATAAATCGCGACAAGGAAAGCAATGAAGGTAATAATTAGCGCCAGGAAAAGGCCCAGAGGCCCGATGGTAAGATTAATCCCCAGAGGCGGTTTCCAATTGGCAATGACCACCACAATGGGAGCCTTGAGAGCCCGAGGAATATAGGAGATCATTAAATAGAGATTAAATCCCAGCGTGAGAAAAGGCAGCACCTCCGCGGAAGGCTTCCAAATTCTTCTGGCTACAGGAATCAAAAAAGCTGTAAATAACGGAAGCGCAATAAGTAGAACCGGATCCACCTTGTCACCTTCTATTCAAATCTTTTTCTTTTTTACCACTTCAGTTGTCGAATGCGATCGATATTCAGAGTTTTGTGATGATCGTAGAGTCGAATCACAATGCCCAGAGCCATGGCAGTAACCGCCAGCCCAATGACGATTGCCGTGAGTACCAGCGCCTGCGGAACAGGGTCAACCATTTGCGAGGCCTTCATTGAAAGATTGGAAAAAATAGGGGCTGTTTTTCCGTGTACATACCCAATGGATACCAGCAAAATGTTGACGCCGCTTTCAATCATGCTCAAACCGAGTACAATTTTAATCAGATTTTTTTTCGTTAAAATGGCGTACGTCCCGATTAAAATCAGGGAAATAGAGGCAAGGTAATAGATCATCGAACAATCCCGCTTTTCATTTTTTAGCGAATGGTCTCCATCATATTGTCAATCACGCCGGTTAGCTCGGATCCCACTTTCAGTCCGATGGCAATGTAAATCAGCGGAATCACCCCGGCACTAAACACGGTGTTTGGAATTCCAAAGGGTAAAAAATTATTCAAAAAACTACGACCGTAAATAAGCCCCAGTAAACCGATTATGACAAAGGTCAATCCCGCCAATGATTCGGTAACCGTAAGGGCAGTGTGGCTCACGTCGTAGCTTCGGTATGCCATGTACATCAACAAAAAGCCCGTGGCGATAATCACACCTCCGGGAAACCCTCCGCCTGGCGTTAAATGCCCGTGCACGAAGACGTAGGCGCCCAACAACACAATGAGTGGGAAAAGAATTTTCGCCCCAATCTGCACAACGGGGCTGGCGGGCGTTCGTGGATGCCGTTTCCCTCGCTTATCGTAAAGTAACGCCCCTAAACCGGTAGCCGCCAAAAAAAGCACCGTGACTTCACCCAGAGTGTCAAATCCCCTGTAATTAACCACAATGGCGGTTACAATATTGACGGAGCCGGTTTTTTTCACTCCGTCTTCGAGGTAGGTTTTGGCCACCTTCGGATTCATGCGATCCTTGCCAAAGGGGACGGCCTGCATGGCAACAAACAGGTAGTAGCCGATCACCGCCAGCGCCAAAATGCTCAGCAGTTTTCTCATTCCTCGTACCTCTTCGTCTTTCGAACGGCAATGATGAAAATGACGGTTGTAAGCCCTACTCCCACGGCGGCTTCCGTCATGGCCACATCCGGCGCCTGCAACAAATAAAAATAAACGGAAGCGATCAGACTAATCACAGAACTGGCCACAATTGCGGCAATTAAATCCTTAAAATGAACCGTCAAAATGGCAGCGACAATCAAAATTAGTGTTAATACGATCAAAACAATGGTCATGACCATTTTTATTCGTCCTTAATTCCACCGTGTTCAGAAACTTCTTTGTAGTGGTCGGTAATGCTTTTGCCCCAGAGCTTCACACCACTTTTGTAACTTCCTCTGGCCAGCGCGCTACTCGAAATTGGCGAGGCCAAAAGAATAAAAAATGCAATAATAATGGTTTTGAAAATCCAGTGGGGTTCCAAAATGCCAACGCCCACAATGGTACAAAATGAACCCAGTGTGGTCGCTTTGGTTCCGGCTTGAAGCCGATTGTAAACATCCGGCAAGCGCAAAATCCCCAGTGCTCCTAAAAAAAGAAACAAAACCCCAATGCTCGTCACTACATATCCCACAATTTGCAACATTAAAGCCCCCCTTCCAGGTAGCGAGCAATGGTCAAAACGCCAATAAAGCTGAGCACCGCGTAGACCAGTGCCACGTCAATGTAAATGTAGCGATGAAAATAAAATCCGAGCAAAACCAATAGAGAGGTGGTAATGGTGGTCATGGCGTCCGCCGCTACCAGGCGATCGGAAGTGGTAGGGCCCTTCACCAATCGAATAATGGAAATAATCAGGGCCAGAGCAATCGTGGTAAAAAAGAAACCCATCAATCGTAGATCTCCTTCAAATATTTTTCAAATTCTGCCGCGATGTATTCCCGCGCCTTCTCTTTGTCGTCCGATTGAACATCGATCCAATGAATGAAAAATCGGTCGCCGATGATGTCCATCGTCAGGGTCCCGGGGGTCAACGTAATGGAATTGGCCAACGCCAATTTTCCTACGGACGATTGAAGGGTGGTTTTAAACTCTACAATTCCGGGATTAATCGGCATTTTCGGACTCAGAACGCGGTACGCGACGTCGAGGTTGGCTTTAATCATTGCCCAAAAGAAAACGGGGAAATAGCGTACAAGAGCAAAAACTCGTTTCGGGGAAAGATTTCGCAAACCGGTTTCGTTAAAATGGGGGGCATAAAAATAAGCGGAAATAAACGAAAAGACGAACCCGACAAGAAGCTCTTGAGGATTCAACGAAGAAACAAATGCAATCCAGATTACAAAAAAAGCAAGGAGACTGAATAAAAATCGATTGAACCTTCCGGCCATGGTTCGGCTGCCTCTTTACCGGTTAGTGGTTTCCAGTTTAGCACCAGATAAAAACAATCCCTTGCACGGAAGGTTCTTCCCGTTTTCAAATTCCGCAAAATTGTCCGATCTATTTTAAACAAAAAAATCACCAATCCGTGTTTGGGAATTGCCAACAACGCTGCTAACGTGTTGTTTCAAATCGATAAAATCTATCTTTTAAAATAAGCTTCTCAAACAAAGCGCTATTAAGCTAATTCTTTATCAATTTAAAGTCAAGAGTTTTTTTGCTTTTTGAGGAAGATTTTGATTTTTTCGCTAAAAAATAGGTCTTCTTAAGTCCTAATTACTTCAACATATTAGAAATGTCTCAAAATTGGGGGGAATAAAAAAAGCCCCCGGCTTTCGCCGAAGGCCCCTTGGGAGGAAGAAACTGTTTGAGAAAATGTTGATTTTGCAAATTCGATGTTCCCGCTTCTTTACTTCTTTTATCGGCAGCAGGACATTTTTCTTTAGTCTTTTCTGAAAAAATTTTTCTTTCACCCGAAATCGGGCTTATGTTAGATAAAGCGGTAACCCACTCCGTGAATGGTTTCAATATATTTGGAGGGGTACTTGACCTCTCCCAACTTTTCCCGCAATCGCTTGATGTGAACATCCACGGTGCGATTGGTGACGTAAATTTTGTGCCCCCAGACCTTTTCCAAAATTTCCTGGCGGGAAAACACATTTTCCCGGCGCGACGCCAAGAGGTACAGCAATTTAAACTGAATGTAGGTCAAATCAATAGGCCGCCCCGCTTTCTTGACCCGGTGCTCGTCCAAGTCAATTTCGATGTCCCGCACCTTGATTCGATTCCGCGCCAATCGAATACGACGGTACAGCGCCTTGACCCGTGCCAACATTTCCCGCATGCTGAAGGGGTAGGTCATAAAATCATCTGCACCCAATTCCAAGCCCCGAACCAGATCGTTTTCGTCGGCATTGGCCGCACTTAAAATAATACCAATCCGCCGCGTTAATTGGTCCTCTTTGAGCTCCCTGCAAATTTCCCACCCGGAAATTTCCGGCAAATTGACATCCAACAAAAGAATAACGGGTGGGTTTTCGTTCATTTGCCCCACAACATCTTTGCCATCCCTGGCCTCCACAACGGCAAACCCCGCGTCTCGCAACGTTGCCGCGATGTTCTTCCTGATCGAGTCTCGTTCAATCGCCACTAAAATTCTGTCATCTGCCATCGCTACGCCCTCAGTTTTCAATCAACAAATTTTCCCAAGTTCACTTCTTTTATTTGCAACCAATATGCCAAAAAGCTTCATTTCACTTAGAATTTCAAATCAATTTTAAAACCAGCGCTCTCTGTTTTCTAACTAACTATTATTCAAGATGTTACAATTTAGAAATATTTCGCTTTGTTCCATTTCGAAACAAGAACAGCAGCGTTGGCCTCTCCAGATACGACCGGGCTGTTCTATTTTGAACCATTCTTGTTGAAAAATATGACAAAATTTTAACCATTTGAACAATTCCCGACCACCGGCCGGCGGCACGCCTTTTTTCAACCTTGATTTCGCTCCTTTAAACTTTTATATTAATTCCGACTTTTGTCTGTTTTTCATCTGGAGCACCAAAATAGGATGCTGACAAATGGCTTCTCTTTCCAACACCAAAACGTGACGTGGGGTCGTGACCAAGCCCTTTGAAATTTCGGAGAAGTCCCGAAAAATTCTTCACCGACTTGAAGCCGACGCTTTCGGCGGGACACTTTTTACACAGCTTGAGCCTTTGCTTTTGCGTGAGCTCCGCCGGGTTCCTGACCCCGAACAGGCGCTGGTTCAATTTGAACGCTTCTCGCGCGAGGTGGTCAGCAAGACTTCCCTCTACCGACTTTTGCTCGATTACCCTCATTTTTCGGAAATCTTGCTGCGCCTTTTTGCTACCAGCCGCTACTTGTCCGACATCCTCATTCGTCACACGGAATATTTTTACTGGCTTACGACAACGGGAATTAATCAGTCCCATTTTAACAAGAAAGATTTTTGGAGAGACCTCTTTCCCGATCGCCCTCACTCTTCACCCCAATTCCCTACTCTATCCCGCTTAAAGCGCCTGAAACGGCGCGAAATCCTCCGCATTGGTACTCTCGACATTTTGGGCTGGAACGACCTGTCGGCCACCGTTCAAAATCTCTCTGACCTGGCAGACACCCTTGTCCAGGCAGGTTTGACCCTCGTTCAACGGGAATTAGAACCCAAATTCGGCCTGCCACCAGCCCCTTTTGCCGTGGTGGGATTGGGTAAGTTGGGTGGACGGGAGCTCAATTATTCCTCGGACATTGACATCGTGTTTATTTATGCCGAAGAAGGCACCGCAACGCGCCGGGACACCGGAAAATCCTTTACGTTCCACGAATATTTTAATCGACTGAGCGAAAAACTGGTGCATTTGCTCTCCGAATTTTCCGAAGGCGAGGCGCTGTACCGAGTGGACACGCGCCTCCGCCCGGAAGGAGAGGCCGGTCCTTTGGCCCGTTCGGTGGCCAGTGCGCTTCACTATTACGAGATTCGAGGGCGCTTGTGGGAGCGACAAATGCTCATTAAGGCGCGCCCGGTAGCGGGCAATTTGGATTTTGCTGAGGATTTTTTGCGCCAGCTTCGAACTTTCATCTACCCTGCCACCTTTTTTCGGTCGCCGCTGGAAGAAATTCACCGGATTAAACAGGCCATTGAAGAAAAACTGCGGCGGCACAATCAGGGCGATCGGAATATTAAACTGAGCCAGGGTGGCATTCGGGATGTGGAATTTGCCGTTCAGGCACTCCAACTGCTTAACGGCGGACGCCTGTCCGATTTGCGGGAGCCCAACACACTACGCGCCGTCGACGCCCTCGCCAGCCACGGGCTTTTGACAGCTTCCGAAGCCCGAACGCTCCGAAAAGGCTACATTTTTTTCCGAAAAATCGAACACCATTTGCAATTGGAAGATTGGCGGCAAACGCACTTACTCCCGGAAGCTGCCCGCCGGCGCTTCATTTTAGCCAGAAAACTCGGCTTTCCCGACTGGCACTCATTTCGGCAGGAATTGAGACAACACATGGCGGCCGTGCGCCGCATTTACGACCACATTCTAATGGGAGAATCCGCACATCCCAGGGACAGCGCTTCCGCCGCTGTATCGTTTATCGAAAAATCGGGCGCTCTTCAACACGTCGGGTTTCGCAATTTAGCACGCGCCCGCAAAATTCTGGCGCGGCTGGCGTTTGGAACGCGGGAAACACCGGTCACGCCCGGTGAACGCGAGGCTTTTTTGGCGCTGGTGCCCATTTTGCTTCCCGAAATCGGCAAAACGCCCGACCCAGACGAAACCCTTCAAAATCTTGAGAATCTCTTCCGTGCCCACGGCTCGCTCAAAAATCTTTTTCTTCTTCTCAAAGAAAATCAGGCGTTTCGCCGTCTTCTGGTCAGTCTCGCCGGAAACAGCAGTCTGTTGATTCGGTTTCTAACAGCCGAGCCCGGTTTCTTCAGCCTGTTGCTTCCTCCCGGCGAACAACAGCTTCCTTTTTCAACCGAACAATTTGAAACCGCTCTGAAACAGCGTCAAGAATCCTTTGCCAACGAAAAACGAAGCGATCGCCTTCTTTACCTGAAGCATTTTTTTCAATTCCGCGCCGGGATTCACTTTCTTGAAAATCTTTTCCCGCTTCCCACGATTTTTCGGCAGCTTTCGGAATTGGCCGACGCTGTTGTTCTGCAAGAACTTAGGGATTTGGCCTCCGATTTTGCCGGGGAAGTTCCCTTTCCGGCCGAAGTGTTTGCTCTGGGGAAATGGGGTGTGCGCGACCTGAATTTCGGCTCCGATTTGGACGTCCTTTTTCTCACCAAAGACGCCGCCACCCTTTCCGAACAGGAAACGGTTTTGCGGCGCTTGATTGCCCGCCTAAGTCAAATAACCCCTTCTGGCCAATTGTACAAAATTGACGCGCGCCTGCGGGCGGAGGGCAGCAGCGCCCCTCTTCTTCTCCCCTTTCAATCCTACCAAAATTACCTTTTAACTCGCGGGCAGCTCTGGGAGCGCCAGGCGTTGCTCCGCTTTCGTCCAGTGCTCGCTTCCTCTCCAATTTGGCACGAATTTCGCCCCTTCCTCGAATCCTACCTCTTTGATTCCGGTCTTTCCGACGCACAACAAGCGGAGATTACAGACATGCTGCGGAAAATTCACGCCAAGACGTTTTCCAAACGCAAACGGGAACTGGATTTTAAAAATGCGCCGGGGGGAATTGTTCACATTGAATTTTTGACGCAGATTTTTCAACTCAAATACGGAAGGGACGAACCGATTCTTCGGCACCAAAGTACTGCCGACTTGCTGAAAGCCTTGCACCATCTGGCACTTTTGTCTGAAAAGGATGCTGAATTTTTGAGAGCCAGTTACCTGTTTTACCGGCGCCTGGAGGCCATTCTTTACCTCGGGTTGCAGCGCAGGCGTGCCGTACTGCCCTTAGAAACGGGCAAAATTCTCTTTGTGGCGCGCGCGTCAGGTTTTGCCGGGGCGGAAGATTTTTTGGCGGAATTGGAACAGCGTCTTTCGGGAGTTAAGCAGATTTGGGCAAAGCTCTTTGGCTAAACACCAGACTTTGGGCGGTTTTGCAAATGACCCAGACGGAAATGTCCCAAAAATCGAGGTGCGGCCTTTTACCGATCCAAACGGGCGCTCCCCTTACAACCTCCGCCGGAGGGCCTTGAGAACAGTTTGGCAAATTTCCTCTTGACGCTCGGGGTTCAAAATCTTTTTACCCTCCGTGTCCAAAACATAAAAACTGTCCGAAACCTGGTCAACCCGCGTGGAAATCCGCGCCGAAAAAATATTGACCCCGCTTTCCGAAAGTGCCGTGGCAACCTGGTACAACAGCCCCAAGGCGTCGTCAGTAAATACGTCAATAATGGTAAACTCGCGGGACAATTGGTTGTCGAACACCACTTCGTCCGGTCGCCCCGACTTCTTGAGTTTGCGCCGTTTCCAGCGCCTTTTGTGCCGAGCCAAAAGCGTTTCCAGCGCCTTTTTTTCAGAAAGGACCAGGGCAAAATCTTTCAAAATGTCGGTTTGGTTGATTTCCGAAAAACGGGTGTTGGAGGAAAAGGGAAGTACCCGAAAAGTGTCAATCACAATGCCGTCCGTACGGGTAAAAATTTGGGCGGAAAAAATAGACAGATCGTTGGCTGCCAACACTCCGCAAATGTCCCCCAAAAGGGAGGGGCGATCCCGCGTAACCACTGTCACTGCCCAGTGCGTGCGCAAATCCTGAAAATCAATGGCCACCGGCTGGGTTTGCAATCTTTCAACCAGCTCTACATGCCGGCGAATCTCCCGATTTTCAAAAAACTTAAGGTATTCTTCACCCAATTGGTTGAGGTGCCCAAAAAGGACGGCTTCAGAGGGATTTCCCCCGGTTTCCGCGGCCATTTCACCGGCCAATTTGTGCAGTTCCGCTTCGGAAAGGGAAACCGAAACGCACTGCCCTTTTAGGTAGCAGCGCGTTTTTCGGAAAAGTTCCCACAACTGAATGGCTTTCCATTCCGACCACAAAGTGGGGTTTAGGGCGGAAAGGTCTCCGTAGGTGAGCAAATAGAGCCGTTGCAGATTGGGGACGTCCCCCACAATTTGGGCAAATTGCTGAAGGGTGGAGGGATCTTCGCTGTTTCGTCGGAAAGCAAATTGCTCCATTTTCAGGTGATTGGCAATTAAAAAGAGCACCTGTTCCCGCAGTTCACCCGTCAGTCCCCAGCGGTCAAAAATCTGCTCGGCCAATTTGACGCCGGTTTTTGTGTGGGAGCCCGGCACACTTTTGCCAATGTCGTGGAAAAGAATCCCCAAAAACAGCGCCCGTTTTTCAGGAAGTTCCAGCAAGGTTTTTCGCAATTCAAAGGGGTCGTTTGTGGCGTCCGCCAATTTTGCCACGTTTTCAACGGCCAACAGGGTGTGCTCGTCAGCCGAGTAGTAATGGTAGAGGTCGTGTTGGGCCAGCGCCGTAATGGCCGAAAATTCGGGTAGAAATCGATCGAGTACGTCCAATTCGTGCATGACCCGAAGAGTTCGTCCCAAATTTCGGGGGTCGTTTACAATCTCTAAAAAGATTTCCACAACCTGCCGATTTTTGCGAAAGGTTTCGGCAATTTTTTGCGCTTGCTGGTAGATGTGGCTGCGCAAAAATTCACCCAAACGCAATCCTCGTTGTTGCTGCCACCGAAAAACCTGCATTAAAAGGGTGGGCTCTTGCCGGAAGAGTTCCCCTGCGTCGCCTTCCAACACCAGGGCGTTTTCAATGACTGAAATTTGTGGGGCTAAAACTTCTTTTCGTTGTTTCGTCCTTTTGTCAATTAAGGACGGTACTTCCGGGGTAAAGAGCTCCGACAAAATTTGGTAGGTGTGGAAAATTTTCCGGGCGTGAATGTAGTAATCGCGCAGAAATTGCTCAACTGCCAGATGGCGGTCGAAATCGGTGTACCCTAAATGACGGGCTATTTTTTTCTGAAGCCGGTACTCCAGGCGGTCTGTGCGCTTCTGAGTCAAATAGTGTAGCTCATTGCGGACGGTGAGCAAAAATTCAAAAGCCTTCTGAAGCGTTTGAAAATCGCTTTTCAACAGAAAATCGTTCTGGTAAAACTTCGCCAAAAGAGCGGGGGTAGAAGGCACCGCGTCGCGGCGAATTTTGAATCCCCCTGAAAAATCAGGGTGTGCCTTAAAAAGCCAGAGGAGCGCGTGCAAATCCCGAAGTCCACCGACGCCATTTTTCAGTTCGGGTTCCAAAAGCTGGGGTGAATTTCCGAATTTTTGGTGCCGACGAGCCGTTTCTTTCAGAATAGTTTGCAAAAAATCCGTGGTGTTGCGAAAAATACTTTCGTAGCACAAGCGTTGCTCCAACACCTCGGTCAGCGCACGGCTGCCCCACAAAAACCGCATTTCAAGAAGCGTGGTTTTGAACGTCCACTCTTGCGCGGCCAACTCCAGAATCTGGTCAATCGTCATGACCTGGTGCCCGATTTCCAGCCCGGCATCCCACAGCGCCTGTACCGTACGGGACAGCGCATTTTGAAGGGCAGGATTCTGTACCTGCTCCGTTACAAAGAGCAAGTCCACGTCGGAGTAGAGATTTATTTCGGCTCGGCCGTACCCGCCGAGGGCAAAAACCGCAAGGACCGAATGCGATTTTTCACAGTGGTGGTGCAGCGTTTCGAGAATAAATTGGTCAATCAGGTCGGTCAATTCTCGGGCGACCGGCAAGCCGTTCCAATTTTGGCGGCTCAATTTGTAACGATTTATTTTTTCGGAAACAAATTTCTTTTTCATCCGATTCGATTCAGGAAATTCTCAAGGCCCCGGCAAGGTTGCAGACAAGGCGCCGTTTAGACTTTTTCCTCGTCCTGTTTGTCCTGGTTTTGGGAGTAGGCCAATTGTTCCGTGTCCACATCGAACTCTTCGCGAAACTCAATGGCGTCGTTCTGGGGTTGAAAATCCGACAGAGTTTCCAGTCTGTACACGCAGGATTTGTACCACGGCACGGTCGGTTTCTCCTGAAAAATCGAAATGTCACTACCGATTTTTTCCACCTGAAAATTTTCATTTTCGTAGTCGGTAAACTCGTACAGAATGTCCGTAATGACAATGTCATTCATGACGAGCAAATCACGTTGCAAAATTTGCCATTTTCGAAGCGACGCCTCCGTGTGCGTTAGACCGAAAAACGCGGCCTGGCCTTCCCCCGGTTTCAGGAACGCCAGCGACCGTTTTAGGTGCAAAAGCAGGGTTTCGTAGTCCTCCGGCGGGTCCGTTACGGCCACGTCGAATTTCCCCAAGTAGTCCTCCGGAACAGGCTGATTCAAATCGTATTCGAACACGGAAAGGGGAAAGCGTTCGGAATGCGCCAATTCCTTCAAATAGCCGGCCATGTCGGGATCATCCTCCAACACAGTGACGCTGTTGGGAAGACGCGTAAGGACAAGCGCCAAACCGACAAGGTCGGCATCCTTGAGCAGAACAATATTTTTGCCCGGGCAATTCCCTTTTTGAACCATAAGCATGACCCGCCGAAAAGCGGATTCGGGCGTCATGATCCAGCGGTTCAAAACCGACTCTGGCCGCGGGTATTTTTGAACTATTTCCTTAAACCGTTCAATCAAATCGGCGTAGGTGGAAATGTCGTATCCGGTGCCTTTGCAGTGGGTACACCGAAAATCGGCTTTGGGGTAAATACCCCGCTGCCGCAAAAGGTCTTTTCCATTTCGCGTTAAATCCACACGGCTACCCTTAAACTTCAAAAATCCTCGTATCTCCATTTGTTTCAATGTTTCCGCCACAACGGGAAAGGGTTGGTCGGAAATGTCCACAATACGCCAGCCGTAGGCATCGGTGGCCATTGCCCGCAGAATTTTGTCCAATGCGTAGGGAGAAATCGGACTACCGGTTTTTTCTTCAATTGCCTTGATTAATCGCCTCAAAATGTGCCTCCTGTTACTTTTTATTTTCCGAAAATGAAAAAATCGCGCTTACTCAAATTAGAACTGTGCCAGCCGTCTCTGTCAGAAACCGCTCTTTATGAAAAAATGCCAGGGCTCTCTACAAAAGATCGGGAGAAAAACTTCTCTTCCTCGCAACACGTCTTTCCTTATCCTGACGCAAAAAGGGCTTCCCCCTGCAAGAATACATCTTATTTTTACAGAAGTTAAAGAGATTCTTCTTGAATGAAATCGGGAACGGGGATGGGTTTTCTATCCCTGTTCGCAAACACCACGGTTACCCGCGCGTCCACTACAAGTGTTTGGGTGGCTTTGTTCCGAATTATCTGCCGAAAAACAGCACTGGTGTTGCCCACTTTTTCAATCCCTATTTCAATTTCCAGCCAATCGTTCAGATGGGCCGGCGCGCGGTAATCCAATTCCGCGCGAACCACTAACAAATAGACGTCGGCTTCGGCCAACTTTTTGAAGGAGAAGCCCTTGTGTTCCAAAAACTTACCGCGAGCGTATTCCAGATAATTCAAATAAATCGCGTGGTTGACATGTCCGTAAAAGTCCAATTCGTAGGATCGAACCTGAAGTTCCGTGCGGAATTTTTCGCGCATTTTTCCCTCAATTTCGTCGTGCTAATACAAAAACTTTTTTTGTTGATTTCCGTTCCATTTTATTTCCAAAAATCTCAACAAAAGCAATGTACAAACCCACCGGAAGCACACGCCCCTGTGCGTCCCGGCCGTCCCAAAGGATTTCGTACCGGCTGCCAATGGGCTGATTTTGCGCCAGCCGTCTGACTTCGCGACCGGAGGGGTCGAAAATGCGCACATTGGCCTGTGCCGTCGGCCAGGGTGAGTGAAGGGTCAGTGTGACAAAATCATCTCGGCCGTCTCCGTCGGGTGAGAACGGGTCGGGGGAAATCATCAGTAGCCCTGCCCCGGATTCTGCGTGGAAATAGAGGCTATTTTGCTGGGCAGGTGTCGACCCGAGAGCCGCCACCGACGTGCTCCAATTTGTGCTGTCGCGCGCAGGATTTTCCGGGCGAATGCGTTCCAACGAGTGCCCGTTCTGACCGCCCCAGGACGAATGGTACGCCAGCCAATCCACGACACCGGCGGCCAAATCCGTTAGAAAAAGAGAATCTGCCGTATTTCCCAGATGGGGAAAATCTGAGGTTACACAAACCTGCTGGCGTCGCACCTCGGGGTAAAAGGCAAAAAAATCGGAATCGCCCGTTACCACTAAAAAATCGTGCGGGGCAATGACTGTTCCTGCGGGGAAAGC